>JBBRMR010000095.1:0-16529 GCA_038230735.1 Cytophagales bacterium
AGGCAAATACTCCATCGACAAAGCCGCCATCGACAGTTATGAGCAATTTATTGGTGATTAATAAAATCTATTATAAGTCGATAAATCTTCATCCAATTCTTCCCAACGAATCCAGGCACCAACGTTCCAAAGTTCAAAACCTTTTCGTTGAGAATCGTTTGCTTTTTCTAATCTGGGAAACCATGACAAAGGCAAACCAACTACACGCTCATCATGAAACTCTGAAAAAACTCATTGAGTATCAAACCACATATTTACCGCATGATTTCTCATAATTTATTCATTTGTGTTAGACTTATTCTATTTGAAAGCCTTATCTTTAATCAACTTAATTCCATTAAAATTCTTAGTTTCCAAAATACAGTCAGGTGGAATAATTCCTCGGTTTATCCAGTTTGAAACTACGCTGGTACTGGCTAAATTGTATTTTAGCGTGTATTCCTTAATTATTAGCCACTCCGTTAGTAAATGAACTTTCCCTCGTTCAATCAAAAAGTTTTCAATTTCATTCCCCAAAGATTTAGCCTCAGCCAATAAATCTTCAAATAATATTTTAGTTAATACTTCCATGAATTATTGTTTGTTTTTATCTTGTTCAATCGCTAATTCAAAGCATAAAAAACTATTCCACAAAAAAACTCCCTCAAAAAATCAATTCTGAGGGAGTTCTATATCTAAAACAAATCTTGAATCTTACAATCCTTTCGCTTTCTTCACGATTTCTTCTGACAAGTTTTGTGGCACAAATTCGTAATGAGAGAAGGTCAAGTTTGCCGTAGCACGTCCTGATGACATGGTACGCAAGTCAGTAATATAACCAAACAATTCAGACAAAGGAATATCGGCTTTCAAGACTTGTGAACCTTGCTTAGTATCCATACCTTTCATCATACCTCTACGACGATTCATATCACCCGTGATTGGTCCCGTATATTCGTCTGGCGTAAGCACTTCAACAGACATGATTGGCTCCATAATTTTTGCACCCGCTGCTTTGGCTGCTTCTTTATAACCCAATTTTGCCGCCATTTCAAACGATAAAGCATCTGAATCGACATCGTGGAATGAACCATGATATACTCTCACTTTCATCGAATCCATCGGGAATCCTGCTAATGCACCCGTTTTCATGGCTGCATCAAAACCTTTCTGGATTGAAGGAATAAATTCTTTTGGAATAACCCCACCAACGATTCCGTTGATAAATTCCAAGCCCTCTTTACCGTCTTCACGGGGTCCCATTTCGAATACGATATCGGCAAATTTACCTTTACCACCCGATTGTTTTTTGTAAACTTCACGGTGTTCAGTCGATTTGGTCAAGGCTTCTTTATAAGCCACCATTGGAGCTCCTTGGTTTACTTCAACTTTGAATTCACGACGCATACGTTCGATGATGATTTCAAGGTGAAGCTCGCCCATTCCTTTGATAATAGTTTGTCCTGTCTCTTCATTAGACTCAACTTTCAAGGTTGGATCTTCTTCAATCAACTTACCAATTGCTTTCGAGAAGTTATCTTGGTCAGCCGATTTCTTAGGCTCAATCGCATACCCAATAACTGGCTCAGGGAAGTCCATTGATTCTAAAACGATGGGGAATTTTTCTGCCGATAAAGTATCACCCGTTTTAATATCCTTAAATCCTACTACCGCTCCAATATCACCCGCTTCTAAACGCTCAATTGAGTTTTGCTTGTTGGCGTGCATTTGGAAGATACGAGAAATACGCTCTTTGTTACCAGAACGGTTGTTCAACACATAAGAACCTGCTTCCAAAACACCTGAATAAGCACGAACAAAACACAAACGACCCACGTAAGGGTCAGTAGCGATTTTGAAGGCTAAACCTGCAAATGGTTCAGTAACGGATGGATGACGAACAATTTCTAAATCAGTGCGTGGGTCTGTTCCAACAGTTGATTCTTTGTCCATTGGTGAAGGCAACAAAGCCATCACATAGTCAAGCATAGTTTGAACACCTTTGTTTTTGAAAGAAGAACCGCAAAGCATTGGCACAATTTTCATCGAAACCGTTGCTGCACGAAGAGCCGCAATGATTTCATCTTCTGAAATTGATTCTGGATCTTCAAAGAATTTCTCCATCAAAGTATCATCAAATTCAGCTACTGCTTCCAATAATTTCTCACGGTATTCGGTTGCTTCCTCAATCATATCGTCTGGAATTGGCACAACTTCAAAAGTCATTCCTTTATCATGCTCGTTCCATTTGATACCACGGAAGTTTACCAAATCAACTACTCCCTCAAAGTGGTCTTCCGCACCGATTGGCAATTGCAATGGCACGGCATAAGAACCCAACATTTCTTTCACTTGCTTACACACGTTCAAGAAGTCGGCACCCGAGCGATCCATTTTGTTTACGAAGCCCAAACGAGCCACGTTATAATTGTTTGCTAAACGCCAGTTAGTTTCAGATTGTGGCTCAACACCATCAACGGCACTGAACAAGAATACCAAACCATCCAAAACACGCAAAGAACGGTTTACTTCAACCGTAAAATCCACGTGACCAGGGGTATCAATGATGTTTACGTGGTAGTCTTGGTCTCTGTATTTCCAATCTACGGTGGTAGCTGCCGAAGTAATGGTAATACCTCTTTCTTGCTCCTGCTCCATCCAGTCCATTGTTGCCGCACCGTCGTGAACTTCGCCAATTTTGTGGCTCACACCAGCGTAGTAAAGGATACGTTCAGTAGTGGTTGTTTTTCCCGCATCAATGTGTGCAGCGATACCAATGTTTCTTGTGTACTTTAAATCACGTGCCATTGTTAATATATTGATTATTTGTTATTTATCTTTTATTTTAGGACAATTTCTGAGTTCAAAGTAACTCTTCAAAATGAGTTTTTTTGGAGTAGTCAGAATCTGCCTATTAAATGAGGGTGCAAAATTACGCAATCTTGGTTAAATACAAAAATTATGTGGAATATCTTTTTGTAAACTTGGGTAAATACAAAAACACAAAAAACGTTTGAAGCATTGCCTCAAACGTTTTGGTATCACCTAACCACTAAATATAATCTTGTCAGACCTAAATCTGTTTAAAATTTTGCTTTAAATCTTGCTGATTCCAATTGGGCTTGTTTGCCTTCGGAATTGTTTGCAATAATGATTAATTCTCCCTCAATTTCGTTTTCGGTCAATCTGATAATATTCACACGACCTACTCCGTTTTTCAATCCTTCATCATTAGCCAACGTGGTTTGATAAAAATTGGTTTCTTCACGATATTGATTTTCATCTTTTATTAGATTACCCACATTCTGAAAATCGCCTTCGCCTGGGATAAAGAATGTTCCTTTGTCTGTAACATTATACAATTTTACGAAAACTGACTCGGGCGTATTATTATCGGTAACTACAATCGTGAAAACTGTAACCCCTCTTTCCGAACTTCTCTTTACCTGTACCTTATCGGAATACAATTTGTGATTTGGGGTATCTTCAAAACTAATTTTTCCTGAGAAATAACCTTGTGATATTTTTTCAGTCGCTACAATATTCTTACTGTAGGTAATAACCGTTGCTACTAAAAGCAAGAAAGCACATACAATGGCTACGGGATTATTTTTTAGTATATTTTTCATAGGTTTGTTGGAATTTGCTATTGGCAATTGAAATATTAAGAATTTACAGATTTAAAATATTTGAATTTTGAATTTTGAAATGATTTATGGAGTAACCTAAATTTGCACTTTTCTTATATTTCTGCACCAAAATTACTATCTTTTGATGATTAAACCAATACAAAGTATAATGAGTTGGTACTTAAAATTATTAAACGGTCATTGAATTGATTAGTGTAGGATTAGATACATTGGTGCTAATTCAGCATTAGGTAAATTTACTTAACGGACGGACTTATAACCTTCAATCAATACTAAGACGTTGCAAAGGCTTAAAAGGTTGTATGGCTCATTATTATTTTTAATATTGAATTTTATCAAACCTTGGACAAGCCTTATTTCAAAGGACTTAATTATTACTGTGAGTTTAAACTATAAAAAATCATACCACGTAAAACAAACTATGAAAAATCATACCACGTAAAACAAATGATGAAAGAATCGGTAAAAAGCCTACCAAAAAACATTAAAATTCTACCTAATACGGAATCAAAGCATATAAAATTTTGACTGAGTGTCAATTAATAAAGCAAGAAGCATCAAAAAGAGAGATTTATTACAAACTTGACCCTGAGAAAATGAAAGAAATAGGTGAATGGCTTGAACAATTTAGGAAAATTTGGGAGAGTGGTGGGTACTAAAACCTTGGGCATCAAGAACAAAATTTATGAATTTTAAAGTTGGTGGATGAAGATTCTATGCCATGGTGAGTCCAGAAGGACAAGAGCATTGGTCAATTCAAGAATATACTTCCATTAATCCAAAAACCAATTTTAAACTATTGGATGCTTTTGCAGACAAAGATGAAAACCCTGAATTGCCAAGTTCTGAATGGGATTTGAATTTCAGCGAAAAAAACGGAACTACAAAAGTCAGTATTTCTATTTATAATGAATCACTTGACCGCATGGAGAAAATGATTGAAATGGGCTTTTAGGGAGGATTTATTATGACGTTAAACTATTTATAAAATCTGTTGATAACTTTATCAAAACAGTAGTAATTGGCAAGGAACTAATGAACTTCTTGATTTTGAGTGAATACGGGTAACAATTTTAGTTTTCAGTACATTATTAACCCATTTATCTCCGCATACTGCAAAAGCATAATCGTTTTGGCATCTTTTATTTCGCCTGATTTGACCATATTTAAGGCGGCTTTGAAGTCCAATTCCATCACCTCAATATTCTCATGGTCGATGCCTCCGCCTTCGTTGATTTTGTGGTTGTTATTGTATTCGCCCACGAAGAAGTAAAGAATTTCGGTAACTGACCCTGGCGACATATACGCTTCGTAAATCTTCTTGACATCGGTGAGTCTAAAACCTGTTTCCTCTTCGGTTTCTCTACGGATGCAGTCTTCTGGATTATCTTCATCCAGTAGCCCCGCACAGGCTTCAATCATCATGCCCGTTTGGTTGCCGTTGATGTAGGTCGGCATTCTGAATTGTTGGGTCAAAATCACGGTTTTGGTTTCGTTATTATATAACAAAATCACGGCACCATTGCCTCGGTCATACGCCTCACGACTTTGTTTTATCCATGTGCCATCTTTTTGCAAATATTCAAAGGTTATTTTGTTGAGGGTGTACCAGTTTTTAGAAAGGATTTCGGTTGAAATATTTTTGAGGTTTGAGTTCATTTTTGATTGAATTTGATTAAAACAAAAGCAATTTACGAAAAGACCGTTACACTTATTTATCGTGATTTCACATTTTCGAGAATTTAAATTAATTCATGAAAGCCTTCGTTTTAAATGAAGAGAGAATTTTTCAGAAAATGAAATACCTACTTTGTGTATAATCTTCCCAAAAATTCTTTAAATTCGTAATCATTACAGACAATATTCAAATGAAAAATCTCCTCATATTCGCCTCATTGTTAGTGACTTACCAAATAGGTTTCTCACAGCAAGCCATTCAAAAGAAAATCCAGACTCAATTAATCATGGCAGAAAACGGTTCCGTTGTGAATTTAGACGAGGGAACGTTCAGTTTTACGAACAGCCTTTCGATAGAAGACAAGAAAAATATTGTCATCAAAGGTAAGGGAATGGACAAAACCATTCTCAGTTTCAAAGGGCAAACCGAAGGGGCAGAAGGATTACGAGTTTCTAATGGTGAAAACATCACGATTGAGGACATGACACTTCAAGATTCAAAAGGCGACCTTATCAAAACGATGAATGTAAAGGGAATTACTTTCAGAAACGTAAAAGTGGAATGGACGGGTACACCTTCGGAAAAAAACGGAGGTTATGGTTTATATCCCGTTCAGTGTCAAAACGTTACGATTGATAATTGTGTGGCAATTGGGGCTTCGGATGCGGGGATTTATGTGGGTCAATCCAAGAATATTGAAGTAAAAAACTCCAAAGCCTATCATAATGTGGCGGGAATTGAAATCGAGAATTCACTCTACGCCAGCGTGCATGACTGCGAGGCTTACGAGAATACTGGTGGGGTTTTAGTGTTCGATTTACCCGATTTAGTTCAGAAAAAAGGAGGGTTTTGCAAGGTTTTCAATAACTATATTCACGATAATAATTTTGCTAATTTTGCTCCCAAAGGAAATATTGTTGCCTCCGTTTCTGATGGTACAGGGATTTTGTTGTTGGCTACCAATAATGTAGAGATTTTTCAAAATAGAATCATCAATAATAAGAGTATCGGCACGGGAATAATCAGTTATTTAATGACGGAAAGACCCATCAACGACAAAGATTATTATCCTTATCCCACCGCCATCAGCATCCACGACAATGAATACGTCCGTGAACACATCCGCCCAACCAGTAAAGGACGATTTGGCATGATGTTTCGGTTTAAATTGAAATTTGGAAGGGATGTTCCGCACATTATTTACGATGGTATTATTGACCCCAAAAACCTTGATAATCAGGGAAATACGTTGGCTGATAAGAAAATTTGTATTCAAAATAATAAAAATCAAAGTTTTGTAAACATTGATGCTGAACACGGTTTTAAAGGTATATCTCGTGACGTGAGCAAGTATGATTGTACGCTCGAACCTGTAAAGATTGTTAAGAATGAAAAATAATATTCAATATTTATATTTGCAGTATAAGGAAGGCTTCGCTAAGGGGGATGCCCAATCCGAAGACTTCCTTAATCAACCCATTAAAAGTATTATTTTGATATTTATTCTTATTACGTTTTTCTCCTTCAATCCCCTCCATCTATCTGAAAATCAGGCAAATGCCCCTAAAATGAATCTCTCAGAATACGGGTTCTTTTCGGGAAATATGGCGGAACAAAAACCAGTTGAGGGCATCATTCCCTACACATTAAATACGCCTCTATTTTCAGATTATGCCGAGAAATTGCGTTTTATTAAAATCCCCGAAGGTAAAACGGTTGATTATAATGCTACCGAAGTTTTAGAATTTCCCGTAGGCACAACCATCATCAAAACCTTTTATTATCCCAACGATTTTAGAGATTTTTCAAAAGGAAGAAGATTGATGGAAACTCGTTTACTGATTCATGAAGAAACGGGTTGGAAAGCTTTGGAATACGTTTGGAATGATGAACAAGCGGAAGCAGTTTTGGAAGTAGCGGGAGATACCAAGGAGGTTAGTTATGTATATTCAGACGGTAAAAAACGTACACAACAATATTCTGTTCCGAATCTAAATCAATGCAAAGGTTGTCATAATCGGGAAGAGAAAATGACTCCGATTGGTCCATCGGTAAGGCAACTGAATGGTGATTTCACTTATCAAAACGGTACTGAAAATCAATTGAAATATTGGCAAAAAGCGGGTCTGTTGAATAATTTGCCTGATTTAAAGGATTGTACCAAGTTAGCAGTTTGGAATAAACCCGAAACGGGAACGCTGGAAGAAAGGTCACGGGCTTGGTTGGATATTAACTGTGCCCACTGTCATAATCCCAAAGGACCCGCCATGACTTCGGGCTTGAATTTGAGTATTTACGAAACCAACCCAACAGCGATGGGTTTCAACAAAACGCCCGTAGCGGCAGGACGTGGTTCGGGCAATCGTGATTATGACATTGTGAAAGGCAATCCCGATAAATCCATCCTAATTTACCGCATGGAATCCACCGACCCAGGCATCATGATGCCGGAAGTAGGACGAAAAACTACGCATAAAGAAGGGGTTGAATTGGTGAGGGCTTGGATAAAAGGGTTATAAAAGACAGTGTAGATATATTTATTTTCAAGAATGAGGTTAAACATGGTTTTTGTTCTTAAATAATATTCACCATAAAAATATTATTTGGGAACAAAAAATCAAGTACTTTGAAAAACTATAAATGTCCAGATTTCAATAGATTATTTATAGCACCAACAAACAAAATTGATAATAATCCTCCTAAAAATTTTACAAAAAAATTCTTTTTCAGTATAAACAAAGTTTTTGAAGATAAATTTAATGAAGGCATAAAATTGGTAGTAATAAATGCAATCATTACTACCAATACGAAATAGTATAGTATCCAAAAAACCCCTATTCTAAATTCATGTTCTCTATGAGCATAATCTTCCCCATAGCTCTTTTTTAGCCATGTAAATATAAAATTTCTTATCTCAAAAAAAATACTATTTATCATCATCCATCCTCTTTTTGCTGTTTAAACTTTTTATTACTCACATGGCTACGTTGCTCCATAAATAGCAATTCCTATCGAAACAGTACCAAATCCTACTGCTACACACGGTGCAAAAAATTGAAAGATGAGGTTTTACGCAAATCAGCCTTTCCAAAATGTTAGAAAGGCTGATTAGTATTTCAAAGTATTTATTAATAAACCATTGATGTCAACCTTAAAATAGTTATGGACGTATTTTGAACAATAAAAATATTAGTAAAAAAGCTATTAATAGCTCTAATAAAGCTATTCCAACAATAAAAATACCATTTTTTAGATACCCTGAATCGTTCTTTTCATTGATAGGAATTTTTTCTATTTTCTTAAAAATAAATGAGTAAGCATAATAATAAAGATAAATGAATATTATTGAAAGAGGAATAACAATTTGGTAATTATAAATACTAATGTTTGCAGGCTTATTTAGGAATACACTAAAAAACCAAGCACAGATACCAATAATTAATAGAACTGGTGGTAAAAAAAAAGAGCAAATCTTATCTTAAAATCTCCAAAATTATCTTCATAAGTGTCATTAGGATATAGTTGATTGGTATAAAACCAGGCTTTATCCCTAATTATCAAAATTAATTTTGTCATTATAATTCAGTTTTGATTTTATAATTTTTGCTATTGACAAACTGGTTGTTCATCAAGTGTCATAGAGTAAACCGAAATACCAATTGTTACAGCTCCTGCCACAACTGCAATCCGTCCTCCTGCTACGAGTCCTGTAAACCCTAAAACAACTTGAATTGTATTTAATCCATCTTCTTCAAAAGTTACATTATGGTCCCAAAGACCTACTCCCAATTGTATTGAATCAACTACTAAACCGACTACACCAATACCATTTGTTACTGTTTTAAATACTTTTACAGTTCCTCCAACAGATTTTGCAAGGGCTTCTGCTTTATCAAAAGAAAGTCCAGTAAAATCAGCTACTTATCCAGTTGCTAATAAGGCATCTTGTAGATTTTGATTCATTACTGCTCTATCATTACTTCCAGGTTGGCAAATAGCATTTTTGGGGTTAAATTCTCGTGTTATATCAAAGGTTGTGCTAGATCCGTTACCATCATCAAAAGGAGGCATAATATCATGTGGTATAGGGAATGGATCCCAACTTTGGTAACAAAATGTATGAGAGTTGGTGTGTAAAGTAAATGTTACAGCATTACAATTATTTCCACAAGAAGTAACTGAAACTGTTGTATAACTGGTAGTGTAAGTAACACAGTCCATCTTTCTCGCATTTTTTGAGGAAGAAAATTTGCCAACAATTTTTCCATCTATAACTTTAGAACCATCTATAATATTATCATCCCAATCAGCTTTCAACATAAAACCTGTTAGCCTATCAAAGTCAATTCCAGAACCTTTCTTTTTTAATTGATACCTGTCATAAGAAATTTGAAGAAGAAATGAGGAATACTTTCCTTTATCTTTGTAAACTACGAGACCTTCTAATATTGGCTGAGCATAATACTTAACCATTTTTTGTTTATATGAAGTATTATCATCCCACACCATAAACCCAGGAGTATCAGCGGTTTCATAACTTATTGGTACTAATATACATTCCTGATTCTTTAAATCTTTATTTTTCTTTGCCTTATCCCAATTGGCTATGCGTTTGTATTTCTTATCCTCTCCTTTAATTCGTGCATTTGAATTATTGAATTCTTTCAAATAAATATTTTGAAACCAATCTTTTGCTTCATTAATATCTGAAGAATCTGTGGATTCAAGAGCCAAAAAATTGGAAATCATCTCATTTTTACAAGAAAATAATACACTTCCTGCTGCAAAAGCTAAAGTGTTTTTTAAAAATTGATTTCTCTTCATATCTTTGTTACGAGTTTTTGTTTTTAGAAGATTAAGACTCATAAGCCCTGCCCTCGGTCGCCAAACTGTGGTGGGGCTTAATTATTTCAAAGGTATGTGTTCCATTAATACAAAAACAAAATTTAAGCGGATTTATTTTATGCAAATACGCATAAAATAAATGATGGTATTTGTTTGGAAATGAAAATTAAACTCCATAATTTCGCACATCGCACATCGCAACAACCACTAATTCTTAATAGTATCCACCGTTAAACAATTGTTCTCACGCTTACTAACGGAAAGCTCAAAGAATTACGCCTCGAAAAGGCTACACAAAAAAATATATTGCCATTTGCACAAGCATTCATCAATCCAGAATCTCCCGTTTTGAAGGAAGACAATTAAGCCCAACTTTTGAGGAGGTTGATAAAATACTGGCTTGCTTGGGTTTTGAAGGAAATATTGAGTTTAGGAAATCTAAATGATTTATAGGTAATTCTTCAAACGGTCTTGTCATAAAAAAAGTCGTAAGTCAAAAGTCTTTAAGTCATAAGGGAAAATATCCCTACCACTCAAACGCTTTTGACTTACGACTTTTTTACACCCTACGACCTACGACTTTTTTACTCCACCACCACCCGCTTCGCCGTCCCATCCTGCCCCTGCGTAACGGTTACAAACAGCGTTCCTTTTACATTTTTCTTCAAATCAACTTGTCCCATAAAATCGCCTTGAAAATCCTTGAATTTTTGAGAACCAACTTCTTTCCCGCTCAGGTCGGTAACGATTACTGATACATCGCCCTTTTCGGGGGCATAAAATTTGAGGTTCAATTTATTGTCAAAAGGCTTATTTGGATAGATTTTGAGGGCTTTTACGGTTTTTGATTCGTTCAAAAAATCAAAATCTTTCATGTCACCATCCAACTTAAACTTAAAATCTTTCATCATTGGCTCAATTGAACTAAACATTTTTTTATGGTCAAAATCTTTAAATTTTTTCTCCATATCACTCCCAAAATCCTTGAAGAACATAGTTATATCCTTATCGCCATCTAAATCCTGCTCAATTTTCTTTCCATCTTTATAAACTTCAACTCTTTTCTTCGTTTTTCCTTTGGGAGAATTTAAAGAGAAAGGCACATCGTTATCATTTGAATTAGGATTAGCATTATCGCCATTTCTATCCACTTTGATACGAATTTGCTTACGATTGCCCTCGCCCGATGTTGTCCACAACGAATCTGTAATGTGATTGATGAGTTTCTCTTTTGCCTCTTGGCTCATCCCTTCCACGTTGTAATTACGCTCAAAAACCTCTTTTTTGCCGTCTTGTGAAGATTCAACATGGATTTTCAGTTTGCCATCTTTTTCTTCGATATTTTGCGAAATATTCTTTTGTGCCATCGCCGATATTCCTATCGTCAGCATGAGGGCGGTTGTGATGATGTTTTTCATTGTTTTTTTGTTTGTAACACGGCGGTTCGACGATTCGACAGCCTTGTCCGTTATGTAAGTTAAAAATTAATTCAAACGGACAAGGTTGTCCGTATTACAATTCTCAGTAACAAATTTAACAAACAGTCTCAATATCAAATTATTACACTCTGTTAAAAGATGTTAAACAGAATACAAGAGACAAGTTTTACGTTAATTTTGCTGACAGAATAATAGACGTAAAAAAATATAAAATGTTGCATAGAAAAAGGTGAACGGTTCACGGTAAAAGGTAAACGGATACAAAACTCTTATTTTTAAGGTTAAATCCACATATTATCCTATCCGATAACTTATGATTAACGCAAGAATTTGTAAATCCAAAACCGTTCACCTTTTACCGTTTACCATTCACCGAAAGAGAAATGACTCAGCGTAAAATACGATATATCATTGCATTAATGGCATTTGCCCTGTTGGGGTTGATTGTCTTCCAAATGTTCTGGCTTGGCTTTACGGTTCGGACTAAAAACGACCAGTTCGGTAGCAATGTCCGTGATGCTATGCAACAGGTAGTCAGGAAGTTATCTCAGCAAGAGATGTATTATTTCATGCAAAGAAAAATTGCGACCGAAGAAAATAAAAAGCAATTATTAGCCATTGCAAAGCCTTATGAAACACCCCAAAAATACAAAAAGAAACCGACAGAATCCATCATCAAAAATAAGCCATCGTTGGCAATGAATTTAGCCAAAATGGGCGATAAAGCTTTTCCCTCGGATATTTTAGTCTCGAAAGGGGTAGAAGTATTTCCAAATGGCGAAATCAGAGAACATCAAGAATATTCGATTGACCTAAAAGATGAGGACGTTGTGAGTTTAATGAATGGGCAAAAACAATTAGGTGATATTGTGGAAGAAGCATTCCAACGCCATAATAATTTAATGGTCGAAGATTCCCTAAAAAAGTCTAAGGTGCTGATTACCAAGAGGAAGAAAGACCGAAAGCCTCATATCGACACCCGAGTTCAGTACGCCGAAACAGCTCAAAAAGTGAAGAACAAAGCCGAAATGGCGAAGGAAGTTATCGGTGATTTCTTGACGACCAAACGCAGTATTTATGACCGAATCAATTATCAAATATTGGATTCTTTACTGAAAAATGAAATAAAAAACAGAGGCATTGAGATTCCTTTTGAATACGGAATTAGTAGCATTGAAAATCCCAGTTATTTGCATTATGCCTCTTCGGCGAAATATAAAATGACGGGTTTGAAGAACGATAAAGACACTTATACCGTCAATCTTTTTCCAAATGATTATAATAGTTCTGAAAACTACTTGCGGGTTTATTTCCCCAATCAAGACCGTTACATCATTCGGAATATTTGGATGATGTACGCCACTTCCCTCCTACTGATTTTAGTAGTTTTGGGCTGTTTTTATGTGGCAGTTAGTACGATTTTAAAGCAAAAACAATTGGCGGACATCAAAAACGATTTCATCAATAACATGACGCACGAGTTCAAAACGCCTATTTCTACGATTTCTTTGGCAACCCAAATGCTTGGCGATGAAGCAATTGCGGGAAGTCCAACCATATTCAAACGGTATTTGGGAATTATCCGAGACGAAAACAAACGGCTTGGTTCGCAAGTAGAAAAGGTTTTGCAAACCGCCCAAATGGAACGTGGCGAAGTACAGTTAAAGTTAGGTACGGTAAATATCCATCAAATTATTGAGCGAGTGTTGGAAAATATTAGCCCACAAATTGAATTACGGGAAGGCATTATTGAAAAAGACTTGCAAGCTGAAAACCCCGAAATTCAGGCAGATGAAGTGCATTTGACCAATATTCTTTTCAATCTTTTGGACAATGCCAATAAATATTCTCCCGAAAAACCTCTCATCAAAATCACGACTGAAAACACCGAAAAGGGACTTTCTATCAAAGTAAGCGACCAAGGAATCGGCATGACGAAAGAATCTATTAAGCAAATTTTTGAGAAATTCTACCGTGTCCCTACGGGCAATGTGCATGACGTAAAAGGCTTTGGTTTGGGATTGAGTTACGTGAAAAAAATGGTTGAAGAACACCACGGCAAAATCAATGTGCAGAGTAAATTGGGAGAGGGGAGTGAGTTTGAGGTCGTTTTGCCGAATTAATCATGCAAATCAGTAAAAAAGATAACTGAATTTCATGGTTAATTTTATCTTTTGTAGCCATGTTCAACAGAGACATTACTATTTTAGAGAGAAATAAGTATATCTTTTACGAAAAATCAATAATATAATGCTATATGCAATACAAAATGAGGATAAAGTTAGAGCCACACCAAATCAAAAAGCTAATTGTATTGGGTGTAATGGTATAGTAAATTCTTTTTGTGGTGAAATTTATAATTGGCATTGGAAACATAACAAAAAAGATAATTGTGATGATTGGTTTGAACCAGAAACTGAGTGGCACTTAAATTGGAAAAAACTTTTTGATAAAGAGAATACTGAGGTTAGAATAAGTAATGAAAATAAGTGGCATATTGCCGATATTTATACAAATTCAAAGGTTGTCATCGAACTTCAATATTCACCAATTGATAAAAGAGTTATACAAACCAGAGAAGAATTTTATGGGGAGAAGATGTTTTGGATATTAAATTCAAAACGAATGAATATTAAACTATTGAATCTTGATGAATATTCAGTTCATAGTCCATTAGCATTTACGACATACTTTGATACAAAAATATTTGTCCGTCCCGTATGGATAGCTGATTTTTGGGAATTTGAACCACCACAAAAATTAAAAGAGGTTCTTGAAAAGAACGATTTTATGTACAACACAATATTAAAGAAGTATGTAAAAGTTAGTAGTTATCAAACTTTAAGAAAATGGGGTTATGAAGATGATATAAAAAGAGAAGTTAAAAAGGAAATTATTTTATTTGCAAGAAAAATAATGAACGAAAATCCGAAATTAAAAAAGTTCTCACTTTGGAGACCTCAAAAGACTTGGAGTGATAGTAAAAGAAATATTTTTATTGATAACTCGGATAGTAGAATGCTTTGGATTAAAAGTTTTAAAAATGGAATAGTGGAAGAAGTAGATAAGCAAAAATTTATAAATAAATATGTTAATGCTCAATAGATTCTTTCCCTGTATTTAAATTATTTATAGAACGTAAATTTATAATTTCCAATAAGAAGATGTTTAAATTTTGTAAATATCTAAAAATGAATAATTTAGGAAATAAACTGTAAGCTCATTGCGAAATCCCGCTGTTTGAGCGTAACGAGTTTCGGGATTTCTTGATTTTCTTTTGTTACTTTTCTTGTATCAAGACAAGAAAAGTAAGCTAATGCGAAAGGAGATTTTGTTATTCCGAAACAAACCAAATTTAATTTTTAAACATCTTCTAACTCAAATACCTCAAAAACAAAAAAATGACAAAGATTCTACTCGCCGAAGATGACCCAAATTTAGGCACATTATTGCAGGAATACCTGACCATCAAAGGCTACGAAACCACTTTGGCAAAAGATGGCGATGATGCCCTCACGAAGTTTGTCCAACAATCTTTCGACCTCTGTATTTTTGATGTAATGATGCCCAAAAAGGACGGTTTCACGCTCGCAAAAGAAGTGCGGATGACCGACCGAAATACGCCCATTATCTTCCTAACTGCCAAAGCCATGAAAGAAGATACGCTTCAAGGTTTTAAATTGGGAGCGGATGATTATATGACCAAGCCCTTTTCGATGGAAGAATTATTGGCTCGTTTACAGGCAGTTTTGCGAAGAAGCCAGAAGGCAGAAGACCAAAATGAAAAGGTTACGAGTTTCCAAATCAAGGGTTTTGTTTTTGACTCTGACAAGCAAACCTTGATTAGAAATAAAGAATCTCAAAAATTGACCGTCAAAGAATCTAAACTCCTCACCCTCCTCTGCGAAAACATGGGCAACTCCGTAAGCCGCAGTTACGCCCTCAAAATGGTTTGGGGCGACGATACTTATTTCAACGCCCGAAGTATGGACGTTTATATCACCAAGCTCCGCAAATTCCTAAAAGAAGAACCTGATATTCAGATAGTTAATGTACATGGAGAAGGGTTTAAGTTGGTAATGTAGAGATAATGTCTGAATTTGGATTCGTGGGATTTAGGGATGAATGGATTTTACTTCAATCCAATTCATCCATAAATCCCACGAATCCAAATTCAGACAGAGTTAACTTGAAAATTGAAAATTATTTTTTTTACTTAACTTTTTCCTTCTACCTTTGTCACACAATCACAAAAAGGGGTGCCTTATAATAACGGGCTGAGATTATACCCATTGAACCTGATGCGGGTAATGCCGTCGAAGGGAATTTTGTACATCACAAAGTTTAATGGCTTTCATTTATTGTTAAATCTGACAGGATTTGACTCCTTTATCTGTCTTAAAAATTTTCATCCATGAAAAATTTTAAGAGTTTACTTCGTTATTTATTTTCAAGTCAAAATGTTGCTTTCGCACGTGTGGCGGAACACTGTCCATTTATCCTTCCGTGTTTAACGTTTACTGTACTTTTACTCACTGCTCATTGCTCAATGCTCAATGCTCAAACCCTCTCTGGCAAAATCACCGATGCTGAAACGGGCAAACCTTTGGTTTCTGCCAATGTAGTTTTGGAAAATTCTGTTAGAGGAACAACCACAAATCAGCAAGGAATTTACGCTCTCAAAAATCTCTCACAAGGTTCTTATACATTGAAAATTAGCTATTTAGGATTTGCCAAAATTGTACAAGACGTAGATTTGCAGAAAGATAAAACGCTTGATTTCTCTTTGCAGAAATCAACTTTCGTGGCTGACGAAGTAGTGGTAAGTGCTACTCGTGCCAATGCCAAATCTGCCATGGCGTATTCGGATATTAGCAAAGAATACCTCCAAAAACAGAACTTGGGGCAAGATATTCCGCAGCTTTTGAATTTCACACC
>JBBRMR010000096.1:0-16363 GCA_038230735.1 Cytophagales bacterium
AAAAATCAATTATGGTATCTCTGAAAAATTGGGTGCTTTTGCCGATTTACAAGTTCGTACTGTTAATTATTCGATAAAAGGCATTGCCGATAAACGCCAAGATATTACTCAAAAAACGGATTATTCTTTCTTCAATCCAAAATTAGGTTTGACTTATCAATTGGCAGATAATTCATCACTCTATGCTTCATATAGCGTAGGAAATAAAGAGCCAAGTCGCCAAGATTTTGTGGACAACGCTCCGAAATATCCACAATCTGAACATTTGGAAGATTTGGAAGTAGGCTACAAAATTCAGAAATCTAATGTAGCTTTCTCGGTAAATACTTATTTGATGAACTATACCAATCAGTTGGTTTTGACAGGTAAAGTCAATGACGTAGGTGAGGCAATTCGTACTAACGTAGCTGATAGTTACCGCATAGGTATAGAGATAGAAGCAGGCGTAAAATTAGCTAAAACCTTGAAAATCAATGCTAATTTAACTTTATCTAACAATAAAATCAAGAATTTCACTGAGATTGTTCCCAATTATGATGGTGATGCTGATGTGGTGAATAAATTTACGGAAACCAATATTTCATTCTCGCCAAGCACTATTTTGGGTTCGCAGATTTTATATAATCCACTCAAAAATTTAGAGTTTGGGTTTTTGTCGAAGGTAGTTGGAAAGCAGTATTTGGATAATACTTCTAATGAAAATCGTAAGTTGAATTCCTATTTCACCAACGATTTAAGAGCCATTTATACCATGAAAGGAAAGACCTTGAAAGAAGTAAATTTCAGTTTCTTGGTTAATAATATTTTCAATACTTTTTATGAATCTAATGGTTATTCTTATAGCTATGTTTACGAAAAAAAGGTGGTTACCGAAAATTTTTATTACCCACAGGCAGGAACGAATGTATTGGTTGGGGTGAATTTGAAATTTTAAAAGGGTTTTCGGCTTTCAGCAGTCGGCTTTCGGCAAAAAATAAAAGTGAGGTGTGGAAACTAAGATTTCCATACCTCACTTTTTTATTATTGATTGCATTATTCTAAGAATCGTATTCACCAATAAATCATTTATTTAAAACCATTCTAAATTACAATTTCTCCTAAAATTTACCCAAAGCAACCATCCATTCTATTCAATCGTATCGTAATTTTGTAACCCAAAACTTTTGAATCAAAATTTAATACCGTTCAGTAGATAATTAGGTACATTCCAAGCCGTTAACTGAATTATTGAACCATAAAATTCGTTAGTTTTGTGAGGAATTGTACGACAACATGGAAAATATATTCAAAGCATTTAGTCTCTCTCATAAATCTGCTTCGCTGGCAGTGCGTGAACAGGTGGCTCTAACCGAAGCTGAAGTCAAAGATTTTTCTTTGAAAATTAGAGATTTATTCAGTATTCAAGAGATTTTGGTGGTTTCAACTTGTAATCGTACCGAGGTTTATTATGCTTCAAACGAAAACCTTAATCTACAAATCATAAAAGTCCTTTTAGCTCAAAAAGGGATTATTGATACGGCATCATATTTTGCACATTTCCAACAATTTGATATTCAAGTAGAAGCCCTGAAACACCTTTTTGAAGTCGCCACGGGTTTACATTCAACGGTGGTTGGCGATTTACAAATTCCTAATCAAGTTAAAAACTCTTACCAAATTGCGGCAGACCTCAACTTAGCGGGTCCATTTCTCCACCGTTTAATGCACACTATTTTCTTTGCTAACAAACGAGTAGCCCAAGAAACCTCTTTCCGTGACGGAGCCGCTTCAACCTCGTATGCAGCTGTTGCCTTGACTGAAGAATTAACCCAAAATATTAACAATCCAAAAGTATTGATTTTGGGTTTGGGAGAAATTGGTGCGGACGTGTGTGATAATATTGCCGATAAAGAATTTGCCGAAATAACGGTGATGAATCGTAGTCGTGAGAAGGCGGAGAAAGTGGCTTCGGGACGTACTTTCAGAATGGCAGATTTTAAAAATTTAGCAGAAGAATTGAAAAGAGCCGATGTAATTATTTCTTCAGTAATGATTGATAAACCATTGATTACTAAGCAATTAATGGATAAAATTGGCGTGCTTTCGTTCAAATACTTTATAGATTTATCCGTACCTCGGAGCGTGGCGGATGATGTTGAGGATATTGCTGGAGTATTGGTTTATAATATTGATACTCTACGTGTGCGGGCAGACGAAGCCCTACGAACTCGTTTGGCAGCCATTCCCCACGTGGAGCGAGTGATTGAGGAAGCGATTTTGGGATTCAACGATTGGTCGAGAGAAATGGTGGTTTCGCCCACGATAAATAAATTGAAAAATGCCTTAGAGCAAATAAGGAAAGAAGAAGTAGCTCGTCATTTGAAAAACCTTTCACCCGAAGAGTCAGATAAGATTGAAAAAATTACCATGGCTATTGTTCAAAAAATTATGAAATCGCCCGTTCTTAATCTTAAAGCCGCCTGCAAACGTGGCGATGCCGACCAGTTAGTAGAGGTAATTAATGATTTATTTGATTTGGAAAAACAAAGCGATACGGCGGGTTATATGCACTGAATTTAGCAATATATTTGGAAAAAAGGAAGCCTTCGCTAAGGGAAATGCACAATCCGAAAATTTACTTAAAAAGCCTAATATTTTAACCGTTGTATGTGTCTCCACAGACAATCAAGATTTTATAAAAAGTCCTCTGGAACGATTCCAAAGGACTTTTTATATACATTTTACTCAAACATACTTTTCAACTCAACAGCCTCCGAAGCCTTCATTCTTCCTGCCAAAACCAAGCGTAATTGGCGGCGACGTAAGGCTCCATTAAATAATTCCTTTTCTTCCTCCGTTTCTGGAATTGCTTGTGGCACATCAATCGGGCGACCGCTTTGGTCCACTGCCACGAAGGTAAAAAATGCTTTATTGGTTGATACTCGCTCTTGGGCGGGAATATTTTCTGCCCAAACGTCAATCACTACTTCCATTGATGAACTAAACGCCCGAGTTACTTTGGCTTGCAACGTAACTACACTTCCGAGTGGAATCGCTTCTTTGAAGGAAACATTATCCACCGAAGCCGTTACTACAATACGATTAGAGTGTTTTTGGGCACATATTGCTCCCACAACGTCCATCAGACGCATTAAATTCCCCCCCATCAGATTGCCCAACGTATTGGTATCATTCGGGAAAATCATTTCGGTCATCGTGGTCAATGACTCACTTACTACTTTTGTTTTTGACATATTTTTATCTTCCAAAATCATCCTGTAATCTCACAATATCGTCTTCATCCGAAGGGTTTTCGGGGTCGGTGTGTTGCCAAATTTCGGCTACTACACCCCAACCATTCAAGCCAATCAAACGGTGTCTTTCGCCCGTATCCATCTGGATAAAACTGCCCGATTCTAAAACCTTTACTTCCTCTGATTGTTCATCAGTATCACTAATCTTTACCCCTACTGTTGTTCCTGCAATCACTTTCCAGATTTCGGCACGGCGAAAATGATATTGCCACGACAGTCTTTTGTGCGGAGCAACCACCAGAATTTTGGGAGATAATTTATTAGTAATCTGAATTTCAGACATTTCCAATTGTGGAAAATATTGAGCCGCAAAAGCAGGTGCTTGACTTTCATCCAACACAAAAAAACCACCCCACGGGCGAGTCTCATCTTGTTTGACAATCTCAAAGCCCAAAGCGGTAAGTTCAGAGGCAATTTGGCTAAAAATTTCAGATTTTTCAGTCGTTGAATCAATTTGGAGGTTCATATTTTAAAATACTAAAAGGATAAAATAAAGAGTTCTGCAAAAATAGTATTTCGCAGAACTTTTCTAAATCTAAAAATCATTTTTGGTTATTGATTAGGCAACCTCCTCAGTATTCGCTGTTTCAGACTCCGCTGCCGCTGGCTCAAAAACCTCTGGCAAATTAGCTGAAATGATATTATACCAATTAATCATCTTTTTCACGTCTGAGGCAAAAACCTTTTCACGGTCAAAATCAGGGGCAACGGTGTCCAAGAAATCAAACAAGTCTGCATCGGTTGAATTCTTAACGTTCATGTCCACCTTTTCACCATGTTTTTCACGGATTGCCAAGAAAATATCTCCTAACGGAATTGAATTGTCTTGGTGATTAGCCATATACACCGAAATATCCTTTAAAACGGACACACGAGCATTTGCTCCCACAACCGAACGAGCCTTCTTGCCGTCCAAACTCTCTACGATTACGCCCGTGCGAGTAGGTTTTAAAATTCTATATAAACCACTCTGCCCCGAAATATTCGCTACTTCTTTTAATAATTCCATTGTTGTTGTTAATGTTTTTACAAAATTACTCTTTCTAATTAAAAATTATGGATTAAAAATTAAAAATTATTATCGCAAGGAATACCTAAATGTTTAAATTATACTTTTATACACTCACATTGGCAATATTAGTTTCCTTACAATAATTTTTAATTTTGACTTTTTAATTAGCCTCAAAATTCCTTATTTAAACTATCAATAGTCTTCAAGATTTCATCCCGACCGCTTCCATTAACGGACGAGGTTACGAAAAATTGTGGCATTTCCTCCCACGTTTCCAGCATTTGAGCCTGATAAACCTCCAAACTTTTATTCACTGCAGTTTGAGATAATTTGTCCGCTTTGGTAAAGACAATACAAAAGGGAATACCTTGTTCCCCAAGGTTATTCATAAATTCCATATCCAATTTTTGTGGTTCATGACGTATATCTACCAATACAAAGGTATAAATCAAGTTCTCACGGTTTTCCAGATATTCATGAATCATCTTTTCAAACTTCTCACGGTCGGTCTTGCTGACTTTTGCATAACCATAACCAGGCAAATCGACCAAATACCATTTTTTATCAATCTGAAAGTGATTAATCAATTGCGTTTTGCCAGGCGTTTGCGAAGTCTTCGCCAAGTTCTTTTTCTGAACTAAGGAATTAATCAAGGAAGATTTGCCCACATTCGACCTCCCGATAAAGGCATATTCGGGTTTATCGGGTTTCGGACATTTTTCGTAGTCCGTATTACTCTGTAAAAATATAGCTTCTGTAACTTTCATCAACTGTTTAATTTATATTTGATTAATAATTTTATTAAAACCGTTACTATTCGTAATCCACAACGTTACAAATAAACAGAATGTAAAAGGCATATTCCCAAATGATAATTTTTAAGAGGAATTTCAAAGAAAATATTATAAAAATAGTTTCATTTTTTAGAAAAAATTTGCAATGTTTATAAAATATCTGCAAATTTACGCAAGAATTATCACTTCCGCTCTCTACACTCTGCAATAGAGTTGTCCTTATTAATGCTCCTCGCCGTTGAACGGAGCTGATTATCAGTAATTTGTATGTCCTTATTTCGCCATAAACTAATAGAATATCTCCTTGCTGGATATTTTGCGTCTCGTATTTATCAAACCCCAATATATTTTTGTCATATTAAGTAAACCCTTAACACCTGATTCTTTTTTTCCCTAACAACAACAATGAAGAAACTCAACTTTTCACTGCTTTACTCAGCAGTAGTACTCAGTTTGGTCAGCACTGCGGCAAACGCCCAAAATGACTTGCCCCCCAATCCGGTTGATGGCAAATGTTACGCAAAATGTTTGAAGCCTGCACAGTTTACCACAAAAACTGAGCAGTACGTGGCCAAAGAAGCGGGCAAGACTCTTACGGTCGTGGCTGGAATAATGGGTACGGAAACCCAATCAGTCCTCGTGAAAGAGGCTTCTAAGCGTTTGGAGGTAGTTCCTGCGACTTATAAGACCGTTTCAGAGCAAGTATTGGTAAAAGAAGCTGGTAAAACAGTAACGGTTGTTCCTGCGGTTTACAAGACAGAAACAGAAAGTTACATGGTGAAAGAAGCCTCTAAGCGTTTGGAAGTTATTCCTGCAACTTACAAGACTATGACAGAAAATATCTTCGTTGGCGGTTGCCCAGCGGGTTCTTTCTTGGCAGGTTCTTGGGACAATGCTCGCAAGTCATTTATAGGAACAGATGGTTCAGTAGTTACTGGTAGCCCTTGTAAAAAACAGGAGGTCGTTCCAGCTGTATTGAAGGCAGAAACTGAACAATATGTTTCAAAGCCATCCTCAAAAACGTTTACAGTTATCCCTGCGGTTTACAAAACAGAAAATGAACAGTACATGACTAAGCCAGCGTATTCACGTTTGGAAACTATCCCCGCTGAATACAAGACTGCCTCTGAGCAAATCTTGGTGAAAGAAGCCTCAAAAGTATTGACCGTTATCCCAGGAACTTTCAAAAGAGTTACGGAGCAACGTTTAATGAAAGAAGCATCTTCTACTTTGGCGGCTCAACAGTTTGGTTATAAATCAATGTCTGAACAAGTGTTAGTAAAAGAAGCTTCTAAGCGTTTAGAAGTTGTACCTGCTACTTACAAGACGGTAACTGAGCAAATGTTGTTGAAAGAAGCATCAACTACTTTGGTAACGACTCCGCCAGTGTATGAGACTGTAACTGAAAGAATCAAAATCCGTGATGAATATACAAAATACGAAAAAGGAAAGGCAGACCCAGGCTGTTTGTCAGTCAATCCAGATGATTGTCGTATCCTTTGTTTAGTGAAAGTTCCTGCTGAATATAAAACTATCACGAAACAAGTATTGAAAGTTCCTGCTGGAACGAAAGAAGTTACGACTCCTGCTCAATACCAAACTGTAACTAAGCAAGTGGTTGCAACTCCAGCTTCAACTCGTGAGATTGTTATCCCTGCTGAATATACTACTTTTACAAAGCAAATGGTGGTTGCACCAACGGGAGCAAATGCTGGTGTAAACGCTGCATTTGCTACTGCTACTCAAGTTGCGGCTCAATACGAGACAATTACTCGTGAAGTTGTGGATCAGCCTGCTCGTGTAACGGAAAAAGAAATCCCTGCTGAATATAAAACTATCACAAAGACTGTATTGGCAAAGGCTGCTTCTTCACGTGAGACGGCTATTCCTGCTGAATATGCTACCATCACTAAGCAAGTATTGGTGAAAGATGCAGAAGTAAAAGAGCAAGTAATCCCTGCACAATACGCTACTCGTACTAAGCAAATAGTAGTATCTCCTGCAACTGTACGTTTGTTGGATATACCAACTCCATGTGCAACTCCTGGTGATGGTGTTGCTACTGGAACAATCGCTGGTACTGGTAAATTAGCCAATAGTGCAAGTTGTTATCAAGTTGTTACGAAACAAGTGGTAGCTTCTGCTGCGGCAACTCGTGAAATTGCAGTTCCTGCGGTAATGGCAACTCGTTCTAAACAAGTTTTAGTCTCACCTGCCACTACAAAAGTTATTGATACTCCTGCACAATACGGAACTCGTACTCGTCAAGTAGTGGCTGGTGCTGCGGCAACACGTGAGGTTGAAATTCCTGCGGAATACAAAACTATCACTAAGACTGTTGTTAAATCTGCTCCAAAAACTGCTGAAACTACAATTCCTGCGGAGTATGGTTCATTTACTACAACCGCACAAGTTTCAACAAATTCTTATGCTGAGTGGGCTGAGGTACTTTGTGATCAAAAATTGACTACTGAGGTTATCATCCAAATCCAAAGATCTTTGAAAGCAAAAGGATATGATCCAGGTCCAATTGATGACATCATCGGAGTAAGAACTAAGGCTGCTATCTTACAATTCCAAAAAGATAAAGGTCTATCAACAGGGAATTACAGAAGCATCGAAACTTTGAAAGCATTAGACGTAATAAAATAATTATTTCAAGTTTTATATTAACAGAAACCCCGAGCAATTGCTCGGGGTTTCTTGTTGTAAAACGATTAGACTTTCAATGATAAATTAATAAAAATTCACCATTAAATACCTGATTTTCAAATTTTTATATCTATCATTCATAGTTTATATCTCATAACTATTATTTATGGCTTGATTATTGACTATATTCCATATCTAACATATCTTACTATATGAAAAACGTACTTAATAGACATCTTTTTATCGTAGTATTATTCGTAATATCCACCTCCACAAAGGCTCAGGATATTATGACAACTTCCTTTTTTACAGGCAGTTATCAGGAATTATTACAAGAAGCAAAACGCTTGAAGAAGCCAATCATTTTGGATTTTACCGCCAGTTGGTGTAGTCCTTGCAGGAAGATGGCAAACGAAACATATTCGGATGAAATAGTTGCTTCGATAGTGAGTTTGAAATACTTTGCCTACAAAGTGGATGTGCAAGAGTTGGAAGGGTTGGAACTTTCGGATAAATATCAAGCATTTCAATATCCGACTACTGTATTTTTGGATTATAACGGAAAGATTTTTGGGCGGTTAAAAGGGTTTTATCCACCCGAATATTTTATCAAAATTTTACTTATGAATCAAAATAAACGACGAGGAGTATTTAATAAGGAAGAAGATTTTGATGCTTTGATTACGAGTTTATAAATTTGGTCGATTTCATAAAACAGGCTCTTTCCATTAATTTGGAAGGGCTTTTTTTGTGTTTAATCCATGCAGTTTTACGATTTTTTTTCATTATGAACTAAAAACGCTATTGTTTGGGCGTTTGGCAGTATGTGAAGGTGAAAAATAATTTGCAATTTTGTAGTGCGAAATACCTAATAACTTTTATTTAAAATTATGCAAAAAAGAAAACTACAAGTTTTTGTTTCTTCGACATTTATTGATTTGATTGAAGAACGTCAAACTGCCGTACAAGCTATTTTAGAGGCGGGACATATACCTGCGGGTATGGAGTTATTTATCGCAGGTGATGAAAGTCAGTGGGGAATAATTAAAGAATGGATTGACGAGTCGGATATCTATATGTTAGTTATCGGAGGACGTTATGGTTCGATTGAGCCGAACTCTAACAAAAGCTATACTCAGTTAGAGTATGAATATGCTTTATCTGTTAACAAACCCCATTTTGTTATAATTATTGATGATAATACAACGCAAAAGAAAGCTAAAAAAGATGGTGTAACAATTACAGATTTCTTTGATAATTCACCTTTATTGAAAGAATTTAAAGATTCTATTATGAAGGGCAAATTGGTAAGTATTTGTGAAAATTTAGATAAAATAGAATCTTCTATTCATAAAAGTATCAATAAATTAAGTCAAAGGGATAATTTGAAAGGTTGGGTAAAAGCTGATGATACAGATTATGCTTCAATTTCTGAGCAATTAGCACGATTAATTAAAGAGAATAATGATTTAAAAAGTCAGTTAGATGAAATAAATAAAGAAGATAAAATCAATGGAATAGAAATTTCCGAAATGGTTGAATATCTTAAAACTTATATCATAGATGATTTACAGAATACCATTTGTCAATTAGGCTTAAAATATTTTTCTCCTCAAAATTCATTGGAATTATTTATGTATTTAGGGAAAGAACCTCAATTTAAATATAATAAATATTTATCAAATATTAAAGCATTAAATTTTCTTATGAACCTTAATCTAATAACAACAAATGCAATTTTTACAGAAAAAGGGTCTCAATTATTTACACATGTAGAAAAAAATGGAATTGAATGGCATAATAATATTGAAGTTGAAAAACCTAACCCGTTTAAGTTTATATGATTAATCTCTTTTCTATAAACTTTAATTCAGAACGGAAAAAACTATGCCCTAACACATTTTACAGACAAAACACAGAATAAAAACACAAGAATATGAATAATCCACAAACCTTATTCGACAAAGTGTGGGATGCCCACGTTGTCCGTAAAATTGAAGATGGTCCAGATGTATTTCTGATTGACCGTCACTTTATCCACGAAGTAACAAGTCCCGTTGCCTTTTTGGGCTTGGAAAGTCGTGGTATTGGGGTACTTTTCCCTGCTCGTACTTTTGCTACTGCCGACCACAACACACCAACGATTAACCAACATTTACCCGTCCAAGACCCGCTTTCTGCCAATCAGTTATTGCAGTTGGAAACCAACTCGGCAAAATACGGTATTTCTCACTGGGGATTGGGTCATGCCAAAAACGGTATTGTCCACGTGGTTGGTCCTGAAAATGGTATCACGCTTCCAGGAATGACAATTGTATGTGGAGATTCACATACTTCTACGCACGGGGCATTTGGGGCAATTGCCTTTGGAATTGGTACTTCGGAGGTTGAAATGGTGCTTTCTTCGCAGTGTATTATGCAACCAAAACCCATGAAAATGCGGGTAAACGTGAATGGTCAATTAGGAAAAGGTGTTCTGCCAAAAGACGTTACTTTATACATCATCGCTCAACTTTCAGCCGCAGGTGCAACGGGTTATTTTGTAGAATATGCGGGTGATGTGTTCGAGAATATGTCTATGGAAGGACGGATGACAGTTTGTAATATGTCGATTGAAATGGGTGCGAGAGGTGGTATGATTGCTCCTGACGAAACTACTTTCAATTACCTGAATGGTCGTGAGCAAGCACCAAAAGGCGAGGCTTGGGAAAAAGCATTGGCATACTGGAAAACCCTCAAAACAGATGATGGAGCTACGTTTGACAAAGAATATACTTTTGATGCGACTGATATTGAACCACAAATTACCTACGGAACAAACCCTGGCTTAGGAACGGGAATTTCTCAGAATATCCCGATGGCGAATCAAGTAATTGACGGAGAAGCCAGTTACAAAAAATCGTTAGGGTACATGGGATTCGCTGAAAACGAGCAAATTATCGGCAAGAAAATTGATTATGTTTTCTTGGGAAGTTGCACCAACGGACGTATCGAAGATTTCCGTGCTTTTGCTTCTATCGTGAAGGGTCGTAAAAAAGCTGATAACGTAACAGCTTGGTTAGTACCAGGTTCGCACATCGTAGAATCTCAAATTAAAGAAGAAGGTATTTTAGATATTCTGACGGCATCGGGTTTTGAACTTCGTCAGCCAGGATGTTCCGCTTGTTTGGCGATGAATGATGATAAAATTCCTGCGGGAAAATATGCCGTTTCAACCTCAAATAGAAACTTTGAAGGTCGCCAAGGTCCAGGAGCAAGAACGCTTTTAGCTTCGCCTTTGGTGGCAGCGGCGGCGGCGGTTACGGGTGTGGTTACTGACCCAAGAGAATTTTTATAATCCGTAATCATGGCAAATTACCCACGCAAATTATCTTACGGAGCCAATAATACCGTCATAGTATTGTCAGATACGGAAGTTGGCAAGCTCTTTACCAATGACACTCGTTCTGATATTGGTTCAGAGACGGAGAAAATGAAATTTGCCAATACCATCAATGATTTGCTGGTAAAATTTGAACGATTGGAATATAACGAAGCCATCGATGCAAATATGTTGGTGATGGAACGCATTATTCCCTTGGATTATCGAGCGTATGAAGTGGAAATGCGAGAAATTTGGTTTGATGTTTTTGAAGACCAATTAAAGCAGTTACATCAAAAAGGGTTTGTTCATAATGATTTGAAACGTCCTTCTACTATTTCAGGAGATAAATTTGATAACATCATGCTAACCCAACAGGGCATCAGGCTGATTGATGCAGGTGTATCTATTTTGCAACATCAAGTAGGAGAAAAATTTTTTCAAGCATATATCGAAAATGAACTAAAAGAATTAGCGCTGTTTAAAGAGTATTTTTTGAATAGATAAAAAACAAAAAACAATGGCATACGATAGCTTTACGGTACTTCGCTCCACCGCAGTACCATTACCCATGGAAAATGTGGATACTGACCAAATAATCCCTGCACGCTTCTTGAAAGCAACTAAACGTGAAGGTTTTGGCGATAATTTATTCAGAGATTGGCGTTATAACAACGACGAATCTCCAAAGCAAGACTTTGTGTTGAACAACTCGACTTACTCAGGAAGTATTTTAGTAGGTGGCAGAAATTTCGGTTCGGGTTCAAGCCGTGAACACGCCGCTTGGGCGATTTATGACTACGGTTTCCGTTGTGTGATTTCAAGTTTCTTTGCGGATATTTTCAAAGGTAATGCCTTGAACATTGGGATTTTACCTGTAACCGTTAGTCCAGAATTTTTAGATAAAATTTTCTTGGCAATTGAAGCAAATCCGAAAGCGGAAATCGAAGTAAATCTTCCAGAGCAAAAAGTTACGATTGTGGCATCGGGCCAAAGCGAAGGCTTTACCATCAATGGCTACAAGAAAAACAATATGCTTAATGGCTTTGATGATATTGATTATTTGCAATCAATGAAAGCAGAAATAGCGGAGTTTACTGAGAGAAGTTTGTATTAAAAGAATAGCCCCCGAAGCGTCGGTCGCCTAACCCCCAGAGGGGGAGCTTTTGACCTTAAAAGTTGAAAGATAATTTAATTGGAATAAGCAAATATGAAAAATATAATTGGAAAAACCTCCTCTTCAGAAACAAGTAGACGAGAAAGCTCCCCCTTTGGGGGCGGGGGGGGCAGATACATCGAAATCATGGACACCACCCTGCGAGATGGTGAACAGACCAGCGGAGTATCATTCTTGGCTTCCGAAAAACTGACGATTGCTCAATTATTATTAACCGAAGTAAAAGTTGATAGGTTAGAAATTGCCTCCGCACGAGTTTCAGACGGAGAATTTGATGCCGTGAAAAAAATTACGACTTGGGCAAAGGAGAACGATTGTTTAGACAAAATCGAAGTTTTAACTTTTGTGGACGGAGAAATATCCATCAATTGGATGATTAAAGCGGGGGCAAAAGTGATGAATTTGCTCACCAAAGGTTCATTAAACCACTTGACGCATCAACTCAAAAAGACTCCCGAACAGCATTTTGCAGAAATAGCCCAGGTGATTGCGTTGGCTCGTTCAAAGGATATTTTGTGTAATGTTTATTTGGAAGATTGGAGTAATGGAATGCATAATTCACCCGAATACGTGTTTCAATACCTTGATTTTCTGACGAAACACCCCGTTGAAAGGGTACTTTTGCCCGATACTTTGGGAGTACTTACGCCAAGAGAAACCTTTGAATTTTTGGATAAAATTATAAAACGTTTTCCCGAAACGCATTTCGATTTTCATGCTCATAACGATTATGATTTGAGCGTTGCTAACGTTATGGAAGCAATAAAAGCGGGCGTACACGGACTTCATCTAACCGTAAACGGCATGGGCGAACGGGCGGGAAATGCTCCTTTGGCAAGCACTATTGCTGTGTTAAACGACTTTATGCCCGAAGTGAAAACGACAGTCGTAGAAGCCTCTTTGTATTCAGTCAGTAAATTAGTAGAGACTTTTTCGGGTTTCAGAATTCCCGTCAATAAGCCGATTGTTGGGGAAAATGTATTCACGCAAACGGCTGGTATTCATGCCGATGGCGATAATAAAAAGAATCTTTATTTCAATAATTTATTACCAGAACGCTTCGGAAGATTACGCCAATATGCTTTGGGAAAAACCTCTGGAAAGGCAAATATTGAGAAGAATTTGCAAGAATTAGGCTTGAAATTATCCGATTCCGACCTCAAAAAAGTAACCCAAAGAATCATTGAATTGGGCGATAGAAAAGAGGTAGTTACGAAAGAAGATTTGCCCTATATTATCTCAGATGTACTTGATTATGAGGTTATTGAAGAGAAAGTAAAGGTTTTGAATTACGTCTTAACCCACTCAAAAAACTTAAAACCTTCCGCAACGCTACAAGTACAAATTAACGAGGAAGTCTTTGAAGAATCCGCCCAGGGCAACGGTCAATACGATGCCTTCATGAATGCTTTGAAAAAGATTTATTTAAAGAAAAATATCGAATTGCCAGAATTAACGGATTATTCGGTAAGAATTCCCCCAGGAGGAAAAACGGATGCTCTTTGTGAAACGATAATTACTTGGAAAGAAAAAAATAAATACCTCAAAACCAGAGGATTAGATTCCGACCAAACCGTTTCCGCTATCATTGCAACGCAAAAAATGTTAAATTTGATTTAAAATCTAAAACGTTGCCATCATGCCCCGGTCATATTCAAAATATACTTATGCCGATGTTGAAGCATTGTCATTAAAAGTCAGAAAAGGAAATATCTTTTCTGAAATCAAATTAGTCGAGCCAAGTAGCCTTTTGAAACAGGTTTTGGCTATTAATTTGAAACGTCCCTTAGCAACCGAAAAAGCAAAATCCGAATTGATCATTGTGCCTATTCTCAATGAGTTAATAACGGCAAATAACGATTCTTTTACCTTTTTTTCGGGGTATAATTTTGACATTGATAAAGTATTAGGATTAAAAGGGCATTGTGATTTTTTACTTTCGATGGAAGCTAACTCACCAATCATTGAAGCCCCTGTCATTAGCATTGTGGAGGCTAAAAATGCAGATTTTGAGTTAGGAATCCCGCAATGTATAGCACAAATGTATGCGGCACAAATTTTCAATTACCGCAGACAAAGCCCCGTACAAACCATTCACGGCATTGTTACCATTGGTAACGCATGGAATTTTATTAGACTGGAAGGCAGTAATATAACAATTGATAATGATATTTTTTATCTAAATGAATTGCCTCGATTATTAGGAGCATTTCAACAAATAATAGATTTTTATAGTAAACCCGAACAATGAAAAAACACATATTAGTAGTCCCAGGAGACGGAATTGGACAAGAAGTTACCGCCATCGGTAAAAAAGTTTTAGAGAAAATCGCTGAGAAATTCGGTCATGAATTTACGTATGACGAAGCACTCATCGGTCACGTTGCCATCGAAGCAACGGGCGACCCACTTCCAGAAGAAACACTCGTAAAAATGCGTGCCTCTGATGCCATTCTTTTCGGAGCAGTTGGTCATATCAAATACGACAATGATCCACACGCCAAAGTTCGTCCAGAGCAAGGTTTATTGAAAATGCGTAAAGAGTTAGGATTGTACGCAAATCTTCGTCCCATCAAATTATTTGACGAATTATTAGAAGCTTCTTCTATTAAACCCGAAATTTTGAAAGGTGCCGATATTATGTTCTTCCGTGAATTGACGGGCGATGTATATTTCGGAAAAAGAGAGAGAATTGACGAAGGAAACACCGCTTACGACACCATGATTTACAGCAAATACGAGGTAGAGCGTATTGCCCGAAAAGCCTTTGATTCAGCCATGACTCGTGGAAAAAAACTCATGTCCGTTGATAAAGCTAACGTATTGGAATCGAGCCGTTTATGGAGAGAAACCGTCCAAGAAGTTGCCAAAGATTATCCAGAAGTAACGGTTACTCATCAATTTGTTGATTCGTGTGCGATGATGTTAATCAAAGATCCAACCCAATTTGACGTAGTGGTTACGGGCAATTTATTCGGAGATATTCTTACGGATGAAGCCTCACAAATTGCGGGTTCAATGGGAATGTTGGCTTCGGCATCCATTGGAGACAGCACGGGAGTTTATGAGCCAATCCACGGTTCTGGGCATGATATTGCAGGAAAAGGCGTTGCTAATCCAATGGCTTCGGTACTTTCAGCAGCTTTATTGTTAGATATTTCTTTCGGTTTGAAAGCAGAATCAGAAGCTATTATTGCGGCGATTGATGGCGTGTTGAAAGCAGGTTTTCGCACGGGCGACATTGCCACGAAAGATACGCCAAAAAATATGATTTTGGGTACGGATGCGATTGGTGAAGAGATTTTGAAGAGAATATAATTTCTTTGTTAAACTTCCCGAAACAATATCCATTGCGGGTATTTTACTTTCGGGAAGTTCTTTTCTTAATCTAAAACTGTTCCACTCCTGCAAAGAAGAAGTTTCCTTCAATCCCAGCATTTTCGTCAGAATCAGACCCGTGAATGGCATTTGCTTCAATTGATGTGGCAAATAATTTACGAATTGTTCCTTCGTCAGCATTCGCTGGATTAGTTGCTCCAATTAATACACGGAAATCAGCCACCGCATTTTCTTTCTCCAAAATCATCGGAATAATTGCCCCAGACGACATATATTTACACAAGTCTCCGTAAAAAGGTCTTGCGGCGTGAACTGCGTAGAATTCCCCCGCCCGTTCTGCCGTCAATAAAGTCTTTTTCATTGCCACGATTTTGAAGCCAGCCTCCTCAATCATCTTAATAATTGCTCCCGAATTTCCGTCTGCTACTGCATCTGGCTTAATCATCGTGAATGTTCTGTTAGTTGCCATATTTGGTCTTTTAATTTGTAATGAGTAAAATTTTCACAAAATTACGCAAACATGACTTGTTTTAGAAACCTTCCGAACTTTTTTATGAATATTTCTCAGTAACTTTGCGTTTTATTTTTTTAACACAACCACGTTTATTAGCCAATTGAGTTAAATATGCAGTTTACAGACTTGAGAGTTTCGAGTGATTACTCATAAATTCATAAGCCTTAAACTCATATACTCTAATTAACAGTAATGCAACAATTAGAATCCTTTCGTGAGTT
>JBBRMR010000097.1:0-16014 GCA_038230735.1 Cytophagales bacterium
CAACCACTTCCTCACTGGCATTTAAGCCTAAATCCAACAGATAAACACTCAATTTTTTTTTACCTGTTGCCTTAGCTTTCAACGCCAAAAGCTGCTTGTCTTTCGCACTCACCCGAAATTGTATCTGGGTGGTTTTGGGATGTTGCCTGTCCTGCGGATGCTCCACTTTCGGCTTGCTCTTCTTTTTTGTTACTAAGGACTCTTCCTTCATTTTTACTAAGTTTATAACCGTTTCATTAACAACACGATACCCCTAAATACGAACCAGTATCTTAGACTTAGGGGTAAAAAATAAAGCATAAATACATCTGCCTTTTCACTTTTTTTCGTTGCGATGCCCCTGACAAAGTCGGGGCAAACTACGAAAAAAACAAGGGGTAGACCACATCCCAAAGGGTGGGGGCGGGTCGAAATGTCATAGCAAAAGGGAACGTAGTGATATTTTGTTATGACATTTCGACACACCTTGTTCTTTTTGCAAAAGATAAATAAAACTACTATACGCTTTTCAATTCGCCAAACATTTTCTTAATTAATATTTTTCTCGCACTTTCCTTTTTCCTTTTAAAAATAGCTTGCTATTTTTTTATTTCTTCAATTCTTTTTCTTATCTTCGTGATAAGAAAAAATGCTTCTATTTCTATCAGGAGGATATTTTTATAAAATATTCTCCTGATAGAAATAAGTAAATTTAATCACTCCATTTAATGAGAATATTACTTAAATATCATTATTAAATTAGCACTATATCTACACTAAATTAATAAATGGGCTTTTTTGACCATTTATAATACTCAAATCGCCTTGATGAACCGCTTTATGAAAATAGAATTTACCAAAGAAATGCTAAAAGATGCTTTCCTCTCCAACAAGAGAAAACGAAACTTCATGCTCTTTAAAGTCTATGAATCGGTATTCTCCTATGAACATACGGCTGAATTTATTGCTGCCTTTATTTCCAAAGATTTAGGAATTCCCATTTCTAAATCTACTATTGATATGACTCGAATTCGAGTCGCTAAAAAATTACAAACCGCTAAAATCGAACGTAAAAAAGATAAAACTAAATTAGGTAAAGTACCTAAATCGGTAAAAAAAGAAGGGGTGGTATTGGTGGAAAAAGAGGTTATTTTGACAAGCTCCGTGTTGGAAATTATTCCTCCCCTACCTACTGAAAAGATGCCTGTTTCGGAAATTGTTGAACCTCTCAATGAGAATTTTGAGAAAGTTAAATGGAGGGAATTTGAACAACAAGACACTAAGGATTTAGGTTTTTAACAGTTTATTAAAACAGCCTGTTTTTTGAACCTGTCTTTTTATTTTGTACCATGAGAAATACTCGATTAATCTATTGTCAAATTCAAGGGAAGGGAGGAGCTGGTAAGTCTTTTTTAACGTACCTATTAGCCCTCAAAAATTGCCTTGATGAAAACACTTTATTCATTGATGCGGATTTCAATAGTAAAACGTCTTCAACCCAAAATCTACGGTTCATCCCTCCCAAAAATAAGAAAGAAAGGGTCGTATTTTTTAACATCTTAGATGAACAAAAAAATATTGAAAGAAAGTTATTTATGAAAATGCTTAAACGTTTTGGCGAAAATGAATTTGCTTTTGAGAAGGTTTTTATTGATTTTGGAACGCTCGAATCTGACCAGTTTTTAGAATTGTTTATTACGTTCTTTGAACCTGGGGAATTAAGTGAATTAGAAAAAGAATTTGACTTGAAATTTATTTTTCAAGTGGTTGTGGCTGGCAATACGAATTACTTAGCCTGTATGAGCTATCTTGAAAAAGTACAACAGATATTTGGAGAACATCACGACATTTTGATTTATCCAAACCTTGAAAAGTTTAACGATTTGGATAAACAATTGGAACAATTAAAAGCGTATGCTCAAAGATTCAAGTTGCCTTGTAAACCCTTTGGAGATTTTGGCAAAGGCTCGGAAAGCGAAACCGATGTACGCTTAATGATGCAAAAAGGAAAATACCTTGATGATTTTCCTGATATGATTACCCAATGGCTCGTTGAACAAGCAATACAAAATCTTTAAATTTCAAATGATGAACACTGCACTCAAAGAGTTATCTGAAGACGAATTCAAAAAACTGCAAGGACACTATCAGGCTCAATTTGGTATTACCATGAATAAACAGGTCTTATTACTCTTTGAAGCTCAAAAGACGGCTCACCTCCAAGAATTGGACTTGATTCAAAATTTGTATCAGCAACAAAGACAAGAAAATGCAGCTCAGTATCAAAAACAAATTGAAGTCCTTAACCAGAAAATTAGTCAAGATAAACTGCAACACGAAAAATATACGGATGCCATCGAAAAGGTGGTGGTGGCTATTGGGAAACAAAAAGGAGCAATCATTACCGATAATCCAAAAGTGATAGTTAAAAATAATTTTACTAAATACGGGATAATTTGCTCATTGATATTGCTGTTGAGTGTCTTGGGAGCTTTTATGTACGACCATTATCAAGACCGTCAGGAGGAATACCGAAAAATCACCAATACTTTAATCGCTTATCCAAAAATTTACAAATTTGAGCTTTTAGCTCGTTCAGCCAGTATTATCGCTAATCCTGATGGAAGAGAAGGGGAATATTTGGAGCTTACTACGCCCGAAAAAGGAGAAGATACTCAGGCTGGGAAACATTATATTTATGACCAAAAAAATGAAAGGGTATTAGTGCCTTTACATTTCAGCAAAACGCCTTTCGCAAAGTAATACCGCTGTTTTGATTTTACAGCGTGACAAGCCTTACAAAATAAAATTTAGTAGGGTTAATACTTTGACTAAAGAGAAAATAAAGCTCAAAAACTGCAAATAACTAAAAAATTAGTTTTCAGGCGGAACTTCTTTTGTATAGGCTTAAATCGTTTAAAATTTACTTAGGTATAGGTAAGTACCAAAAATAGGTTAAAACTCGATAAAAGCGAAAAGAAAAGCCTAAAAACGATACAAAAATATAAACACTTAAAACCAAGGAAGTTCTTAGCAAAGAATGACTTAAACACTATTATTTTTAGTAATTATCAACACGTTTTCAACATTTTTTTAAAAACGTCAAAAAATTTGTTAATTTTTTTATTTTTTTAAAAAAATTCAATATATTAATCAATGATTTGACTTCCTCAAAAAAATGGTTTGAAGTTAACTCATTAGTAATCAAGAACTTGAACACATAAATTAGCCGCCAACTACGAGAAATTGTTCCTGAACTACGAGAAATTGTTCCTAAACTACGAGAAATTGTTCCTATTGTTTTTTATTAAGTTATTGATTTTCAGACGTTTAATTATTTTTGTAAAATATGAGTTATCCCCAATTGCGAGAAATTGTTCCTCAAACTACGAGAAATTGTTCCTCAAATATGATTTAACTACGAGAAATTGTTCCTCAAAGCATGATTAACTACGAGAAATTGTTCCTCTTGTTACGAGAATTAATTACGAGTATCGCTTTTAATTCTCGTAATTAATTTATACATTTGTGAAACGTGTATTTCTTATGGATAATCAATTAGTTCTTGTTAGACAGCATAATCATATGACGGAAGCTCGCTATGAGCTTTCTGAAACTGCTATTAATATTCTATTGATGGTAATTTCCAAAGTACGTCAGGATGATGATTTGGACAAAGAGTATGTTATCTCTATTGCCGACCTAACTAATCGGATGGGAGTTTCAAAGATAATACACACACGATTTGAAGATGCTTGCGAACAGCTAATGAAATCAATTATTACCGTAAAGAATATAAACAAAACAGATGCAAACAGTTTTTTAAAGGTCGCATTTGCTTCATCAGTGCTTTACGAAAAGGGGGTCGCCAAAATTGAAATTTCAAAGAAAATTCGTCCGTATTATGGCTACCTTAAAGAGAGGTTTACTGAATTTGAGTTAAACATTGCTTTGGGCTTGACTGGTAAGTACGCAAAACGAATGTATCAGTTAATTAGTGAGTATAAAAATTTAGTAAATCAATCTTTTGATAAAAGTATTGATGAATTGAAAATAATGCTTGGGATAATTGACGAGCAAACTGGAAAGGATTTATATAAAAATTATGCAGATTTTGAAAAGAATGTATTGAAACCTGCTGAAAAAGAAATTAATAGTAAGGCAAATTTAAAATTCACATACAAGGCTGTGAAGATTGGAAGAAAGGTTGCAAAAATTGAATTTAGTATTGATTATAACCAAGCTCTCGACAAAACGAAACAAGTTAGTGAGCGTTCTGGTGGCAACTTTAACGCTTACGAGTATCTCTTGAATGTGCTTAAATTAAGCCCATTCCAAATCGAAAAAATAATAAAGAATCATTCGATTGATGATATTAGAGAAAAATCCGTAAAAATTATTAAGCAAAATGACAAAAAGCCAATTACAAACATAGGAGGATATGCAGCAAAAGTTTTCGGCTTAACAAATGATAAAAAATAGAGTAACCCTATTCTTGACTTAACGTTTTTTAAATTTGTCCCTATATTCATCAGGACGTGGAGTAATCTTTTTATCCTCTAAATACTCAGAAATAGCTGTTTCAAGACACTCTTGCTGAGTAAACATTAGATTTCCGCCAATTTTAACGGTATAAACATAGTCTTTTATTTTCTCTAAAATAGAATCACTAATTAAAAAAGTATGTCTTTTTAATGTAGATTCCTCTATATCAGTCTTTTTATTCTCAAAGTTTGTAGATGGTTTTCCTACATTAATTTCGTCCAAAAGAGTACGCTTGTGTGCAGGTTTTTCTTCTGCAATACTTCCTAAGCCAGTACCACTAAAATTTTTCTTTGCCATATCTATTTTGTTAATATCTCTTGTGTTAAGTTCAAATAATCTTCTGCTCCGTTACTATCGGGGGCATATCTAAAAATGTCTTCATTTGCGTGTGGACTTTCTCTTAGAGCAACATTTTCTCGTATATATGTTTTTAGCACGGTATCGCCATAAGTTTTTCTTATATATTCTTCCACATCTCTATTAAGTATTTTATGGTGATTGTGCCTTGTAAAAAAAATTCCTTTGACTGCTAAGACAGGATTTATTTCGTTTACAGCCTTTACCATCTCAAAAACCTTTGCGAGTCCTTCAATCGAATATTTCTGAGCTTCAACAGGAATATAAATATCGTCTGCAAACGTAAAAGCGTTGATTGTTACTAATCCAAGCATTGGAGGGCAATCTAAAATAATGTAATCGCTTTTAAGTTTCAATGACTCTAATGCTTTCTTTAAAATAAATTCCCTTTGAATTTTATCCTGAGCATTTTTATCAAAATTTGACAAAGAGCCATCTCCTGCCACCAATACTAAGTTTTTAGTAACAGGATATGCGTGTATTGGTTGTTCATGGAATAACAAACCATTGATAGTAAAATCAGGGTTCTCAATTCCCAAACCTTGTGTCATATTACCCTGAGAATCTAAATCTATCAAAATAACCCTTTTACCCTGCCGAGCTAAGGCAGCACCTACACTAACTGCGGATGTAGTTTTCCCTACTCCGCCTTTTTGGTTTGAAAACGCTATTACTTTCATTGAAAACTACATTTATTGTATTACAAAGTAATATAGTATTAACTATAATTACAAATATTACTTACTTAATATTTGTAATACTATATTATTAAGTAATGTTTGTTAAATTTATTTTATAAAAACTACATTGTAATACTTGTAACTTTATTTAAAATCAATTTTAATACTTGTAATACTATATTAATATTTTTTGAATTAAGAAATATTATTAATACTTGTAATACAATTAATACTATATAATAATTTACATAAAATATTGTCTAATTAATACTTGTAATATTAACAACATTAGAAATACTTGTAATACTATTTGTTGCAAAATAATTTGTAATGTACTTTACAAATTAACAAGATATTAGTAGCTAAAAACAATTACTTAGAATAAATCTATTTTCATTAACAGTCTTACTCTACGGCTTTATTAAAGAAAGGTGCGACTTTCACCACGACTTCCGTAAAATATTTTTGTCCTGACTGTATTTCAAATAAACGATTCTCAGCGTTTTCATAAATGCAGTATGTTGCCCACTTAAATCTGGGTCAAACTTCCCACCATGAATTACTAAAATATTAGTTTCAGCAATTTATCAGAGAAAAAAGTAATTGTCGTTTCAAATAAAAGTTATCTAATTAACTGTATATTGATATATTACATTTATTTCTTGGTAAGTTTTGTATTTGGAACGACTATATTTATATACCTATATGGTTTATATACCTATATAAATAGCACCTAATCCATTAATTAATGAAATTCCGTGGAACACTTAACATTATTTTTCGTGTTCGTGTCATTTTGTCAGTAAATACACTTTTGATACTCAATATTTTATATTGCTTGTCCTTAATTAACAATTGTAAATATATTATTCTGCATCCTTGCCTCGCAACAATTTTAATTAAACGATTCTCAGGGCTTTCATTTTATCAATAAACCGTCTAAAATCATTATCAATCTCTTTAAATGGCTTTTTTAAACAATATTTTGAATCTTATAAATTTAGGCTCTCATTTCCATTTTTTAATTAACAAAAGGGTAAAATGATTAACTATTTCAGAAATAGAGAAATAGAATCCCAAAATCTCAACTTAATTTTGTTTATCAAATTTTAATAAAATTTGTTTTTATTTCTTAGTTTATTTGATTTGTTAGAGGTAAAAATTGTTCAATTCGTTAACTGACAAAGCATTGTCCACAAAACAATAGTCGTGGTCAAGTCCAAAAACTCTACAAATTTTTTCAGAATGGTTTTTAGCAATTTCTAAAATGTCACTATCAGTTAATGTTTTGGGGTTAAATCTAAAATTCAATTTAAAATTATTATGCTGTTTATTTGAAATATCACTCCGTTCATATCTCATATTGCCATTGTATTTGCTATTAAATCCGTAAAGTTTATAATTTAAAACATTTACAAAACTAATCTGTAACAAAACATCGTCATAATATTTCGCTAACTCGTAGAAACTTCGGGCAAAACCAAGTAAAAACATTTCGTAACCAATAATTTGTGTTAAGTATATTGCAACTATTGACTTTTGGGTATCTTTATTTTCGTATGGATATGTTATTGAATTTGATAATCCTGCTTCTACAAATCCATTGTTAAGAATTTCAAAATATGATGTAAATTCTTTATCTCGTGTACGTTTCAAAACAATTCCGTCAAGTTTTAAATCAATATCTTGCCCAACATAAAATAATGACATTGAAGGATATGGATTGTAACCTCTTGAGTTTCTGTCAAGCCAAGTTTTAAAGTCTGCAACTGGCAAATTTATTTTTTCTTCGTTTGGGTACTTGGGAATTAATGAAAATAAAACAAGCGGTTTGGGTAATCCTGTTTTTTTAGGAATTTCTGAATATAGTTTATCTGAATTTTTGTTTTGCCCAAAATTAGGATTGTCTTCGTCTGCTAAATTTCTTTTCTTTAAGAAGTCATTAAATTCGTCTATCCTATTTTTTGAGAATTCAAACATATCTCTAATTTGATTATGATTTGCAGATTTAGAACTATCATTTATTCTAATGTGGTAGTTGTTCCATTCTGTTACAATATGAGGTTTTTTTGTACTTTCTGGAATATGAATCACAACAATTACTTTTTCGCTTTCTGGAATTGGAATAACCTTTGGGTCAAAATAGAAAACTTGTGGCTCAACATTTGAACTTAAAATTTGATTTATCCATTCGTCAATATCTCTATTTTGTATTTTATTTTCAATGCCGACAATCTTGTAGTGCTTATCCACGCCAATAATTAAAAACCCACCACTTGTATTAGCGAATGCGGAGATGTCCTTAGATAGCTCTTTTTTTGCTTTATCAACGTTACCAAACTCGCCTTTAAAATCTAAATGATAGCCTTCTCGTTCTTGCCTTGTGTTAATCAAATCGTCTATATCGAAATAGGTTAGTTTGGAAACGTGTTTTGAAAACATTTTTATCTAAATTATTGGTTTAATTTTTATTGTATGGTATCTCTCATAAAATGGTTGCCAACAAATAATTACAATTCTTCAATCTCTTCATCTGAAAGTCCTGTACTTTGGCGAATAATTGAATTAGCTACGCCAGCCAGTTTTAAAGATTTGGCGATTGCTCGTTTTTCTTCTTGCTTTCCCTCTGCTCTTCCTTCTTGTTTGCCTTCCAATATTCCTTCCTGTTTTCCATCATCATAAGCCGTATCAATATACCCTTTTATATCTCGATATTCTTTTAAACTGCTTTCGTAGGATTCGGACTGCACACTATCCAGTTTTGCCAATTCAGCTTTTTCAAAGGCTTGTTCAAAAATCACTTCGTCTTTAAATATGCTGGGTATAGACTGGCAGTCTTCTAAATTTTTGATAAAATACAGCCATTTATCTAATCTGGTTTCTAATGCCGTTTCAGATTTATTGAAATTAGGCATTTCTATATAAACATAGGTCAGCTTTTCATAAAAGGTCTTTCCGTGCTGATTTTTGAGCTTTATCGTATGGACTACTTCGTTTCTCTCAGGTTCATTTTCGTAATCATCAAAGGTGAAATCAAGAATGCCTACACAGAAAACAGCTTTAAGTTTATAATTCCACTCGCCTTTTTCGGCTTGCTCTCGGATGGGAAAGGTTGAATAGTAAACCGTGCGGTCTTTAAAATAATTCTGTTTGGCTTTTTGAAGTTCTACGATAAATTTTTCACCTGTAAAAGACTCACAATAAATATCAAATAATGATTTCCTATCGACAGCGGTTTGTCCTAAATGCTCGGTATTTTTAAATGAAAGGTCTTTTATCTGTGAAGTGCTTGGCAAAAGGGCATTCAGAAAATCCAGTAGAAGCGGTTTGCTGGCTTCTTCTCCAAAGATTTTTTTAAATCCAAAATCGGTAAAGGGATTGATATATTTGGCTTTCATGGCTTTGCTTTCGTTCATCTCTCAAATTTACAAAAAAATCCGTAAACTGAATGTTTACAAGTGGTTACACTTATTCTTGCAACAACATATTACACTCATTTCCCTTCCACAATCAAAATCTCTTCCTCCGTTAATTCGTACAAATCATAAACCATGCGGTCAATCTCGGCTTCTAAGCGGGTGGTGTCAGCTTTGGAATCCGATTTTTTTAGGGCTAAAATTTGATTTACATTTTCGATGAATGGGGCTTGATTTTCTGTCAATTTTACTGGCAATTTTTTAAATTCTTCTAATCGTATTTTTGGAAAAAGTGCATCAAATTCATTTTTTTCTAAGCGAAAAGACCAGGCTAAAAGTTTAGAACCAAGAAGTGCTTGAATAAATTTAACATTGACGGTTGTATCTGACTTCGGAATAGCAATATAAAGGCTACGGTCAATTTTTATCTCTTCACTCACAACGGTACAAACAAAATTATGGACTCCTAAAATTTCTCTAAATACAATTCTATCATCTTTATAAAACTTTTCGTCTCTCGGTGCTGCAAGCCAATTGCCGTATTTTATGAACCGTTTTCCATCAACATTATAATCGTATCTTTGAACATCTTTACTATGAATGAACGGATGAAAACTTTCATCTAACTGAAAATCAGAATGATATGCTTTACTTTCAATAATTTCTTTTGATTGTCCTGTGTAAGCATCATAAGCTCTAAACCCGAACGAAATTTCAGTAATGTCGGAAAGAAATTTACTTCCATTACGAATTTTCTTTAAAATAATATGCTTTGAATCATCAACTTCCACATCGAAAACATATTTTTCATTAGCTGAAAAACGACTTTGAGGGATAGTATTTTTGAGTTCAATTATTCCTTTTTCAAAAGCCCAAATTTGAATTTCATTGTCATTTAAAGATTCCGTTTGCGGTTTCTTGCTTGCCACATAAATTAATGTGTCCACCGATGCTTCTTCAAAGGCATTTGAAATGTTAGGATTAATGGAAATGAGATTGTAATTATTCAAAATGAAACTTCTACAATCTGACATCATCAAATTTTTGAGCCATGAATTGGGCGTAATTAAACTAATATACCCCTCTTTTTGAAGTAACATAGTAGCTTTTTCCATGAATAAAAGGTACAAATCAACTTGATACTGTGCGGTTTTATAAGCATCTTTAAAATACTTCATGGAATCTTTTACGGAGCCTCCCGTTAAATACGGAGGATTACCCACCACTACATCAAAACCCGTAAAGTTGCCATTATCATCTAACACTTCGGGAAACTCAAAACGCCATTCAAAAGCGTTCCTAAAAATGGGCGAATCAATACTATCCTTGATTTCGGTGCTGAGACTTTCTATTTTTTTGGATAAAATATCCCTTTCCGTTTTCTGTTTGGCGTTGAGTTGCGTTCCAAAAAGGGCGTTACCTTCAAAGCGTACATAAAGCTCTTCTTTGAGTTTTTGAAGCTGGACAATTTTAGGGTTTGAATATTTGGCAATCTCCGTTCTGAAATTACTTTTGATGTTGTCAATGATTTTTTGAAGCCCTCTTTTCTGCTCTTTGTTCTCGGCATTTTTGTAGTCATTCACAAAACCACGATATTGATTTACGGTGTATTTAATGCTCCGTAAAACTTTACTCAAATCAGCATCTAAGCCAAAACGACTCACCAAACTATTACCCGTTTTGATGTTAATGTCAATATTTGGTAGCGTTTCCAAATATAAATAGTTGCTTTCGGGCGTGTAAAAAGCATTTTTCAAGAGTTCAATCCATAAACGAAGCTGGCAGATAGAAACTGATTTGGGGTTAATATCCACGCCAAATAAACAATTCTCGATGATGGTACGCTTTTCGTGAAAAAGGGTCTCTTGCACACTTTGTAAATCTTGGAAAGGTTTACCCGCCTGACCGATTTTATACTGAAAATCCTTTTGGGTATCTTCTTCCCACACGATTAATTCATCGTTTTCTACCGATATTTCGTAACCTTTCAACCTCGTACCGTTGGGGTGCTGCAAGATTTTGAGTTCCGCTTTGATGGCAATCATTTCATTGAGAGCCGAAACCAAAAAGTGTCCCGAACCTACCGCTGGGTCGCAAATACGGATAGAATTTAATAAATCGTTGTAGGATTTACGCTTGTCGGGCTTCTTATAATCATCATCAATAAAATCTTTTAACTCCTCAAAAGTAGAAATTCCCCCTTTGGAGGCAAGGGGGCTAAATTTCTGCACCACCGCCCGTCTGAGCGTTTCACGGCACATATACATCGTGATAAATGAAGGAGTAAAGAAACTGCCGTCTTTGTAACCGTTCAATTTTTCAAAAATCAACCCTAATACCGCAGCATTAATTGTTCTATCGTGATTGACAGCTTCGGTATTTTTGGCGGCGGCAACTTCCTTTTCATCTTTTGAACCAAAATCGTAGGAATCCAAGAAATCAAGCAAATATTTGAGCGTTTTTACTTCGCCTTTACGAGTTTTGCCGTTGGTATCCTTTAAAACGGTACTGCCAAAAAGCGGTAACTCCAGACGGTCTTTGAGTAATTCAACACTCAGAACGTTGTTTTCTAAATTTGATTCTTCAAAAAGTGAGCTGTTCAAATACGGAATGTCGCCAAATTTTTGTTGAACGGATTGCTTGCGTTCGGTCGGACGTTTTGCCAATACCCCAAAGAATAATTCGCCCAATTCATCAAAATCATTGATTCGGTCGCTCGTCAAGAAACGATATTTGCGGTCACCATTGTGATATTTAACCAACTGTCCTTCCAATAATTTGAGGAATAACAAACGGTTGAGCCACGTAATACACAATTCCAGAGCCACACTATATTTTTGTTCTTCTTCAGTATCGCCATAACCCTCCAAATTTGGCACTTTGACAAGAGCGTTTTTAGTATCGAGTTGTTCAATGGTATTTTCAAGCAACGAACCTTCCTTTCGATGAGCTGGTAGTAGTCGCTCAATGATTTTCTTATTGCTCTTGTCGTCCTTGCGTTCTTCAATGCCAATCATATACAATAATTCATTGTAGAAAGGCTTATTGAGTTTGTTAGCATCGTTGGCAATTTCTTGTTTCAACAGATGCTCGGGCGAAAGGATTTTGTATAATTCTGACAGTTTTTTATCGGTCGCTTTCACGTAATCCCGAATATCTACTTTGCAAAACTCAATGGGTTTTTCAAGGGTTTCGAGGTAAGATTTAGCATGAAGTTTATAAAAATCATCCGTGCCGTGTCCCGATAGTTTCCAGTCTTGGTAAGTCTTTTTGAGTGGTGTGGTAAAGATATTTTCATTAAACCACAGCTCGTTGAAGATGTACCATTCGTGGCAATTGGTGGCAACCAAGTAACGGATTTCGTGGTTATGATGGTCGATTCGTTCACGGAGGTAGTACAAAACCAATTCGTGCAGAGCTTTCACATTGGGCTTCTCTTCGCTGAACATATCGGTTTTCTCAGCCGTCTTTTTCACTTCAATCAGTACCGCCACCTTGCTTTTAGCATCCGTGCCGTTGTGAATTGCCCAATCAATCGTTTCCTTTTTATTGATGTAAAATTTGCCTTTGTACAAAGCATCATTCAAGAAGTCCCGCAGGTCGGTTTCTTGTTTTCCCTCACGGCTGGGTTCGTGGATATTGGCTAAAAAAGTGTTGAGTTTTTGCTTGAAATGGCTCAGAGTTTCGGGGGCAATTTCTTGTTTGCGGTGGGTAGGACGGAGGAATTTATCGGGCTTAAAGGTGGTTGTTTTCATACTATTAATTTAGGAATATCATCGGGTTTTACGAGTTCGTATTGCAAATTAACAAACATTATGGCTTGATGAAAATATTGATAATGAATTGATAAGAAATGAGGAATTGAGAGAATGTGGAAGTGGGGTGATATTGAAATCAAAAAGCCCTGTAACGCTCTTTGTAACGTTACAAAGAAGCGTTACGTAACGTTACAGTGGCTATTTTTTGAGATTTTTATTGAATTTTAATTATAACGAGTTTTCATACATTCAGCTTTTCTATTCTCAATTTTAATCGAAATATCGGCATCGTGTTCATACTCATTACTCCCTTTGAAGTCGCCACCTTTTGTAGATTGCAGAATACAAATAAATGCTTTGGATGGGTGTAATCCCCTTAACTTTCGTAAGTCTTCGGGCGTGATATTCATGTGATTTATACTATCAATGACAACAAATTTATAAGGAGATTGTGTTAATAAAAACTGCAAAGAATTTACATGATCGGCACTTCCTAAAAAAATGTTTTCCATATTGAAATTGACAACCTTATTTTGAAGAGAAAGCGAAGAGCCTTCTTCGGATGAATTAAATAAAACTGTGCCAAAATTACTGGCTAAATATTCCGATAATTCAAGGGTAAAATAACTTTTTCCATGTCCAGGCTTACCGTAAACCATCATACAAAAGTTAGCCTCTGGTGTACCGATTAAGTCTTTCCATTTATCGGAAAATTTCCATGTATTAAATTTCTTACTTTTAAGGCTTTCGAGTGAAATAGCTTTTTGTTTGGAAAGGTCTTCAAATTCATCGTAGATTACTTCTGGTGATATTTTCTCATATCGGGCAATTTGCTTCTGTACAGCATCACGCTCAATTTTTATACCTTTCTCTTTCGATTTTGAATTTAGTATTTCTTGGTCAAGTTGTAAAAGCTCTTTTTCTTTTTCATTGGCTTGTGCTAATTTTTGAGCTTCATCTGAACCAAAATAAGAAGCAACTGACAAAGCTCCACCTGCAATCACACCAACAATAGCTGCGGGGATAATCAGTAAATACCAAAACGGATTTGTATTTTTTGCTTTGAAATAGATAGTTACAAATCCTAAAGCTACCGCCCCTAATCCACCAAGAATCATCCCTTTCGCTCTGGAACTTCCACCGTTTAGTTTATTGATTTCTGATTTTAACGTTTGCCGCTTTTTTTCAAGCATGACAGTATTTTCTAAACAGGCTTGATACGCCTTGACAGACTTTACATAAGCAGGATTAGCGATATACTCCGTAACCCCAATATCTGTAAAATCAGGTATAGTGTCGGTGGTTGAGAGAGGTTTGTTTGGAGACTCATAAGTAACATCTTCAACTACTTTTAGAGGGGTGTCTATTAGCTTTTTAGCATTACTTAAAAATGCAGGTTCTTCTATTGCATGGCGTTTACGATGACCTTCGGTTCGACAACTACCTGAGCAATATTCGTGAATCTCACTACGAGGTTGAAAGATTGTGCCGCAGATACTACAAGCCTTTTTAGAAAATTTTGGCATAAGGATTTTTAGGATTAAACGTTGCAAGAAACGTTACAATGAAGCGTTACGTAACGTTTCACAGGCATCTTTTACTGTTTTAAGATGCAGTCACAAATTACAAATTTTCTGATTTTTATCTCTTTGTTTCTTGTAGAACTTTAAAATATTTATAGTAAAATTTTTGTGCCATTGATTAAAATTAATTTTAATAATTATCAATGAAACATTATATTGATAATTATAGTAAAATTTAGTATTTTCGTAAAATACCCATGAAAGAACATGACATCAATTATCTCAAAATCTATCGCTTGTACCTTGATATTTGTTTTAAGTACCACACGTATTAATAGTAAAAATGTATCCTTTATTACACCTAAAGAATACATATTAGGTTGCTGGTTTCAACCTCATACTGCATTTATACAAATGAAATTTAGACGAGATGGACAATTTGAATTTAATGATTATAATAACATTCTTGATAAAGAAGAGGTATTGAGAGGGCATTACAGTATTACTGGAACAATGCTAACACTATTTTATAATGATAGACCTAAACAAAATTTTAGATACTACAAAGGCTCTAAAGGCGATACAAACTACTATATTAAGAATGGAGGGTACTATTTGGTTAAAAGTGGTGCTACTTGTGACTGGTAAAAGGTAAAGTATATTCTCAAACCCACTTTGTATATTCAATTTCATTAAAATATATTCTCTTTATAAATGGTAGCATAACAAAGGGAAATAAGTCTTGTAGCTTTCCGTTACGTATCAAATAATCTTTTTACTTACCATTTTATGGATGTACGTATGGCAACAACAAATTCTGAAAATACTATTACACAAATAAACTCCAATGTCTTTTTTAAGGAATTTACATTCAGTAAAAACGACTTCAAAGAACTAAACACGAATCAAAAATTAGAGTTTGCGGATAATGTCGTTTGGTTAGATGATTTGTTTTTTATTTATCAAATAAAAGAGCGAGAACCTAATGCGAAAAATGACGTAAAATGGTTTGAAAATAAAATACTAAAAAAAGCGGTAAAGCAAATAAAGTCAACATTAATGTATATTGCTATCTACCCAGAAATTGTTATTGAAAATGCAAAAGGACATAAATTGAACATAACAGAAGCTAAAAAATGTCCTGACCCCAAAAAGATAATTATATACACACCACTTGATGATTTTTCTGAATCGCAAAGACACTTGAAATTTTATGAGAGTTCTGGGGTGGGTTTAATCCATCTTTTTCATTCAGAGGATTATCATTGGATTTGTAGTTTCTTAATAACACCAGCAGAAATTAAAGAATATTTAGACTTTAGAGAAGATTTATTTCTTTTTAACAAAGAACTGAGTAATGCTCTACCTGAACAATATTTCTTAGGACATTTTTTAGAAACATTAGATGCTGACCATTTTAACCTTGATTATATTGATAATCTAAAAAATCACCAAACAGATGTTAACGAGTTCGATATTTCTAAAATAATTGAAGATTTCAATAAAAATATAAAATTAATAAATTACCAGACAGAATATTATCCTATCATCGCAGAAATTGCAAAAATGAACCGTTCGGAACTGTCTGAATTTAAGAAACGGCTATTACTATCATTGGTTGCAACTAAAGAAAAGTAAAAAATTTCCCACGACTTCCGTAGAATTTTTCGAGTCGGATAAAATCACGTTTAAACGATTCTCAACGGCTTAATTTTATCTTTAACAGCCTATCTAAGTCAAAAAGTAACTCTTCATC
>JBBRMR010000098.1:0-15890 GCA_038230735.1 Cytophagales bacterium
TGCGTTCTCGTAGTTTTTTGATTTCATCGTTCTTGCTCATACCTTTTGATTTTTGCTCAAAGGTGCATAATTTTTGCATCCAATAGGTAATTGAGGAGCGAGAAATATTGTGAACTTTCGCCGCATGATTGACTGAAATCTGTCCATTTATGATTTGGTCAATGATGGAAAGTTTGAGGTCGAAACCGATTTTTTGGTACTCAGAATTTCGACAGGCTGTTTTTGTTGTAAGTGTCATAAGCTGAATAAAATAATGAAATTTTAGTCAACCTATTTTAGGGTTTGGCACATCCATACTTCCCTAATACCGTTGAAGGACAAGCCGTTCTGGATAACATCACCCGCACGCAACGAGTATTGCGTTACCGTGAAAACGATAAAGTTTATGACCGTATCAAGCGGGGAATGCCTTTTTATGAAGTTGAAAATATTGAGAAAGTAGGCGAAAATACCGATAACCTCATCATCCCTGGTGATGAGTGTGTGTCTGCCTGTGCTTACTTGAAAGAACAAAACATACAAGTGGATTTGGTGTATATTGACCCGCCTTTTGCCTCGGGTGCCGACTATGCCAAAAAAGTGTATCTCCGCAAAAACCCCAAATTAGCCGAAAAAATTGCCGAAGCCGAACAAGAAATGGAACTCGACGACCTCAAAGCTTTTGAAGAAAAAATGTACGGCGATATTTGGCAAAAAGAAGATTACCTTAATTGGATGTATGAAAACTTGACGGCAATTAAAAGTGTGATGAGAGCAACAGGTAGTATTTATGTTCATTTAGATACAAAGATTGGACATTACATAAAAATTATTTTAGATGAAATTTTTGGTGAGGATAAATTTATTAATGAAATTATTTGGCATTATGAAGATAAGTTTGCTACGGGAGGTAAGAGATTGGATAAAAATCATGACACTATATTTATCTACTCGAAAAATGATGACTACATTTTCAATAACATAATAATACCCAAAGAAGAAACTACGAAGAGAGCATTAAGAAAAAAAGTTAATGGTAAAACAATTGAAGTGTTGGATGAAAATGGAGAAAAAATCACCGTTGAATATTCAGAAAAAAAGGCTGACGATGTTTGGAATATGGGTAGAACAATATCCCAGTGTGAATGGAAAAATTACGCCACCCAAAAACCAGAAGCCTTGTTAAAAAGAGTCATAGAAGCCAGCAGTAACGAAGGCATGGTGATCGCAGATTTTTTTGGGGGCAGTGGTGTAACGGCAAAAGTTGCTCATGATTTGGGGCGTAACTTTATTCACGTTGACGTGGGGATAAATAGTATTCAAACCGTGCGGGATAGGTTGAAAGAAGCAAAGGCGGCGTTTCAAATTTTGGAAATAAAAGACGGTGTAAGTCTGTTTCGTAATCCCCAGTAAACGATGGATAAACTGGCATTGCTGATTCCTGGCTTACAAAAAAAGGTGGCGGGCGTGAGTAATTTTTGGTTTGGGGCAATTATCAGTTCCAAAGACAGCACCGTGCAAGTGTATGTACCTAATTTGCTCAATACCCAAGAAAAAGTGCTGGATATTCCCGCCATCAATACCATTATTAATCAAGAGTTACAGAACTTGGAGAGTGCCGTCAAGAAAGTAATTGTGTATTACATTGACATTGAAGACCGAAAGGAATTAGAAATTTTTATTAGAAATAACAACGCCACCGAAGTGGAAGTAGAGTTGAAAGACCTAAAAAACCTCCTGCACGAAGTGGTGATGGAAGATAAAACAACGGTGAAGGGTGAATGGATAACGGTAAACGAAGAGCAACTTTATCAATTATCCATCATCAATTTTACGAGTGATAGGTTAATTCAAAAAATCAATGAATTTAATGAAAAGGGTAATCTTCAATCCCTCACGAAGGGCAAGAAATCCAGCCCCATCAGCATCAGCGAAGAAGGTTTGGAACTGATAGAACTCATTGCCCTCGACTGCGAAAATGCCGAGAGAGCGTGGCACAGTTCAACCGAAATAAAGATTGATAAATTGGGGTATTTGATAAACAACGGCACAAAAACCAAGACCTTTTGGGATGGCAAAATCATTTCCGAAAAAGAACCTAAACGACTGAAAATCAGGAACATCAGTGGTGATGAAACGATTGTTTTGATATAAGGTTTAAAACCCAAAAAGCCCCACCAGACAATCTGATAGGGCTTTTTTAATAATAAATCCAAATTCTTATTTTGATGAAAGCACTGCACCATAATACTCACGGTTCATGCGGGCGATGTTTTCCAGAGAGATTCCTTTGGGACATTCTGCCTCACACGCTCCCGTGTTGGTGCACGCTCCGAAACCTTCAATATCCATTTGTGCCACCATTTTCTCGGCACGCATCATGCGTTCTGCCTGTCCTTGTGGAAGCAATGATAACTGAGAGATTTTTGCTGAAGTGAACAACATCGCCGAAGCATTTTTGCAAGCTGCCACACACGCCCCGCAACCGATGCAAGCTGCCGCCATGAAAGCATCGTCAGCATTATCTTTCGGGATTGGTAATGAGTTGGCATCTTGGGCGTTACCAGTATTTACAGAAATATAACCTCCCGAGGCAATGATACGGTCGAATGCGGAGCGGTTTACCGCCAAGTCTTTCACAATTGGGAAAGCTTTGGCTCTCCAAGGCTCAACCGTGATGGTATCACCGTCTTTGAACGACCTCATGTGCAATTGGCACGTGGTTACGTTTTTACCAGGTCCGTGGGGTTCGCCATTGATATACATTGAACACATTCCACAGATTCCTTCACGACAGTCGTGGTCGAAAGCTACGGGCGAATCACCTTCGTTGATGAGACGCTCGTTCAAAACATCGAACATCTCTAAGAATGACATATCTTCAGAAATACCTTGAACGTCATATTGTTGGAATTTACCTTCCGAGTTTGCGTTTTTCTGTCTCCAAACCTTCAAAGACAAGTTCATATTTCCTTCCATTACTTATAAGATCTTTGAGCGATTTTGACATTTTCGTAAATTAATTCCTCTTTGTGTAATTCAAACGATGATTGGGCTTTGTATTCCCATGCCGACACGAAAGCAAAGTTTTCATCATCACGCAATGCCTCACCATCTTCGGTTTGGAATTCTTCACGGAAATGTCCTCCGCATGATTCGTTACGGGCAAGAGCATCAACGCACATCAATTCTCCTAATTCTAAAAAATCCGCAACACGACCCGCTTTTTCTAATTCTGGATTGAATTCGTCGGCATCACCAGGGATTCTTACGTCTGACCAAAATTCTTTTATTAAGCCTTGAATTTCAACAATAGCTCCTTTCAAACCTGCTTCACTACGAGACATTCCACATTCATTCCACATGATTTTTCCTAATTTCTTGTGGAAGTAATCAACTGATTTTGTGCCTTTTATCGACATCAATTTATCAATACGCTCTTGAACGGCTTTCTCGGCTACTTCAAATTCTGGGGCATCCGTTGGGATTGCTTTAGTACGAATATCACTCGCTAAATACGCTCCGATGGTGTATGGCAATACAAAATAACCGTCCGCCAAACCTTGCATCAAAGCCGAAGCTCCCAAACGATTTGCACCGTGGTCAGAGAAATTGGCTTCTCCCAGTGCGTAAAGCCCTGGAACGGTGGTCATTAAGTTATAATCTACCCACAAACCACCCATTGTATAATGCACGGCTGGATAAATACGCATTGGCAAAGTATAAGGGTCTTCGCCCGTAATTTGCTTATACATATCGAACAAATTACCGTATTTTTCCTTTACCACATCCTTGCCCATGGATTGCAATTCTTCCGAAGAAGCATTTTGCATTCCTTTTTTATTGGCTTCTCCTTTTCCGTAACGTAAAATGGCTTCGGCATAATCCAAATAAACCGCCATTTTAGAAGTTCCCACGCCATAGCCCGCATCGCAACGCTCTTTGGCGGCACGTGAGGCAATATCACGAGGTACTAAATTCCCGAAGGCAGGATAACGACGTTCCAAATAATAATCACGCTCATCTTCTGGAATATCAATCGCTAAACGAGTATCATTTTGTTTTTTCGGAACCCAAATGCGTCCATCATTACGCAAAGATTCTGACATCAAAGTCAGTTTTGATTGATGGTCGCCCGAAACGGGAATACAAGTTGGGTGAATTTGCGTATAACATGGATTGGCAAAGAAAGCTCCCTTTTTGTGGGCTTTCCAAGCTGCCGTTACGTTAGAACCCATAGCGTTGGTAGAAAGGTAGAAAACGTTTCCGTATCCGCCCGTACACAACAACACGGAGTGTCCGAAATGTCTTTCTAATTTACCCGAAATCAAATCACGAGCAATGATTCCACGAGCTTTGCCATCAATCATTACGATGTCTTGCATTTCGTGGCGAGTCATCATCGTTACGTTTCCGAGACCGATTTGACGTTGCAAAGCGGAGTATGCACCCAACAATAATTGCTGTCCAGTTTGTCCTGCGGCATAAAATGTACGCTGAACTTGTGTTCCTCCGAAAGAACGGTTAGACAATAATCCACCGTATTCACGAGCAAAAGGTACGCCTTGGGCAACGCATTGGTCAATGATTGAACCTGACACTTCCGATAAACGGTGAACGTTTCCTTCTCTGGCACGGTAATCACCACCTTTGATGGTATCGTAAAATAAGCGATAAACTGAATCACCGTCATTCTGATAGTTTTTGGCAGCATTGATTCCACCCTGAGCCGCAATGGAGTGGGCTCTACGGGGTGAATCTTGGAAACAAAATGCTTTCACTTTGTAGCCCAATTCTGCCAAGGAAGCCGCCGCTGAAGCACCAGCCAAGCCAGTACCCACCACAATGATTTCAATATTCCGCTTATTAGCGGGGTTCACCAAGGGTACAGAGTTTTTGAACTTCGTCCACTTCTCTCCGATTGCCCCATTGGGGATTTTAGCATCTAATATATCTGACATAATTTTTTAATTATGAAGTAAAAATATTTGTATTTGTAAAAGGTAGAGAGAAGGCAATGCCTTGTCTCTTCTCAGTTCGATAATCTGTATGACCATTAGACAAGGCAATACCTTGTCTCTACCCAATCCATCCAAAGTACATCGAAATGGGCATTGATGCAAAAACGAATGGTATAATGATAGAAAACCATTTTCCTACGGATTTCACGAACGGCGTGTATTTCGGATGATTCCATCCCATCGTTTGGAAAGAACTTTGAAATCCGTGCATCAAGTGATAAGACAATGAAATACAACCTAATACGTACAATACAACTGGCACAGGATTGGCAAAAACTTCTTTCATTTCACCAAAAAGCGTCTCATGTCCACCCGTTATTTCATCCGTAAAACGACTCACTACCCAAAAATGACGTAAGTGCATGATTAAAAACAACAATAATAATGTTCCCAAAAGCCCCATTGAACGTGAATACCAAGTTGAATTGGCTTCGCCTTTCACAATGGCATACTGTACTGGACGTTTTGCTTTATTTGAATTCCAAAGCATCAATCCATCCACAATGTGAATAATAAAACCTGCCATCAATCCAACTTCGGTAGTACGAATTAACCAATTACTTCCCATGAATTCGGCGGCAGCGTTGAAAGATTCACCACCATCATTAAAGAAAATTAATGAGTTAATTCCGCAATGCACACAAAGGAAAATAATCAACGACAGCCCTGTTACTGCCATAATGAGTTTTCGACCCAGCGAACTTGATAATGTTTTTGTTACCCAAGACATATTTTAATTAACAGTTAAGAATTAGTAATTAATAGCTTTTCATTTTACCACTATCAATCGAAACTCGTTTGATATCCTATAATAGTATCAAAACTACTATCGAAACGTTTGTCTTTCAAATTATCTCTTGCTTTTTAGCAATTATTTACAATCTTTTTACGTTTTTTTACAATAAAACGAGTGTTAGTTGATAGTTTTGGAAAAATGCTTTTTGGTGAGTAATAAAGTACAAACAGTAAGTGAATTTCAGAAATAACTTTCTTACTGATAAAACTTGACTTTCAAACACAAACAATTACCAATTGTAGAATCAAAAGATACGTTTATTCAATAAAAATTTAACAGGCTGTTTTAAAATTTTGTTTCCCTAAACTAAAAATATTTTCTAAATTAAAGTCCAAATTTCGTGAGCTAAATATCGTAAATTGTTCACCTTTTATCGTTTTCCGTAAAAAAATGAAACTAAAATTATTATACACGATTCTCTTGGGCTTTTGCCTGAGTTTATTTTCCACTAATAAGTCTTACGCTACCCACATGAGAGGTGGGGAGATTTCTATCAAAAGGATTTCTACCACTTCACTCACGTATGAATTTACCCTAACCATTTACTGCGATTTGAATACAGGTTTACGGGCGTGGACAGACCAAAAAGACGTAAATTTCTGTTTTGGTGATGGTCTGGGCATCATCATAAAAGCTCCCCGAAGTAATGGTAACGGACAAGGCGAAGAAATTCTACCTGGTGTGGCAAAGGGCATTTATAAGGCTATTTATACTTTTGCTGCCCCTGGTGATTATCGGGTTTCGGTAGCGATTTCTAACAGAAATGCTGGTGTGAAAAATTTACCTCCACCCTCTGAACAAATCCCCTTTTACGTTGAAACTATCTTAAAAGTTAATCCAGGTTTGGGTCAGAACTCTACGCCCGTTTTATTGAATCCTGCGGTAGATTTGACGGCGGTTGTGGGGCAAAAATTTATTCATAATCCTAATGCTGTGGATGTGGAGGGTGATAGTCTTGCTTATAAATTGATCTTATGTCGAAAAGGGAATCAAGATGATTGTAGAGATAGGGGTTCCGCTATTTCAGGATTTAGGCAACCTAATGAAGTTTCTTCCACACCAAGTACATTCACGATTGACCCTCGCACGGGCGATTTGATTTGGGATGTTCCCCAAGAGGCAGGGCTTTATAATACTGCCTTTATTGTGGAAGAATGGCGGAATGGCGTTTTGATTTCGATAACGGTACGTGATATGCAGATTGAGGTAAAGGATGCCGATAATGCCGCCCCAAAAATAAAAGTCCCCGAGGATATTTGTGTGGAGGCAGGTTCCATAATAGACTACACTATCACGGCTACTGATACTCCTTCTAAAACGGGCAGATTGGATAATTTAACCATTCTTTCAACGGGACAAGTCTATAAATTGCCCAACGGAACTACTTTTATACCAGCCGATTACGCCACTTTTGCTAACACGCCAAATTCAGCATCACCAGCGTCGGGAAGATTTAGATGGCAAACCAATTGTAATCATGTGAGGCAGGAACCTTATGATATTTTGTTTAAAGTGCAGGATTTACCTAAAACTAACACCATTCCAAGTCTGGTAGATAGCAAGATTTGGAAAATAAAAATCATTGCTCCCAGAATCAAAAACTTGACCTTAGCACCAAACGCAGGAAGTAAATTAATCACCTTGAAATGGGATTCGTATGCTTGTCAAAATGCGGGGGCAGTGATCATTATTTATCGCAAAGAAGGTTGTAGCACCTATAAACCAGCCGTTTGTACGGTGGGGCTGCCCGCTTCAGAAGGTTATACCGAAGTAGGTCGTGTACCCGTAAATGCCACGACTTTTACGGATAGAAACTTGAAACGAAATACGGATTATAGCTACCGCACGGTAGTTTTATTCACGAATGGAACGAATACAACCCAAAGCGTAACGTCTGACCAAGCCTGTGCTAATTTGCCTTTTCAGGGGTCGGTTATTACCAACGTAACGGTTGATAAAACGGATAAAACAACGGGAGAAATTACGGTGCGATGGACTCGCCCAATTAATTTAGACAGAACCCAGTACAAAGCACCCTATCAATATCGCTTGTTCAGAGCTACTGGACAAACGGGTGCAACAGGTTTTGCCCAAGTTTCGCCTAACATTGATACTGATTTAACCGCAGGGAAATTAGATACACTTTTCAAAGATAAAGCCCTGAATACTACTGACGAATCGTACCGTTACCGCTTAGTTTTTTATTATAGCGATAACAACGCTTTGACTGCCTTGGACACTACCGATAATGCCAGTAGTGTTCGGGCTTCGGCAACACCAGATGTGCGTTCGGTAAATGTTACTTGGCAAGCAATGGTGCCCTGGAATAATCAAAATCAAACGCACCGAGTATATCGTGAGACCAAGCAAGGTTCGGGCGTTTTCAACCGTATTGCGGATGTTGCCGTAACGAATACTGGTTCGTTTACTTTCACGGATAAAGGTGGGGACAGTTATCCCGCCGATGGGTTAGTAATTGCCAAAATGTTGCCTGATTCATCATATTGCTATAAAGTGGAAACCGTAGGAACGTATGGCGACCCAAAAATTAAGCCTGATTTGTTGTATAATTTCTCGCAAATAATTTGTGCCTCGCCCAAAACTGACCTCGTTATTTGTCCACCCGTGGTATTGGTTGATGCCTTGGATTGTAATAAATACAACAAGGATGAAACCAATTGTAATACCACTTCATTTGAAAATAAACTGACTTGGACGTATCCAGATAAATCTGGTTCGGGAGCAGATTGTGATAAGGATATTGTGAAATATACCATTTATTATTCGCCAGCGGTGGGGGCACAATTTACAAAAATTGGAGAGGTTACTACGCCAAAACCACCCGCTACTACGTTTACGCATACAAAGGCGGATTCATACATTGGATGTTATTACGTAACGGCGACAAATCGTTTTGGAACGGAAAGTGCCAGAAGCAATGTGGTTTGTAAAGACAACTGTACATCGTTTGATTTACCGAATATTTTTACGCCCAACGGAGATGGCAAAAATGACGTTTTTCAAGCCATGAAATGCCCAAGATTTGTGCAGAATGTAATGTTTGTGGTCTATAATCGAAACGGGCAGAAAGTATATGAGTATAACGGTCCGAAATTAGAATGGAATGGCAATGATTCATCGGGTAATGCTTTGCCAGCAGGTTCATATTTTTACACTTGCGAAGTAAAATTCCTAACGCTTGACCCCGCCTCTCCGACTTTGAATTTGAAAGGGTGGATTGAACTGGTGAGATAGGTTTCTACGTTAAAATTTGGAAAAACTTTGTGGAAGGCTGGAATTCTTTCTTTGCCATGATTATTGAGCTATTCTACTTAATTCCGTACTTTTTGGTATTATCGGGCTTGATTTGTTTGCTTAAAAAGTGGTGGAAAAACCGTAAAAATTCGTAATTTTAGCTTTATAATCTCATATTAATTTTATGAAAAAATCCATGCTCCTTACTATTTTAAGCATTTTTGTTTTCTCCTGTGCAAGTCCAACACCCGAACCAGGCGATGAACCTTTGAACTTGGCGGATGGGAAATTAATTATCAAATTTACTGATCCAAAATTAGAGGCAAAAAATACAACATCAATTGCTAAAAACGAAATTTTGGCAGTTTCATTCAATATCAAAAAAGGGACTGACGGAAATTTACCCGTAAAAATGTCCGCCTATATTACTGATAATGCTGAAAAGAAGGGGATTTTGATGTTGGATAATATTCGTTTGAAAAGTACCGATGACCAAACACAAAGTTTAGAGGTAGTTCTACCCGAGGTGGGCATCACAGTTTCACGTGTTTTTTATATTGAAATCACGGATTCCAAAGGCAAGATAACCCGTAAAGCCTTGGCTATTTCACCATTGGGTACGAAGCAAATAAGTGCTTGGTCAAATATCACTTTGGGGGTGCAAGGGAGCGGATATCCATCCAGATTTTCTTCCACCACGGGCGATTTATACACCGCTTGTGATTTGGATTCAAACATAAATTTTGTTGATATTACTTACGCAACTATTGGTTCACCGTCCATCAAACCCACTATTTTGTCTAATCCAAGACGGGCGGTTTTGGGTTTAGGCAATATTGCCAGTGATAAAAACTGTGCAAGCGTAGTGGCGGCAGGAGGCACAACAACTTACTTTGCTCCTTTGGCTTCAGTCATTGATTTTACTAATGTTAATGACTTTGTTTTATCTAATTTAGCAGTTCCAAATACTACGCAAGAGATTGTAATTGAACCAGGAAAATTCTACGTTTTCCAACATTCCAGAACAACAAAAGATGGGAAAACCGTAATGAGGAAAGGAGTTTTGAAGGTAAACAGTCTTAATCCAACTTATACTTCTTCGGGGGCAACCTTGTCTTGGGGATTGATGAATATGGATATTAAGATGCAACACTAAAAATCTTTCTCATTTTCCAATGTTGAATTTCTCCGAAGAGTAAATAAGAATCTTCAAATATTTCATAACCAATTGATAAATAGAACTTTACGGCATTCTCTCGGGCATCAAGAATAATTTCTTTGATGCCTTTTTGTTGGGCAAGTTCTTCCAAATATTTCATCAGTAATTTTCCTACGCCTCGTCCTTGAACGTGCGGAGCAACTGCCACACAGCGTACTTGTCCTTGTGCAGGGTTGTTGGTTTGCATACGGGCAACGCCCACAATTTGGTGGGTTTCATCATCAATTACCATCGCATGGTCGGCTTGGTATTCATCTTGCAGCACTTCGCTCCCTTTCAATTGTCCCCAAGGTTCACGCAAAACTGTGTAGCGAAGTTGATAATATTGTTCCCATTCAAGGGCTGTTTTAGGGATTCGAGTAATAAGCATCGTGAGTAATTATTTCATTTTTAAAGCAACATCTTCAAAGTGGATTCCTCCCCAACCGTATTTCATAAAATTACGGACATTTTGGTGATTATCGCCCGTAGTATTACCCAAAACGTCATTTCTATAAAATGCTCCGAAGCAAGCTAAAGTTTGGACTTTGTCAAAACCTTCTATTTTAGCAAAGGCAAAAAGTTTGCAAGAACCCGAATTTTGCCCCGCTTCGTTATGAGTATCCCCATTTTTGAAAGCCGTTGGGGTGAAATCGTAATGTTCATCAATAAGAGCAATTACTTCCGAAAATTCAATTTGTTCGGGCGAAGTTCTTAGCTTTTCAATTAATTGTTCAACGGTCATGATTTTGAGGATTTAGTTTTTATGAAGTAAAAAGGTTGAGCAATCCTGAAATGCTCAACCCTGATATTATTTACCGTAAAGATAGTTTTAAAACCTTAATCATCCTCCAAAACTGCCTTTCTATTTATCGTCATTGTGTCTTTTCCATTGATTCTGGCAGTCATCAAATCACCACCTTTATAACATTTCCTTAAGGATATATTGATAAATGGATTTTAATAAATTTAATTTTTTCAATGCTAATCTCGAATCCCTAATTCTTTATGATTAGGTTCTAATATCTCCACTTTTCTATCCAAAAACATCTTTCCATTACGATTTCCCAGTTCTTCGGTAGTAAGGGCAAATGATTTTACAAAAGACTCATAATTGGTCGTGATTGAAAGCGTATAAATTCCATCTTCCAAGCGTTCGAGGTCAAGAAGCATGGCATATTGGGGGCGACGATGGAAAACATCATCTTGGAAAAGTTTCCCATTTTGGTCTTTCAGCTTAACATTTAACAATTCCTGAGCAGGATTATTCACTGTTACCTTAAAATTCATAAGGTTACTAACTTCTTGAACAACAGATACTTGAAATAAATTTTTAGTAAATTTATCAATCTTGGGACGTTCTTCACGCATAGAAAGATATTGAGCAGATACGGAAACGGTAGTGAAAGTAAATGCTGTAAGGAAGATGATTTTAACAAAGTTCTTTATCATGATTCTGTCTGTTTAAGGAGTCTATAAAACTCTTTGGCGATTGTCGAAAACAGTGGCTAATGTGTGTTATCTATTTAACACACAATTAACCTATATATTACGTAGTTATGTGAAAAATGTGCCAGAATGAGTAAACGGTTGTTTTAAAAGAAAATGAACTAATGCTTTGACTACTACAAGAGGCTTTTTCTCTGCCATTAAACTTTAACTGACAGATGTTTCAAAATGCTATCTTTGAATACAGGCTTATTATCTTCATTATCTTTATTATACAGTGGTAAACCAATCAAACGGTATTCTTTATTCTCTGCCTTTAGGGTTTTTCCGTTACCATATTTATCCGTAATTTCTTGTAAAAAATCACCTTTCCAGCCTTCTTTTCCTTTTTCAAATAAACCATCTTCATCAGCAAATTGTCCGCCTTTGGGTTCAATAAATACTTGATAAAACGTATTTTCCTCTTTCTTTTTTAGCACTAAAATAAAATCGGGCTGAAAACCTTTTCCCGTTTTAAAATCATAGATTTTATAGACTTCTTCATTCCTCAAAAGGTGAATTTTATCGTACTGACTTTCAAAATTACCCATAAATCCTTTCAAAAAATTGATTAAATTTTGTTCCTCGCTTGTGCCATGAAAGGCATTTAGAGCGTACCAAGGTTTATTTATCAACTCTTTTTCTAATTCCGAATTCTTATCATCTTCAATAATTGATTTTTTCTTAGGCTCAAATAAAGCAAGTACGTTTTTTGAACTAAATTCTGAACCAATATATGGATTGACAATCCGCTTTAAGTCGTTCCCCAACGCATCAAAAAAACGAATAAATCCCCTCAGTTTTTGCTCATTTGAAATAAGATCTAAACGTGTTTCTTTGGTTTCTGCTTTGGCAAATATTTCTTTGGGAATGATGTACTCAATTTTCATATTTCCGAAAAACTTTTCTTCAAAAATATCATTCATCGAAGAGATAGACAGTTCTTGTTTCAGATTTGAAAATCGAAACAATGAATTATCCTTGCGTGCATGGATGTTGAGGGCTTTCTGAATGATATGTTTATCATCTTTTAATTCTTTTAAACTAAATTCAATTGTACCCGAATCAATCACCCCCGAATCGTATCTTGTTTTATCGTTTTCATTATCGCCCAATTTGATATTTGTCTCATTTATATCAATGGATTCTACTTTATAAGCAAAACTAAACGCTTTCAAATCTGACAAATCGGTTTTCTTTCTATTAGGATTGGGCAAACGGTCATTGACAAATAAGGATAAATGCTTGTTTAATTCTGCAAATCCCTTTTTCAGTTCAAAGGTTTTAACAATTTTATTATCAGTCAATAATTCTTTATCTTTCAATTCCTTTTTCAATTCGCTCAAATAGCGTTCATCGTTGTCGCTGTGGAAGTAAAATTCTTCCAGAACCCTTAATTCATGGTCTAAATTGGCATCAAATTTTCTTTTGTTGATGGCTTTATCTTCAAATTTGAAAGGACAATATCTTACGCCTCTGCCTATCAATTGTACTTCGGAAGTGGTTGCATTTCCCGATTTTCCCTTGTTTGAACCACCCGAATTTTGCCCTTCATACAATCTTACAATATCATAAAGATTTTGAACGTCCCAACCTTCAGTGAGCCTTTGAACCGTAAAAATGGCTCGAACATGATTATCTTTATCTTCCAAACTATTCAACAAACGGTCGGTTTCTTCATCCGTTTTTTCTTTCTTGGTTTTGTTGGTCTTGGAGTTAGTAATGATACAATTTCGTTCAGCAAAATTATACTGTAAATATTCAATGACATCTTTCAAGGATAAACCATGCGTGTCAATATAATGCTTCACATCAATAATACGGCTTTGACCTTTTTGATAGGTTTCCACCACATCCATTAACTTCTGTTCATCAATTTCTTTCAAAAAATCAAAATCAGAAATACTTAGGTTTTCAATTAAATCATTGAAGAAAATGAAGTCCTCTTTTGAATTATTTTGTTCGGCAATATCCACCGTTTTACTTCTAAAAAGAATGACAGGTTTGAAGTTTGGAATCTTGTATTGCAAGGCGATTTTATGACGATACCAGTTGAATAATAAAGCCTGTAAAATGCGTTTTTTCTTATCAAATGACGATGAAACTAAATTAATTTCCTTGGTGTAACCTGCTTTCAAAAAGTCCTTTAAATCGAATTTGATAATGGTTTTTGATAAATATTTGGCTTTTACTTCTTTGATTTCGGGTATGGTTGCGGTGAATTCCAACAAAGCATTTTTATTGCCATTTCCACTTTTATTTTGCCCTTTATTGAGCAATAAATGAATAACAGTATGCTCCCAACTTTTTTCAATATCATCCTGCGAAGCCCCTTCTGATAGTTCTTTGGTTGCCTCAATATCCAATTGAATATTCTTATTTTTCTTGGTGTCAGCATTCAAATGATGGGCTTCGTCGCCCAGCATAATGAGGTCTTTTCTTTGCAAATCTTCTAAAAAAACGTTGTCTTCCTTGATTTTATAAACGTCATTGTGCAACGAATGGATGGACGTAAATTTTATCTGAATAGCATCGCTATCGTCCGCAAAAGTATTCACTTTTTTGATGGACACCGTTTGGTCGTCAATCGCAATATTTTGTTTGAACAAATATTTATTGTGGCTTGGATTACAGAGGTTTTCTTCGGTTTTGCCTACAATATTATTCTGATTGACAAAGAAAATAAAATTACGATGCCCCTTTTTGTAATAATACAGAATTGCCGCTGCCATCACCAAAGTTTTGCCCGCACCCGTTGCCATGTTGAAGAGTAGATGAGTTGGCTCATTTACAGTTTTTTCAAACTCATATTCGTCCTCTTGATGTGCCAAAAAATATTGAAGAGCCTTTTTTTGCCAATCAAAAAGGGAATATTTTAAATTGTCTGTTATATACGGTGGAATCTCAATTTTACTAATGGTCTTTTTGCCAATCTCTTCATTCATTTGGTCAAAAAGGTATTTATCGGGGAATGAACTCATAATTCGTTTTTATAAAAATCATTGGTCAGTGAAATATCTTCTGTACTTAAAGCATAGCGGTTGTCTTGCATATCACTGACATTTACATACAACTGATTGAGGTCGAGCATTTTGGCAAAAATCTCTTTCTGACGTTCCAGAGGCAGTTTTATGAAAGCTCCTTCTTTTGAAATCTTGTCCCTAAACTCCTTGATTTTTACGTTGTAGTGTAAAAAATACTTCTCGCACATTTCTTCAAAAAAGGCGTTTAACGCTTCCAAACTTTCCGCTTTTTCGATTTGTTCAAGGGCATTTTGATTGTTTTTGGCTAATTCTAAGTAGATGAATGAACCATCAATATTCTCTTTTTGCATTGCCTTTTGAACTCGTTTAGCCGTGATTGTCTCAGCGTAATTCATTTGTTCAACCATGATAAATTGCCGATTTCCCCCATCTTCTTTGTTGAGTTGTAAAACGGCATGGGCGGTTGTTCCACTTCCTGCGTGGAAATCAAGGATAATATCTTTATCTGAAATATTACCTACTTTAAGGATTCTTTTAATTAAACTTGTTCCCTTGGGATTATCGAAAATACCTTTCCCTAACAATGCTGCTAATTCCTCATTGTTAGCGTGAGTATGTCCAACTTCATCATAAGTCCAAACACTTCCCGCTGTTACACCTTGTTTTACTTCTGATAGATAAGTTTTTTTGTCAATACCTCCATTTTTGTTAAAATACAACCCTCCTTCTTCATAAATACTCATTAATCTATCTTTCGAGTATCGTGGATATCTTCCCCTTGGTGGTGTCCAAGTTTGGTTATTAGGAAATTGAATAGTATAATTATTTTCTTCATTGCCACTCTTTGCGTGTAGGGGTGTAGCTTTCCAGACTCCTTTTTTGTCTTTGTCTGGATTTCTGTATGAATCATTTTGCTCTTTTGTTCTATCCAGTAAGCCTATTTCAAATATATCTTTATTTTTTGCATAAAATAAAATATTTTCATGCTGATAGGATATAAATTTTGCATCATTGGAAACCGTATATTTGGGCTGAAATCACCATTTGGGCCAAAAATAAAATAAGGCTCATAATTTACTGATTATCAGCATTTTGCAAATTTCGTTCTTGCCCCATTTCTTCCAAATATCGGTAAACAGTTGCCCTCCCCACCCCAATAATTCCTGCAA
>JBBRMR010000099.1:0-15667 GCA_038230735.1 Cytophagales bacterium
ACAATGGAAGTTGAAAATAAAATTTATCTAAACGGCTCAAAACCAGCGGGTTTCTTTGATGAAATGCCTTTGCCGAAGCCTAAACTCGAACTGCGTTCTGAGGAAGTCCACGAGATTTTGAGCAAACGCCCTGCGTGGATTATTCGCTATGGACTGACGATTTTAGGTTTTGTGATGCTCTTAGCAATATTTGCTTCATGGTACATAAAATATCCCGAAGTTGTGAAGAGTTCGGTGATGATTACTACTGAAATTCCGCCATTGAAAGTCATTCCACGAGTCTCTGGAAGACTGCAAAAACTCTTAGCAAAACCCAATCAAGCGGTAAAACAAGGGGATTTTTTGGCAGAGATTGAAAACACTACTCGCTTAGAGAATTTGCCCGTTTTGCAAACGCTTTCACAACAGTTGAAAAACTATTTGCAAAGCTCTTCTTCAAAGGTCAGTTTCCCTTCTAACTCCTTGATTTTCGGAGACTTACAAGCGGAATATAACAGTCTTTCCAAGAATTATGAAGAATCTGAAAGGCTCATGGGTGATGCCATTTATGCACAACGCAAGAAGATTTTGGAACAACAAATTGCTGATTACAGGAAATTAGTAATTATCAATGAACGACAGGTAGAAATCAATGCTGAGGAGTTCAGAAATGTAGAAATTAAATACGCTGCCGATAAGAGATTATATCAAGATAAAGTCTATGGAAAATTGGAGTTTCTGAACTTTGAAAATACCTTTTTGCAAAAGAAAAAAGACAATGAAAATTACGGTAAAATATTGGTAGAGAATAGTTTAACGCTCTCGGAAAGGCAAAAGCAATTGGTGGAATTAGATTTTGAATTCCTCCAAAAGACCAGAACTTTCAGAGATAATATTCGCCAATCGGTTCAGAATATTGATAATCTTTTAGCAAATTGGCAACAGAACTACGTCATCACTTCGCCCTCGGATGGCAATTTAAGTTTCTTGAAAAATCTTACCGAAAATCAACCCGTTCGCATGGGCGATACGCTATTTGTGGTAATGCCTCAAAATCAACCAATTGTGGCTTTGGCAACGGTTTCGGCTCAGAATTTTGGGAAGGTGAAATTAGGGCAAAAGGTGATTATCAAATTGGTCAATTATCCTTTTGAAGAATACGGAAGCCTGTCGGGAAGCATTCAAGAAATTGAACCAACTTCATCGGGCGGACAATATCGAGTGAAAATGACTCTCACCAATGGCTTAAAAACCAATTACGACAAAACCCTACCTTTCAAAAACGAAATGCAGGGTTCTTTGGAAATCATCACCGAAGACATGAGATTGTTGGAAAGAACATTTTATGGATTACGGAAGATGTTGAATCAGCGGTAGTTTATAATTACAGTTTTTTGCTTACTTCCTCAATCTCCTCCCTCACATCCACCAACCCACTAATCCCCTCCAAATCCTCCAATAATTTCCTCAAAAACTGTTGATGATTTTCTGACTTTTCATTAAATGGCTTATGATTTAGGGCTTTGCGGATGGGTTGCCATGTTTTGATGAATTCTTTGAGTGCAGGGTCAAAATATGTCTCTGAAAATTTCTCAAAAATATATTGTTCGGCTACTTCGCTGGGATGAATCATGTCGGGCTTGTAGAAGCGATAATCTCGGAGGTCATCCATCATGATTTCGTAAGATGGAAAGTATTCAACATCCTGATAATCAGTGGTTAAGTAATGACAAGCTGCCCGAAGAATGGATTTTGATACTTGGTTTTCCGCCATACCGTCTTTCGTGTGTCGCACGGGCGAAACCGTCAAGATGATGCGTAAATTTTGGTTGATTTCCTTTAATTCTTGGTGCAAAATCGCAAAGGACTTGCAAATATCTTTTACGCTCAAAAGGTCTTTTTCAAACAAATTATTGGGCATTTTATGACAATTTGCCACGTAGGTTTGTGGACTTAAAAGCCTATAAATGAAGGAAGTTCCGAAAGTTAAGATTAGGTGTGAGGTATGAGGGGTGAGGCATGAGGGGTAAGATTCCAGCACTTGGTGAATATTACTCAGTTTTTGAGTAATTAATTCTCTTAATTCTTCTCTCGTATTTCCTGAAAATTGCGAATGAAAATTGTAATGTACCCAAGTGTCTTGATTCTGGACGAATAGGCGTTCATCGGCTTGTGTGTAAGTAGGGGAGAGGACTTTAAAGATTGAAAGTGGATTAAAAAGTGTTCCGAATGGATTAACTTCAATTTTCAACTTAGTGTCTTTCAGTTGATTACCTACAACATCGGCAAAGCAAGAACCCAACGTCAATATCTGAGAATCAAGCGAAATTTTATGCTTGGCTTCGGGAATTGAAAAGGTTGTGCGGAAATTTGTCAAAGCTATTTTTGCTTTACCGTAAACGATAATGTGTCAGCGTTCACACCCGTGAAAATTCCTAAACCGTTGGTAATAGTCGTTGGGGGCGTACTAATATTCTGAGAAGTTGTCCCCGAACTGTTATACAAAGCGGCATAATCTGGATTTACTTTTAATAAAATCAAATTATGTTTTCCAAAATATTCAAATTGCTGCGAGCGTAAACGGGTCTCCGTTCCTTGCACGGGCTGACTGCGAAAACGACGAATGATGTCTTGGAAATTGGAAGTAGTTGGCAAAATAATAATGGATTCTGGTTTTATTTCAACATTATCCGCCACCACAAAATGATATTCACTGGTTGGATTAGACCACGTTAGGTTTATATCAGTATTGCCGTCAGGATTTCGGATATTGGTGCTGCCCGAAGATAGGTCTAATTTTGTCCGAGCAATGGAAGCAAGGTCAGACTTAAATCCAACGGGTTTTGCGGGAATAGTGGTGCTTGCCGAGATAGGTTTTCCATTATAATCAAATGATAATGAGTAAGTTACACCTACTTTCAGCTTCACTGTCTTTTCAGATTCATACAAACCATTGCCCGAAGATTTCAAGGCGTAGGTTTGTCCATCTCCACTTACTTTGATGGTTAATCCCAAGATTGGCGTTTGCACGGCAGAGTTGTCCGAAGTGAAGGCAATTTCCTTTTTTACGGTAATAGCAATCGGTTTTCCTGCCACCAAATAAGCCTCAACAACGGGTTTTATACCGCCCTCAATCAAGTTAGAATCAGTCTCACAAGCCGCAAAACCAAGATTTAAGGCAATTAGGAATGTGGTAATTTTAATATTTAAAAATTTCATATCTGTATTTGATATTCGATGTGGGCGGCGTTCCGCTTCGATGTTCGGGTCGGTGTTGAACCGAACATCGAAAACCGAACATTTAACATCGAAACCTCTATTTGAATTTGTAACTAAAAGTAATATTTGGCGTGAAGCCCAAGTAATTTACGTCCGTAATTGACAGGTATTTATCGTTTGTTTTGGAGTCGGTTACGGTTTGATATTGCTTGTACCAAACGTTGGTCTGCCCGTAAAGATTATAGACTGACAAACCAATGCTTCCGTGTCCGAAATTGTAAACTGCCGACACATCCAAACGGTGCGAGGCTGGCAAACGGTTTCCGTTGGTGGTTGATGGGTCGGTAAAATCTTTTTCAGTGCCATCCAATAATTTAACGGTATATCCTCCCAAAATGGACGTGTAGGGCTTTCCTGTGGCGTAAAAGAAGGTTGCTCCCAAGTCCCAACGTCCTAATTTATAGATGTTTACCGATTTGAATTCGTGTCTTACATCAAAATTGGAAGGAAATGAAGTGGCTGAAAATTGAGCAATATTTTTGTCCGATTGTGCCAACGTATAACCGACCCAACCCGTGTAATCACCAAATTTTTTCTGAACTAAAAAGTCAATTCCTTTCACTTTACCCGTTCCATTAAAAAAGGTTTCCTTTGCCGTTAAACCACGTCCAATCGTCGGAGCAAAACGTAGTGAATAACGAGTATCGTTTTCGATGTCTTTGTAATATCCTTCCACATCAAAAAGGTAATCATTGATTTCGTAGCTGAATCCTAAGATGAAATGTTTGGAAGAAGTAACGGGTAGTTCGCTGTTGTTTGCCAATACCCAAAAGTTACGGCTTCCGTTGGTAATGTCCTCACGCTCAACCTGTTTGGCAAATTGATAATAGATACCCGTTGCCGCTTTCAGTTTTAATTGGTCACTTACTCTGTAAGTTGCTGAAAAGCGTGGTTCTACATAAAATTTGTTTGTAACATTAAAATAATTACCTCTAAAGCCTGCTTTCAAGGCTAATTTGCCCCCAACTAATTTCAATTCATCCTGACCGTAAATGGATAAAATAGTGCCTCTGTCGCTTTTGGCAATGATTTGGAGTGTGTCGTTTTGACTAAAAGAATAATTAATATCTAATTTAGTTGCTTGAATTCCAAACAACATTTGGTTATTGCCGTGAGTCTTAATTTCCACATCAGTTTTGAAAGAAAAATCCTTTAAATTATTGTCTTCCAAAGAGCCGAATTTGATAGTTCTGGTTTCCGCAGCCCTCACAAAAGATGCTTCGGTGGTATTGTCTCGATTGCTAAAAAAGTTTGAATAACTAATTAGAGAGTTGATATAAAACTTCTCGCTAAAACGTTTCGACCACTTCAAACTGCCGCCCGTATTACCCCAATTTGACAAATCTGTATTACTGAAACCTGCCCCGCCAAACGGTGATGCTTGGGTTTGAGAATTATCTAAATAATCAGTTCCTTTGTAAATACTCAACGTAATATTCTCATTTTCAGAGGGTTTGAAGGTTATTTTTCCGTTCAAATCATAAAAATATGAACTCGCCGTAGTAGCATTCTGTTGCGTAACTCTTCTTGCTCCAAAACCTAATGAACCTACTTGCGTACTGGAAGTTGAGTTGAAGGTTTCAAAAATTTTGTTGTAAAGCGGACCCGCCCATGAACGTCTGCCCGCTACTGAAAATGTTAATTTTTTATCCTTCGTAACAGGACCTTCCGCCCAAATATTACCACTTACTAAACTCAAATCAGCCCCAAAGTTTACTTCCTTTTTATTACCATCTTTACTCGTAATCTCTACTACCGAAGAGATACGTCCTCCAAATTTGGCATCAAAACCGCCTTTATACAATTGAACGTCTTTGATAGGATTGGCGTTAAAAGCTGAGAAGAAACCGTACAAATGATCCACATAATAAACCGTGAAACCATCATAAAGTACAAGGTTTTGGTCGGGCGTTCCCCCCCGTACGTACAAACCCGAAGAAGACTGATTCGCTAAACTAATTCCTGGCATCAATTGGAACGAACGGAAGATGTCTTTTTCGCCAATATTTGGCAATTTGGCAATATTGCGAGGAGTCATTTTAAACATACTCGTGGTTTCGTTGGCTTTCAAAACCTCAGTCTTCTCACCCTTTACTACCACTTCGTCCAACTCGGTATTATCAGGTTCCATCTCAATCGTTACGCCCGTAATAGGGGCATCGGGTACGAGTTTGATAGTGGTCGTAACGTAACCTATATAGCTCAAAATCAACGTGGTAGTATCCGTTGGCACATTCAAAACCGAGAAATAACCATCCACATTACCTTGTGTGCCAGCCTGTTGTCCTTTAACTCTAACGTTTACAAAAGGCAGAGGTTCGGCGGAACGAGTATCTAAAATTCTACCCGCAAAAGTGAAATTGAATTTCGTGGCAGGTTTTGCTACTTTGCTTCCCGCCCGATTTATCACGATAACCGCAGTTTGTTCGGTTGAGGTAGCTTTATCAATATTAGTATTAGGAACAGTGGGTGCAGGAATGTTCAAACCCTCCGTTCCGCCGTAATAAGTACCGCTGTTGTAGCTACTTTTTACCAATACTTTTTGCGATTTTGGTACAATGTGAACCACCTGATTATCATCCACATAAAACTTGAACCCCGACCCTTTCAAGAGTCCCTTCATCCCTTCTTCCAAAGAGATATTATCAAACCAATAACTGGCGTAAACCCCTTTCAGTTTTTCGGGTGTATAGATAAACTTCGTGCCTGATTTGGTCTCTAAATCTTGCAGGATTTCCACCATTGAACGATTATTATAAAACTCATCTTTAATGGTTACGCCCGTTGTGCTGGTTACTTGCGAGAAAACCGTTGCCGAACATAATATTAAAGAGGCTATAAGAAAATATTTTTTCATGAAAAAATTGTATTGATTAATCCAAATACAAAGTTACGGCAATCTCACAAGAAATTACCACCTCTAATAATAATACAGGAAATCAAAGCTGGATATTGTGAAAATGGGCGTTAAAGTTTGTTAAAATAGGGGTCATTGCCCAATCAACTTAAAGAACTCATCCGCATAACTTTCACTCACGGGTACTTGGGCGATGCCAATTTTGATTTTGAGGTTGCGGATAGACTCAATTTTATCCAAAGAAATAATGAAGGATTTATGAACACGGAAGAACTTCAAAGAAGGTAATTTTTCTTCGATAGATTTCATCGTCATGCGGGTAACAATGGGCTTTGTGGACGAATTAAGGTGGATTTTGATATAATCTTTCAAGCCTTCAATGTAAGTAATTTCTTCGATTTTTATTTTTACCAATGAATAATCAGCATTGACAAAAATGGTGGAAGTCTTACTTTCTGAAACGGGGTCAATAGCCACTACTTTTTGTTTCAAAGTGTGTAATTCAGAGGCTTTATTAACGGCTTTCAGGAATCGCTCAAAGTCAATGGGTTTCAGCAGATAATCTATCACATTGAGGTTAAATCCCTCCAAAGCGTACTGTTTATAAGCCGTTACAAAAATTACCATCGGACTATCGGTTATGCTTTGCAAAAACTGCACACCCGTTATACCAGGCATTTGAATATCCAAAAAAATTAAGTCAATCTCCTGATTTTGAAGCACTTCCATTGCCTCGAAAGCATTTTTGCACCGCTTCACAAGGTTGAGAAACGGCACTTTCAAGATGTTGTCCTCAATCAAATCAAGGGCAAGGTTTTCATCATCAACGGCAATACAATTGAGCATATTCTTTTCGGTCAAAGGTAAACGGTTCACAGTGAACGGGTTACCACATCAAGTAATTTGATTAATACATATTTTACTTTCAATTTCAAGAATCTGACTCCCCTAATCCCCAATCCCTAAATTTCACCCTATCTCTAAATGAACTACGTAAAATTCTTTGCCATCATCAATCGTAAGTTTGTGATTATCAGGATATAATAGTTCCAATCTTCGTTTTACATTGTTCAATCCAATGCCCGATGCACTATCTTTTATTTCGTTAAATTGACGGCTTATTTTATTTTTTATTTCAAAAATCAAACGTTTATGGGTCGTTTGTAAATTAATATCAATCGTTGGATTAATAATCATCCCTACTCCATGCTTGAACGCATTTTCAACGAAAGGAATTAACAGCATGGGTTCAATGGTGATAATGTTATCTAAATTTTCAATATTGAAATTAATGGAAATATCATCCCCAAAACGTAGATGTTGGAGTTCGATATAGGCTTTTAAATATTCAGCTTCACGATCAATCGAAATTTTGGCATCGTCAGATTCATACAACATATAACGCATCAATTCCGATAATTTTACCACTACGGGTTCAACTCGTTCGGGTTTTCTTCTGGACAATGATACGATACTATTCAAGACATTAAAAATAAAATGAGGACTAATCTGAGACCTCAAAAATGATAATTCTGATTTTAACCGTTCATTTTCACGCTCCTTAATTTTCTGTTGGTCTCCCAAATTATCCGTAATCAAGCGATATGAGCTACTTATTGCTAAGAAGAATAATAACTGAAACGTATAACCCGTGCGTGGCACATTCTGAGTTGGGAAAAACAATTCCTTCACCAAAGCATGAAGTGAAAACACGGCAATGACTAACAAGATAATTGAAACAGCATAAATTAATATTCCCTTTCGCCTCAAAATTTTTGGGATTAAGACTTCACTATTGACATAAAAAAAAGGAATATTGATAAGTGCAAAAATTTCAAACAAGCCCGTAATCGTAATATTCGTGGCAGGCGGAGGCATATTGGCGGGTCTGGGTGCGGGAGAAGATGCTTGCAAAATAAAAGGCAAAGCCAACACAAAAGCCCAAAAAGCAAGGTGCAAAAAAAGTATTTGATATTTGGATAGTGAATTAGTGGGCATTGTGTGTTTTTCAACAAATTTAATGAAATATCTGTATTCGTTTATGGTAAACCCATTGGAAAGAATAATCCGCCGACAACTTGCTATGATTTTACGACCAAACAATGAGTAAAATGTAAAATATTTTAACATTTGATTTCGTAACTTGCAGATTCATTATAAAAAACTAAACTAATGAAAATCCAATACCTTTTAATTATAGCAACAGTTTTTGCATTCTTTGTTGTCATTTTCCTTTTATCCTGCAATCCTAAGAAGAAAAATCAAGAAGAAAATCAGGCTGAAATATTCCAAAATATTACACTGCCCTACAATTTTGAAAAACCTTCCGAAAAATTTACTATGCCTGATAAACTGAAAGAAATTTCGGGGCTTTCGTATTATAAAGACAATCAATTGGCTTGTGTAAACGATGAAGAAGGGAAGGTATTTATGTATGATTTTGTCGAGAAAGAAATAGTTGCTAAGATTCCATTTGGCAAAGATGGCGACTATGAAGGAATTGAAGTAGTGGGTGATGAAGTATTCGTTTTGAAGAGTAATGGCAAACTGAAAAGTTTTAAAATCGGTATTGCTTATGAGCGTGAAATTGACTGTTCAGACCCCGATGTAGTTGAATATGAGGGACTTGCCTATGATCCACAGTCTAAAAACTTGTTGTTGGCTGCCAAAGAAAGAGTGAAAGATAAGGACGATAAAAAGATGATTTATGCCTATGATTTTGATAAAAAAGTATTGTTTAAACACATTGCTATTCCCAAAGACCAAGTAGAAGATAAAGCCAACGGCAAGGAATTTAAACCTTCAGGCATTGCAGTTTCGCCTCTAACGGGACAAATTTTCATCATTGCTTCTAATGGTAAAAAATTATTAATCTTGGCAGAAAATGGACAAAAACAAGCCCTCGTTTCACTGAATCCTACCACTTTTCGCCAACCCGAAGGCATCTGTTTTACGCCCAACGGAGATTTATTCATTTCTTCGGAAGGCAAAGATGGAGACGGTTATATTTTGAAATTTGCGATACGATAAAAAGATTAAACAATAGCTTTTCTGGAAGTCTTCGACCTGGTTATCCTCTTCAAACGAAGGCTTTCGTTTTCATTGCTTAAAACTTAGTTTCTGGCTCTACATTCGCCAAAACTGATTTCATCGTTTCAATGAGACCTACCAATTTTAAATGCGGATTACTGTCATCAAAATTAGAAGATTCGTATTTTTTCAAAGACGTTTCAACGCTCAATTGTGCCGCCATTGCTCCGTCTGAAAATGACTTGGTGCTGGATCTTTTTAATCCCGAAATACCGCTTAGTTTTACCTTTTTGAGGGCATTTTTGATTTTTTTCCATTGCATTTTCGTGGTTTTATAGCTGTGCCGTTCGTTGTTGATACTCACCACAACACTATCGGGCGTAATCATCAAGTTTCTGTTTGACCCACGAGTGATGTAGGATAATTCTACCGATTTCACGGTTTCCTTGTGAACTGGATTCATTGCGAAAATGAATAAGAAAATGAGAATATTTTGCATAATAAAAGCCTTCTCTACGTGCTTAGAGAAGGCTTAAATGTACTGATATTTTTTGGAATTCTATGGAGACTATTGAAAATTATCTACAAATTGAAACTGGCTCTTGCTCCGCCAACCGCAAAAATGGCTCTGGTACGTAATTTTTGCCCTTCCGAGAACATAAACATACATAAGTCATCGGTATAGTCCATATAATTCATGAACATATCGCCATTTATCCCATTGCTGCACGTTACGTGTGGGAAGGTTGGACAGCCAAAGTTGGAAGTTTGTTGGGTTGGTGTATCAGAGACCAAATCATTTCCGCAACTGGCATCACCCCAAATATGACGTAAATTCAACCAATGACCAATTTCGTGAGTGGCAGTTCTTCCTTTGTCATAAGGTGCTGAAACAAAACCAGTATTACCAAAATATTGTGGTCCAATCACAACGCCATCCGTGGCTAAACTACCGCCAGGAAACTGAGCATATCCCAAAATTCCACCGCCGATATTACAAACCCAAATGTTTAAAGTTGTAGATGGAGAAGTTGGGTCAATACCACCTCTTTTAGTGCTTTTCATGGCATCACGTGTTCCCCAAGAGGTTTTTGTAGATGATTTACGAACCACATTTACTAAGGTAAATTGAATTTCTAAATTGGATTTTACCCCAGAAAAAGCAATTGGAACGGAGCCAAAATCAAGATTGGTGGCACTGAAGTCTCTATTCATTACATCAATTTGCGACTGAATTTGAGCAGCACTAATATTTTCATTAGCGTTACTGTATAATATATTTATTACCACTGGAATTGTAAGTGTACCCGTTGCCCCAACTCTACTCTTTTTTTGTTTTTTGATGAAATCCTCCGTTTGGTCTTCAATATCCTTCATCTTTTTTTCCAATTCAGGATCGTCTTTTTTGTTTTCTTCCAATACATCCATGGCAGCACATTGGCGACCTTCGCCCGATTCTTTGGCACTGCTTCGGTTAGTATTTTGAGCGAGTTCTGAATCAATCAAGGATGAATCTGAACATGATACTACTGCGTAAGAAATGGCAACCATTGCCATCATTTGAATAATTTTTTTCATTTTGGTAAGTTTATTTGTGAAGTAAAAAAAAGTAAAAGATGTATTAATACTTTGTTGCACGCTAAGAAAATCCATCTCAATACAAAACTATTGATTATTTTAACATATCAAAAAATATCACAATAATATTTCATCATTTATTTTTATATTATATCGTTAGATAAAAAACTGAGGATAAATAACTTAACTGACTTAAATGAACGCATAAAATTTTAAAAATTATAAATTTAAGAATTCTTGCTTAACTTAGTAACTGGTAATTCAACTTTATCCTCATCAACTTTTATGAAGTATTTAATATATTTAATAACCTTACTTTTTGCTCTTTCTGCAAATGCTCAAGATACGCTTATTTTATTGAAACCCGCCCGTGTTTTTGATGGAAATATAATGCATAACAATTGGCAAGTGTTGGTTCAAAAGGACAGAATGATTGCCGTTGGTGAAAATTTGAAAACGAATCAACCCGTAAGAATAATTAATTTGCCAAACTGCACGCTTTTGCCTGGGCTTATTGAGGGACATTCTCATTTGTTACTTCATCCTTATAATGAAACCACTTGGAATGAACAAGTTTTGCAAGAATCTCGGGCTGAACGCATTGCACGGGCAACGGTTCACGCACGGAATACACTGTTAGCGGGTTTCACAACGGTGCGAGATTTGGGAACGGAAGGGGCTGATTATGATGATGTTGGCTTGAAAAAAGCGATTGAAAAAGGCATAATTATCGGTCCCCGAATGTTGGTAGCGGGTCGGGCATTGGTGGCTACGGGCAGTTATGGACCAAAGGGTTTTCAGTCGGATGTAAATATTTTGCAAGGGGCAGAAGAAGCCGATGGAGTGGATAATTTAAGCAAAGCCGTGAGAACGCAAATCGGCAAAGGGGCAGATTTGATAAAAATTTATGCTGATTATCGTTGGGGCGTAAATCAAGAAGCCCAGCCCACTTTTTTGGAACAAGAATTGGCTTTAGTCGTAAAAATAGCGAACAGTTCAGGACGAAATGTAGTTGCTCATGCCGCCACTGCCGAGGGAATGCGAAGGGCAATTATGGCAGGAATTTCCACGATTGAACACGGTGATAATGGCACGCCCGAAGTTTTTAAATTGATGGTGCAAAAGAACGTTTGCCTGTGTCCAACGCTTGCCGCTGGCGATGCCACCAGTCAGTATAAAGGGTGGAAGAAGGGCATTGAACCCGAACCCGAAAGATTGGTAACGCACAGAAAAACCTTCAAATTAGCCTTGGAAGCGGGAGTGAAGATATGTATGGGCGGAGACGTAGGCGTTTTCAGACACGGCGATAATGCCCGAGAAATGGAAATGATGCACGACTACGGTATGACCAACATCGAAGTCCTGAAATCTTCAACCTCCATCAACGCCGAAACTTTTGGCTTGAAAGATTTGGGGAAAATTCAGGCGAACTATTTGGCAGATATTATTGCCGTGGAAGGGAATCCAATTGACAATATTTCTGTTATTCGGAAAGTTAAATTAGTGATGAAAGATGGGAAGATATATTTAGAATAAAACGAGACAAACATGAACAAATTTTTTATTCAATCAGGAGCAATCTTGGCGGGCTTATCTATTGCCCTCGGGGCTTTTGGCGCCCATGTTTTCAAGGCAATTTTGGAAGCTTCGCACCGTGTTGAGACCTTTGAAACCGCCGCCCGTTATCAAATGTACGGAGCATTATCGTTGATTTTGACGGGTATTATTATGGGTAATTTTCCTCATAAATTGCTCAAATGGGCTGGAAATGCCTTTTTGTTCGGCACAATCATTTTCACGGGTTCACTTTATCTCATCTGTGCAACGGGCGTAACAATATTGGGGGCAGTTGCACCAGTCGGTGGAGCAGGTTTGATGTTGGGTTGGATTTTATTTATTTCGGGAATTCGGAAAAGTATGTAGGATATAGTGATAAAGAATAAGGTTGTATTGCTATACCCTGTTTCAAGATGTTCGCCATATTTATCTAAGGCTTATTTTATTAGACAAATTTGTTTTTTTGTATCGTAGTATTTTCTCCATGCAAAATACACTCAGTCGGTGTTCCGATTATGCAAGTTGTAACCTTCTTAATGAGTTGTCTGTCAATTCATTAGGGCTTTTTTACTTTTATCAAGTTAAAATATACTCCCATGAAAACCAACAATTCACGCAGAGAATTCATTAAAGCCAGTTCATTATTGGCAATCGGTTTTTCATTGCCATCTTTGGGCGGTGCCTCGAGCATTCATAAAATGAAGGCTACCAATGCTGCCTTGGGGCTTGAACTGAGTCCGTATATTGTGATGGATGATTTAGGAAAAATTATCATTTATAACGCCAAACCCGATGTTGGACAAGGTACATGGCAGGCAATTCCGATGCTTTTGGCGGAGGAATTGGAGGTGTCGATGGAGCAAATTGAAATCCGAATGTCTGACGGTACGGCGAAGTTTGGTAGTCAGGGAATTGGCGGGTCAAATTCTGTTCGTTCACGTTGGAAACCCATGCGTCAGGCGGGGGCTGCGGCTAAGGAAATGCTTATCAAAGCGGCAAGTGCTAAATGGCAAGTCGCTGAAAATGAGTGTTTTGCCAAAGAAGGGAAGGTTTTTAATAAAGCTACGAATAAGTCTTTTACCTACGCAGAATTGATTGGCGAGGCTTCAAAATTGGAAGTGCCTAAAAACCCAAAACTGAAAGACCCCAAGGATTTTAAGTTATTGGGAAAATCATTGCCCCGTCCAGAAATCCCTTCCAAGACCAACGGAAAGGCAGTTTTTGGGATTGATGCCAACTTACCCAATATGCTGTATGCCTCCATTGAAATGCCTCCTGCGATTTATGGAAAAGTAGGTAATTTTAACGGTGCGGAGGCAATGAAAGTGAAGGGCGTGAAGTACGTTTTGAAGACCGAACGCAAATTGGCACATTCAATTTCAGAAGCCGTGGCGGTAGTAGCGGATAATTATTGGGCGGCTCTGAAAGGTCGTAAAGCCTTGACCATCAACTGGAATGAAGAAGGCGTTGAGCAATTTTCTACGGAAAGTTATTTTCAAAAACTCCGTGAATTAGGCAAACAAGACGGCTTGATTTATAAAGACCAAACCACGGGAGATTTTGCCAAAACGTATGCCGAAGCCAATAAGAAAACGGAGTCCGTTTATGAGACTTCGCACATGGCACATTCGCCGATTGAACCCGTGAATGCTACCGTGTGGGTGCAGGGCGAAAAGGTGGAAATTTGGGCACCCGTGCAGTCGCCAGATGGGGTGATAAAACAGGTTTCGGAATATTTTAAATTTAAGCCAGAGAACGTAAAAGTGAACGCTATGTTCTTGGGAGGGGCTTTTGGACGAAAATCTAACATTGATTTTGTGATGGAAGCCGTCCACATTGCTAAGCAATTGACCCAACCCGTCAAGTTGATTTGGACTCGGGAAGACGACATCAAACAAGGACCTTTCCGCCCAGCGATGTTGAGCGTGATGCAGGGAAGTTTAGACGAAAATAATACGCTTTCGGGACTCAATCATAAGCAAGTGGGCGATGCCATTTTACGCCAAGCCGCTAAGATGGATTTTACCAAAACGCCCGATTTTATCGCTATTGAGTCGGTGAGTGATAAGGCGAGTCCTTATAAAATTCCGAACCGTAGAAATTCTTATCATTTGGCGGAGGCTTCCGTGCCAAATCACTGGTGGCGGGCTCCGTATGCTTGCCATAATGTGTTTCCGCAAGAGAGTTTTATAGATGAAATGGCAGCAATGGCGGGGGCTGACCCGATGGAATTTAGAATAAAAATGCTGGATAAAGATTCAAGAATGTTGAAGGTTTTGCAGGAATTAGCGATAAAAACGGACTATAAAAATGTGAAAGCGGGACAATCCATTGGCATTGCCGCCGTGCAGGTTTATGGTACTTATATTGCCCATGCCGTAACGGTTTCTAAGCGTGGAAAGGGCGTGAAAATTGATAGAGTTGTGTCGGTTGTCGATTGTGGATTGACGATAAATCCTGATAATGTGAAGTCCCAAACGCAAGGAAACGTGATTATGGGTATTTCGACGGCAACGAAAAATGCAATTACTTTTGTAGATGGAAAAGTGCAACAAAACAATTTTCACGATTACCAAATGCTCAGAATGTCCGAAGCCAATTTCCCGATTGAAGTACACGTGATGGACAGTTTGGAAAGCCCGGGCGGGATTGGCGAAACGGGATTACCCCCCATCGCCCCAGCCTTGACCAATGCCATTTTTAGGTTGACGGGGAAAAGAATTAAGGTTTTGCCTTTTGAGATGGATAATTTGGGGTAGAGAATTTATATTTCTTCCGAAAAAAGTCTCTGCATACGATAATTGCGGAGTTGGCTTAGATTTTTATTGCCATTGTTAGTATTTCTTACCAATAACGGCAATAAACCCTCTTTTATATTATTTGCAATTATTTTCTTTTCCCAGAAAAATTACAAACTTGAATATATTTGTTTGCGGTATAAAGTTCTTCTATTTTAAACTCAATTATACCGTTCTTTACATAAACAAGACCTTTAATTTCATTTGGTCCAGGCAGGTAATCAGGATTTGTTGTAGCAACAACTTGTTTAGGAAAATATAAAGTATCCGCTTTTAATTGACCATACCATATACTACCCCTTAAACTCTCAAAGTGAATTTCTATTGCATTTTCTAAATTATTGGAAGATTTTTTTATGGTAAATTTACTCCCAACATCAAGCATTGAAGCCCCATTTGGGCATGATTGCGGAAATGTGTATGTACGGAATTCGGTATCATAGTTTCCTAAAATATTATCTATCAGCGAAATGTTCTCTTTATGGCAAGAGACTATTATAAAAAATGCTAAGATAAATAATTTAGTAAATGATTTCCCAAACCATTTACTAATAATCTTGTTCTTTCTTCTCATTTTGTATCAACGAAC
>JBBRMR010000100.1:0-15567 GCA_038230735.1 Cytophagales bacterium
TCAATTTGTTTTGAGAAGTAATTTGCCAGTAATTGTTTGATATCGCCTTCTTGTTTTAAACTCACTTTCCTATCAAAAAGCTGAATCATGAATTGCTGCATTGAATTTAATTTTGTTGCTGTTTCCATCACTAAATAATATTTATAATTTTAACAAATATACTTTATCTCTTAAACAATTTTGCAATCGTCAAAGATAAATCCAAATGCAGGATTTTGGCTCTCCCATTGCGTTCTAAATAATAAAACGTTTTACTTAACTCATTGGTAATCTGTTCAATAGTATTCATTTTTACGGCTTGCGAAAACTTTTTTACAAATTCCAATTCAATTCCCTCCAACCTTACCAATGCCTCCGCTCCGTTTTTCCAAAGCAATAAATCTCTAAAAACATTCAGCCCGTATTCCATCATGCCTTTTTGGTATTCCTTCGAGAAACTATCATATTCATCCGCCATTTTTATCAAGGCGGGCAAATTGGGTTTATACGCCTCCCGCATCCACATCGCAAACCAATGATGTTGGTCTTGGTCTTCTTCAGTGGTCATGGCGGTGGCTTTTGCCAAATTCCCTTCCGATAAATACGCTATTTGCTTGGCTCTTTCCGAACCAAGATGTTGCTTTTGAACAAGATATGAAGCAATATTTTCATCCGTAAAATTAGGAATTACAATCCGCTGGGTTCTGGATAAAATAGTGGTTAGCAAGCGGTTAGTATCATTACACACCAAAATAAATAACGTTTTGGCGGGTGGTTCTTCCAAAATTTTTAGCAATGAGTTTGCCGACTCAATATTCATCAATTCGGGTTGCCAAATTATCAATATTTTATATTCCGCTTCAAAGGCTTTCAAAGAGATTTTTTGGATAATATTATGCCCCTCTTTAATCGGAATAATCCCTTGCTTATTACCCGTGATACCCGTAAAATCCAACCAATCCGTTAAACTACGATAAGGGCTTTCCATCAAAAACTTCCGCCAAGTGGGTAATAATTCCACAATGGTTTCTTTGGCACTGGGCGTTGGGAAAATATGATGAATATCGGGGTGAATCATTTTCGCCATCTTCGCACACGAAGCACATTGTCCGCAGGCATCCGTTGGTTGTTTGTTCTCGCAGTTGATATACGTGGAATATGCCCAAGCCAAAGCCAAATTGGCACTCCCCACGCCCCCATGAAACAATTGAGCGTGAGCCACATGATTTGCCTCAACCGAGTGAATGAGCGTACCTTTAAGCGTATTTAAACCAGGAATATCTTTGAATAGCATTTGGTTTGATTTGGGTATTGGGTTGTAAAATTACACAAAAACCACGCTGATAAACAACAAAAACGCCACAGGTTTTGAAGCCGTGGCGTTTTTGCATACATATAATAGCAAGGAATTCAATATTTTTTATTATTTGATGGTAAATGAACCCGTTCCAATTTTGAAACCTTCTGAATACAATTCAACATTATAAGTTCCTGGACGATAAGTAGCCCCACGAGCATAAAGCATTTCTACGTTTTGGTCGTTATTGGTGTAAGCAACGTTTCCTTTGGTAGTGTATGCCATTTCTTTTCCGTCATAGTTAAACACACTTGAACCCGTGGCAGAATCAGTAATTACTGCTCCGTCAGCATCCATAATACGAACCATAATTTCTTTGTTCTCTTGCTCCGTGATAGCGTTTGAAGGCAAAGTAAAAGCCAATTTCAATTGATCAACTTTCTTAGCACGATACTTTCCACCATCTTTAATTTTACCTTTTGAAGTAACCGCAAATACTTGTAAATTCATGGCTTTCAATTGAGCACCCGTTTTCACTTTCTTAACCAACTCCTCGTTTTTGGTAGTATAATCAGCAACCGTTTGGTTCAACTTCTCTTTCTCAGTTTTCAAACCCGTATTCTCGTCAATGAAAGTCTGCTTCTCTTGAACTAAAACCTCTTTCTCTTTACCAAGTGTTACCGTTTGAGCCGTCAAATTTTCATTTTCAGTTTTCAATTGAGCAATAACGGTATCTTTTTCAGACAATAAAGCCACGTATTCGTTGATTTTAGCATCAAATTGCTTTTGGTTGAAGAACTTAGCGTTTTTCAAAGACTTCTTATCTTTTTCCAATTGCTCCTTAGCCGCCACTAACTCATCCACTCTTCCGCCCAGCGATTTGATTTCGGCAATTTTAGCATCCAGCTGAGTTCCTACTGAATCTAAACGAGATTTTGTGGTTGCCAACTGCTCTACTTTCTGACTAATTACTTGCTCTTGATTGGTGTTTGACTTTTTTGAATCATAGAGTAAATATCCTAAAAATCCAATAAAAAGCATTGCCACAGCCAAAGCTGCCTTCAAAATGCCACTACCATTGTTGTTGTTATTCTGTGTCGTTTCCATTTTTTACTTGTTTTTGGTTTGAAATTTACTGAATTGTTAAGGTAAATTTTCTTATCAAAATATTTAAGGTTTTATTATATATTTTTTATTGATGTAAAATTAACGGTAGTATTACACATTTCATATAGCCCCACACACAAAGGGTTTAGATTAATACAATTTAATATTTACTAACTAATTGATAATCAGATAATTATTATATTTGTATCACTTTATATCACTATATCATGTGATTAAAATTATTCATTTTTTTATAATAATATTCTAAAAAATTTACCACACAAGTAGGATAGAGATGATAAATTTTGAAAATAGCATCTTTTATTATGTCATATTTCCATTGAATAATAATTTTAGAGACCCTTCAAAACTTCTCTTACTCTCCTCATTATGTGGTTTCATAAAAAAAGTTAAACAATATTCTATCACAAATACTTACCAAGGAACAATGTATTGACACTATAAACATGCTTACTACCATGACAAATCTCTCTTCTGATATAAATTGCGATACATTCAATGAACTTCGCTCGTCAGTTCCTTTATTGGCAGCTTACGAATTTATGAATATCAATCGTCGAGAAAATTCTGACTATGATTCATTAGAAAAATTTTCTCAGTTCAGAAATTGGTCTTTTGATTTGAATAAACTTAAACGTTTTCTTCAAAATCGAAAGAACACGATTGTTGTTACCTGTGAAAAAGAGAAAATTGAATGGGTAAGCAAAGGATTTACCCGTATGACAGGCTACGATTCGGACGAAGCAATTGGCAATTCTCCTAAATTTCTTCAAGGAAAAGACACCTCGGTTAAAACCCGTGGACAGATTCGTGGTAAATTAACTACCCAAGAAAAATTCTCTGGAAAAGTTATTAATTACAGAAAAAACGGTGAGCGGTATATCTGTAAAGTAGATATTTTACCCGTTTATGATACAAAAAATGAATTAGTAAATTTTGTTGCTTTTGAGTATGAGGTATAAAATAAGCTAAACTCAACTCCCTTAATCCTTGTAAGCGTTCAAAACGCTTACAAGGATTTTTATTTATTTCCTCTTGAACTCCACTTCACCGCTTTCAGGAAAGTTAGCTATAAGTACATCAACATCTCCTTTTTGATTAGTCGGAAAATTGAACATTACCCCCTCCAACATCTCCGAACCTTGAAAGTAATCATAATGAAAATGGTTTAAGTCAAACTGTTTGTTATGAAAAATGCCTCGAAGCCCACGGTCAGTCTTAAAAATCTGTAAAGTACCGTAAGCGGGATGTTCGTAAACCCCCGTGTAATAATCAATCCCGTGCGACATCATTGCCCCCATTTTGCGAGTAGCATTTTGTCCTTTTTTTGCTTTTTCTTCCTCAAATTGAGCATCATTTCTTTCTTTGACATACCGTACATTCCAATCTATTACGTTCATATTCAGCAAGTTATCAGCAATATAATTGGTAATAATGTTCACCGCATATCGTTGGGCGGCATCAGTATTAGTCGTTACAAAAATCCCCATATTATTATTCGGGAAAACCGTCATCAGCGAGCGAAAACCATCAATTGAACCACTGTGTTGGCGGCGTTGTTGCCCACGATAAGAGTTCATTACCCAACCCATTCCATAAGATGAAAAGCCCAATTCTGAATATTTTACCGTAGCAGGAAGCACAATTTGCAAAGGCGTGTGATTCTCGTGAAGATTCTTTTCTGAAACGATTTGTTTACCATTATACTTACCATTTTGTAATTGCATCAAAAGCCAATTAGTCATATCAATCATGTTGGTTTTCATAGAACCCGCAGGTCCGATGGCATCCACATTACTGCCAAAACCGACCTCCACATTTTGCTCTTTTTTGAAATCATAAGAAGTAGCATAATCAGGGCTTTTGAAGTATTCTGGATAAGACAAAACGGTGCTTTTCATATCCAAAGGAATCAAGATTTTTTCCCGAACGAAAGCCTCCCAAGCTTTACCCGAAAGGCGTTCCACCAACACCCCCGCCGCCATATACATCAGGTTATTGTACTGATAATGCGTATAAAGTGGATGAGAAGGTTTCAGGTATTTTAGATTGTCAAAAAGTGTTTTTCTATCATTATTTGCTGCCACCCACATATCGTCATGATTGGGTAAACCCGTGCGGTGTGAAAGCAAATCACGAGCCGTGATTTTATTAGTAGCTTCTTGGTCATATAGTTGAAAATCAGGCATATAAGTCCTTATGGGCTTATCCCAATCCAATTTTCCTTCATCCGCTAAAATTGCCAAAGCTGCCGCCGTGAATGACTTTGTGCAAGAAGCAACCCCAAACAAAGTATTGACCGTGGCGGGTAGATTTTTGGCAATATTTCTCTGTCCGAAAGCCGAAGAATAATAGGGTTTCCCATCTTTCACAATCGTGATTCCACAGGCAGGAACTTTCCATTCTGCCATGGTTTGTAGCACAAAAGCATTGATATTATTAAGCGTATCAGTTTGAGTGGCAACATAGTTTTTTCTTTGGGCTGAAAGGTTTGATAAAGAAGCAAATAATAAGCTAAAAATCAGTAGTTTTCGTTTCATATAAACTTATGAGATTGGGGTTGGTAATGAGTTTGATAGATAACAACACACAAATATAAACCTATTGAAATTATTTATATCCAAAATCCATAAATCAACGTTTTTTATTAGAATATTAACTATTTTTGAATAAAAATCTAAATAAAATGAATCGTAGAGAAGCTGTACAACGAGTTGCCCTGATGATGGGTGGCGTACTGTCTGCCCCACTGATGGCGGGTGTGATGGGACAAGTAACAAACACGGGCGAAAGCCTAAATATCACCGCCGAACAAGAAACCTTTTTGGCAGAAGTGGCAGATATTATTATTCCCACCACCGATACCCCTGGAGCCAAAGCCGCAGGTGTAGAAAAGTTTATTGTGCGGGTGATGCGGGATTGTTACAAAAAAGAAGACCAAAACAAATTTTACGCAGGTTTGGCAAAATTAGATGCTGACAGTCAAGCGAAGTTTGGTAAAGGCTTCGTGAATTTAGACTTAGCTCAAAAGAATGAAATGGTGAAACTTTCAACGGTAAATGATAAACCTTTCTTCCAAAGAATGAAGGAATTGACCGTTACGGGTTATTTTACCTCAGAAATAGGAGCAACCAAAGCCTTGGAATATTTACCCATTCCTGGCAAATTTGTGGGTTGTGTACCTTTGAAACCAAATCAAAAAGCGTGGGCATTATAACATCAAGAAAATGAACTTAAACATAGATGCCGTAAAGGCAATGACTTATGATGCCATCGTGATTGGCTCAGGAATATCGGGCGGATTTGCCGCCAAAGAACTCACCGAGAAGGGTTTACGAGTGTTAATGCTTGAAAAAGGCAAGCAACTCGAACACGTAACGGGCTATGAAAACGCCATGAAAGACCCTTGGGAGTCTAAATACAATGGTCGTTTAACGAATGAACAAAAAGAAACGCATCCAAAATTAGCCCGTGATTATCCCTACAACGAAATGACGGAAAAATACTGGATGAATGATTCTGATGCTTTGTATAAAGAAGAAAAACGTTTCGACTGGTATCGCCCAAATATTGTGGGAGGCAAGTCTATCATGTGGGGACGACAGTCGTACCGTTTGAGTGATATTGACTTTGAAGCAAACCTCAAAGATGGTATTGCCGTGGATTGGCCCATTCGTTACAAAGACATCGCTCCGTGGTATTCTTACGTGGAAAAAATTGCGGGAATTTCGGGTGAAAAATTGGGTTTGCCACAATTGCCCGATGGTGAATTCCTGCCCCCAATGGAAATGTTTTGCGTAGAGAAAGAAGTAAAACAAAGGATTGAAAAGAATTTCCCAGGGCGGAATATGACGATGGGACGAGTTGCCAATCTTTCAGCGGCGGGCAAAGCTCAGACCGATGTGGGACGTGGAGCGTGTCAATATCGTAACAAATGTTCGCTTGGTTGCCCGTATGGGGCATACTTTAGTACACAGTCATGTACGTTGCCCTATGCCGCCAAAACGGGGAGATTGACTTTAAGACCCGATTCGGTAGTTACGGAAATCATGTTCGATGATAAAAAGCAAATGGCTTCGGGGGTACGGGTGCGGGATGCCGTAACGATGCAAGACCGGGAATATTTTGCCAAAATTATCTTTGTGTGTGGCAGTTCTTTGGGTTCAACGGCATTGATGTTGAACTCGGTTTCCAATCGTTTTCCGAACGGTATGGGTAATGATTCTGAACAATTGGGACACAATTTGATGGATCATCATTTCCGCACGGGGGCATCGGGCTTGTGGGAAGGCGATTTGGATAAATATTATTACGGACGACGTGCCAATGGCATTTATATACCCCGTTATCGCAATATTGGTTCGGACAAACGTGATTATATCCGTGGTTTTGGGTATCAAGGCGGAGGAAGTCGTGAAGGCTGGCAACGCAATGTGGCAGAGTTGAGTTTTGGGGCAGATTATAAAAATGAAGTAACTAAACCGGGAGCTTGGACTATGGGCTTGGGCGGTTTTGGCGAGACGTTGCCTTATTACGAAAACAAGATGTATCTCCACAAAACTGAAAAAGACAAATGGGGAATGCCTCTGGTAGTTTTTGATGCCGAGTTGAAAGAAAACGAAAAGAAAATGCGAGTGGATATGGCAAACGATGCCAAAGAAATGCTGGAAATGGCGGGTTTGAAAAACGTAAAAACCAATGACCGAGGCTCATATTTGGGCATGGCAATCCACGAAATGGGAACTGCCAGAATGGGAAGAGATCCAAAAACCTCCGTCTTGAATGGGCATAATCAAGTGCACGCCATCAAAAATGTATTTATGACCGATGGGGCATTTATGACCTCCGCCTCATGCGTGAATCCGTCCTTGACCTACATGGCAATGACCGCACGAGCCGCAGATTTTGCGGTGAAGGAGTCTAAGAAGATGAATTTGTAAGATTTTTTTGAAAATAAAAAGCCCCTTGGATTTGGTTCTGAGGGGCTTTTTGGTAAAAAATGATTTAAAATTAAATTTTTAAATTTTTGATTTAGTATTTTTTGCTTCAATCTAAACATAATTGAAAATCAAGGAGTTAAGTAGATTAAATCTTAGAGAAAACTATTATGTTTCACGAAATCATCAATCACACTCGAAAAATTAAAGAGAAATTGGAAGACCCTAAACATTCTTCATCTGAGCGATGGAAAGAAATTATCACTGAATTATTAATCATCGTTTTTGCCGTATCATTAACCACTTGGTTTCATGATTTAAACGAACATCGAAGCCAACAAAAGGAGGTTAAAGAATTTTTGGTTGATTTAAAGGATGACTTATCCAAGGATAAAAAGGGCTTAGAAATCCAGAAAGAAACAGTTTATCAGCTAATCAATAAATTTCAATTTGCCCGAAATCTTGATAAAAAACGGATTGACAGTTTGGATAAATTAAATCCAAAATATAGACTCACCAGTGATTTTAGACTGTTTTTTGGAGAGGAGAATAGTGGAAATTATGAGAGTTTTGAATCAAGCGGAAAGACGGTTTTTATTGAAAATAAGAAGTTAAAAAAACTGATTCTTTCTTATTACAAACATCAAATTCCTGCGGCTGAAAAAACGGGCGAAACCTTTATGATGGGCTTCACAAAAATCAGTGATTTTATTATCAAAAGGGTTATAGTTGAGAAGAGTAATAATGCCGCTTTCGCTGATGCTAATTTTCAAACTGATTTAGAAATTAGTATTATTCACGCCAAGGAAAACATAAGAATTGGGGATATAAGTATCAAAAAAATCCAAGAAATTATCACTGAAATCGACCATGAATTGGAGGAATAGAGGAAAGTTTAACATCATTAATCAGGATATTAAACCTAAAAATACCCAGTCTGCTGAGGTTGGGTATTTTTGTTTAATGGCTCTTGCTCGGCTCAAAATTACTTGCTCGCATCTTGTCTATTATGGGAAGATGCGAGCAACTGATGGAAATTTCTTTATAGAGTAATGCCTAATGTTATAGTACAGTTTCCTAAACTACTTTAGGTATTTTTATATGAAAAATAAAAGTTGTGAAAATGCCTGGTGTTGAAATAACTTCAATATCACCATTAGCTGCCTTAATAATTTTTTGTACAATATTCAATCCGATGCCGCTACTGCCCAATCCATAAGAATCTTTTTCAGCTACCGTGCCAAAGAGCTCAAAAACCGACGCTTGACTTTCTTTCGCAATACCCATTCCATTGTCAGTAACTTCAAAATAATAATAGCCTTCCTGCTCCTTTGCCGATACTTCTAATACTATATGTTCTTTGTCATTATAACGAATTGCATTGGTAAACAGGTTTTGGAAAACCTGTTCGAGTTGTACTCTGCTAAAATATATGGTATCAATAGTCGAATTGCAGTTAAAAATTAGGGGCTTTGGTGAGAGCAGTGTATTCTTTATTTGTTCAAAAAAACTATTGAACTCTATAGCTTCTGTTTTGTTATAGGAAATTTCCACTTTTGAATAATTCAGTATTCCGTCAACCAATCTAATAATTTTGTCTGTATTTCTCTGGCTTATTTCAATGAGTTCCTTCGTATCAGCCTCCGATTCACTACACTGTTCTTTTAATAAATCGTTTACCATGACAATACTACTAAGGGGAGATTTTATATCGTGTGCCAACACCATAGCGAATGATTCCAAGCTTTTGTTGCTACTCTCAAGCAGCTCTTTCATCCTTTCCAATTGAAAATTTTGTTTGCGTAATTCCATCAAACCCATCACCCGTTCGGATAAAATTTTCAAACCCATTTTTTGCACCTCCGTGAGCGTTTTTTCTACCAAATCATAAACGCATACCGTACCGAGACAAAACCCATTTTTATTCACAATAGAAGCACCTGCATAAAACTTAAGATGAGGCTGTCCCTGCACCAACGGATTATGATTAAACCGTTCGTCTGCTGTGGCATCCTCCACCACCATTACATCATCGTCACTCGCCATGGCATGAGTACAAAAGGAAAGTTCCCTTTTATTTTCTTTCATATCCGTACCAACAGCGGCTTTAAACCACTGTCTGTCATGGTACATTAGTGTAACAAGAGCAATCGGTGTACCACATATCGCCGAGGCAAGAAAGGCAATATCATCGTAATCCTTTTCAGTGATTGTATCTTTCAATTCTATACGAATTAACCTCTTTAAGACGTTCGGTTTCGTTGAAATTTTTGAGCATGACAATTTTTATTACAAATTACTAACTATAATTAGACAATGCCTATTTTTGGGGAATTTATGATTCAGAAATATGATTTTGTTTTTATTGGCAAAATAATTTCATAGCTTCTTGATAATCACAATAATTAAATTGTAAAAATACCCAGCCTGTGGAGGTTGGGTATTTTTGTTTTGTGAGTACGAAACATTTTTTCTATCTATTCCCTTTTGCCCGATTATGGGTTTTGCACAACATCTCACAATTTTTAATATCGGTTGCTCCTCCCTTGCTCCAAGCCGCCACGTGGTCGGTATCCATATCAACAATTTTCCAGATTTTGCTCTTGTTAGCATCGTGTCCCAAAGCACAAAGTGGACAATTTGAAATTCCTTTTTGCTCAGACTCTACCGTTTGTTTTGAATAAACTGACTTCTTGGTTGCCTCATCAAAAACTCTAACATCAAGCAATTTGGTATCAACACTTCCCCATTCAAAAGCACATTCCAAAAAATCTTGTCGGTTGGCACTGCCCGAAATATAAGCACCCCATTTTTGAATATTGGCGTTTTGACTATTGCTAAATTCTGCTTTGCCGAGGGTAACGAAAGGTCCAGAATAAACGGCGTTCAGCAATTCCTGATTATTGAGGGGAACACCCGCAATATTAATAGTCCGAAACCACTCTTTTATCTCGCTTTCAGTGCCTTCACATTCGTAGATAAGGAGCTTTGTATTCAATATTTTTGCCTGTTTGTCCGATGCAATACCACTGAAATACTGCTCCATTCCGTTGGCATCTTTGACGGCAAATTTATTAGCCACAAATCGTCCAAAACTCGTGATGCGTTGTTGTCCGTCCAGCACTTCAAATTGAACAGTATTCACTTTGTTGAAATAAATTAAGCCCAAAGGGTAGTCTTTCAAGATGGATTCAATCACGGCTACGTCTCTTTTACCATCGGCATAAATATAGTTGCGTTGGTATTCTGGCTGAATGGTTAATTTGCCCGATAAGCCAAATAAACCCTTCTGTTCCAATTCGTTATAGACAAAGCCATTACAAATATCCTTAACCGTGATGTCAGTGATTAGTGTTGTTTTCATTTAGTAAGTACGTGTTAGAAATTGCTTTACACTAAACCTATAAGGTTTTTGAAACCTTATAGGTTTGATTAGCATTTCTGTTTCCAGAGCAGCTTCTGAAACTATATAGCCTTCTTTTAAGGGGATATTGGTTGATGAATGGGGGATATGGAGGATTATTTGTTTCATGGGGTTGGATGAAAGGGGATTAACATAATATTTTTCTAATTCTAACAACGCCCAGAGGGCTTTTTAATAATGCTCACTCGGCAAGGAGCCGAGCGAGTGCGGAAGGGTGAAATTAGTATTTCATTTTCAAATTTGGTACGTTGCTTTCGCTCGTGTTGTTGGAGAAAACTCCAACAACGGCACTAAAAAATTTTTTATTTTGAAAATATTACCCCACCATCCCATTCATAAACGTCTCCACAAAATCCAAAATCCGTTTTAAAATGCGTTCTCCTAATTTTTTGCGTTGTAGTAAACTTGGTTTTTCACCTTCAATTAAATCAATGACTTCATCACGGAGTGGTTCTCTTTCGGCAAATAGATAATCTTCAATCAGTTTTTCGGCTTTGGTTGCTGATAGATTTTCTTCTTCTACAATCAATGAAAATGCCTTCTTTTGCTCAACACTCCAGTATTTATCAAACTCTTCTTGAATATCTGCCGTGTCGGTGATGGCTGGCAGGTTTTCTTTGATAAATTTTTCAATCAATTCTCGTTTACTCCGCAAGGTAGTTTCGGTGCTTAGTAAATTTAAAATTTCTTGCTCGGCTTTGGCCGTGCCTTTATTCCCTTTCGATTTGAGTTTAATTAGTAGTTGAATGATATACGCCACATTGATTTCGTCACGTTGTATCAACTCCAATTCAAAATCAACGTCCTCCAAAATAGAAACTTTTTCTTTGTGGGTTTCGCTTTTTACTTTGTCATGGAGGTCAAGGTATTTACTTTTGAAATCTTCAAAAAGTTGTTCGGTCATTTGTAAATCTTCCCATTTAAAATCTGAAAAAGAGGTGAGAATATTCTTAATTCTCATCAATTCTCTGAAGGCTTTTACAAATTCCAATTCATCATCTTCCGTAGCTAATTCGTTCACACTATCCACGGTGGGCGTGATATTTACGAGTGAATCAAAGGCTTTATCAAACTGCTCCGTGTAGTTTTCATACGGTTGCATAATGATTACTTCAATGGCATCTTTGTTGCTAAATAGGGTAATGGCTTCGTCAGTACGGTTCTTTAAGTTTCTGAAAACTACAATATTACCCTGTGATTTTAATTCATTCAAGATTCTGTTTGTTCTTGAATAGGCTTGAATTAATCCGTGATATTTGAGGTTTTTATCCACGTACAAAGTATTGAGCGTTGGACTATCAAAACCCGTCAGGAACATATTGACGACCAATAAAATATCTACTTTGCGTTCCTTTACTTTTTTGGAAATATCATTGTAATAATTATAAAAACTTTCGCTGTCTTTGGTGCTGTATTTAGTATCAAAGAGTTGGTTATAATCTTCTATAAACTCGTCTAATTTTTCTCTGCTATGCACGTTCAGCCCGTACAAAACTTTGGGTTCTTCAGCGATGGATACTTCTTCAGGAATAAATCCGTTGGCATCGGCATCGTCTTCATTGGCGGCATAACTGAAAATAGTAGCGATGTTTAAATTATGCTTTCCTTCTTGTTTTTTCTGCTTGAAAAGGTCGTAATATTTTATCAAGGTTTTGACACTATCCACACAAAACATTCCCGTAAACTCTTTGCTGTGGGTTTTTCGGGAATGATGGGCGATAATGTAGTCCGTTATTTTATCTAACCGACTGCCGTCTTCCATCAATTCTTGGGTATCAATGTCTTCTACTTCAATATCAACATTGCTTTCTCTGCCGTCTTTGTGCTTATATCTTCCCACGTATTCAACGGAGAATTTTAGTACGTTTTCGTCTTTAATGGCATCCGTAATGACGTATTTATGCAAACAATCTTCAAATAAATCTTTGGTGGTGCGTTTACCTAATTCGTTTTTACTTGAATTGTCGGCAAAAATGGGCGTACCCGTAAAGCCAAACATTTGATTATTGTTGAAAAACTCTTTTATCCGTTTGTGGGTATCGCCAAATTGACTGCGGTGGCATTCGTCAAAAATGAAAACAATGTGTTTGTCTTTCAAATCTGCCATTGATTTCTCGTAGTTCAATTTGCTAATGGCGGTGTTGAGTTTTTGAATGGTGGTAACAATCAATTTTGAGTTTTTGGCTTGTCCCTTTTTATCGGTGTACGTGCCTAAAAACTGCTTTACCAAGTTGCTGGTATTGTCTGTGCCATCTACCGAGCCATCACTAAAGCTGTTAAATTCTTTGGTGGTTTGGTAGTCCAAATCTTTCCTGTCCACCACAAAAACGACTTTGTGAACCTGGGGAATGTCCATTAAAATTTGACTGGCTTTAAAACTTGTAAGGGTTTTACCTGAGCCTGTGGTGTGCCAAATGTATCCGTTCTTATTCGTGTTTTGAACTCGGTCGATGAGGGCTTCTACGGCAAAATATTGGTACGGACGAAGCACCATTAGAATTTTATTGGCTTCGTTCAACACGATGTATTTGCATATCATTTTGGAGATATGGCAAGGTTCTAAAAAGGCATCCGTAAAGCCGTTGAGAATGTTTGAAAGGCGTTTATTATTAACGTCCGACCAATAAAAAGTTTGTTTAAAACTCTGGTTGCGGTTGTTGGAGTAGTATTTTGTATTTACGCCATTGCTAATGACAAATATCTGCACGTACTGAAACAAAGCACTACCTGAGCCGTAAGAATGGCGTTGATACCGATTGGTTTGGTTGAAGGCTTCTTTGAGTTCTAAACCTCGGCGTTTGAGTTCTATTTGTACCAAAGGCAAACCATTAATCAAAAGCGTAACATCATAACGGTTTTTGTATTTGCCTTCCTGCGTAACTTGATTGGTTACTTGAAATTGGTTCTGACACCAAAACTCGGTATTGATAAATTCAAAGTAAAGATTATCGCCATTGTCTCTGATAATGTGCTGTTTTTGGCGTAGGGTTTTGGCTTTTTCAAAGACGGTGCCTTTGTTCAAAATATTGAGCACTCGCTCAAATTCTGTTTTGGAAAAGGTGATGCGGTTATGCTTCTCTAATTGATTTTTGAGATTCTCAATGAGGTCTTTTTCATTCAAAATAGGCGTGAATTGGTAGCCTAATTGCGTTAATTTGGCAATCAATTGCTCTTCTAATACGGCTTCGGATTGTTTAGACATAGGTTAGCCTGTATAATCTTCGTTATATTTATCGGGGAATATAATTCTAAAATTTCTCAAATTCAAGCTGGAAGTTGAATAAAAACATATCTGAATTGGGAGAGATGTATCTAAATATTTTTGCGGATGCGACTTATCGAAAATTGTCTGATTACTAAAATTTGACTTGTAGAATTTGCTATTTACACCATACACTCGCACTGCTTCATACTTAAAAATTTTCAACGTAGTTCTTAGAAATTCTATTATTCTTGATACAGTTGTTTGACCATCTTTATAAAGTCCTTTTTCTTGCATTAAGGCTTTTGTATCATTAAACATTTTTATATGTACAGGATTATCTATCAAATTAAAACATTTTTCTTCATCTTCTGTATAGATAGCCTCACAAATGACATACCCGTCCTCAAAAGAATTACATTCTTTTCCCCACCAATGTGCATTGTCAATAAATGATTCCCAAAAATAATATCCTTCGCCCATCCACGCATTATTTCTTCTGCATTTAAAGGGACCATTTTTCTCAATTTCGTCTGGGTTATCTCTATCTTCTAAGGTCTGATATACTTTTTTAGTAGCCAATTTATATTATTTTTGAATGGTGCTTTTTCTCAATCCTTCTTCTAAATCAGAAAGGTTTAAAGTGGGTAAAATAATGCCAGGCACATTTGCTTGAGTAGTAACTAAACTCAAATATGCCCGTACATAAGGGAATAAAATTGCTATTGCATTTCTATAAAAGAAATCGGGTATTTCTTCTAAATTGCTTACATTTTCAAACTCAAAAACGCCTCGACATTGTATCGTTATATATGGTTTTTCTAATTCATCATTTCCTACTCTTACTAAAAAAATAAGCTCATACTGTGAGGTTTCTTGAGTAAAAACTCCATTGGTTTCAAACGACAATCCCAATTCTTTGTCTATGTGATTTGATAAGTCGAGTTCTACTTTATCAAACCGATAATTTAATATTGAAAAAGCTGCTTTTTGCATATTGATTAAAATTATTAGTTAAAAAAAAACCCGAAGTAAACTTCGGGCTATATTCATTTATCATATTGGGCAAATTCCCGTAATTGGGGTTGCTTGATGTTACTGTTGTATAATACTTGTGAGAACTTTCAGAAAACTCTTTAAATGTGAGTCCTACATCATCAAATTCTGCACTTTTTGCCCAATCTTCCAAGATTTTCTCTTGGGGGGTTGCCTCAAAATACTTTCTTAAATCTTCAAAAAAATTGTTCATTGTCTTATTTATTCGTGTGATAAAAATGCTTACTTAACGTGTATGTAAGTTAACGTTTTTCTATCAATGTTGTTGCATTTATTTTAAATCAATATTCATACCGTTTTCAAAATTGGAAGACCGAAATAGTAATTTAAAATGACCTGTTTGCAGTTCTAATGGTATGCAAACTGATACTGTTGATGCAAAAGTAATATGATTTATTGATAAAGCATTATGTTTTATCAATTTTGTTATAAAGATGCAGTAACAATAAATGATATTTAATACAAGAAAAAGGCACTTATAATTTACACAAACAGCTGCTGCAACAATCCCTTTTTCCAGATTTCAGTTTTTGTAATTTGAACA
>JBBRMR010000101.1:0-15111 GCA_038230735.1 Cytophagales bacterium
ATACTGACTGAAGTTGGACTTATCCCGGTCGTAAAATCCACCTTACTGGCAAAAGAACTGGCGGTAATACTTCCCACCGAAGCAGTGTTTCGGAAAATAGAAACGGTATTACTGCCACTATTAGCGACTGCCAAATCAGGTTTCCCATCGCCATCCAAATCACCGATACTGACTGAAAATGGATTTGCCCCGGTCGTAAAATCCACCTTACTGGCAAAAGAACTTGCGGTGATACTGCCCACCGAAGCCGTATTTCGGAAAATAGAAACGGTGTTACTGATATAATTAGCGACTGCCAAATCAGGTTTCCCATCGCCATCTAAATCGCCAATGCTGACTGAACGGGGATATGTCCCGGTCGTAAAATCCACCTTGCTGGCAAAAGAACTTGCGTTGATACTGCCCACCGAAGCCGTATTCCTAAAAATAGAAACGGTGTTATTGCCATAATTAGCAACCGCCAAATCAGGTTTGCCATCGCCATCCAAATCACCGATACTGACTGAAATTGGACTTGTCCCGGTCGTAAAATCTACTTTACTGGCAAAAGAACTGGCGGTGATACTGCCCACCGAAGCAGTATTTCGGAAAATAGAAACGGTGTTACTGGTATAATTAGCGACTGCCAAATCAGGTTTTCCATCACCATCCAAATCACCAATACTGACTGAAGTTGGACTTGTCCCGGTCGTAAAATCCACTTTGCTGGCAAAAGAACTGGCGGTGATACTGCCCACCGAAGCAGTATTTCGGAAAATAGAAACGGTATTACTGCCACTATTAGCAACCGCCAAATCAGGTTTGCCATCGCCATCCAAATCACCAATACTGACTGAATAGGGAGCTGTCCCGGTCGTAAAATCTACTTTGGGGTCTAAAAATGTGGGAGTAATAATACCTGTAAAAGTTACGTTGAAGGGTTTGGTACTGCTACCCACCAAATTTGTTGCGTTGTTTAGTACCGTAATGGGTTGGTAAGTGGCTCCTGCGGGTACGGTAACCGTGAGGCTGGTAGTAGTAGGTGAGGCAAAAGTTACCGTTGCCCTGGTAGCCCCAAAATACACGATGTTTTGTGCAGCGGTCGTATTAAACTGCGTACCCGTAATGGTTACACTCGTGCCAATGGGTCCACTGGTGGGTGAAAAGTTATTGATGGTGGGTCGCTGGGCAACGATAGAGGGCGATAATAAAAATAGCCAAGCCAAAACGCAAAGCATTTGGGTTAAGGAGCTATATTTTTGGTAAAAAACCTTAAACAAATTATTGTTTTGAGATTTTGGCGTGCTGAAATTAGCAAAAGTGGGGTAATTTTTTTTTTCATTTTCTTAGGGGGTATTCTTTAAAAAAAATCTGAAAATATTTTACAAAAAAATGGTAGTAGGGCGTAATTTAATTGCGTAGAGAATTTTGAAAAATTAGTTTAAATACTTGATAATGAGAAGGTAATATCAATAGGAGATAAATATAATTAAAATTTGAACTAAATGAAATTAAAGTTTATTATTTTGTTATTAATACTTAGTTTGTGGTATGTTTGAATGTACGATGGAATTGAACCTATACGGAAGGCAATTATTACAAGCAAAAAAAGACCAACGAAGCCTTGTATGTTTTCAGATTGAACGAAAGTAAATACCCCAACGATTACTTACCCAAAATGAGCATGGCGAGGGCTTTATCAGCTTTGGGTAAATATCAAGAGGCACTCAAATACGCAAAATCAGCCTCGGTAATTGCCACAGATAAGCCTGATGAAAAGCTAAGAATAGAAGAAATGATTACGAAATTATCACAAGGAAAAGATGTGAATTAGGATTTCATTGACTTCACGTGTGTGTAATAGTTGATATGTACAATAAAACAAGCCAAATTCTTTTTAATTATCAAAAAATACTCGTAATTTTGCACCCCTGATTTTAGTCAGTTGTGAGTTAGTGAATTATGAGTTGTGAATTATATTTACCTTTTCAGCACTCGCCAAATCACAAATCACCACTAAAAAAGGGAAACGTGTATCTCCAATAAAACAACACAAAATGCCAACTATACAGCAGTTAGTAAGAAACGGCAGAGAGCAATTGACTTTTAAATCAAAGTCTCCAGCCTTAGATTCTTGTCCACAACGTCGTGGTGTTTGTACGAGGGTTTATACAACTACGCCAAAGAAGCCAAATTCGGCTATGCGTAAAGTAGCCCGTGTACGTTTAACCAACGGCAAAGAAGTAAACGCCTATATTCCAGGTGAAGGACACAATTTGCAAGAACACTCAATCGTCTTGATTCGTGGTGGTCGTGTAAAAGATTTACCAGGTGTACGTTATCACATCATCCGTGGTGCGTTAGATACCTCTGGCGTAGCGGGTCGTCGTCAGCGTCGTTCTAAATACGGATCGAAGCGTCCTAAGCCAGGTCAAGTAGTAGAAGTAAAAGGCAAAGGCGGTAAGAAAAAGTAATTATGAATTATAAATTATGAATTATAAATGATTAAAATAATTCATAACTCATCACTCATAATTAACAAAAAAACAGTCCAGTATGCTTCGTTAAGGGCAGAAGACGGGCTAAACTTAAATCTTAACAATTCCAATGAGAAAGTCAAAACCAAAAAAGAGATACGTATTACCTGACCCAAAATTTAAGGATGTCATGGTAACCAAGTTTGTTAATAACTTGATGTACGACGGAAAAAAATCAACGGCATTCACGATTTTTTACGGTGCATTAGAGAAAGTTGAAGATAGAACCAAAGAGAAAAACGGTTTAGAACTTTTCAAAAAAGCCTTGAACAATGTAATGCCAGCGGTGGAGGTTAAATCTCGTCGTGTGGGTGGAGCAACGTTCCAAGTGCCAACGGAAGTTCGTGCAGACCGTAAATTGTCAGTAGGGATGAAATGGTTAATATTGTACGCTCGTAAGCGTGGCGATAAGACGATGATTGACCGTCTGGCAAATGAAATCATGGCGGCTGCCAAAGGAGAAGGTGCCGCAGTGAAGAAGAAAGATGATACGCACCGTATGGCAGAAGCTAACAAAGCGTTCTCTCACTTCAGATTCTAATTCAAACATTAACAACGAGATACACACAACAAAAGAGGCGATTTCCAACGGAGATTGCCTCTTTTGCTTTAAATTAGAATTATCATCAGCGTGCTATCTTTTTCAAACATCATGAATCAAACCAGAAAAATACGTGAAAATGAACGAGCATTGATAGAATTCATGCTCGGAAAGTTAGGTTTCAGTACCCAAGACTATCCCATTAGCCAAGACGTTTTTGAATATGAAGGCGGTAAAATGGGCAGTATCAGCTTGGGCATTGACAATAATCCAGATGATTATGATGGCGATTTGATTCAGGTAGAATATACAGATACCGATGGCATTATCGTTGTAATTACGCTTACTAAAAACAATAAAAATCAGTTGTTAGATTTAGATTTTTGGAAAGAAGATTTTTCTAAATTAATTATCTATCCTACGATTGAGAAAGTAATAGTAAAACAAACACCTTGAACTTAGGTTACAAGAGTATATTCACAAAAAAATACCTTTCTATCTTACATCATTATTCTTTCAAAATGCAAAGACGTACCGCTTTAAAAACCGTGGCTTTAAGTATTGGTAGTGCCATTATACTACCAACTTGGGCAAATGCTTGGAGTACGAAAACCCTCCAAAGCCAAGATTTCAATCATTCATTTTCTCAAGAAACTCTTTTGGCAGAAGTCGTAGAAACGATTATTCCCAAAACGGATACGCTTGGGGCTAAGGACTTGGAAATTCATAAGTTTGCCATGAAAATGATAGCGGATTGTTACGACAAAAAAGCTCAGGAAGTCTTTGCAAAAGGACTTATTTCAGTGGATGAAATAGCCAAAAAAGATTTTTCAAAATCATTCCTGGAAAGTGATTCTAAACAAAGATTAGTGGTATTAAATTCGATGATGAATTCGAGTAATAGCAACGATAAAGATTTTGTCAGATTAGTAAAAAATATTACGATTCAAGGCTATCTCAATTCAGAATATGTGATGACAAATCTGAGAAAATATCAGTTTTTGCCAGGGAAATATCATGGATGCGTACCGGCTTAGATTCGTTGTTCGTAATTCGATTTTCGATGCTCGGTTTTCGAGGTTCGAAAATAACGAATTGCGAAAGTCGAACTCCGAACATCGAAAAACAAACATCGAAAATCGAAAATAAAATGTTAAATATAGATTCAATAAAAAATCAAACCTTTGATGCCATTGTTATTGGCTCGGGGATTAGTGGTGGCTGGGCAGCTAAGGAGCTGACTGGCAAAGGTTTACGCACCCTCGTATTAGAGCGTGGACGTGAAGTAAAACACGTTACCGATTACCCAACTACCATGACCCAACCGTGGGAATTTGAACATCGTGGGCAATTGACCAAGGAGGTAAAAGATGCCAATCCCATCGTGAGTAAATGTTATGCTTTTTATGAAGGTTCACAGCATTTTTTTGTAAAAGATGCCGAACATCCTTACGTTCAGGAAAAGCCTTTTGACTGGATTCGGGGCTACCAAACGGGTGGAAAATCTTTGATGTGGGCGAGACAAACACAGCGTTGGTCGCAACATGATTTTGATGGACCTGCACGTGATGGTTTTGCAGTGGAATGGCCCATTAATTACGCTGAATTAGCCCCTTGGTATAGTTATGTAGAAAAGTTTGCGGGTATCGCAGGTAATAAGGATGGCTTGGCAAGTTTGCCAGATGGCGAGTTTTTGCCCCCCCACGAGATGAATTGCGTAGAGAAACATTTCAAACAGGAAGTAGCCAAACATTATACCGACCGCCATATCATCATGGGACGTGCTGCTCATTTGACCGTTCCCAACAAAATTCATTATGACCAAGGGCGTGTACAATGTCAAAATCGTACTATATGTGAGCGTGGATGTCCTTATGGTGGTTATTTTAGTAGTAATTCTTCTACGTTGCCTTGGGCTGAAAAAACGGGTAAAATGACTCTACGCCCCCATTCGGTAGTTCATTCTATTATTTATGATGAGAAAAAAGGCAAGGCTACGGGTGTGCGAGTGATTGATTCCAACACCAAAGAAATGACGGAGTATTATGCTCGTATTATTTTCGTAAATGCTGCTGCGTTAAACTCTAATTTGATTTTGTTGAATTCCACTTCCAATCGTTTTCCCAATGGTTTGGGTAATGATAGTGGCGTGTTAGGAAAATATGTAGCTTTCCATAATTATACTGCCAATATTAACGCTGAATTCGAAGGATTTTTGGATAGTAAAACCCAAGGTCGTATTCCAAATTCTGCCTATATTCCACGTTTTCGTAATTTCTTGAAGCAAGAAACTGACTTCTTGCGGGGTTATGCTTCGGGGTTTTCGGCGGGTAGGTATTCACATGACGATAGAAGTGGCTTGGGTGAAGATTTGAAAAAAGGACTATTAAATCCTCAGTTAAATAATATTTGGAGTGTAGGCTCGCACATGATGGGCGAAACCATTCCGAAGGAGAGTAATTATGTAACGTTGGATAAAACCTTACTTGACCCTTGGGGAATTCCGCAGTTGAAAATATCTGTGGACTATGACGATAATGACCGCAAAATGGTGAAAGATTTCTTTGAGCAATTGACTGAAATGTACACCAAGGCAGGTTTCAAAAATATCCGTACCAACGACCAACACCGAACGCCAGGTTTGGATATTCACGAAATGGGTGGTGCCAGAATGGGCAAAGACCCCAAAACTTCGATATTGAACAAATGGAACGCCTTGCATCAATGCAAAAATGTATTTGTAACCGATGGTGCTTCGATGACCTCTACCTCAACTCAAAATCCATCATTGACTTATATGGCTCTCACCGCTCGTGCGGCTGATTATGCCGTGAAGGAAATGCGGAAGGGGAATTTGTAAATAATGTCCTAAGTATTAAGTATCAGGTATTAAGTTTTGTAAAGCGAATTTTCTTAATACCTAATACTTAATACTTGATACATTCCACCTCAATCCTTTTTCACCTCCACAAAAATATCCGTATTCCTCCCTTTGTCATCACTGCATGAGATTTTTAATTTACCCGCTTCGGGTGTGAAAAAGACCTTCGTATTGGGTTCTGATTTTTGTAATAATTTATCATTAATGTACCAATAAATTACCTTCACATCGTTGCTGACTTGGCAATTCAACATCATTTTCTGCGTATCTTTTTTATCCAAAATATATTCTGAACCATCCACAGGATAGACGATTTGGGGAGCATTTTCTTGAAAAACTCGCTCGCATTGTGGGTTATGGGGTGGTATTTTTTCGTAGAGAATATGCTTAGTTTCGTACCAACTGACCAGTTCGGGGGCGTGGTTTGGATATAATTTTCTAACCGCTCCACTATCAGGCAAACAGTGCGAACAATAGCTAATCTGAGCATCTGAGCGTACATACACGTTACGAAGATGCGTGCAAAGGGTCATTTTAGAGACACTCGGAATGTAATAATCCGTGATTTGATTCGTGCAAAATTCACTCGGTACATCGCCACTTTCGGCACATACTTTTCTCAGGGCAATTTCTTCGGGCGACTTGAACCATTTTGCCGAAGAATTATATTCGATGGTGTTAAAAATATCGAATAGGAGGGGCGTGGCAATATTCGCTCCTGACAATTCGGGTACGCCTTCGCCCGAGAAATTTCCTATCCAAACGCCCACCGTATAGTTAGCATTATAGCCAATACTCCAAGCATCTTTTTTGCCGAATGACGTACCCGTTTTCCAAGCAATCTTAGGCATTCGGTAGGTGTAATCATAATTATTAGGCAAATCGGGTCGGGTGATTTGGGAGAGGATTTGGGTGATTAGGTAGGTGGATTCGGGGCTTATTAGTTGTGAGTTGCGAGTTGTGAGTTGTGAGTTATCATCAGTAATTAAGCACCCTGATTTTTGAAATTGTCCCTCATTACTAAAACTTGAAAATAAATTGGTTAATTCTTCCAACGTAACGCCACAGCCACCCAAAACCAAAGATAAACCCAATTTTGGAGCGTTCTTTTTAACGGCTTGAAAATCAGCTTTTTTGAGTTTTTCTACCAACACGGGCGTAGTGATTTCTTTCAAAATTTTCACCGCTGGAATGTTCAGCGAATTTGCCAAAGCGAATTCAATCGCTACTTTTCCATGAAATAATTTATCAAAATTTTCGGGTTCAAAACCGCCAAAATTGGTTGGTACGTCATTGATTACAGTTTTGGGCGTAATGATGCCCAAGTCGAAAGCCGTGGCGTATAAAAGTGGTTTGAGCGTACTCCCTGGCGAGCGAATTGCCCGCACGCCATCCACTTGTCCGCCATCAACAGGATTGTTGAAATCTGCCGAACCAATATATGATTCCACTTGATGCGTTTTGTTATTAATCACCATCACAGCGGCATTATGAATATTCATCGCATACAGCCGAGTAACGTAGTTTTGTACAATTTTCTCAATCGTCAATTGCTTGTTTCTGATTAAGGAAGAGTGGATATTTGCGTCAGTAGGATTTTCCTGTTTTAGTCGTATTGAAAGGTGTGGAGCGAGTTTGGGAGCTTCGTGTCTTTGAACGTTTAGCGGTTCGGACAAAGCATCATCAATATCCTGATTATGAAATACTTGCAATTCTTTAAATTCATTGAGCCAACGGTTTCTTTCCTTCAAAATATAGTCATTATTTACGCCCAAACGCAAACTTGATGGGCGGTTTGGAATAATTGCCAAAGCCATCACTTCCGCCAAACTCAACACATCGGGCGACTTCTGAAAATACAAAACCGAAGCCGATTTTATACCCTCGATATTGGAGCCATAAGGCACAAGATTGAGATAAAATTGGAGGATTTCGTCTTTGGAATAATGTATTTCTAACTGAATGGCTCGGAAGATTTCGAGGGATTTATGAAAATACGTTCGAGATTGAGGGTTCAATAATCTTACTACTTGCATCGTAATGGTACTCGCCCCCGAAGTACGCCTGCCCGTGAATACATTACGAAACCCAGCCCGCATGATAGCAAAAGGATTTACCCCAAAATGCCAGCGAAACCAACGGTCTTCTTTATAAACAATCGCTTTTTCGAGCGTTGGCGTAATTTCAGAAAGTTCCGTTTTCATCCGCCACTTATCCTGATTATTCAAAAAAGCATGAAGAATTTTTCCATCCGAATCCATAATCAGCGTAGAGTAATTGGGCTGAACTCTGAACGGAAAAATGAGGTCTAAAATGATGAAAAGCAATAAGCCGTAAGAGATAATTCTTACGGCTTTATATTGGAAGATTCGTTTCAGGAAAAGGAAAATAGTTTGTTCTAAGTATTTGATTATCATTGAGTTATGTTATTGATATTTGTAGAGACAAGGCGACCGACGCTCGGCAGAGCCTTGTCTAATCTTTGTCCAATTTTTTGACGTTAATTTAGATAAGGCAATGCCTTTTCTCTACAAAAAATCTCACCCTATTTTTTTAATATATTTTACGCCTTCGTCTCTCTCAAATACAACTGCACCGCATTCTCCAAACCCAAATAAAGAGCATCGCACATAAGAGCATGACCAATGGAAACTTCTAAAAGATTTGGGATATTTTGTTGGAAATATCGAAGGTTATCAAGGCTCAAATCATGTCCTGCATTAATGCCTAAACCTAATTCAGTGGCTTTTTGAGCCGCTACTATAAACTCTTTAATGGCGGTTTCTCGGTTCTTGAAATAGTTCTCGGCATAAGGTTCGGTGTAAAGCTCAATACGGTCTGAGCCAACGGCTTTTGCTCCTTCTACCATGCGTGGGTCGGCATCCACGAAGATGGACGTGCGGATTCCTGATGCTTTGAATTGAGCGATTAAATCGGTTAATAAATCCTTGTATTTGAGGGTGTCCCAACCCGCATTAGAGGTTAATGCTCCTAATATATCAGGCACCAGCGTTACTTGTGTTGGGCGATTGGCAAGGACTAATTCCACAAATTTTGCTTCGGTAGGATTGCCTTCAATATTGAATTCTGTCGTAATGACTTCCTTCAAATCGAACACATCACGGTAACGAATATGGCGTTCGTCGGGGCGTGGATGCACGGTAATTCCCTCTGCTCCAAAACGCTCGCAGTCGAGGGCTACTTTTACTACATTTGGATTATCGCCACCTCTCGAATTACGAAGGGTGGCTATTTTGTTAATGTTTACACTAAGTTTTGTCATCTGTTCAGTTAAAACAGCAATCAGTAATCAGTAATCAGTTATCAGTAAATAGTTATCCAGTGTGTGACGAAAAATTATCAATTATTAGAAGGTTTATTTAGAAAAATTGTTCCTTGCTTATTGTATAATTGTACACGACTGATGACTGTTTACTAATAACTGATAACTGTTTACTGATAACTGATATTTATTACCTTTGTGAAAAGAACATACATCAGATTGATATTGTTCTTTTAATGTTCAAAGATACATTTTCATATATTCAAATAAAATTATGTCATTAAAAACCAATATCGAAAACGGCATTAAAGATGCCATGCGTGCCAGAGACCAAGACCGTTTGCGTACACTCCGTGCCATCAAAGCCTTGATTTTGTTGGAAGAAACTTCTGGAACTCATACCGTAGGTGACCTTTCTGCCGATGCTGAAATGAAGCTTTTGACCAAAGCTGCCAAACAACGCCGTGATTCTTTGGATATTTTCAGAACGCAAGGTCGTGAAGATTTAGCCGAGAAAGAGCAAATAGAATTGACGATTGTAGAAGAATTTTTACCAAAACAATTAACAGAAGATGAAATCAAAGCAAAATTAGAAGAAATCAAAATTCGTGTCGGTGCATCTGCACCTTCGGATATGGGTAAAATGATGGGCGTTGCCACTAAAGAATTAGCTGGCTTGGCGGATGGAAAAGTGGTTTCTGCGATGGTGAAGGCGATTTTAGCTTAATTTTAGTGATGAGTTATAAGTGATGAGAGATGAGTAAAATATGGACTCAATAGTTCATAACTTATAATTCATAACTTGTTATTATATGAAGTTAATAGACATATTAATCCTTCTCCCAACGCTTTGGGGGGCATATATAGGTTATCAACGGGGTATCATCGTGGAGGTGATTTCGATTGCCGCCTTCGTGATTTCGGTACTGATTGGGTTTCGAGTGTTGGGCTATGCTTCCAACTGGATTTCGCCTTATGTGAGTAACCGCCTCACTGAAAAAATAATGCCCTACATTGGTTTTGGGGCGGTGTTTTTTCCGATTGTCTTCTTGATAAATAAATTGGGTTGGGTTTTGCGTAAATCCATTCGTTATACCGTTTTTGGGAGTTTTGACTCACTGGCAGGGGCAATCGTGGGGGCATTCACGTGGGCGTTTGGAATTAGTATTTTCCTGTGGTTGATTACTTCTATCGGTATTAAATTTCCCGAAAAGGAAACGGCTCATACTTATTTATATCCTTTGGTAAAACCACTTGCTCCAAAGGTCGTTGAAAAGGCAATTGATGTTGTGCCTCGGCAGATTGATAAGATGAGAGGATAGTTTAGTTATGAAGATTGAGTTATGAGTTATGAGTACAAAATGCTCAATCCTCATAATTCATAACTCATATTTCATAACTAACCACCTATTCTATCCGCTTCAATTTCACATTCTCCACAGGGCGAATAATCAAAGGTACTTTCTCAATTTTCACGGCTGAGGTATCTAAACCGAACCATTTGTCTTCTGATGGTGTGAAATCTTTGATGAAGAAATAGGCTTTCATAATCATTCCTTCTACCAGCGAGAGTTGATTTTCAAACGAGAGAAATCTTTCCAATACTACAAAACGGAAGTCACCAATCACATTCTGTTTGTTCAAAGATTCGTATCTTGACGTAATATCCACTTCGCCTTTTTTCACCATATCCTCCACCACTTTTCTGAAATAGAGATTAATTTTCTGTTCAACCTTGAAGCCCAATTTGAAATTAACCTTAATTATATCATCGGGTTCGATAACGTTCACTTTGTATTCCATCGTATAGGGATCGTCCAAGGTGTCCACGTGGACAAACCAATAAATATCTGCCCGCTTTGGTCGTTTTTGGAAGATGGAATAAATAATTTTATTTTCAATATCGCTCGCACGGGCAGCATTCGACATAAAAACTAAGTGCGTTGCATATTTCGGAATACTCATATCTTGGCTCAATTCCTTCAAAGGCTCAACATAATCCACCATTTTCACATATTCTGTCAGACGCATTTTGATGATATTGGCTCTGTACCAAACCACCATCAAGCCCATAATCAGAAATGCCATTATCAAGGAAACATATCCGCCATGAACAAATTTGCTAAGGTTTGCCACTAAAAAAGCCCCTTCTATACTTCCGTACAAAAGAATAAATCCCACTATCCACCACATATCAAACTTTTTGATGTGGAGATAATAAGCCATCAGCGTGGTAGTCATTAACATCGTCATCGTGATGGCTAAACCGTAAGCCGCTCCCATATCATCCGATTTTTTAAACCATAATACAATTCCTATACAGCCCATCCATAAAAAGATGTTCATACTCGGAACGTATAATTGTCCTTTTTGGTCAGAAGGGTAATGCAAGCGTACTTTGGGCCAAAAGTTCAGACGAATTGCCTCTGAAACTAAGGTAAACGAACCTGAAATCAAAGCCTGACTGGCAATAACTGCGGCAGCCGTGGCAATAACAATCCCATAAATCAAGAACCATTCTGGCATGAGTTGAAAGAATGGTTTTCTACCATTTAACAGTTCTCCATTATGAGCCAATAGCCAAGCTCCTTGTCCAAAATATTGCAGCAACAATGCTGTTTTTACGAAAATCCAGCTTACTCTAATATTTCCACGACCGCAATGTCCTAAATCTGAATAAAGGGCTTCTGCCCCCGTTGTACACAAAAAAACTGCTCCCAATGTCCAGAAACCGCTTGTTCCACCGTGCGGATTAGTCAGCATTTGGTATCCGTAATAAGGAGATAATGCTCTAAAAATAGTCCAGTCTTGGGCAATCCAATAAGTACCGAAGAAAGCCAACATTCCGAACCAAATGAGCATAACGGGACCAAAAGCACGACCAATAATTTTTGTTCCAAAGATTTGAAACATAAATAAACCCGTGATAATGGCAATTACGATTGGAACAGTTTTGAGGTCTGGATAAATCATGAGAAGCCCTTCTACGGCACCCGCTACTGAAATGGGTGGTGTAATAACGCCATCGGCAAGCAAAGTGGCGGCTCCAATAATGGCGGGAACGGTTAGCCATTTGGCGTGTCTCCGCACGAGTGCAAAGAGTGCCAAAATACCACCTTCACCACGGTTATCAGCCCGAAGAATCAGGATAACGTATTTGATTGTAGTTTGAAGGGTCAATGTCCAAAAGATGCAAGACAAAGCTCCCAGAACAGTACGTTCATCAATGGCATCTTTCTCAATGATGGATTGCATCACGTATAAAGGCGAAGTACCAATATCGCCATAAATAATTCCCATTGCTACCAGCAGACCCGCTGCGGTGGCTTTGTCCATGCTTTTGTTGTGTTCCATAAAAGAGGAATCGAACTGTAAAATGGTTAATGATTATTGAGTTGATAGTAACAAATAACTATTAACTAATAAACAATCACGATATATTACAATTATTTAGGGGTTAAAGATTTAATCAAACAATATTACAATAGATTGACTATCAAAAGCAAATTTAATACCTTTAATTCAATTTCTTAATCTCCAAATTATCATCAGCCTCGGTTAAAATTGAAGCATCATTATTTATTAACCAACGGTATGAACAAACTTCGCCACTACCACATTTTGGACAAGTCCATAACCAATCGTTTGTTTCGGAGAATGTTATTCCTGTATTTTTTATCAGGGATTCTATGGCTTGTCTTTTTTGCGTAACCTCCTCTGAAAGCACCATCTTTTCAACATCCAATATTTCGGGAAGATGGTCTTCTTTGAGATATTTAGCAAAGAATTTTGGGATAAAATAAGACGCTATATAAATTTCAACATTACGGGCATTGATGATGGCATGACCACAAACTCGGCATTGCCAACCACTAATTTCATTGGATTGATATTGATAAAAATCTTTGTTCAGAGGAGCATTATCACCTTTTGCTAAACTATACGCCAGCGTTTGGATGCTCCCAAATACGCTCCCTTTCCACAAACCCATCGTATCATTATTACCAATCACTACGTCATTAAATGACCCCATACCTCCGTAAGCCTGCAAATGATGCTCGGTTGTTCGTTCCATTTCCCACAAACGAATGTCTTCTGTAAGCCAATTTATCCAATTGTCATAACCCGAATCTTTTAGGATTTTGATTAAAAGATTTAGGGAAATTTTGTAATAATCTGTCATGTTGAGCGTAATTAGGTATTTATAATAAGGAAGGCTTCGCTCAAAGCGAAGCCTTCCTTAAACAAGACAAAAAGCCCCGATGAGTCGGGGCTTTTTGTCTTGTTAATCTTATTTAAAAAACTTCAATTTCACTACTTCTTTTTCGTTCAAAAAACGCCATGAACCTCTTGGCAAATCCTTTTTGGTCAAACCCGCAAAGGTTGTACGGTCAAGTTTGAGGACTTCATAACCCAATGATTCAAAAACACGTCGCACAATACGGTTACGTCCTGAATGAATTTTGATACCAACCACCATACCGTCTGGCGTAACGATTGCCAATTCATCCGCTTTAATTTCACCATCTTCAAGGGTTACACCTTTTAAAATCAAATCAAGGTGTTCTTGAGTCAAAGGCTTATCAATTTCTACTTGATAAAGTTTTTCGATTTCGTTGGAAGGATGGGTTAATTTATCCGCCAATTCTCCGTCATTCGTCAAAAGTAACAGACCAGTCGTGTTTCTGTCCAAACGTCCTACGGGATAAATCCTCTCTTCGCAAGCATTTTTTACTAAATCCATCACTGTTTTGCGTTCTTCGGGGTCTTCGGTGGTGGTGATGAAATCTTTTGGTTTGTTTACCAAAACATAGACCATCTTCTCCCGATTCAACTTTTTATTACCGTATTTCACAATGTCGCCAGGCTGAACTTGGTAGCCCATTTCTGTAACCACCGTTCCATTCACTCTGATTTCACCCGTTTTGATAATATCATCCGCCTCCCTACGTGAACAAATTCCTGCATTGGCGATATATCTATTCAAACGAACCTCCGCATTTTTCTTTTCAGAAGCCACCATTTTGCGTTGTACGCTCTTAGGGGCAGATTCTTTGTATTGGTCTAATTTATAACTTGGAGTCCATTTCTCTGATTGTTCTACTGGACGGTGGGCTTTGAAAAGATTATCTCCCCCAAAATTTGCCTTTGCCGAGCCAACACTCTTTTCTTTTTTATCGTATCTGCCTTCGGGCTTATCGCCGAAAGTTTTTTTTTCGCCGTAAGGTTTACGCTCTCCGTCAAATGGCTTTCTTTCCGAACGCTCGCCGTAAGGTTTTCTTTCTCCGTCAAACGGTTTTCTTTCCGAACGCTCACCGTAAGGTTTTCTTTCTCCATCAAAAGGCTTTCTTTCTACCGAATTAAAATCTCTTCTCTCTCCTCTATTATCTGATGAATAAGGTTTTCTTTCTCCGTCAAATGGCTTTCTCTCTCCTCTATTATCTGATGAATAAGGTTTTCTTTCTCCGTCAAATGGTTTTCTTTCCGAACGCTCACCGTAAGGTTTTCTTTCTCCGTCAAATGGCTTTCTCTCTCCTCTATTATCTGATGAATAAGGTTTTCTTTCTCCGTCAAATGGCTTTCTTTCCGACCGCTCGCCGTAAGGTTTTCTTTCTCCATCAAACGGTTTTCTTTCCGAACGCTCACCGTAAGGTTTTCTTTCTCCGTCAAATGGCTTTCTCTCTGAACGCTCTCCGTAAGGTTTTCTTTCTCCGTCAAATGGCTTTCTTTCTCCTCTATTATCTGATGAATAAGGTTTTCTTTCTCCATCAAAAGGCTTTCTTTCTGAACGTTCTCCGTAAGGTTTTCTTTCACCGTCAAATGGCTTTCTTTCTCCTCTATTATCTGATGAATAAGGTTTTCTTTCTCCGTCAAATGGTTTTCTTTCCGA
>JBBRMR010000102.1:0-14410 GCA_038230735.1 Cytophagales bacterium
CCAATTTGGAGATTTCGTATTTCTTTCAAAGTCAGGGCTTTGGACTTAGAATATTTATTTTTTTCTCTGAAACGATGAAAACGGTCGAAGATTTGGTGGTCGGTATAGCAAACCAATTTCATTTGTTCATCAATGAAACCTTCTCTCAAAGATACGTTGAGAGCTTGAAAACGCACATTTCTATCAATTTCATCAAAAATAGTAGCCAAACGTTCCAACTGTTTAGGCGAATCTGAGGTGATGATATTGGTATAATGCAAGCCCTGATTTTCACGCAGATTATCCGCAAGGCGTTTGAAATCTTTGTTGAAAGTGGGTTGGAGTTTGGCGGAAAGAAGTATTTTTTCTGATTTGAAATGAAATCTTCTTCCAAATTCTACCGTTCCAAATTCTTTCACTAACTTCAAAAAACCTTTACGAGTTTCAAACAATTGATTTGGGTCTGAAATAACTTGAATTCCGCCACTCTTCGCAATCATTTCTGCAAAATTGCCTGTTACCTTTTCAAAACACTTTTCAACGATTTCTAAGGTCAATTCTACGTCTTTAAACCATATTCTGGCATCTTTTGGAAAGAAACTTAGGAAAGGCTCACGGGTTTCTTGAATGAGCTTATTTTGAACGTCAGGAATGATATTGATTCTGGAAACTGACTCCACCGACAGTTGGGATTCAGGGTCGAAAGTTCGGATACTTTCCACCTCATCACCGAACAAATCTATTCGATAAGGCAAGTCATTGGCGTAGCTGAATACGTCCATAATACCTCCACGAATGGAATATTGCCCAGCCTCATACACGAAATCGGTTTTCTCAAAATCATAACTCGCCAAGACTTCGCCCAAGAAATTGGTATCCAATTTTTCATTAACCGTAATGGTAAAAGTATTCTTCAATAACGACCGTCGATTGATAACTTTTTCAGAAAGAGCTTCGGGATATGAGACCAACAGTAAACCTTCGGGAGCGTGATTGAGTTTGTTCAAAACCTCCGCCCGCATGAGTACGTTGGCGTTATCGACTTCTTCAAATTGGTAAGGTCGTTTGTACGACATCGGGAAGGCAAGTACGTTATTTTCGCCAATTAAATTCTGTAAATCATTGATGAAATAAGCCGCTTCTTCACGGTCTGAAAGTACAAAAAGGTGAGTTTGAGTAGGATTCAAAAGGTGAACCGCCGAAGCAATAACAGCATCTAAACTGCCCAAAATGCCTTTTATTTGCACACTCGGATATTCATTCGGGAGTTTTATCTGTTCGGCAATCGTTTTCACGAAGCCATCTTCACGGTAGAGTGTAAGGAAATCTTTAACGAGCATTAGTCTTGGAATAATGATGAGTTTTGAATTATGGATGATGAGATTTTTGTCAATTTCTCATTTTCATTTCTCAAAATAACTAAACAGAAATAGCCACGAATGACTTGACTCCTAAAAATCAAAAGCCATTCGTGGCGAAAAGTATCTGTAAAATTAACTGATTTATTGGGGAAAAGGTTTGTGGAGGTTGGTAAATAGTTTTTAGTGTTTACGTTAATTATGAGTGTCTTAATACCTAAATAAGATACTTCAATTTACTTTTTAATCCTAAATATCTGTTTCTCCTTTTTTCTAACAGAAACTTTTACTGGATTGACATATTGAATATACTCTTCTCTAAGTCTTACTTCATTTATTTGTGGATAAACAAAATTCGAGTTATTCAAATATTTAATAAAAGAAGGGTCAACAATCATAGAATGAACATACTTTTTTAAGTAGTAGATAAAGTATTCAGGCCAAACCCATTCACCATCGGTTAAATAGACATTTGGACCAATAACAGTACCATCCTCATCTTGTATTATACACATCCAATCACAAAAATGAAAACCTTTTTCAAGATACCTTATTAACTCTGTATTTATATTTCCGCATTGTATATTGCTATCCAAAAAATGTTCTAAATAGTGAAAGGAATCATTATTTTCGTGATTTCTAAAAAAACTTACCTCTTTCATAAAACTTGCATTTCTTGGTTTTGTTTGTGTATTTTTATTCAATAATAATAATCATACAAATTTTTGAATATCAGTAAATTATTGTTTAGAAATTGATTGGTTGAGGATGTTACTAAGCAATAGAAATACTGTCATCTTCCTACTGCCCGTCCACCTCAAACCCACTCTTCAACATCAATTCCCAAACATTCATTTCAATATCATCAATTACATTAAATGGAATATCCCAACTATTGAATTGCCATTTTTGAAGGTTGTCGGCAATCAGAACTCTGCGTGAAGAAGAAAATACCCAAATCACTTTTTCAACGCCCCATTGCAGTAATTTCTCCGTTTTTTTATGAAAATACTCTTCTTCATTCCGAAAATAATCAGACTCGTCAATCCTAATATCTACTTCAATAATGATGTTTTGGGGCTTTTGTTCGTAATTTACAGAATGAAAACCTACCTTTAACTGACCTTCACGATAGATGGCAATATCAGCCGAAAAGTTTGTTTTATGGGATAGATGTAAACCTAATTCTCTCGAACCGCATAAGTAATTATCGGGTAAATATTTGGTTAAATATTTATTTAGTGAAATAGTTATAAACCATTGTAACGTACTTGTTCCTATACTGATTTCTTAGATTGTTTTTAATCCTAACATAAAGTCTCTATAACCCTTTCGATAGATTGGGTGTCCGTCAAATTCTTCGTAAATGAGAATTTTAGGAATTTGGATAGTTTCTGTCATAATTTTAAGCGTTTCATTTTTACCAAATTTAATCGAAAATTTTAATAATGATTAGCTAAATAGGTATTTTATATCTCTTTTTGAAAGCTTTATGATATTCTCTTACTTCAAAGCCTTTTCAACCGACATCTTCATTTTCTCCAAACCAATTTTAGCTACTTCCAAAGGGTCTTTGTTCCAATAACTTTCATTAAAAAGTTCAAGCGAAAGTACAATAGGAGTATTTTTATCATGAAGCATTTTTAGAATTTTATTGATGGGGGCTACGCCGTCGCCAGGCATTACTCTGAAACTATCGTTGAGCGTTTCACGACTTGGAATTGCGGGATAATCATTCATGTGGAAAACTTGTAGATGATTTCCACTCAAAAAACTCAGAGCATTCAATTCAGAACCGCCTTTGTGGAGGTGATAAACATCTGCTAATATGAGAGCTTTGGGATGTCCACTTTCGGCAGCAACAAAAAGCGTTTCGCCGAATAAATGTAAGTTTGCCGAAAATCCCCAAAGTTCAAGCATGGGCAAAACACCCATTGATTCGCCTAAATTACAAACCGCCCGATAACGTGCTGCCGCTTGTCGCAAATTAATTTCAGCACCTTGCGTTGCTCCAAAAGGAGGTGCTGCGATACGTTTACAGCCCATTTGAGCCAACATATCCATTTCTCGCTTGGTTTGTTCAAGGGCTTTTTGATGCTCATTGGGGTCATCTACAATCCAGGGAGCAAAGCCAATAGCATCTTCAATGACGATGCCTAAATCATTGGCTTTTTGTTTGACATCTTTTAGATTTCCTCCCGCTTTTACGAATGCTTCGATAGTACGAATCCAAACTTCAATGCCATTATAACCCGCCTTTGCCGCCAATTCAATTTCCGCCATTAAGCCAATATTTTGCTTCATAATGGTGCTGGTATTGAGACAAAACGTGAAATTTGATTTCGCAATTGGGGAGGCAATTGTTGCGTTAGGAAGAGTAAGACCTGTACCAAGTGCGATACTTGATTTGAGGATATTTCTGCGTGAAATGGGTTCAGATTGCATGGAAAAGGTTTGCTTTTGTTTGTATTAATCACTTAATAAACAAAGAATTAAGATGATTATACTCAAAAATTGCAAATTCCTAATCAACGATATTTGTGCCTTCTATGTTGGGTTGGCAACATTCTTCAAAGGGTAGATTTGAACCGCAATGGCATACATTTTTTATTCTAATTGATTGTATTTCAATGATTTATTAGTTCAATAAAACAACCACTCAATTGCCTTCGGGAACTCTTTGCCCCATTGGTCTTCTGAATGTTTGCCGTCTGGATTAAGCGAAAGATTAACAATTGTTTTCTTAACTCCTTGACGTTCAAAGGTTTGTTTAAGTTTCTCCACATTTGGAATCATCGCTTTGCTTTCCTTCCCGCCCGCATATACATAGATACGGGTAGGTAAATGCGAGAGAAAATCAATGGCATCAAAATAGATATTGGGCGAAATCCAAAGCGAAGGTGAAAACACCATCAAGCGACCAAATGATTCTGGAAACATTAATCCTGCATAAATACTAATCAATCCGCCCAACGAACTACCGCCAATGCCCGTAGATTCACGGTCTGGCAGGGTTCTGAAATTTTTATCAATGTATGGCTTCAAGGTTTTTGCTAAAAACTGCACGTATTTTCTTCCTTGACCCTTTCCCAATCTTTCATTACTATACGGTGAATATTCTTGAAAACGCTGTTCTTTTCCGTGGGCAATTGCTACTATAATTATATCGCCATGCCCCCGTGCTGCCAATACTGCCAACTTTTTATCAATACTCCAATTACCAAATTCAGAGCCTTCGCCAAACAGATTTTGAGCATCTTGAAGGTAAATAACGGGGTAACGTTTGGTGAATTTTTCGTAATTGTGAGGCAAAAGAACATAAACAGCCCGTTTTCTATCTAACTGAGGCATCTCAAATTCAGCCGAGATTAAACGAACTTCGGGCATTAAGTTTTCGGGAAGATTTTGACCGTCTAAACGCCAGTGAGGAACGAAATCGTGGAAAATACCACCCTTGCTTTTGGCAATACGATTTGGCGTAGCATTACCAAATTCGTCCAATTCTACTTGATTCCAGCCTCCTTTGGTATATTTATACTCAAAGGTTTCGGGCAATTTTATGGTATCGGGAAACTTCAAAACATATTTCCCATCCTCCCCCCTATTGAGCCTAAGTTCCTCTTTATCGGGCAACCATTGATTAAAATTTCCTGCTAAAAAAACAGGGCGTTCGTCATCAACGGGGGTTAAAAGTTCAAAGTATAATACGCTTTTGCTCATTCAAGTGTGTGGTTTTTCAGAATGCAAAATTACGTCATAATTCTTTGGCAATGGTCAGTTACGATTCAAAAGATTGCTAATTTGTATATGTAAAGAAAATAAACTTACTATCGAAGAAATTGTTTTTTTATTTATCACAGAAGTATTTATTTTGAACAAGAACTTCCGTAAATTTCGCTCATTAGCTTTGTAGCAGGTGTACTAATAAGCAATACTCAACACTCACGTACTCAATACTCCAAAAATTTTATGCCAAAAATGAAATTCTGCCCACAATGTGGCAAGCCACTCGAAATTAAATTCAGAGACGACCGTGACCGTATGCAATGCACCGACCAAAGTGAGGAATGTGGTTATGTATTTTGGAATAATCCAACGCCCGTTGTGGCTGCCATTGTGGAACACGAAGGCGACATTATTTTAGCCCGAAATGCCGCTTGGCCCGAAGGCTGGTTTGCCCTCATTACAGGGTTTTTGGAAGCGGGAGAAACCCCCGAAGAAGGTGTTTTGCGTGAAGTAAAAGAAGAATTGAACCTTGATGGTGAGATAGTTGAATTTGTAGGGTTATACGAATTTCACCGTATGAATCAACTTATCATTGCCTATCACATACGGGCAACGGGCGAGATAAAACTCAGCGAAGAGCTAATTGATTTTCAACGAAAAAAAGACCATGAAATCCGCCCTTGGGCAGCGGGAACGGGTAAAGCGGTACAGGAATGGCAAGCTAAAAGAGGGATTTTTAATGAAGTGATTTCTTTGGGAAAAAGGTAAATTACGGTCAAGGGTGAACGGTGAAGGGTAAACGGCTCGCCTCCAAATTTTAAGCGAAAACCGTTCACCCTTTACCGTGTGCCGTTCACCGTAACCTGCCGTAAAATAAGAATTTCAAGAAATCGTGCACTTTATTCAAGAATAGTTCTAATTTTAGAGTCTGATTTTAAAAACTTAATGATTCTCAAAAAACCAATAGCCATATTTCTAACTTTCATAGCCCTGAGTAGCTGTGAAGTAGCAGATTATGTACAGCCGACAGAACTGCCAGAGGCTTCGCAAATTGGCAAACAGACGTTTGGCGTAAAAATTAATGAAAGTATTTGGACTCCTTTTCAACGGTATAAATCAAATCCTAATTACAAACCCGTTGCTGTGGTGTGGGGACGTTATCAAAATGAAACGTTGAGATTGACCGTTACTAATCAAGAAACTCGTGAATCCATTAGTTTGATGGTGGATAAAGTTACGGGAATTGGCACGTATAAATTCATGACTTATTTCCCCAAAAATGCCATCGAATTTACGCCTTATGCCTCGGTATATCAACGTTGTGTGGGTGAAAAATGTGGAGAATATCCCATTGCTCAAAATGCTGAAAATGAGGTTGTCATCACTACTTTTGACCCTATCCAAAAGATTTATTCGGGGATATTCAAAGTAACTTTTCAGAATAAAGATAATCCTGTGGAGGTGTTTATGTTGAAAGATGGACGGTTTGATGTGAAAGGGGAGTGAGGTTTAGATACACCCCCTCAAAATCCCCACCGCTTCCTCCATTTCCTTCAAATTCATGCTCGCAAAGCCCATCCTGCAAGTATTTAAGTTTGGGATATGCCAAGTCGTTGGGATAGGCAACTCCTATTTTACCTACCTTTTCGGAGTGTTCTACAAAAGAATTTTTTATAGAGCATTAAGTTTTCACATGGGAAATGATAGGTATCTCAGAAAGAGTTAAATTAGACGGTCTATTTACAGAATAAAGCCTGTATTAAATTACATAAAAAGGTTATTTGATTGATTTCAGATAACCTTTTTTATTACCCAAATTGACTCAATGCGTATCTTTGTGAACAAACGTAAATGAGAAAGTCTTATCTTCGTCAAACATCTCATAATTCATAGCTCAAAAAAAATGCCCTTAATAAAATCCGTAAAGAGAATTTCGCCCACTTTTGGAGACAATTGTTGGCTTGCCGAAAATGCTACCGTTGTTGGTGATGTTACGATGGGGGAAAATTGTACCGTTTGGTTTAATGCCGTTGTGCGTGGAGATGTCAATTCCATTATTATTGGCAATAATTCCAATATTCAGGACGGGGCAGTTATTCATTGTACTTACCAAAAAACCAAAACTATTATTGGAAATTATGTATCAATTGCTCATAATGCCATCGTGCATGGCTGCGTGATTGAAGATAAAGTTTTGATTGGTATGGGAGCAATTATTATGGACGGTGCGGTAATAGAAACAGGCTCAATCATTGCTGCTGGGGCAATTATTACGCAAAATACTCGTGTTCCCGCAGGCTCAATATACGCAGGAAATCCCGCAAAATTATTAAAAATGGTATCGCTCGAAGCATCAGAAGTTTTCATGCGAACTGCTAATAATTATGTAATGTATTCAGAATGGTTTAGGTAAAAGGTCAAGAGGTGTAGGGTCAAGGATCAAACGGTAAAAGGTCAATGACAATTTATGGTTCTTCTAAAAATTCTTAGAGTCGCCACTCTTTGCCCCTTTACCTTTTTAACTATTTACTTTTAACTCCTAAAAAGATGACAATATTCACAAAAATCGTTCATGGCGAAATTCCTTGCCATAAAATTGCCGAAGATGAAAATTTTCTGGCTTTCTTAGATATTACGCCATTGGTTGATGGACACACTTTGGTTATCCCCAAAAAAGATATTGATTATATCTTTGATTTGGAGGATGACTTGCTGTCGGGATTGATACTGTTTGCGAAGAAAATCGCCCCTGCCATTGCCCAAGCGTGTCCGTGTAAAAAAGTGGGCGTGTCGGTAATTGGTTTGGAAGTTCCGCACGCCCACGTACATCTAATTCCGTTGAATTCGATGAATGATATTAATTTTACGAGAGAAAAAATGAAGCCTTCGCAAGAAGAATTGAAAGTTACGGCTGATAGAATTAAGGCGTTTTTATAGAAAGGCTATCAGTTTTCAGCGGTCAGATTTCTGCAAGTTTAACGAATTTTTGAGGAGTTTTTCGTAATTATTTTCTTTGTTAATTAAAATAACTGATTGTTTATTTTGAAAGCCAACAGCCGATTGCTGAAAGCCGACAGCCCAAAGCCAAACAAAATGAAATTTTCAAAAGAAGAATTATACGCTAAATTGAGCGAAGTACCCATTATGCCCTTGTTCAATCACCATGATTTAGCGGTGTGTAAATTGGTAGTAAAAGCCTGTTACGATGGTGGAATCAAGGTTTTTGAATATACCAATCGTGGCGAGGGTGCAGCCCTTGTTTTTGCGGAATTGGTAAGATATATTCGCCAAGAAATGCCAGATATGGCTATTGGAATCGGAACGGTTTTTACGGCTGAGGAGGCTGAATATTTCGTCAGTTTAGATACTGATTTTATTGTGCAGCCATGTTTGAATCCTGCCGTTGGGGAAGTTTGTAAACGACACAGTATGGCGTGGATGCCAGGCGTAATGACGATAACCGAACTCTTTCAGGCTCAACAATTAGGTTCCGATATTACCAAGATTTTCCCTGCCAATGTGCTTGGAACGGCATTTATCAAAGCCCTGAAAGCCCCAATGCCTCAGGCAAGAGTAATGGTTACTGGGGGCGTTGAACCCAATGAAGAAAATCTAAAAGGCTGGTTCTCGGCGGGTGTAACTGCCGTTGGGATGGGTTCTCAATTATTTCCAAAAGCGGTTTTAGAATCGGGAAATTTCAAGGAAATTGAGGAGATTGTGAGGAAATGTGTGGCAATTGTGAAAGGTTTTTAATTTAATCCCAAAAATATGAACATTTTAAAACAAATTCCAGCGTATTTATTAGGTGCTTTATTCGTCTTTGGCGGCGTAACCTATTTATTCAAATTTGCCCCAGAACAACCCATGACGGGCGATCCTGAAATCTTCATGAAACTGTTTGGTGGCTCGGGCTATATGACCATTATTAAAATGTGCGAATTGTTTTTCGGAATATTGGTTATCATTCCTAAAACTCGTGCTTTGGGATTGATTTTATTAGCTCCAATTATTGTAAATATCCTTTTGTTTGAACTTTTCATCGCAAAAGCCCCTGGTATTGGTGCTGCATTGGTGGTGGTTAATGCGTTGGCAATGTATTTAATCAAAGAAAAATATTCAAGTATCATTTCGTAAAAGATATTGTTTTTTAAAATAAAAGGTCAAATTCATCTCAAATTTGACCTTTTACCTTAAAAATCTATATTTTTTACGCTCAATCACTTCAATGAATTTCCATATCCTACAATCAAAACCGACAAAATAATTGTCAGAATTCCTGCCCCAATTGTTGTCATAGTTTTCTTCGATACGCCTTTCCATTCATGCAAAACTAAGCCCCATGAATTGGCGACCAAAATGATGAATGCCATGTGCAGAATCCATGAACTGGCTCCGTTGCCCAATCGACTTTCGCCCATACCGTAGAAGAAGAATTGCAGAAACCAAGTTGTTCCCGCAATGGCTGAAAACAGGTAGTTTTTGAATAATGGCGTTCTTTCATTGGTATAATCTCCGAACGATTTGTTTTTGAAATTGAGATACATACACCACAATAAGTTGGTAGTCAGTCCGCCCCAAAGAATCACGACATAAACTACATTATTTCTATATAAAAACTCCCCCTGACCAGCATTTTGAGTTGTCCAAACATCATTGGCAATCTTCGCCATACTCGAACCCGCCTCAATGCCGAAGCTAAAACAAGCACTCAGAACCCCCGAAATTACCGATACAATCAAGCCCGTTGCCAAGTTAAATTCTGCATTTTCTTGGACTTGTCCCTTCAAATCTTGGTCTTTCATGCCGCCCGCTTTCCCGCAAATCACGATGCCCAATACACAAACCGCCAAGCCCAATAAGACCAATTGTCCCCAAGTATTGGTCATTAAATCGTGGATAGTGTCTTTACCTACCGTTGGATTAAAATTGTAATAAACCGAAGGAATTAATGACCCAAAAACCGAACATAAGCCTAAAATAATGGAACTGCCCAAGGAAACGCCTAAATATCTAACGCCCAAACCGTAAGTTAATCCGCCAATTCCCCATAAAAGCCCCATCAAATACGTCCAAAAAATAACAGAACCTGATGAATTGGCGATGATAGTAGTGAAGCCAGGAATGGTCAAATAAGCGGCGATAGGAGGGACGATGAGCCAAGAAAATACGCCGCCCGTAATCCAGTAACTCTCCCAATACCAACCTCTTACTTTTTTATAAGGAATATAAAAACTGCCCGATGCAAAGCCACCGATAAAGTGAAAAAGTACGCCAAAAATTGCTCCCATGGTGTTTTTTAACTATAGTTAAATCTTGAAAAAGTATGATATTACAAATCTACCGATTAATGCGGAATTCATACACCTGCACTTACCTGTTTGTCGTACTACATTTCATTACCTTTGTAAGAAATTTAACAAAAAAATTATGTCTTTTGAATCCCTTGGTTTATCGAAGCCGCTATTAAAAGCCATTGCTAAACAGCAGTATCCCAATCCATTTCCTATCCAGCAACAAGCCATTCCTGCAATTTTGGCGGGGAAAGATATTCAGGGAATTGCTCAAACGGGTTCGGGGAAAACTGCCAGTTTTGTCTTGCCTATTTTAGAGTTATTTCAACGTAAAAAACCGTCCAGAAACCTCCACTTAAAGGTTTTGATATTAGTACCTACCCGTGAATTAGCCCTACAAATCAGTGAAGTTATCTTTAATTTTGCCGAAAATTTACCCATAAGAGTCAAGAATCTTGCCGTTTTTGGAGGAGTTCCTTTGAACCAGCAAATGGTAAAATTGAAAGATACCGAAATATTAGTAGCAACTCCAGGGCGATTATTAGACTTGATTTCGACCCAATCAGTCAATGTAGGTAAAATCGAAATCTTGGTTTTGGATGAAGCTGATAAAATGTTAGACCTTGGTTTTAAGGAAGAAATGGCTCATCTTTTTAAACTGATGCCCCAAAAAAGGCAAAATATCTTGTTCTCTGCCACACTTGATACCAAATTAGAAATCATCAAAGAAAACCTGCTTTGCGAACCCGTAATGATAGAAATTGAGCCAGAAGTTGATAATTTGGAATTGATTAAACAAACCGCCTACTTGGTAAGCCCCGAACGGAAAGGTCCATTATTGAGACACTTGATTGAAAGCCAAAACATGACCCAAGTGTTAGTCTTTGTGTCGTCGGTGAGAACGGCAGATAATTTGGTAGATAAATTAAAGAAAAATGGCATAAATGCCCTTGCCATTCACAGCAAAAAGACGCAAGGAGCCAGAACCGAAGCCCTCAAAAACTTCAAAACTGGCAAAACGCCCGTTTTGGTGGCAACCGATTTAGCATCAAGAGGGATTGATATTCAATTTTTGCCCTTCGTGATAAATTACGAATTACCCCGTTCGCCCAAAGACTACATTCACCGCATTGGCAGAACAGGCAGAGCCACCGCATCGGGCGAAGCCATCTCTTTAATTTGTCCAGAAGACGAACATCACTTTAAAATTATTCAGAAAAAGATGGGAAAAAAGGTGGAGATGATTGAGGCGGAGGTAGAAGTTTAGTTTAGCGTGATCTCCTATAAATCAGCGTGATGAGGTGAAACCTACGGTCAAATCTTAGGCTAAATTCTGTAAATTTTGTTACCATGTTTTCCGAATGTTTTTAAATTCGGTTCAAACTTACAATACGCTTAGTTTGAATCTACGGTAACAAAAAGAGTAACAAACCTAATGAACTATAGTAGACTGAATAGTATTCGAAGGGGTATTTTGTTACTTTATCTTGAACCCCTAAAACAATTAAAGCCTTGAAAATCAAGGCTTTAATTAAATAAAGTGAGGTCTCGAGCGGATTCGAACCGCTGTGGAAGCTTTTGCAGAGCTCTGCCTAGCCACTCGGCCACAAGACCATCTTATTTAGATGTTTGAGTTACAAAATTAATACCAAAAACTGATGGATAAAAGATATTTTGTAATTATTAAAACAAACGTTCTGTAAGTCATTGACTCACAGAACGTTTGATATTGAAATAAATTAGACTATTCGGCTTTCGCTTTGGTATCTAATTTCTTCTTTGCTGCTTCGCTTGCTGATTTCTCCATTGAGGCTTTTAATGCTGTTAAGGCATCTAAATCTCCCATCGTTGATTTCTCAGCGGCATCTGCCATTTTCGCTACGTCTTTCGCTGTTTTCTTCTTCTCTTCAACGATAACTTCTTCCTTGGCATCGTTATATGTTCTAACGTGTGACAATTGGATTTTACGGTCGTCTTTGTTGAATTCAGTTACTTTGAAGTCTAATTGCTCGCCTACTTCCGCTACTGAACCATCTTCTTTAACAATTTGCTTCAAGGCAGATGAACCTTCAATTCCGTAAGGCAATTCCAAAATAGCTCCTTTATCGTTTTTCGAAGTGATTGTACACTTGTGTACTGAACCTACTGTGAAAATTGACTCGAAAGTATCCCATGGGTTTTCTTCCAATTGTTTATGTCCAAGGGCTAAACGACGGTTATCTGCGTCAAGTTCTAATACGATTACGTCTAATTTATCACCTACTTTTACAAATTCAGATGGATGCTTGATTTTCTTAGTCCAAGATAAATCTGAAACGTGAACCAATCCGTCAATACCTTCTTCTAATTCAAGGAATAAACCGAAGTTAGTCAAGTTACGAACCGTTCCAGTATGCTTAGAACCTAATGCGTAACGAGCCAATAAATCTTGTTTAGTCCAAGGGTCTTCGGTCATTTGCTTGATACCTAATGACATTTTGCGTTCAGAACGGTCAAGTGTCAAAACAACGGCATCAATCATATCACCCACTTTCAAGAAGTCTTGTGGATTACGCAAGTGCTGCGACCAAGACATTTCTGATACGTGAATCAAACCTTCAACTCCTTGCGTGATTTCTAAGAAAGCACCGTAATCAGCTACGTTAACTACTTTACCTTTTACCTTAGAACCAACTTCTGTTGTTTCAGCCAAAGCATCCCAAGGGTGAGCTTGTAATTGCTTCATACCCAAAGAAATACGTTTCTTGTTCTCATCGAAGTCCAAAACAACCACTTGGATTTTTTGGTCAAGTTTAAGCATTTCTTGTGGGTGGTTGATACGTCCCCATGATATATCTGTAATGTGAAGTAAACCATCAACACCACCTAAGTCGATGAATACACCGAAGTTGGTCATGTTCTTGATTACACCTTCCAATACTTGTCCTTTTTCAAGGTTAGTAAGGATTGACTGACGTTGTTGTTCAAGGTCTTTCTCAATCAATACTTTGTGTGATACTACTACGTTATCGTTAGCGTGGTTGATTTTCACCACTTTAACTTCCATTTTCTTACCAACAAAGATGTCGAAATCACGGATTGGCTTCACATCAATTTGTGAACCTGGCAAAAATGCCTCAATTCCGTAAATATCAATGATAAGACCACCTTTTGTACGACGTTTCACGAAACCATCAATGATAATGTCTTGTTCAAGAGCATCTTCAATGTTTTTCCATGCGGTCATTACTTTGGCTAATTTACGAGAAAGAATCAATTGACCTGATTTGTCTTCTTGGTTTTCCACGTAAACATCTACTACATCACCCACTTTCAAGTCGGGCATATCTCTGAATTCTGAGGTTGGTACTAAACCGTCTGATTTAAAACCAATATTCAAAATTACTTCACGGTCAGTAATCCCTACGACCGTACCTTTTACTACTGCTTTCTCGGTAACGATATTCAATGTTCCCTCGATAAGTGCTTCTAATTGAGCTCTTTGTTCAGAAGAGTAACCTCCACCGAAACCTTTTACTGTAACTGCTTCCCAGTCAAAATCTGCTAATTGATTAGCCATGTGTGAATAAGCCCTTTTTACGTCATCTTCTCGGGCAATGAAAGATGAATTTAGTGAATCCGCAATCCTATTGAGGTTTGGGGGTGCAAAGATACAAAAAAATAGTTAATTACTTGAAAATGAGGAGGAAATTTTTATGTAACACGGCAATCTTTGCCGTGTATCCTACAACAATACGGCAAAGATTGACGTGCTACATAAAAAAAGAGCCACATAATTTATGTGGCTTCTTTCTTTTTAATGCTTACTAAGTCAAAGTCTTAGGCGTTAGTACCAATAACGTTCTCCTTAGAACCATAGTAGCAATTTTTTGTACGTAAATATATTCAGATTTAATAAAAATTATTCAGAACACATTATTGAAGCTGTTTAAACTTTTGAAAAGTATTCCCAAATAAGTGAGAATTTTGTGGTGCTAAATCATAAAAAATCACGCAATGGGAATACTTAGTAAAAGTACAATTGATACGTGGATTATCCCACATTTAACCGTTGGA
>JBBRMR010000103.1:0-14353 GCA_038230735.1 Cytophagales bacterium
GAAGTTCTCAGTGATATTCTTGAAGTGGATATGAGAAAGGTAATGAACCTTGAATTATAATTTTTTTACGTGTAACTTATTGATTTAAAGATATTTAAGTAATCTTCGTGGGAAGTTTGCCCCAAATTTAAGTGACTCCCCGTATTTAAAATGTTTTCCCAAATACCTCGCTCTTTATACTGAGTAAAGTGATAAAATACTGTTTGCCAAGGTGGATATTTACTATCTAAACTTCGCTATTGTACTCCACCATTATTGAGTGAAAAAATTGAATTTATAATGGCTCTCAAACTGTATTTACGCTTTCTTTGGTCGTCAATAATTTTATCAATAACTTACCACAGTAACGACTGTCCGATAAGAATCGGTCAATTTAGAAAAACTTGCCTGCACTATCTTTGTTGTTTTGGTCAATAACAAGATACGCCGATTCTCACTTTTTAGCTAATATTTATAATTCCAAAACAAACTCTAAAATAACTAAAATTATTAAATGAAACATATTATAGTCTCTGATTTCTCTTTTTTACTAAATCCAAGCAAGCTAAAATATAAGCTGTTTTATTTTTTACCTCATTATGTAACCCATTCTCAAACTCAATATGAAGCGTTACAAACCTATCTCTCAACGTTTTATCATTGAGAATAAGAGCCTTGTGGTTTGTTCTGAAATTATATTCTTTATCAATTATCCCTTCTAATTTGGTATATACTGCCATCGGATTGAGCTGTATAGCTTGAAGAAAATCGTTTTTCTCGATTGCACTCAATTCAAGTGCTGTATGAATAATAAATTGAATATGAGTTACATTACGTTGCTTGTTTCCATAATTTTCATATTCAAAATCAATGGGTACTCCATTGGTATCTTTTAATTCTTTTTTGGCAGGTTCTAAGACCTTCCTTTTAAAATCATTTAGGTTTGTGTATTTATTATCGGCAACTTGAAGCAATTTCCTGAGTTCTTCTATACTATACACAAATCGTGGTCTATTTTGACCAAGATGAAGTTTAATGAGCTTATACATCAAGGTTGAATAGATTGATTTAAACTCTAAAATTGTCTTGAAATCATAACGGGTATATTGCGTCCCTAAACTCGCTAAATAGGGCGACAGTTGGGCATTTGAACGAAATTCGAGATAACCTGAATTATTTTTGTTGAAACTAATACTGGAAAATAATGGCACGTGTTCATACTCTACATTTGCTTTTGACAAATCATAGAAGGTCATAACTTTCTGTGCCATAGATTTAGTTACAGCAAAAATCTGCTCTGCCTTTATGGTTTCTTTGATTTTAGTAATTGGAATTTTTACGGAAAGCCCATGATTAATATCAATTGTCCCATGATCGATCTGATTGATAAAATACTCAAATAGGCGTTGCTCCACCCGTGTAAACTGCGTATTACTGACAACTAATTTATTAGGTATGTAATTGTCTTTTCTGTTTGGAGTGTATGGATGCTCCAAATATTTTTCTTCTACTGATTCTACATTTACCATAGTTGTGATTTCCAAAAAAGTCGCCTTAGCTTCCAAAAAAGTCGCCTTACGAGTTAACAAATTTCCAAAAAAGTCGCCTTACGCTTCCAAAAAAGTCGCCTTACAGCTTGTAAGTGTTTGATAATCAATGTGATATAAGTCCCTAAATCATTCAAATTATTTTGATTAAATCTATAAATCAAGGTTAAATTACTAAAAATAATAGTGTTTAAGTCATTTTTTGCTAAAAATGCTTCATCTCATATCTTAAATACATTCTCTTGATATAAAATGTTTTTCATTCATTTTCCAAAAAAGTCGCTTTACGATACAATTTAACATATAAAAGATGATTTTTACTGGAAATATAATACTCTTAATGCAATTACTACTTTATCAGTGAATGTTTTGTGATTTATTTTTCCAAAAAAGTCGCATAATAAAATACAATTAACTATTTCATACCTTAATACTTCCAAAAAAGTCGCATAAGGGGTATTTAAGGTATTATTTTGCCATTATTCAATTTTCTAACATTATTTTAAAAATTATAACTAATTGATTGTCAAGTAATTATAACTTTTAATAAAAGAATTAAATTAAGTAATGTTTATAAGTTTAAGTAAATTTTACTTTGTTCTCAATTTCCAAAAAAGTCGCCTTAGCAAATAAATGTCTCTTCTTAATGATGCTCCTGGCTTACATAAATCATTTTTGTATCATAAATATCTAATTTTTTACCGAAATAATGAATAAGTATGGTATTTATTAACCCTAATTTATTATTTTTGGGTATTATTTAATAATTATGGAATATGATAACAAATGAACTTGCGGTAAAATTTATTAGACACAATCCAGCACTTTCTGTAAGTTCTCTGGAAAAAGAAGCTGGTATTCCTCGCCAAACTATCACCAGGGCTTTGAATGAAAATAGAGCCATTCCCGAAAAACATCTTAATTTACTATTACCCATTCTGTCAAAATATGGGTACTCACCTTTGCTTTATCAAAATGCAAGGGTAATATCGGTAGTAAATCACAAGGGAGGCGTAGGCAAAACTACTACTACTGCTTCCTTGGGGGAGGCTTTGGCTAATAAAGGCTTTAAGGTATTATTGATTGACCTTGATCCACAAGGAAATTTAAGCCAAATATTAGGGGTAGATTCCCCCGAAATACAAGTGGCGGACTCATTGATTAACAACGTTGATTTCCCCGTTGTAAATATAGCATTAAATCTTGATTTAGCCCCTTCTGATATTGATTTAGCCAATGTAGAAATGAGATTTCATGAGCTTACGGGCGGGGAGTTTCGGCTGAAAAATAGAATTGGTCATTTATTGGGTCGTTATGATTATATTTTTATTGATTGTCCACCCTCTTTAAATAAATTGACCCTCTCGGCAATGGCAGCTTCTACGAGTTGTATTATTCCTTTATTACCAGAAATGTCGGCAGTAAAAGGTTTGAATTCTATTTGGGGCAAAATAATGGAGGTTAGACATGACTTAAATGCCTCTTTACAAATTGATGGGGTAGTATTCACGATGGTAAAGAAAAATAGTGTTCATGATGGTATCAAGATGCATGTAAAGGAAGAAATCAAAAATGTTAAAATATTTAATGCTGAAATACGGCATTTGATTGATTTCCAGAAGTCACAGATTGCTCAGAGTTCTATTTCAAAATTTTCTGGTAATTCCGAAGCCGCTAAATGCTATTGGGATTTTTGTGATGAATACATTTCTTATCTTCAAATTGTTAAATAACTGACATGAAAACAGATATTAAAAAAATGCTCGCCTCCAAAACTAAACAAGCATTATCGAGTAATATTTTAAGTGCAGATACCATCAGACAAAATATTGTAATTTTAGATGAGTTTAAAAACCTGATTCCTGCCCTTGCCCAAAATGAACTTGAACAACTCGAAAGCAACATCGTTCAGCATGGTTGTCAAACGCCCATCCAGCTCTGGCAAACCCCCAAACAAAATGTTGGTTTAGTCTCTGAAAACTCGGATGATATTGCTTATGTGTTGATTGACGGGCATAATAGACTCACTATTTGCCAAAAAAATAATTTACCTTTTGAAGTTTATATGTTGTCATTTGCTTCCATGAAAGAGGCAAAAGATTATATGATTAATCTTCAATTGGGGCGAAGAAATCTCTCATTATCACAAATTTCTTATTTTAGAGGCTTGCGTTATAATAATGAAAAGGCTGAAAAATCTGATAATTTAAAACAATTTTTACGGAAGGGTCATTTTGACCCTTCCGTAAAAATTAGTAAAAACTTCGTTAAATATCCCCCTGAAAATGATATAAATTTACCAAAAGGTCAAAATGACCCTTCTGTAGAAAATGAAGCAATAAGTGTGCTTAAAATGGATATTTTAACAAAAGGTCAAAATGACCCTTCTGTAAAGTCAACGGCTGAACGTCTTTCAAAAGAGTATAAAGTAAGCCCGAAAACAATTAAAAGAGATGCTGAATTTGCGAAAGGACTTGAAAAATTAGATACTGATTTTCGTAATGATATTCTGAATGGAAAAACGAAAGTAGATAAAGGATTGATTCAAAAGGTTGCTAAAATGGAAGGGTTAGAATCGCCCATTATTGATGAAAATCAACTCAATGAAATCGTAAATAATCAAGTTGTTTTTAACTATGCTGAAACTAATGCAACCAAATCTCTCTTAAAGGAAAAAGCAACTGAGATAGTTAATATTAGTAAAAAATTTGCTAAGACTAACAATAAAACAGATTTACAAAGCATCATTGAACTTGCCCAAAATACTTTGGCATTTATGGAGTAAAAAAATAAATATTAGCTTAATTAATGAATAAAGAGAATCAAAATATAGAGTGGAAAGAATCTTGGAGAGATGAATATCTCAGATGGATTGCTGCCTTTGCGAATACGAAAGGAGGAAAACTATTCATCGGAATTAACGATAAAGGAGTCGTCATTGGAATCTTAAACGCCAGCAAATTATTGGAGGAAATTCCGAACAAAGTACGTGATATTCTTGGAATTATTGTTGAGATAAACCTTTTGGTTGATGATGAAAGAGAATATCTCGAAATAGTGGTTGAAGAATACCCCTATCCCGTAAGCCATAAAGGAGAATATCATATTCGTAGCGGAAGCACCAAACAAGAACTAAAAGGGGCAGCACTTGATAAGTTCTTATTACAAAAACAAGGAAAAAAATGGGATGGAGTTCCTGTGCCAAATATCACGGCTAAGGATTTGAGTAATACCGCTTTTGACTATTTCAGAAAACGAGCAATTAGCTCCAACCGTATGTCTGATGAGATTTCGAACGAGAATAATGACCTCTTGCTCGAAAAATTATACCTTCTTGATGGAACATATTTGAAACGGGCAGCTATCCTGTTATTTCATAATGATCCAGAAAAATACATTACAGGAGCTTTCATTAAAATTGGCTTTTTTAGAACGGACTATGAATTGATTTATCAAGATGAAGTACATGGGAATTTGTTTGAACAGATTGAAAAAACGATGTCCATTTTGCTGACTAAATATTTGAAAGCCTATATCAGCTATGACAAACTCCATCGGATTGAAAGATTTTTATTTCCCGAATCTGCCATCAGAGAAGCTCTTTTGAATGCGATTGCTCACAAAGATTATGGAAGTGCCAATCCTATTCAAATCAGCGTGTATGAAGATAAAATAATTTTCTTTAACGAAGGAACTTTGCCCGAAGATTGGACAGTTGAACAATTAAAACATAAACATGCTTCTCATCCACACAACCCCGCTATTGCTTCGACACTTTTCAGAGCAGGATATATTGAATCTTGGGGAAGAGGAACAGTTCAAATAATTAATGACTGTATCAATTATGGAATTGAACCGCCAATTTTTTCTTTTGATTCGGGTATAAGAGTTGATTTTGTGGCTAATCAACCCGTAAATCCGAGAGAAACTACCCAGAAAGCTACCCAGAAAACTACCCAGAAAGTCAGAGAAAAAATTATTGAATCAATAAAAATTAACCCTAAAATTAGTAGAAAAGAATTGGCAGAAACCATTGGAGAGATTTCAGAAGATGGCATTAAATATCATTTAGATAAACTTAAAAATGATAAGATAATAGAACGGATTGGTGCAGATAAAGGTGGATACTGGCAAATAAATTAGCATTGATTCAATAGATTAAAAATTTGGTTTAAGATATAATATTCAAAATGTTATTATCCAATTTCAGTGAAAAGCCAGGCTTTATTAGATAAATATTATCCAATTTATTGTACAACAAGGCTCTTTTGTCTAATTATCATCTAAATATTATACAATTAACGTGCAGTGTACTTAACTGGTCAAACTTCTAAAAATAATATCGTTTTAACCATCACTATATTTGAAGTGAAGCAAGATGGAGTTTTGTATACAAAAACTGTCGTGCAAACTCCCATTACTCGTTTAGTGTTTGGACAGTATTCGTTTAGTAGCTGATAGTATGCGGATGTTATTCGTTTAGTAGTCGGATGTTACTAACTTACCACTAATGAGTAATCAAAGACGTTTTTATATAAAAATGTAGGTATTTTCAAAAGGCAAGCGGTGTTATTGTGATAATAATAACAGTTCTCTGGGGTGGTCTATTTTTGGTTTACACTTTTTGCGAGTTTTATTGTTTAATTTTTACATTTTTCGTCATTTTTCTCAAACCATTGCGTTTCAAAATCAGCGGGAAATTCATAGTTTAAACTTGAATGTAAACGCTGTCTATTGTAATATCCTTCAATAAATTCAAACAAAATACTTTTTAAAATAATAAGGTTTTCATAGCCCCCTTTAGGCATTTCCAGTTCTGTTTTTAACCGACTCCATAGTGATTCTGCGAAGGCATTATCGTATGGATCATCGACTCTACTCATACTCTGTCTGAGGCCAAAAGTGTGTACTAATTCTTTCATTTTGTCGGGCAAATACTGCCCACCTCTATCAGAATGTACGATTAATCCAGGCTGGATTTTTCTCTTTAAAAGTGCTTTCTCAAAAGGTTCTCTAACCAAAGATTCTTGCATATTATCGTCTACTGACCAGCCAACAATTACTCTTGTGAATAAGTCCATCCACGTACATAAATACTACCAATGACCATTTCTTAAAGGCATATATGTGATGTCTGAAACCCATATTTGATTGGGTTTTGTTGGCTTTAGTTGATTCAACAATAAGTTTAAACAAACCCCAAGGCTTTTTTTAGTATGTCCCGTTCAGACTGTAATCGAACGTTCTCCTTTTTGAGTTGCTCGTTCTCTGAAATTAACCTCAAACTGTAAGTTGTTTGCTCTTCGGAGGTCTTAGTTTTGTCTTCATTTGAGATTTACTTTTTCAAGTATAAAGAACATTTCTACCAATCCCAAATGTCTTTGATATTTCATCAACGTTTTTACCAGAGTTCAGCATTCTGAGTATCTCTTCTTTAAAATCAGACTCGTAATGTGCGTGTGATTTCTTGGTTTTTCTTACTTCCATTTCCTACATTTTTTATGCAAAAAAGTGTGCCGTTTTTTTGAACCACCTCAGAATTACGATGGCTATTTGATTTAACCGCCCATTAAATCTTTCTAAAAACCGCTTGTCTTCGGATGTTAGATAGAAATATTGTCTTATTTCCCATTCTTCCATGGGATGAACCTTATCAAATGATTCTCTTTCTTTGGGTAATAAAAAAGTCAATGGCATACTCTTAGTTATTTATTAGAATCAATCTTGGCTGAAATAAAGTCCAATCAAATGTCCCTTTGATTGGACAATTTGGTGAGTAATGAATTAAATATTGACCATGCGATTAGAGCAAGTTAAGGGAATATAAAAGTATAGACAATTTGTATAATAATCAAAGTATAAATATATTTGTTTAATGATCAATAACTATATACAATCGTAAAAACGAACCGTATGAAAATAGGATATGCAAGGGTAAGTACCAAAGACCAAAATCTTGATTTACAGAAAGACGCACTTTTAAAAGTGGGTTGCGAGATAATTTTTATGGAAACGGCATCAGGGGCAAAGGCAGATAGAATCGAACTTGAAAAACTTTTGGGGCAAGTCAGGAAAGACGATGTCGTAGTTGTTTATAAACTTGACCGATTAGGGAGGTCTTTGAAACACCTTTTGGAGATAGTTGCTAAATTCAATGAAAAAAAAGTAGGGCTTCAAAGTATTAGCGATGCTATCGACACGACAACGCCACAAGGTCGGTTATTTTTTAATATTTCGGCATCTTTTGCTGAATTTGAAAGGGATTTAATCAGGGAAAGAACTAAGGCAGGATTAGAAGCGGCACGTGCAAGAGGTAGAAAAGGTGGACGTAGGCAAGAAATGACTAAAGAAGCGGAGCAAAAAGCAATTTTAGCGGAGACCTACTATCGAGAAGGGAAAATGGGCGTTAATAAAATCGCCGAAGAAGTTGGAGTCTCTAAAATGACTCTCTACAAATATCTTAGACATAGGAAAGTTGAAATCAGTAACTACAATAAAACTATTAAATTAGTTTGAAAAGTAAAATTTTCGCCCAAATGTTATGAGAACCTCGCAACACATAAGGTTAATAAATGATAGCATTTTGTACCACTTTCCCAGACCGTAGCATCTAAAATAAGGTATTTTATATGTCCCGACAATATGCGAAAATCATTCCCAAAATACAGGTTATCAGTTTATTGGGGGCTTGTTCTGCAAGATTAAGAAACCTAATCAAACGCTTATAATGAGAACAAGAAACCGTTTGTTCATTTTCTAATAATTGGGGTAGATAATCTTTTATGATATTTAAGTTGGTCGTCCGTGCTATAGTGACAGCATGGCAGATTAAGAATAAGTCGGATGACGTTCCGCTTTGGATGAGGCTTTCCCGAAGAACCTCTTTCGCTTCATTATACACCTAAGAATGGTTTAGCTTAAACAACTCCATTAAGAATAATAAATCCGCAAAACTCTCAATGATTTTTGTACGTTCTCTTAATCTTACCAAAAGACAGAAATATGAAACAAATTTTTAAAATTCGTATTATTTTAACCAAATCAAAGGATTCCTAACTGGCAAATTCCTAATTACTTCATCTGTTTTAGGGAAATGCTCCAGTTTTTGCCAAATAGTTAGCCAATTAGCTATATTATATTTTTGATAACCAAATAACAGAAAAGGCTGGGATACGGGCCACTCGTCCCAATACATTACATCTTTTGGAAATACCCATGTACTTTTATTTTCTACAAATGGATACAAAAACTCTATGGCTTTTTTGAGATTTTGACCATCGGCTAATTTAAAATTCCAAAGGTCATCATTTTCGTCAGAAAGTACCTGACAAACAGTGGTCATTGCATCAAGATTAAAGAGAGAATAACCATAAGGTTTAGTCCGTTTGAGTTCTAAAGGGAAGCTCCCATCTTTTGCTAATTGATTGGGTAATAATACCATTTTGAATCGGTTTTTACAATATTCAATTAAATCTTGATTTCCAACTAATTTGGCAAAAACAGCTACTTGCATCACCCAACAAGTACCGTGATTGTTTTTGGCTTCTCGTTCATCAATCCCATATTGGTGAGTAGTTACCCATTGCAAATAGTGACTAAACCAATTTTTTATCTCTCTTAAATTTTCCTTATTGACTGATTTGGCTTTCTCCATTACCCGAATTCCCTGAGCCACTTCCATCATTTGAATCATATCAATGACACCAATTCCTCTGCCTGTAAATTTACCCTTAATTGCTTGTGAATAAAGCAACGAAGGGTTCATCATGGTATTTTCATTCACAAACCAAGCATTTAGATGTAAAAATGCTTGGTTCACATATTTCTCATTTTTTGTGATTAAATAAGCAGAAGCCAAGGAACCAATTATTTGACTAAACCGAACCATGGCTTTGCGGTGGGCGGTAAAATTATTAGGATTGGTTTCGCCATCTCTTTGTATATAAGGCCCGTTGGGGTCTTCAGGGTTTGACCACCAATAATCACCCTCGGAATAAAAATCATGAACGCCGCCTGCTGAGCGTTCGCATTGCTCGGCAGTGACTGTCATAGGCTTTTGGGTCATTGCCAATTCGGCATTCTTTATTGTTGTTTCCTTCAAAGTATTGGTAATTTCCCTAATAAAGGATGGTTTTTTAGCATTAGGTTTTTGACCAAACGCTAAAAAACTGATATGTAAAAGAAAAAAAAATATCATTGAAAAATTACGCATGGCTGGTTGATTAAAGTTCTGGCGTATGTTTTACCTTTAAGTCATAAATGGCTACTTCGCCAAAGTCGTTACAGTCTTCATCTTTCGTAGTTGATTTGCCCCAGCACGCTGACTGTACATAAGCACCCGCTTTAAAATAGGCATTTGAAAACTCATTTTCGTAAATAAATTTCTTTTCGCCATTAAAATAACATTCGGTTTTACCATTTTCTACAATGAATTTTACGGCAAAAATTGTTCCTAATTCATAGTTTTCTGTAAAAACAACATCGATATCTTTGGGGGTATCGTTGTATCTCACAAAGAGTTTTTTGCCTTTTAACCTAAAAAAAATCGTGTATTGCTTATCATCGTGAATTTGTCCGATAACTATTTCTGGTCGTTTAGTTGGCAATTTTAATATTGCTTGCTTAATCTCCATTTCGTGCCTACCGCTTGTGGAAGACCAAGACGCTTTAATGGGCTTTTGTTTTTCATCAAATTTTCCTGTCATTTCTCTAAATTCAGTTCTTGAAAAACCAGAATTGGGCGTGTGAGCACCACCGCAATGAGCTTTGAGAATTACAAACTTAGTATCAAGACTCGTTTTGAAATATGAATCAAGTGTATAATTTGCCAATTTAGGTTGGTAAATTGCAGCAGCTATTCCAGCATTTTCACCATCTTGCCCACTCTCATCAAAGGGAATTGTCAAGTACCACTTTGATAAATCTAAAATATCAGATGGCCGTTTCGAAGTGTTTTGAGCAATTGCAGCATTTGTAATGAAAATAATGCTGATAAATCCGCTTAATGAATACCTCATTTCAGTAAATTAATAGGTTAATTGATAAAAATCAGAATCATACACTTTTAGGTCTGCCTCTTTCGCCAAACTATCATAAGTTGGATTGGCGTATTTCTTTGCCGCCATTTTTAATAATTTGACGGTTTCTTCGTAGTGCATTTTTTCAATTTGCTGAAAAGTCCAAGGTTTTTCTTTTTTGAGATAAGGTACGAGCCAATCAACGCATTTTTGAAGGTTTTTCCCGTCTTTAGTTTCATAATGCCAAAGGTCAATATTTAGGTGTTCTCCTAATCTTGCAATTTCACAAAAGCCGTATAAATTCATACTTGCATAGCCCCAAGATTTGGTTCTTGACAATTCAAAAGGTTGGCTTCCATCTGACTTCAACTGATTTTCAATGCGTTGTTTTGCAACTTCAATTTCTTTTTTTGCCAATTCAGGTTTGTCAGCAAATAAAGCATAGGCAATATATTGGACATCGTAATGCGTTCCATGATTATTATGCTCGTCCGCTTCGTCAATGCCATTGGGACTTACAGTTAGCCAATTTAAATAATCAGAAAACCACTTTTTTAGGTCTTTATGATTATCATTCGTCCAATTTTTAGAAACTTTCAACAAGATAGCGGCATCAATTATGCGGTGTAAAGCACGGGTTTCGATGATACCAATTCCTCTACCATCATTGACACCAGGAATGGCTTGACCGAAATTAAGATTTGGATTTTGAAGGGTTTCAGCATCTAAAAACCATGTTCTAATTAATTTTGAGGCAAACTTGGCATATTTTTCATTTTGGGTAAAATAATAAGCCAATGCTAAGGTCTCCACATCGTCTTCCAATTCGTCCATTTCTTTAGTATCAGTAATATCATAATACTCAGGATTTCGCTCGCCATCTCGACGTATGTATGGCAAACCGTTGGGTTTTGAAGGGTCTGGCCACCAATACGGACCCGTACTCATATAGTCGTGCTTGTCGCCACTTGGGGGTACTTGCTTTTTGTGCATCACCGAATAAAGTTTTCCCTCTTTGATAATTTTATCGGCATTTTCTAAATAATTTTTAAGAGCTTTGGTTTTTACATCATCGGTTTTTGCCAGAAGAATTGTTTTGTTTCTTGCTAAGGAATTTCCATCAAGCACCAATGTTTGAGGTGATTTTTGAGCTAAAACCAAATTCCCTATGCTGACAATTAATACAATTATGACTATTTTTAAATTTTCCATCTTAGTTTCAATTTATTCTTTATTCAACTTTCTCTTGTGCGGTGGTTAATGCTCTTGGTCTATTGGCTTTGCCGACTTTAATTGGCGGATATTTTTTAATAATTTCTTCCCCTTCTTTAGCAAATATTTTCACGGCAGACTCATTGATTCTATTCACATATTCGCCCCCTTTTTCTCTTTTGTAAAATTCGTTGCCTCGCTCTCCTTGATTCCAAGCGGTAAATCGCCATTTTTGAGCGATAACCGTTTGACTTAGAACATCTTTACGAGTTTCAGTATCGAAATGATAAACCATACTTTTAGCATATTTTTTATCATTTACTGCTGAGGTCGTTAAAGTTTTTGCCAATGAAACGCCATCCAAATCTGCTTTCCTATCAAATCCGCAAAGTTCCAACAACGTAGGATAAACATCTATTAATTCCACTGGCGAACTCACCATTTTGCCTTTGGCGATATTTGCCCCCGCAAAAATCATGGGTACTCTGGTGGAATTGTCAAAAGCACTTAATTTAGCCCATAGTCCGCCGTGGTCGCCTAAATGAAAACCATTATCTGCCACTAAAACAACTATCGTATTTTCCCATAATTTAAGTCTATCCAATTGGTCTAAAAGCAAGCCTATTTGATAATCGGTTGAAGAAATACAAGCAAAATAGGCTCGCATTGCTGCCAATCTCGAACTGGGTTGCTCAAAACCCGAAAGCTCAGTTTGCAAGGCAATGGCTGGGATACCCTTCATAGTAACTTCGGGGGCAATTTTAAATTTTGTAGTATCGTATAAATCAAAAAATCTTTTGGGGGCAGTCCATGGTAAATGTGGTTTGTGGAAACCTGCTGCCAAGAAGAATGGTTTATTTTCTTTGGATTTTGATTCAATATAATTTGAAATAGCTTTTCCATTCATGCCATCTCTGGTCAATGAACCATCTCCATCCAACATTTGCCATGCGGGTCGGCCATCAGCACCTTCGGCTCTATTTTTGAGAGCGGCTATGTCTTGCGGGTCTTGACTGGGACCATCTTGATAAAAATCCCAAGATTGGGCATCATTCATTTTTAAATTATGATACACTTTGCCAGCTCCTGCCGTGAAATACCCTTTTTTACGGAAATATTCGGGCAAAAATACTCCTTCTGGAAGCACATTTCTGACATGAGCAGTGAGATTATAAATCCCTAAATTCTCAGGTCTTTTACCACTCAAAAAAGAAGCACGACTTGGGCCACATAGGGGATATTGACAATAATTTCTATCAAAACGCACTCCTCTTGCTGCTAATCTATCAATGTTGGGTGATTTGACATTAGGGTCACCATAACAACCCAACATGGTATTGAGGTCATCAACCACAATAAATAACACATTTTTAGTGGGATTTTCTGCCTTGGGTTTTTGAAAACTAACCAAGAAAAAAAGCGTACAACATAATAAAAGTAGATTTTTCATCTGGATAGCTGATTGTTAGACGTTTATTTTAATCTTCTTTCTTTTTTCCGTTTTGATTTTTAGCATGACGACCCGAACCATCTCCATCATCTTTGACACCCGCACTTGGGTTCAATTGCTCTAAGGTTTTTTGTAATCTTGCTCTGGCTACCGAAGCCTCAGAATTTTGGGTATCGGGTGCAACTAAAATTTCTTCAAATGGGGCTTTGGTCATGTCAAATAATTCGCCTTTTTGGTTCAATTTCCAATTGAGTTCTCTGACATAAAAATTATTTGCCAATTGGTTAAAAATCCAAGTTCTATGTTCTGCTTTTTGACCTTTTATTTCAGGCAAAATACTTTGTCCATCCAAGGGATTTTCGGTAGTTTTTATCCCCGCCAATTCCATAAAAGTCGGAAAAAAATCGCTGGCATCCACCATCGTATTTGATACTTTGGGTTTTGTTACGCCTTTCCAGTTTACAATCATTGGCACTAATCCGCCACCTTCCTGCATTGAACCCTTTGCACCAAGCAATCTTTTTCCTTGAATAGTAGCTCTGCCTGCACGGGCGTTGGCGGTTCCATTATCGCCCATAAAAACAATTAGGGTATTTTCTCTTAAATGCAAACTATCCAATGATTTCATCAGCTTTCCCACCAATTTATCCATATAGGTTACGTTATCGGCATAAATTTCGTCGTCTGTTATTCCAGTTTTACTCTCAGGTGTTGGCAATATTTCATTGTGAACGTGCGATAATGAATAATACAAAAAGAAAGGTTTATTTTTATTTTCAGCAATGAAATCTACGGCTTTGTTGTGCATCAAATTGGGCATATATTCCTTATCTTTTAAGGGAATTCTTTTCCCATCAAGGGCATAATCCTTGCCTTTTGCTTGCGTATTCCAATAAATTCCACTGCCATTAAAGGTCAAATGTGTATCGAATCCAAAGTCAGATGGCATCCGTGGCAATTGTCCCCATTTTCCAATTGAGGCGGAAATATACCCTACTTTTTTAAGGGTTTTAGGAATCATTGTTTCTGCTTGGGGAGTAAATTCACCTGTTTTATCTTGATTAACCGCCCCTGTTCGAAAAGCATATCGACCCGTCATCAGCAACGCTCTCGATGGGCCACAGAGTGATGCGGTATAACAATGGTTA
>JBBRMR010000104.1:0-13605 GCA_038230735.1 Cytophagales bacterium
ATATCCAAAGAGGCACGTTTCCAAATCGGAAAGACTCCTTTCATGCCGATTTGAGCCAAACGCTCTTCTCGATGTTTGCGTAAATCTTCTAAGAAAATATCACCAAAAATGGAATATTCAATACCTGAGTCCACCAAAGGTGAAATCGTTTCTGCCATTTTCGCTTGGTATTCTTCCATCGAAACGGTTTCTGCCAAACGTAATTTCACTAAATCAATACCGATATTTTGGGCTTGTTGGTCGAGTAATTCTTCCCGAACTCCGTGCATGGAAACTCGTTTGAAGGAGTCATTTAACGAAGTCAAAAGATGTTCTACTTGATATTCTTTATTTTGTAAAATATGGTAAAGTGAAAGGGCTGAATCCTTGCCACCCGACCAATTCATTAAGGCTCTTTTCATTTTTCGATGCTCGTTTTTCGGGCATTTATTTTAATGTCAAAGGAATTCCTCTGACCGACAAACCTCTATAATTCATTCGTAAAAATATCGTTTACTTCTATTATTTCTTCTAAAATATCATGTTCAAAAAGCCATTCAATAAATGTTTGAAATACGGAGGCTTTCATCTTGCCTAAATTACTTTCATTTCCGTAAAATTCATTCAAATAAACTTGACTTTTCAATACATCAATGTTGGCTAAATCTCTGGTAGGAATGTATTTTGAAAGTATTTCAACGGCTTTTTCTGGATTATTTTGGGCAAATAAATAACCCTTACGAGTGGCTGATATAAAGTTTTGGAATGGGGTATTTTTAGCTTTAATATCTTCACTCTTCGCAATAATCAAAGGCGAATATCCATAAGGAATTCCGTAATCTTTCAAATTAAAATAGTTCAATTCTACGCCCTGAGTTTGGGCTTCGATGCCTTCCCAAGCCTTAAAAATCCAAGAAGCATCACTTTTTTGAACTAAAATGGTTTCCCAGATGCCCAATTTTTCAGGGTATTCAATGATAATTTCGCCCTTTCCGCCATCATTGATATTCATTTGTTGCACAATTTTATCTTCGTAACGTGCTTTAAATGAAGCATATATCTTTCCATCCAACTCTTTTGGGCGGTTGATATTACTTGATTTCAAGGTAACGATGGCACTGGTATCTTCTTGCAGGATGGCGTAAACCCCTTTTACCGCACACTTATTTTCTTTAAGGTGCAGACTTAGCAAACTTTCGGTTGGCACAATGGCAAAATCTACCTGACCAAGTTCTAATTTTTTGGCGGGCGTTTCTGAATAATTATCATTTGCGGGTGAAATAATGGAGAGGTCAATATTTTGCTCTTGGTAAAAGCCCATTTCCACCGCTACGAACAAACCCGTATGATTGGTATTGGGTGTCCAATCTAAGGCAATTTTAAATTTTTCCATGTTAAGAAATTTTGGTTGTTTGATAATTTTTGTGGAATTGATTAAATTAGGCATCTGAATTAATCATAAATAGTTGATTATCAAACCTATAAATTTTTAAAACCTTATAGGTTTACCCATTCCAAAAAAATTGTCAGAGAACCGAGATTTAGATATTTTAAACAAAAGAACCGTCAAAAATTCCAAGAACTTTGTGATTCAAATGATTAGGGATTTTGAAAAGTGTAGGGTGAAATAAGGCTGCCAATATTTCAATACCATTTACTAAGGTCGAGGCACTGGGTTGAGTAAACAAATCGTAATCAAGCACATAAACAGTTTTGTTTTGGACGGCTTGCAAATTGTTCCAACCATTTTTGGAAGTCAGTAAATGTAACTCTTCCAGACTTCGTTTGGTTTCAAAACCGCAGGGAGCTATCACCAAAACTTCTGGGTCATACTTTAAAACTTTTTCCCATTGCGTAACGATACTGTCTCCCGATGGATTTCCTAACATATCAATACCACCAGCATACGCTATTTGATGCGGAATCCAGTGTCCACAATTATAAATTGGTTCAATCCATTCCATCACCATCACTCGCTTCGGCAAAGCCCGATGTTCTCGCAGCGTATCAATTACCTTATCAATTCGACTTTGAAGATTAGCTAAATACTGATACGCCGCTTCTTCCCTGCCCAATGCCGAAGCTATGGTGATGGCAGACTGAAATACATCCGTCAAACTTTGGGGTGTTAGCGTTACTATTTGTGGCGTTTTCTCCAAATTATCAATCACCGCTTGCGTGCATTTGGTATCAATTTGGCATACCTCACACACATCTTGCGTAATAACAACATCGGGAGCGATGGCTTGCAATTTATCTTCTTCTACATAATATAAACTCTTGCCTTGGGCTTTTGAAGCCGAGAAAATACGGTCAATTTCTTCACTGGAATAGTCTTTCCCTTCCAATACGCAACGTACCAAAATTTGCTTTTCAGTTCGTGAATGTTCGGAACACTCGAAAGTCACACCGTATAAAAGGTCTTGCAAACCCATGTCATAAATCATCTGGGTTGCGGCGGGAAGGAAGGAAACAGCTTTCATAGTCGTTCGATTTTCGATTTTGGTTGTTCGATTTTCGTTGTCCGATTCTCGTAGAACGACCGAACATCGAACATCGAAAATCGAACATCGAAACTACGCTAATTTGGGAAAACGTACTTGCAATAATTCAAACGCTCCAAACATTAAACCACTGTATGCCAGTGTGCCTACCAAAAAAAATTTCATGTATGGAAATCCTTGGGTTAAACACTGAACATAACCAGCCCAATCACGACTCAATGGCAACATGGTTCTCAAATCCGTTCCTCCGCCCATCCAAACCGTTGTATCCGCCAAAACCCAATGAGATACCGAAGCGATAACTGCCGCAAGTACCACATTTTTGATATTGACTTTTTGAAGAATCACTTTGCCGAACAGAACAATCACCGTAAAAATGCCATAAATCCAGTACCAATCGTCATACATTACCCCGTATTTACCGTGAAAAACGACTTTATTAATCACTAAATCACTCACTAAAAGGGTAAGAATTGGAAAAGCAACCGCCTTCCAACGGCTATTGAAATACGATCCACCGAATAGACCCATTGCACCAAGAGGGGTATATTGAGCAAAAGGTGTTAATTGTGCCGAGTTAGCAATACGTAACAAAGCGATTGCCAAAATGAAGCAAAGCAACGTTAAAAAGCGGGGGTTTAATGTCTGTTTCATGTTTTTTTGTTTGAATGGTTTACTTGAATAAAAAGCCTTCTGGAGCAATTTCAGCCTTCAAAGAATCAATTAAAGTTCCGTTTGGCTGATAACGAAAGACGTAACCAGCTTGCTTATAGGAAGGGGTGAATCCTGCGTAGATATTGCCGGTTACAGGGTCAGTTGCTAATCCCGTAAATAATTTATTGATGAAAGATTTAGTCTTTGTAATCGTGGCATCGTTAATGCCAAAACTAAGTGTTTCGCCTTTTTGCTTGTATCCATCAGCCGCATCATAGAACGAATAAACGTACATAATTGAAGATTTATCTTTGCTAAAAATAAAATTACTTGGCGATTTTGAAGCATTTGAAGTAGTAATTTTTGTACGAGATTCAACCGATTTTGATGCTACATTATACCTCACAAATTCGCCTCCTGCATAAAACCACAGCTTTCCGTTCGCATCCAATCCAATCAATTTTGGACTTCTGCCAATCTCAATCGTTTGACTAACGGCATCGGTTAAAGTGTTAATGACCGAGATGGTATTGTCCCCACCAACGCTTCCAACAATAACATCAGTTCCAACCACAATTAGTTTTTCTGCCCCTCTTTGCACAGGAATTTTCTTGGTAATTTTATTGGTAACTAAGTCAATAACAGCTACATAGCCAGTTTTATAAGAAAAATCGGAGTTGAACGAATCCCAACAAGTTGCATACGCTTTGTTTGTTCCAGCCTTGACTACGTAGTGTGAATTTTATAATTCTGTGGAAGGAATTGTGATAATGTAAACCATTCAGTATAAATAAAGATTCAAATTTTCTTGAAATATTTACTCAACAAAAGAGGGGCAATCCTTGGGATTGAACTTCTTTTGTTGAGTAATCTCTTGCAAGTTAGTTACATCCGTTATTGCAAGTTGATAAATCGTTAATACATCCTAAGACCGCTAAGGCATAAGCAATATCTGCTTGATTTTTAGCATTTGCTTTTGCAGCTAAACATGAATTGTAAGCATTATAATCATTACAATCATTAGTCTGACCACCCTGCCCATATACAATCATCTGATTACTTCTTGATGGATCAAAATCAAAAATAAACACTCCATTGTTAACTATAACTGGAGTAGATCCAAGACCGCAAATATTACCAAAATTCACACTGTTAGAATTTACCACAATGCACCCATTATCCAAAGTATTTGGAGCGGATGCACCTATAACCACCCATTGGTAAATAGGTTGGCAACCTGATATTTTATCTAAACTACAACTTCCGCTTGTTGCATTATTATACGCATTTATTGCATTGGCACCACATAAGGCATATGAATTAGCACATAATAACTGACAAAGTGCTTTATCTTGTACAGAATTTGGTATTTGACTTGATGCTGAATTATTAGAATTAATCTTCGAAAGTTCACTTTTGTAAGCTTCTGTATTATCCTCCGAAAAGTTGCCTTGATAATAGTTTTCGAATACTCTATCTTTCAACATTTTCTCAGCATAATTCTTAAATAGATAATCATTTGTATCTGCAAATCCCAGTAACTGAATAAATTTTTCTAATGATTTTTTGGATGGATTCTTAATGTATTCTTCATTAGCGGAAACAAGATTGCGTTCGTAACTATTTAACTCTTCTTTCGATAAGCTCTTTAATTTTTGATTTATCGTGTTAAATTTCATTGATTGTAGAATTGATATTGATTTGAAATCCCAATCTTTTTCAATAGATTCTACTCCATTCGGTTTCGGTTCACCATTTGGAACTATTCCATTATTAGAACATTGTGTCATGAGCAAAGCAGTAGCACATATACTGAGGAAATAAATGATTTTTTTCATTGTGTTTTTTATTTAAGTTAAAAATACAGTGTAAACGTAGTCAAATGTATTTCATGTTCCAATCAGTAAACTGATAATTTAAAGATTTTACGATAATAGAGAGGTTAAATCCTCTATTTTTAGCTGCAAAAGTTCACACAGTTTGACAATATATTTGATTTTAGGTGGGTGTTTCCCCGATTCCCAATTGTTATATGTACTTTGAGCAACTCCGATTGATTCTGCAATTTCGGATTGAGTCAAAGATAAGTTTTGTCAAGATTCTATTAGTAAAATTGCCAATGCAGATAAGTTCATATTTTTTAAATTTAAAGTAATTACATTTATCAAGAAACTAAGGAACTTAAATTGTCATGAGATATTAAATCTCATTAATCACTTTCATATCAGTTTTGAAGTGGATGGTTTCTCTTAACTAAACCATCCACATAGCAACACAAGATTACATTTTGACTATTTAAAGAGAAAGCCAATTGGGGCAATTTCAGCCTTTACAGAATCAATCAATGTTCCATTAGTCTGGTATCTAATTACATAACCTGCTTGCTTGTATGATGGCGTTATTCCTCCATAAATAATTCCATTTGTAGCATCAAATCCAAAACCAGAAAAAGCACGTTTTATTAAAGAGGTAGCTGTTGAAATAGTGGCATCTGTAACATTAAAGCTAAAAATGTCACCTTTCTGTTTATACCCATCAGCAGAATCTGAAAAAGAATATTCAAAGAAAATAGCAGTTTTATTTGCATTCAAGGTTAAGTTTCGTGGACTTTTTGTTGTACTTGTACCCGCAGTCAAACGTGTTTCTACAACTTTAGAGGTAGGATTTATACGTACAATTTCTTTTCCAATCGTACACCAAATTTTATTGTTGGCATCAACTACAAGATTAGCTGCTGCACCTGCTACTGGAATATTTCCAGTTATCTCATCTTTGCTTATGTCAACAACTGAAATAGTTTTAATCCCTGAATAAGAATTATTACCAATAAATGCTTCATTGCCAACAATCACGATACCTTCTGCACCATTTTGAACAGGTATCTTTTTAGTAATTTTATTCGTTGTAAGGTCAATTACTGCAACGTAACCTAATTTATATGAATAATCTGGATTAAGAACATCCCAACAAACCACATAAGCCTTATTTGTACCTGCTTTAATTACACTTCGAGGGTTTTCTACATCTTTAATAGTTGCTACAGATTTGAATGTTCTTGCTGATACAATTTCTACTGCATCACTCCCATTGGTAGAATTATCAACCAAAATTAAACCCTTGCCATCTACCTCTGCATAACTTGCAACACCACCTGATAAAGCACGAGTATTTTCTTTCTGAAAAACATCATAGGAAATCGTTTTGGTTGTCGGATTATATAAGGAAACGGTTCCATTATTATCTTGAAAATTACCAGAGTTTAACACAAAAACCCCTGCATCATAAGGCTGAGAAGGTTCTGGTTCAGAAGTTTTACTACATGAATTGAGTCCTAAAAGTAAAGACGTTGCGAAAATTGAACGCACAAAAGTTGAATTGATTTGCATTGTTGTATTGATTAATATAAATGAAAAATTGTAATGAAAAATGGTATTAGATAGATGTTTTCTCTATTGAAAAAAGCCTTCTGAAAAAACCAAACCCAACGAAAAACTACGCCCTGGCATGGCATTTTTTCGGACACTTGGATAAACCGTGTCCGTTAGATTATTGACTTGAAAAATTAAATTTGTTTGCACTTTACCAACCTTAATTTTACCCGAAACCGTTGAGTTTAATAGGAAATTGGGTGGGAAAGGTCGTCCAGAATGGTCAAACGTAATGAAGCGCTCCGAGTTATAAAGTCCCTGTAAATTCAACGACCAATCACCTTTGCCTATGTATGCCGTCCCCGTGAGTGTATGTAGAGGAACGTAAATTAATTGCTTTCCGATGATGTCCAGTGCATAAACGTCATAGACCTTTTGTTGGCTTGAATTAGTATAGGCATAAGTGCTTGAAAATCCCGCTAAATACTTGTTTTTCAAATATTTAACGCCTCCCGATAGCTCAAATCCTTGGGCTAAAACTTGTTGTAGATTCTCGACTCGATAGCCCTTGTCGGGATTCCAATACGTCCAGTCATCAATCAGGTTATGATAGGCATTAATGCCCAAAGAGGTATTGATATTTTCGGAAATAATTGATTTCCAGTTTATGCCTAATTCTTGATTAAAGCCACTTTCTGGGCGAATAGCAGGGTTGCCTAATACTTTCCAATAACGCTCATTGAGGGTTGGCAAACGATAACTTCGGGCAATATTTCCCGTTAATTTTACCTGATTATTCAAATCAGAAATTACCGTATATTCCAAGCCCAATGAGGGCGTAAAAGGTGCGGTATATTTTGATGAAAACGCTTGACGAAGATTGACCGAAGCCGTAAATTTTTGCGTAATTTGTTGGCGTAATAAAGCAAAAACATCTTGCCTATCTTCAGTAATGACTTCGCCACCATAACCATCTACACGGGTAGCATAATGGATAAACTCTGTCCCGATTCGGAGAGAAGTATTCCAAAATGAATTATCTTTTTTATGTGAATATTCGTGTTCGACACGAGCAATGTATTGGTCTGATTCTGAATGGCTTATCTTGGATAAATCTCCGATTCCATAATCAATAATATCTCGAATAAAACCCATTTTTAGGTTCGTTTTTCCGAATTGATACGCTGATAAAGCACGAAAAGACTTCGTTTGGGTAACTTCCCGAAAGTCAATTACATCAGGCTGAATAGTGAGTTTATTATCCGTTATCCAAAGATTGACTGATAATAAATTTCCATTCTTTTGCTTCAAATAAACATCTTGAATAAATCCGCTTTGGGCAGTTTCTGAGGGTTCAAGGGAATAGGTTCTGCCCCTATTATCACTGCGTTCAGTTTGATGATAATGATTATTGAATTGACTTCCATAAAGTAAGGTTTTACCCGAAAACTGCAAACCCGATTTAGTATTGGTAGCAAATCTCAGCCCTACTTGTCCGTTATAATTATCAAAACTGGCGTACTGTCCGCCAATGGTCAGATTTACTCCTTTTTGCTTCCATTGTGGTACAGAACCCAACAAAATACTACCCCCCACTGCCCCCGAACCCACACAACTGGCGGATGAGCCGTATTGAATGGCTAATTGGTCGAAACCTAACACTGGAACGGTCGAAAAATCGGTTTGTCCTGCCATGGGATTGTTGATATTTATGCCATTCCAAAGCACCGCAGTATGCACCGCACCAGTACCCCGAAAAGCAATGCTGGTAAGTTGCCCCGTACCATAACTTTTGAAAGCTACGGGTGACTGAAACTGTAAAAAATCTGCGAGAGTCTGATACTGGAATTTGGCTAAGGTAGTGGAATCAATTTTTTGTACCTTCAAACCCGCCATAAAATGTTCAGTCGAAAAACTAAGCACTTTCACTTCATCAAGTGGTTTATTTTGTACTTCTTGGGCATGGCTACGCAGGGATACTAACGTTAGTAGTATGACAAATAATTTCAGATAACGCACTGAATACGAGACAGTTGAAGACATAACAATAATATGTTAAGTCTTGACCGACGGCTAAACCGTTGAATTGACCAAGAAAATAAAAAAGAGATAATCGAACGCTCAATTTTGTTCATCCTCCGTAAACAAAAATCAAGAATGATTAAAGGCAGGTCTCCTGACTCGTTTTATCACTGCTTGAACCTTCCCAATCAGAGTTCAAAGTTTAGAGTTCAAAGTGCAGAGTAAAACTCTAAACTTTAAACTTTAAACTTTAAACTCCAAGTCAGTGGTTATTGAAGCGTAGCAATGACTTTATAAAACTTACAGTTGCGGGAACAGTATCGGCATTAAACCGATTTCCCTATTAAGCTATTATGTTCGTACTGAGACGGACGTAAAGCACCTTTAACTGTTGCAAAGGTAAGGGAATATTTTAGAATCTTGAACGTTAATTTTAAAATTCAAGATTATTCAACGACTTTAAAATGCTTATCATTTCATTGATTTTCATTAATTTAGCGTGAAATTCATTTATAAAACATAGCCTTATGCTTCTTCGGAGTCTCCTTACTTTGGTAATATTTTTCATATTTAGTGCTAAATCTATTGTTGCTCAAAAAGAAACGGCTGGGCATTTTGCTGTGGGTTTGCAAAGTGGGGTTTTGATGCCGATTAATGCCAATAAAGGAATTGCGGCGGAGAAAATGGGTATTTCTAATGGTCTTACTTTCAAATACTTCCCCACTGACCACTTTGCAATGGGTTTGAGTTTACGAATTATGAATAACTCGTTTATGGGGCAAACTAAAGCCAATGATGTATCCATTACACAAGTTCCTTTTACTTTTGATTTTGATTGGTATCCTACCGATTGGCGATTAAAACCATATATTGGTGTTGGAGCTGGCTTACATTTTTTTTCGGTTACACCCGTGGGAGGATTGGTCAATACTTTAAAAGAAATTCCTGATACTTATACTACACCTGCGTATTTGGCAACCTTCAGAGCAGGCTTGAAATATCAACTCAGCGACCGTTTTAGTATTCATGGCGAAGGCACTTATTTCCAAGTAGCTGAACCTGGCGAGGCTTTTTTGTGGAAACAAAATGATGGAACAGTTTATCGCCAGTTTTCTCAGAAAGCTACTTTTACACTTGGCTTATTTTATCATTTTGATGAATAATTGATATTAACTTAATATTACGTGAATTGCCATATTATATCTTTAAATGGTGCAATTATAGGGTAAAATACTTATTTCTTAACAATTATATAACATAAGGATAATATTTTAGAAATACGCCCTTAGAATCATAGCATTAATTTTGTGAAGTCAAAGCGATAAGGCTTCGGTTTGACTTCACAAAATATCCCAATCATGAATCATTCATTTACTTTCAAAGTAACATTATCAGCCCTCCTATTTTTTCTCTTTTCATTAACTTTATCGGCTCAAATTACTACATCGTCTATTTCTGGACGTATTAAGGACAAAGATGGAGCTATTCCTGGGGCAAGCATTATTGCTACGCACATACCAACGGGTACAAGATATGGAGTGGCTACCAGCACCGATGGACATTTTACAATTGCTAATATGAACCCAGGTGGTCCTTATAAGGTAGTGGTAACGTCAGTAGGATATAAATCACAAAATAAGGAAGACATTATGTTGAATTTGGGAACAACTTCAAATCTTGATTTTCAACTCAGCGAAGAAACTACCAGTTTGACAGAAGTTGTTGTGAAGGCGGATAAAGGTGGTACTCGATTGGGAGCTGGCACAAATATTGGCGAGCAAACCATCAAAACACTTCCAACACTTAGTCGTAGTTTGACAGATATGACTCGTATGACCCCACAAGGAAGTTCAACGAACTCTTTTGCAGGAACAAATTTTAGATACAATAACGTAACCATTGATGGTAGTATTAATAATGATGCCATCGGTTTTAGCCCTTCTTCGGGTGGTCAGAGTGGTACTTCTGGAATGCCAGGGAGTAGCACACGTACTAACCCTGTGAGTTTGGATGCTATTCAAGACGTACAAGTTTATATTGCACCTTATGACGTTAAAATCGGAAATTTTACGGGTGGTTCAATTAACGCTGTTACTCGTACTGGTACCAATACCGTTACGGGTTCAGTATATGGATTTGGCAGAAATGCTACCATAACAGGTCCTAATAATGCTGGTGATGGAGCTAAAATCCCAAGTGATTATTCTGATTTTCAGACGGGTTTTAGAATTGGTTTACCAATAATTAAAAACAAATTATTCTTTTTTACAAACGAAGAAATCACTCGGAGAAACGAACCCATTTTCTACGGTGCAGGTGATACTGGTTCATTGATTGATGCAGCAACGGCAAGTAAAATTTCAAATTATTTAGTAACTAATTACGGATTTAACCCTGGCGAGACCAATAATTACAATATTTATTCAAGAAGTAATAAATTTTTCAATCGCTTAGACTGGAATATTTCTGATAAACATCAGTTATCAATTCGTAATAATTACGTTACTTCTGAAGCCTCAAACTTAGAGCGTGATGCTGCCAATTTCCGTTTCGGAAGTATGGATTTCAAGCAAGTAAATAATCAAAATTCTACCGTAGCGGAGTTGAAAAGTCGTTTCGGATCTGGAAATGTATCAAACAGTTTGGTTTTGGGTTATTCAGATATTAAAGATTATCGTGAGCCAACCAGTAATTCAATTGCAGGAAACAATGCCAATAGTGTGAGTTTTCCACAGACAGAAATTGCCTATAACGGCGGAACGATTTTCTTAGGAAATGACCGTGAGGCTTCCGTTTTCAACATGAAACAAAAGACTTTTGAAATTACCGATAATGTTACTTTTTTCAAAGGGAAACATACATTCTTAGTAGGAACACACAATGAAATTTATAATATCGATTACGGTTTTGTAAATTCTTGGAATGGACGTATTTCATACAGAAATGTTGATGAATTTTTAGCTGGAAAAGTAAACCGAGTGCGTGGTTCATACTCTTTCGGAGATAACACTCGTGATAATCTTTTCAATAATCCTTACGCTAAGTTCACCGTGGGCTTGTATAGTGTTTATGCACAAGACGAAATTCAGGTAACGGATAAATTGAAGTTATCACCAGGTATTCGTTTTGACGTAGCCAGCACAGATTCGCCTACTTTAAGTGCTAAAACAGCGGCAACTACCATTGATATTAACGCAGGAACAACTTATACAGCAGGAACACCCCTAAATCAGGTTAATAATAAACTTTTCGGACAGGTTTTAGTATCGCCAAGATTAGGTTTTAATTATGATGTAAACGGAGATAAGTCTTTCGTAATTCGTGGAGGAACGGGGGTATTTACGGGTAGAATTCCTTTTGCTTGGTTAGGATATGCCTTCTATAATGACGGCGTGGGTTTTGGTGCATTTGATATTAACAACCGTGCAGCACTTACGACAAACAAAGGGGATGTTTTGAAAGACGGTGCGAAAAATTATGCTTTGAATAATGGACAAGCCAACCAAACACAGGTGGACGTAATGGCTAATAATTTCAAAATGCCACAGGTTTGGAGAAGTAGTTTAGGGGTGGATTATACCACAAAAAATGGCTACAAAATTACTTTGGAAGGAATTTATACTAAAACCATCAGCGATTTGAAATTCCAACAAGTGAACTTGAAGGATTCTGTAAAATATTATAGCTACGATACCCAAAAGCAAATGCCGATATATTTGTCGGGTGGAGCAACGGGTCAGAAATTGAATACTGGTTTCTCGAATGCTTACGAATTATCAAACACTTCAGAAGGCTACCGTTATAGTTTGACAACACAAATTAGCAAGACTTATCCATTTGGTTTGAATTTCAACATGGCTTATACCTACGGACAATCGTATGACTTGACCAACGGAATCCGTAACTCAATGGAATCTAACTGGCAGTTGAACCAATCTTTAACGCCAAATAACCCTAAGTTGTCATACTCAAACTTTGATATTCGTAACCGTATTATTGGTTCAATAGGTCAGAATATCAAATGGTCAAATACACACTCAACTACCATTACAGGCGTATTATCTGCACAATCAGGAGCTCCATTCACCTGGGGATTTGTGAACTCAACAATTGCTAATACGCCCCAAGCGGCTGGTTTAGCCTATGTTTTCAAGGATGAAGCTGAGGCAACTAAGTATTTTGTTGATAAGAAAAACGCAGCGGGTGTGGTTACAGAAACTGCAGCTCAGCAAGCAACAAATTTTATCAGTTTTGTAAATGGAGATGAATATTTAAGTACCCGCAAAGGAGATTTTACAGAAAGAAACACTGGACGTACTCCTTGGAATACTACAATGGATGTGAGAGTGATGCACAATGTAAAATTAGGAGCGAAGAACGGAATCCAAATCACTTTAGATATTTTCAATTTTACGAATTTATTGAATGCAGATTGGGGTAGATCTTATTTCTCTTCAAATACCTTTAATTCAACCGTTGGTTTAGGATTAAGTCGTTCAAATTCAGGAACTTCTGCTGATCCAACCTATACATTTACTAAACCTACTGCCACTTATTCAGTTGATCAATTGGCTTCGAGATGGCAGATGCAGTTAGGATTGAGATATAGTTTTTAAGTTCTAATAAAGACTTTCTCACTGTTTACACAGGGAGAGAGTTCATCAAAATTTTCATATTGGTGTAATAAAGCAAAAGCCGAGATTAATTGTCTCGGCTTTTCTGTTTTATAGAAAGTAGGGCGAATAAATACTATTAGCCATTACAACTCAAAAAGCTCCTTTCCAAGCTCTCCACCAAGATTTTAAAGCACTATTACTACCTCTTTTGAAAGTATAAACTTCCATTTCTTTCTGAGCTAATTGTTCTAAATTTCTTAGAAAAATCTGAGCCGTTTGCCCTTGCCAAGCCTGAAAATTTTCTTGTACGTTTTGATGGACTGGTAGATATTCAATAAAACGACTCAAATTAAATTCCGAATCCGCAATTCCAGCCCCTGCTCTTTCACCATCTAAGGCGTTAATTTGCTGTTCGATATGATTGGGAACTGGTACCATCATAATGGGTTTGCCCAAGTACAT
>JBBRMR010000105.1:0-13373 GCA_038230735.1 Cytophagales bacterium
CCTGGATTGACGGATTTAAAGCGTTACTTGTAAGGTTTGAATTCTCAGTCAGAAACTGGATGTCATTGCATTTTATCGCATTCTCAGTCATTTTCTTACGCAAAATCAACAAAAAAAAGAAAGTTTAAACAGCTTCTATATCAAAATTACTGTCGATTCATTTTTTTACTTTGAAATTAATAACATTATTTTTGAGAAATGTGAGTGAGGATTCCCTCTTCTGAGTAGTATTGAGCAATTCTTTTTTCGAAAACTTAAATCCATTAATAAACTCAAAGAGTTTGCCCAAGATTGAGACAATTTTAGCTATAAATTCCAAATTCCTCATGAACTTGCATGGAAAATTTTCTGAATGCTCTGTCGTGAATACACTGTTTTGAAACTGCTGATGAACCTGCTTAAATTTTCATCATAATTTAGGAATATTTTAATAGTTAAAACTTAAAATTATACTACTTTTACCTTTAAAAATACTAAACAAATATTTGTATTCGTGGTAAAAAATATAATACATACCGAAACCATAAATGAGTCAAACCTATGGCTTTTATTTAAACGGGGCAACGAAAAAGCATTTGAGCAACTATACAATCAATATTTTATCGTGTTGGGTAGTTATGGATTGCGGCTAAACCCCAATAAAAATTTAGTTGAAGATGCAATTCATGATGTCTTTATCGACCTCTGGCGACGTAAAGAATATTTGAGTGAGGTTGAAAATATTAAGCCTTATCTTTTCCGAGCCTTACGAAATCAATTGAGCCGAACCCTCCAAAAAGATATTTTTGAGGGATCCGAAGACGTGAATGATTTTCTGGATTATCTTTCTACATTATCAACCGAGCAAGAATCCATTGATGCCGAATCAACTCAACAACAAAGACAATCTATCCAAAAGGCATTGACCAATCTAAGCAATCGCCAAGCCGAGGTGATTCACTTACGTTTCTATCAAGGGCTAAGTTTGGATGAGGTTGCCTCAATTATGCAGCTTCCTAAACAAGTAGTAAAAAATTTACTGTCAAAATCTTATGCTGTTCTCAGGGTTTCGCTTAAAGATTTATTTTCAATTGCTATACTTTCACTACTAAGTTAAGCGTCATTGTTCCCTTTTTAAATGCCTAAAACATGATTTTCATTGTTTTAGGCATTTTTTTATAAAAATAATTAAATTTTATGGTTACTATTTTCAACAATTGTTACCTATTAAAATACAGGCAATAATAGCTTTTAAAAAAGATGAAATATCATTATAATCATATACAGGATTTTCTTAACGATGACTCATTTGTGCAATGGGTATTATTAGCTAAAAATGAATCGTATTGGCAACAGTTTTTAGCATCAAACCCAGAGAAAAAAACTTTGGTAGAAAAAGCACGGCATATTATTTTGGAACTTAACAAAGTGGAGGGTGAGCAAAGTCAACAACTTGACCAAAGTTTTGTTTGGGAAAGAATCAAAAACCATATCAACGAATTAGAAAAACCAAAAATAACAATTATTCCTATTTGGAAACAACCAACGTTAAGATGGGTAGCAAGTTTTTTACTTTTTGTAGGAATAAGTTTAGTTATCTGGAATGGCCAAACTAAGCATAGGGTTAGTTACCAAGCCTTAGTAGCATCTATTGAAGAAAAAAATACCGTCATTGAGCGAATTAACAAAAGTGATGTTCCTTTAAAAGTCAAGTTAGAAGACGGTAGCATTATCACCTTAGAAAAAAACAGTAAACTTAGTTTTCCGTCTCATTTTGATAACAATAAAAGAAAGGTCATTTTGAGTGGCGAAGCATTTTTTGAAATTGCCAAAAATCCCGATAAACCCTTTTATGTGTATGCAAATGAAGTGGTAACCAAAGTGCTTGGTACCAGTTTTAGAATACAGGCATTTGACGATGATAAGAAAGTAATCGTAAAAGTACGTACTGGAAAAGTATCGGTTTATAATCAACGTGAAATAAACCTTAATGACCCCGAAACCAATGCCTTGATTCTATTCCCCAATCAACAAGCTATCTACAACCGCCCAACCGATGCCTTAAACAAACAATTGGTTGAAAACCCAATGCCAATCATAGCGAAATCAGCAGGTCCGTTGCCCAATCAATTTGATGAAGTTGCTGCGAGTAAAATTTTTGAAGTACTCGAAAAAAGGTATGGCGTAAAAATAGTTTTTGATGAAGAACGTCTTTCAGACTGTTTTATCACCACAAAACTCAGAGAGGAGTCGCTCTATGACCAATTAGACTTGATTTGCAGAATCATCGGGGGTACTTATAAAGAAATTGATACTCAAATAATCATCGAATCAAAAGGTTGTAAATAAATATCATTCTTTTCAAATTAACTTAAAATTTATGGGCAAAAAAATATCTATCTAAAATCAAGCAAAAAAAGGGAAAGGATGCGGCCACATCATTTCCCCCGAAATTTCACCATTGCTTTTTAGCATTGGCATTGTCGTTTTGTCTTTCACTAACAAAAACAAACAAAAGTATGTCTAATTTTTTTACTAAAAAAACGATTTTCAAGATTATGAAAATCTCCCTAATTCAATCGATATTGATTGCCCTGTTATTCAATATTAGTTATGCTCATAAAGGTTATGGGCAAGAAATTTTGAAAGAACGAATTTCACTTTCCATTAAAAATGGGAGGATTAAAACTGTGCTGCAAAGCATTGAAAAACAAGTAGATGTTACCTTCTCTTACCAAAAAGAGGTATTGCCAAATACTGAAAAAGCAAATGCAGAATTTAAGAATGAACCAGTTGAAGATATTCTTAGAAAAATACTTTCGCCTCGTAATATTTCATTCCAAGTATTAAGAAATAATCAAATTATTTTAACTCGAAATTCAGGTTTGGGAAATATAGAAAGCCCAACAGGAATTTCCGAGGCAGAAGCAAAAATTGAATTGGTTGCCGACATCATTATAAAAGGTATCGTAAGCAGCGAAACAGGCGAAAAACTGCCTGGAGTAAGCGTATCATTGAAAGGTACAACTCGTGGTGGCACAACAAATGCTGAGGGTGAATACTCAATTGCAGCCCCTGACAGTAAATCCGTTTTAGTTTTTAGTTTTGTTGGTTTTCAAGCACAAGAGGTTGTTGTTGGCAATCAAACAAAAATTAATGTTATACTGAAAATAGATAATAAAGCTCTTGATGAAGTGGTGGTTGTGGGTTATGGTGTACAAAAGAAAAAAGACCTCACTGGTGCGGTCTCATCAATTGGTAGCGAGATGTTTAAAGAACGTAAAGAAACTCAAGTAGCACAAGCCTTGCAAGGTGCTATGTCGGGGGTGCTGGTATCTCGTAGTGGTGCAAATGGTGCAATGGGTGGGGCTACTATCAGAATTCGAGGTGTGACTACCATCGGCGATTCTAACCCTTTAGTAATTGTAGATGGTGTACCTGTGGCAGATGTCAATCAAGTAAACCCCAATGACATAGAAAACTTGACCGTTTTAAAAGATGCTGCTTCTGCCTCCATATATGGCTCTCGTGCGGCTTCAGGTGTTATCGTTATAACGACCAAACGTGCTAAAACCGACCAAGCCTCTATTCAATACAATTACGAAAATGGTTTTGACCAACCTACACAACTTCCTGATTATATGCGTGCGTCAAGGTATATGGAATTAGTCAATGAACTTCGTTGGAATGATGCAGGGAATGGCGCAAATAAATTCCCTACTTTCAGCCAAGATTTATTGAATGGCTATGACCAAAAATTTCTTACTGACCCAAACAAATATCCCGATACAAACTGGATGGATTTAACCCTCAATAAGACTGCTCGACGTGAGGCTCATAGCATCAGCATTATTGGAGGTTCAAAGTTTGTAAAATCTAATGCTTCGGTTCGCTACGAAAAAATCGGCGGTTTTTATGAAAACAAAGATTATGCCCGAATTTTTCTTCGTTCAAATAACGATTTTACGATTAATAAATTTATAGGCGGTACGGTGGACTTTAACTTCAAAAGAACCAATACCACTGACCCTACCGTTAGTGACCCATTAGGAAGAATCAGAATTTCTTCGCCAATCTATCCAGCACTTTGGGCAGACGGACGAATTGCGGATGGTAAAGCTGGCGAAAATATATATGCAAAAATCAAGTACGGTGGTACCAACGAAAATACCTTTAATCAAATAGGAGGGCGAATTGCTTTGGATTTGAAACCCATCGAAGGATTGAAACTTTCGGTCATTCTTGCTCCAATTTTTGATTTTAACAATCAAAAACGATTCAATAAACAAGTAGATGCGTATGCAGCCAATAGTCCAAATCAATTAGCTGCAACTTTAATAGGTGGGGGAATTACTACTCGTTTAGATGAAAATCGAACGACAAACTACAGTCTTACGACTCAATTATTGGGAAATTACGCAAAAACCATCGGCAAAAGTGATTTTACGGTCTTGGTGGGTTATGAAAACTACTACTATAAAGGAGAGTCTGTGGGAGCATCAAGAGACCAATATCTATTTGATACCTATCCTTACCTAAATCAAGGACCCGCCGCTCTGAGAGACAATTTTGGTTCAGCCTTTGAAACGGCCTATCGTTCACAATTTGGGCGTATCACATACAGTTACAACAGCAAATATCTACTACAAGCCAACATTAGAAGAGATGGCTCTTCAAGATTCAATGAGGATTATCGATGGGGTGTATTTCCATCCATCTCAGCGGGCTGGGTGGTGTCTGAAGAAGGTTTCATGCAAAAACAAAAGGCAGTTTCATTCTTAAAATTACGTGCTTCTTATGGAACATTGGGTAATGAAAGAATAGGAAACTACCCATCTTTTGGTATTATAAGTTTTGGCAATGCCTTGTTTTATCAGAACAATGTAGCTGTTGCTCAGCAAACGGCCGCTCAGATTCAGTACGCTATTAAGGATATTTCTTGGGAAAAGACCGCTTCTACTGATTTAGGGCTTGATGCTTATTTTTTCAAAAATAAGTTGCGGTTCACTGGCGATGTTTATTATAAACAAACCAAAGATATGCTCTTGGCTTTGCAGATACCTATTTTTGTAGGCTTTGAAAATCCAAATCAAAATACTGGAATCATGGAAACAAAAGGTATTGATTTAGATTTAGGTTGGACAGACAATATCGGTAAGCTGAAGTATTCAATTTCTGCCAATTTATCTCAGTTTAAATCAACCATGGGTGATTTGGGCGGTACAGAGTTTATTGGCGACAGAATTAGAAAAAAAGGTAGTCAATTTGACGAATGGTATGGGTATAAGTCAGAAGGTATTTATCAAACACAAGAAGACGTAAACAGTTCTCCCAAACTAAGTTCCAACGTTAAAGTTGGCGACCTCAAATATACTGATATCAGTGGACCAAATGGTGTTCCAGATGGCAAAATATCTCCTGAGTACGACCGTGTGTTCTTGGGTGGTTCATTGCCGCAGTGGATGTATGGCGGTAATATTAGGTTAGATTACAGTGGGTTTGACTTGGGTATTACGTTTCAAGGAATTGGGAATCAACAAGTTTCAAATCTTGATTATACTGATTATAATGCTGAAAATTGGGGCGTGTTTCCTGTTTATCTTGATGGAAACACATGGAGCGTCAATAACACCCAAGACCAAAACCTTGCTGCCAAGTACCCACGCTTTACTGAAACAAATAAGGGCTTCAATCGACCACTCTCAGATTTTTGGCTGTTCAATGGGGGATATTTTCGTCTTAAAAATATCACTTTGGGCTACACTTTGCCACAAAAGCTCACTAAAAAAATCATGTCTAACAACATCAGATTGTATGTAAATGCTACTGATATTTTTACGCTCAACAAATATCCTAAAGGTTTTGATCCAGAAGGATTAGGTATTGTAACCACTGTAATGGGTGGATTTAATATCAGTTTTTAACATGATGTTTTTAGAAATCTAACTCAAATTTTTTTCATTATTTTGCATAAAATAAATTAAAATGAAATCAAAAATATTTTCAGCAGTGTTGAGCATAATACTATTTGCTTCCTGTCAAAATTCTTTAGACTTATCACCCTTAGCAGAACCATCAGCTGAAAAGTGGTATTCAAATGAAATAGAAATTCAGTTGGCTCTCAATGACTTATATCGGATAGATTGGTGGCAATGGGATGAAGATTTGAGCAATGAATACCTTTCAGACGATGGCTTTTATCGGCAGTCTCTTACTCCTGTCAAAGCTGGAACCATAACAAGCCAGTGGGGGTTTTCTACCACTCTTTGGCGAAATTCGTACAAAGCCATTGCACGAGCAAATAGAGCGATTGTTGCTTTAAACAGCGAAGAAACCAAAGCAAAAGTATCTCAATCAAAGTTGGATATATACTTAGCAGAAGCTCGGTTTCATCGGGCAGCCCAGTATGCCAAGTTAGTAAATCATTTTGGCGATGTTGTGTACAGTGACCAAGTAATTTCTATTGAAGAAGCGTACTCAATTGGAAGAACAAATAAAAAAACGGTTACCACCAAAATTTACGAAGACTTTGATTTTGCCATCAAAAACTTGCCCACATCTTATGCTACCACTGCAGTAAAAAGAGCTACTAAAGCTGCAGCTATGGGACTAAAAGCACGTTTTGCATTATACGAAGGCGATTTTAAAATAGCTGCAGAAGCCGCTAAGGCTTGTATTGACTTGAATGCCTTTACGCTACATCCCGATTATTCAAATTTATTTATTCAAAGCACAAAAAATTCAAAGGAGGTAATTTTCTCCATTCCACGTTCCTTAGAATTGAAACAGACGGTTGGTCCTGTTTCAGATATAATTACGAGAAATTCTGGTGGATTCGGAGCCCAAAACCCCACTTGGGATTTATTTTGTGCCTATTTGTGTACTGATGGAAAAACAATAGACAAATCACCTTTGTACGACCCACGTAATCCTTTTGTAAATAGAGACCCAAGATGTACTGCTACAATTGTGGAATTTGGGACAGCTCATCTTGGTTTTATTTATGATCCAAATCCTAACGCACTGCAAGTAACACGGCTAAGCAGTAATACCAAAGTAACCAACAATGACAATCGAGCCAATGCCCAATTCGCTTCTTTCAATGGTTTGGTTTGGAAAAAAAGAGTAGATGACTCCTGGTTACTCAACGGTAGATTAATTGAAGCTGAACACTTTATTATTCGCTTAGCTGACGTATTATTGATGTACGCCGAAGCCAAAACTGAACTCAATGAGATAGATGATAGTGTGTTAGCTGCGGTGAATGCCGTTAGGGCAAGGGCATATAAAGTAGCTGCAACGGCTACGACATATCCAGCCATTAAAACAAAAATACAAGCTGAACTTCGTCGTGAAATACGTATGGAACGTAGAATGGAATTGGCCTCAGAGGGACTTCGATATATGGACATCATTCGGTGGAAAATTGCGGGTAAAGTCCTCAATCGTCCTATTTATGGAATGCTTGATCCTGCCGATTTGCGTACAAAAATTGTGAACCAAAATCTTTGGTTTTTCGCAGGAACTCCTACAATTGATGAAGACGGAACACCAGACTTTGCAGCAATGGCAGCTACTGGATTGATTAAAAATCTGGTGCCAACGGCTTGGAACAATCGCCAATATTTGTGGCCCATCCCAACTTCCGAGATTCAAATAAATACCAATATGAAACAAAATGAAGGCTATTGATTTCAAAAATTTATTTTTAACCAAGATTTCAACATATAAAATGAATAAATCTAAAATCAATTTACTGATTATTTGCTTAACTACCAGCTTGTTTTGCAACTACTCATACGCCCAAAAGAAGTCTTCATATCCCCAATTCAGTGGTATTTACCCTCATCTTGCCTATTATAATAACGAAGGCGAATGTGGTACAGGTGCAGTAGTACCTTGGGCAAACCGTTTGTGGGTTGTTACGTATGGCCCACATTTACCATTCGGCTCTTCTGATAAATTATATGAAATCACCCCTGATTTGAACAGATATATGAGACCCGAAAGCATAGGTGGAACTCCCGCAAACAGAATGATTCATAAAGAGAGCAATCAGTTGTTTATTGGACCTTATGCCATTGATGCCAACCGTAATGTGCGTACCATTCCTTATACACAAGCACCTGGCCGTTTTACAGGTTTGGCTCGTGATTTATCTGATCCTAAAAATAAACTTTTATTAGCCACCATGGAGGAAGGTTTTTATGAACTGGATGTCAAAAGCCTGAAAACTAAAACGATATACCAAGACGGTAACGTCAGTGAAAAGAAAGGAGAAGATACTTCAAATAATCATAATGGCTTGCTACTTCCAGGAGCTCACGGCAAAGGTGTGTATTCAGGGCAGGGTGTGATGGTGTATTCAAACAATGGAGAATCTGGCCCTCAAGCATTAAAGCAATTTGATATTGAATCAGGTGTTTTGGCCGAATGGAACGGGAACGATTGGAAAGTAGTACGTCGCAATCAATTTGTAGAAGTAACAGGCTCAGGTGGAATTTATGGCAACTCCAACCCTGCCACTGACCCAATCTGGGCAACAGGTTGGGATCACAAATCGGTTTTGTTGGGTGTGCGTGATGGTGGCAAATGGTCGTTTTTTCGACTACCAAAAGCCAGCCATAGCTACGATGGTGCTCATGGTTGGAATACCGAATGGCCTCGAATTAGGGACATTGGAACTATTGAAAAGCCTGATTATTTGATGACAATGCACGGACTATTTTGGCGTTTTCCGCAAACATTTTCCTCAAAAAATACGGCTGGTATTCGCCCACGTTCCGCTTATTTGAAAGTAATCGGCGACTTTACCCGATGGAACAATGGCTTGGTTTTTGGCTGTGATGATTCGGCACAGAAGGAATTTTTGAACAAACGAAAAACTAAAGGAAACATTGAAGGGCCAGGACAGTCCAACTCTAATCTTTGGTTTACCTCAATCGCTAAACCTGATGAGTTAGGTCCAAATACAGCCCAAGGAGCCGTTTGGCTTTCAGAAAAAATTGAGGCAAATGCAGTTTCTGAACCTTTCTTATTTGCAGGTTGGAGTCATAGAATAGCTTGGTTAAAAAATGACGGAATTCGAAAAGTAACCTTCACATTTGAAACAGATCTCGACGGTAAGGGAAATTGGAAACAGGTACAATCAGTGGGAATAAGTCCAGGTGAATCCGTTGTAGTTACTTTTACAGCAGGGCAAAAGGGCGAATGGATTCGTGTAAAAACCAATCAAGCAACTACCGCAACGGTTAATTTTAACTACAGCGATGATTCCCGTTTTCAGGGAACTCAAGACATCAAATTTAATGGCTTAACCAGTATCAATACCTCAACATATTCGGGAGGTCTCATGTACGGGCTGGGTAATAATCGAAGAACCTTGGGTATTTTGGCTGGTCAATTTACCAATGGAAATTTTACAGAAAATGGCTACTATGAATTAGATAGTGCCATGCATTTGACAAAAAAAGAAGACCCTAAATTAACCAAGTTCATTCGTGAAAAATTTGCTATCCCTCAAGAAGTAATTACAGTTGATAACGCCTCCGTACTTATCGTTGATGACAATGGCAGAAGATGGAGGCTTCCCAAAGGAAATCAGGCATTTACCGCCAAAACGAAACAAGCCGATTTGCGGATTTGTCGTGAAGTAGCTACTGAACGAGACTTACTGAACGCTCATGGAACATTTTACGAATTACCCGCAGAAAACGCTGATGGTTTCGCTAAAATAAGACCCATTGCCTCACATTCATTGAGCATTCATGACTATGCTTCCTACCGTGGTTTATTGGTAATGACAGGACTTGATAACCAAAATCGTAATAATCAACATATTATCACTTCCGATGATGGCAAAGCTAAATTATGGGCGGGTACCATTGATGACCTTTGGAAATTGGGAAAACCTACGGGCGAAGGTGGCCCTTGGAAAGACAGTCAGGTGCTTGCAGGAACTCCATCAGATGCTTATTTAATTGGGTTTTACGACAAAAAAAATCTTAAAATTACACATACCTCAAAGCAAGCAGTAACGTTCACGGTTGAAGTAGAACCTATCGGTCATGGCCCTTGGATGAAATATAAAGAAGTAACCGTAAAACCCAATGAAACATTCGACTTCAACTTCCCAACAGGATTTCAGGCACGGTGGATACGTTTTTCTGGCGATAAAGATTGTACTGCTTCGGCTTGGTTGACGTATAAATAAATAAAATAATGAGGCAAATCAATTTACTGCTAATCCTTTTTTTATGTTTTTTATCCCAGCTAAATGCACAGGATTTTAACATGGCAAATTGGATTCAGCCTATTCCAGAAACAGCAAAGTTTGCTGAAAAAGATTACTTGGTTTGGTGTGGGAGTATGGTTAAAGGCGACGACAACAAATATTATCTTTTTTATAGCCGATGGTTGAAACCCAAAACACATCATGCGTGGGCTACAGATAGCGAAGTTGCCTTGGCAGTGTCAGATAATCCAACAGGGCCTTATAAGTTTTTGAAAGTGGTATTACCAAAACGGAGTAAAAAATATTGGGATGCCGACGTAACCCATAATCCAACCATTCATAAATTTGGCAATAAATACTACCTTTATTATATGGGTAATTATGGTAATGGTGAATGGTGGAATCACCGCAACCATCAGCGAATTGGTGTAGCGGTTTCCAATTCTCCAACGGGAAAATGGAAACGCTGTAAAAAACCATTGATTGATACTACAACTAATAGTTTTGACCACTTACTTACCTCGAACCCCTCTGTAACACAAGGCCCAGATGGCAAATATTTGATGGTTTATAAAGCAGTGGCAAATGGAAAAATGCCCTTTGGTGGCCGTGTGCTTCATGGCGTTGCGATTGCCGATAAACCCGAAGGCCCTTTTATCAAACAGCCAAAGCCCATCTTTGTAAAAGATTCTGTCAAATTTGCTGCCGAAGACCCTTTTATTTGGTATCAGGAAGGCAAATATTGGGCAATTGTAAAGGATATGCAGGGTGTATTTACGAATGCTGGCACAAGCCTTGCCTTGTTTGAGTCGATGGATGGCTTGGATTGGAAACCCGCCAAAAATATTTTGATTTCAACATTAGACGTTATGTTTGAAGCAGGCAAAAAGAAGTTGGGCAAGTTAGAACGTCCGCAGCTTTGGTTTGAGAATGGAGTTCCAAAAATACTCTTCTGTGCGGTTTATATGAGTGAAACTGACAATTATAATGTGGCTATACCACTTAAATATTCAATTAAGTTTTGATTTTAATTTAAAAATGAGGTTCAAAAAATATAAAATCATGAATAGAAGAAATTTTATAGGAGCATTGGGCAATACAAGTTTGATGCTATTGGCTGGTGGTTTTGCAAATGCAAGCGGTATAAATTCCAGGAAAACCTCCAACGAATTTGTTTTTCTGGAAGCCGAACAATTTGCCAATTTTGGTGGATGGAATATAGATCAGCAGTCTATGGATAAAATGGGTAGCCCCTATTTATTAGCACATGGATTGGGAATACCTGTTGAGGATGCACTAACTGAAATCGAATTTCCTTCGGAAGGGACGTACCGTGTTTGGGTACGAACCAAGGACTGGGTGGCCCATTGGAATGCTCCAGGAACGCCAGGAAAGTTTCAGTTATTAGTCAACAACAAAGTATTAAAAGAAACCTTTGGTACAAAAGGGGCTGATTGGCATTGGCACGATGGTGGAACTATTAAGGTAGGAAAAAAGGCAAGCCTTAAATTACATGATTTAACGGGTTTTGAAGGAAGATGTGAAGCTATTTTATTTTGTAAAGAGCTAAGTTTTCAACCTACCAATGACATTGCTGCTCTAACAAAATTTAGGCGTAAACTTTTAGGGCTTCCTCAGAATCCTGATGATGGAGGAACATTCGATTTTATCGTGGTAGGTGGAGGACTGGCTGGCACTTGTGCTGCTATTTCAGCGGCAAGAAATGGTGCGAAGGTTGCCTTAGTACAAGACAGACCTGTACTGGGAGGGAATGGAAGCTCTGAAGTTCGAGTATGGCCCGAAGGACATACCAACAAACAGCCTTACCCACACATTGGCGACATAGTGAGTGAAATATTACCGAATATAGAAAAAAAATCTGGACAGGTTTTCAACGGTGTGGAAGCCAGTTACTATGACGATAATTTAAAATTTGAGGTGATTAAACGAGAGCCAAATATTACCTTATTTATTGAAAATAGAGCAATAGAGGTAATAATGAAAGAAAATCAGATTAGTTCAGTCATTATTCAAAACATTAGAACTGCCCGCCAATTAAAATTAAAAGGTACGTTTTTTGCTGATTGCACTGGCGATGCGGTTATAGGTTTTAAAGCAGGAGCAGATTATGAATATAAAGTAGAAAACCTGATGGGAAGTACTAATTTATTCAATGTACTGGACGCAACCAACAAAGAAGAAGTTTTGAAATGTGAATGTAAGGATAAGAGTGCCTTGGCTATGAAGTGTGAGATTGGACAATTTGCTCAACCATTTCCTCGGTGTCCTTGGGCCTTAGACCTTTCGGATAAACCTTTTCCTGGTAGAAAAGGAGTAAACACGTTTGGCAAAGAAGGCTTGCAATCTTTTGCCAATATGTGGTATTGGGAAAGTGGTTTTGATAAAAATCAAGTTACTGAAATAGAACAAATAAGAGATCATAATTTTAGAGCAATGTACGGTGCGTGGGATGTCATAAAGAATATTGATAAAATGTATCCAAATCATCGGCTCGGTTGGTCAGCTTTTATAGCAGGCAAACGGGAATCTCGCCGATTAATGGGTGATGTTGTATTGGATGCCGAAGATTTCAAAAACCAACGAAAATTTGATGATGCATCCTTCCCGTGTTCTTGGCACGTTGATTTACATACCCCAAAAAAGGAATTTGTTACTGGGTTTGAAGGAAATGAATTTGTTGCGGATTTTACCAGAGGCAAAGAATATGAATACGGTGGTGTTTATTGGGCTCCTTACCGTACACTTTACAGCCGGAATATTACTAATTTATTTATGGCTGGCAGGAATATTAGCGTCACAAAAACTGGTCTTGGACCTGTAAGAGTAATGAGAACCTGCGGAATGATGGGAGAAGTTGTCGGTAAAGCGGCCTCAATTTGTGTAAAGAATAATGCCTCACCAAAGCAAGTGTATGAAAAATACCTTCCTGAACTAATATCGTTATTAAAAGAACCTGGGGCTAAAAAAGTATAAGTTAATTTTAAGGAAGCTACCCTATTTATTGAAGCTGTTTAAACTTTTGAAAAGTATTCCCAAATAAGTGAGAATTTTGTGGTGCTAAATCATAAAAAATCACGCAATGGGAATACTTAGTAAAAGTACAATTGATACGTGGATTATCCCACATTTAACCGTTGGA
>JBBRMR010000106.1:0-13192 GCA_038230735.1 Cytophagales bacterium
TCCTTTTGCAGATTCAATTCCCGTAATACGTTCAAGTTCTTGCATGAGATAGGCATAAGAAAGACCATGAAATCCGTATCGTTGAATTCCCTTTTCAAAATAGTGACGCGGGATAGATAATAATTTTGCAACCATCGGCATAGAAGTATGAAAAGATGTATCGAAACAAACCACCTGTTTTAATTTAGGATAACGCTTCCTAAACGTTTCTATCAATTTAATTTCTTCTGGCAAATGTTCAGGATCAAAAGCACTGATCTTTTTCAATTCATCTAATAATTTATCAGTAATTAATTCTGGTTCGGTATGTTTCATTCCATGCACTATGCGATGACCAATGGCTTTGACTGAATCAAAGTGTTTTTGTTTTTCAAGCCAATCAATCAAATGATTCGAAGCCTGAGTATGATTGGCAGCTTCAATATCAAAACTATCTTTTTGTTGATTATCAGTATTATTAAAATTGAGTTTTGCTTTTTTAGTGCCAATGTTTTCTATCTCTCCATAAAATAACTGCTCAAGTGGACCTTTAATTTTGTATAAAGAAAATTTGATACTGGACGAACCTCCATTAATAGTTAATATGCAATCGTCTTTATGCATGAATGATTTTATTTTGATTCGCATATAAACCTAAATTCTCCAATGCATCGGAAGTTGACGAATAATCGGTATGCCGGATACTTGTGATGCCTAAATCTTTAGCAACATCTACAAACATTTGCACATCGTCAATATATACTATTGCATCAGCCCGCACCTGTGCTCCATCAAGCGCCATTCTGAAAATAGCTACATCGGGCTTTCTTACATGAACATAGCAGGAGGATATAAAAAAATCAACAAAACTGTTCAACTGAAATTTTTGTATTCTGTATTCATTCAACTCTTTTGCTTCATTGCTTACAACCACTATTTTTAATTGGTACGCAGCTTTCAACTTTTTAATCAGCGCTATCATGTTTGTATCAGCGGTGGTTAAAGAGAACATGAAATCTTTAAACTGTTCGGGTGTGAAATTCCTTTTTTGATAGAACACTACCCGGTCAAGATATTCATCCAATGTTATTCTTCCTTCTTCATAAACAACAAACAGCAGTTTGTGCCGCTGATTCATTTCAGTATAATCTAAATGAAATTTTTCTGCAGCCCGCTGCCGGAATTCATGTCCCCATCCATCACTAAGCAGAACACCTCCGATATCAAGAAACAAAGTTGTTATGTTATTATTATTTTGCATTTTAAATTTTTTAAGCAAATCTTGAATTATTTTAATTTTTTGAATTCTTCTTCAACGCCTCAAAACCTGACACTACATCAAATAACTCTTCATCAATGGAACTCTGGCGCAAGCGATGGTATTTTTTGCCAAGGTCTTCCAGCAGGTCACTTATATTTTTTTCAGCTCGTTGCATGGCATCCAAACGGCTTGCATTTTCACTGGCTAATGATTCAACACAAGCTTTGAAAAGCGAAGCAAAGAGATATCCGTTAATTAATGCGACCAAAGTAAGTTTTACATTTCCTGCAATTTGTGGAGGCAATTTTGTTGGCCATTTAATTTGCTCTAATGTTTCTTTCCATTTTTCATCTAATGGTAAAAATCTTTGCATAACAGGTGTATAACCTGATGCCGGTTTTGGTTTATTATAAAAAATATAAAACGCTGTTACCTTTTCTTTTTGCTGACTTTCCTGACTCTTGTTTAAAATTTCTGTAACCAGCGGAGTAACTGCATTAATATCATTTGGAACGGGATATAATTTTGTAGCGTTAAGTCCTTCATCCGACAAAAGCAATTGCACACGTTCGCCCACAGCCCATATTTCTTTTTTGCCTGGCAAAGCTTTAAGTGAAGTGGATACAAAACTTGCAATCGAATCATTAAACTGAGCAACAAGCCCTTGGTCGGACCCGAATACAATAGCGCAGATTACCTCTTCCGATTTCTTTTTTGATGCTGTCTTTTCACTTATTGCTGCAATTTTTTCTGCCTTGAAATATGCGATGATGCCTAAAGCTATTGTGTGATAATAATCATCAAGCGAGCTTACTGCCGTTTCGTATTGAACAATGTTTGATGCTGCCATCGCCTTCATGGCACTCACTACAGACTTCAGGTCTTTTGCTCCTTCCGTTTTGCTTCTCAAATTTTCTAAAGTGTCCATTACTTTTTATTTTGATCTGATTTTGTCTTGTCATTATTTTCTTCTGACTTCGATTTGTCCTGATCTTGATCTGGCTTTATCTTGTCTTTATTTTCTTCTGACTTCGATTTGTTCTGATCTTGATCTGGTTTTATCTTGTCCTGATTTTCTTCCGACTTTGGTTTGTCCTGATCTTGATCTGGTTTTATCTTGTCTTTATTTTCTTCTGACTTTGGTTTATCCACCAAAGGAGCCAGTATTGTTGCAGCAATTTTTAAAATAGCTTTGCTATCATCATCACTTAGCTTTGCATTTGAAAATAACCGCTTGATTATTTCGTCCGGAAAATCTTTAAAGTTTTTGAGTAGCGCATCCTGCGCGTCCTGAATTTTTTCTATTGGTATATTATCTAAAAGCCCATTTTTTAATGCAAGCAAAATCACGATTTGTTCAGAAACTGGCATGTGTTGAAGTTCCGGTTGTTTAAGGCATTCGCGAATTCTTTTTCCATGCTCAATTGTCTTTTTTGTATTTTCATCGAGCCTTGTGCCAAAGCGGGCAAAGGTTTCCAACTCTTCAAATTGTGCATACTCCAATTTCAAATTTGCTACGGAACGATATGAAGGCAACTGGGCTTTATCGCCAACACGTGAAACAGATTTACCAACATCAACAGCAGGTAAAATCCCAAGCTCAAATAATTTGGGTGACAGATAAATCTGGCCGTCTGTAATTGAAATCAAATTAGTAGGAATGTAAGCGGAAATATTTTGCGCTTCTGTTTCAATAATGGGTAAAGCTGTTAATGATCCGCCTTTCAATGCATCATTTAAGTGTGTTGATCTTTCCAATAACCTTGAATGGATATAAAAAATATCTCCCGGGAATGCTTCACGTCCCGGTGGCCTTCTTAAAAGTAAAGAAAGTTCGCGATACGAACGTGCATGATGTGTAAGATCATCATAAATGATCAGCACATCACGTCCATGTTCCATAAAATATTCTGCAATGCTGGTAGCAGCATAAGGTGCAATGTATTCCAGTCCGGGAGAATTATTTCCTTCTGCCACAACAACAACAGTATATTCCATTGCGCCTTTTTCTTTCAGGTTGGCAATCACTTTAGCAACAGCAGATGCACGCTGCCCGATGGCGCAATACACGCATAAAACGTTTTTATCTTTTTGATTTAGGATAGCGTCAATTGCAATAGCAGTTTTACCCGTTTGGCGATCACCCACAATCAATTCTCGCTGACCACGACCAATTGGAATCAATGCATCAATCACTTTAATTCCCGTTTGCAAAGGAACATTTACAGGACTTCTATCCATAATGGCATGAGCAGGGCGTTCAATTGGCAACCGTTCTTTGTGAATGATAGGACCTTTGTCATCAATGGGTTTTCCAAGAGGATCGACTACTCTTCCTATTAATGAATCACCAATAGGTATGTCCATCACCCTGCCTGTACGCTCTACTTCGTCTCCGGCTTTCAACAAGTTATCTTTTCCCAAAAGGATAACACCTATTTCATCTTCATCAATATTATAAGCGATACCCAAAAGCCCGCTTGGAAATTGAAGCAATTCTTCAAAACCTGCGCCCGGAAGCCCGGAGACTTTAGCAATGCCGGTGGACACACTTGTTACCAAACCAACTTCACGTGGCTTCATAGAAAAATGATAGTCCGCTATTCCCTTGTCTAATTGGCTGAATATGTCGCCTACAATATTATCTGATTCAGTTGCTGCCATGTTATTTTTTTTCCTGCTCGGGCTCCGGATTTGCTTTTTCTTTCATGGTTTCTGAAATGTTTTTCTCCAATGAATTAAGGTATTCCGAAAAACTCCAGGCGATTTTATAACCGTTGGTGGAAAGTTCGATACCGCTGATTATATCGGGCGTTGTTTTAAATTGAAGGTGTGTATCTGCACTGAGTATTACGTTTACTTCATTATTTATTTCGCCTTGTTGTTTTGCAGAAAGGTCAAATGCGCTTCTAACCAAAATAGCATTGGAATTGGATTTGAACGCTTCAATGAATTGTTTCTTCTCATCCTCTTTTAATGCTGCCAGGTGTTTTACGAATGTATTGGTTGATTGCTCTTCCAGGCTTATGGAAGCAATATCAACGAGCGCTTTTCTTGTAATGGCAAAAACCTGCTTTTGGGTTTTTTCAGCTATCTCCACATTATCACTTGCTTGTTTTTCTTTAGCTGCTTGTACCATATTGGTGCGCAATGTGTTTGCGTCAGCTTTAGCTTCTTCCAATAATTTTTTCTTTTCTGTATTGACATCTGCAACAGCTTTATCCATCAATTCCTTTTTTTGAAGGTCAAAATCTTGGTTCTTCTTTTTGAAATCTTCCTGTTCTTTTTGAGCCGCTATTTTTTTATCATCTGCATCCTTCAACTGATCAGTGATTTTTTTCTCGCGCTCATTTACAGCATCAAGTATTGGCTTGTATAAAAACTTCTTCAACAACCACACTAAAATGAGGAAATTAATTACCTGTGCTATTACTGTGAACCAATTGATTTTCATTGAGAATTATTTTGCGATAACATGGCTCCAAAACGGATTAGCGAAAATGAGTATCATCGATACTACAAAGCAGTAAATCGCTGTTGACTCAATCATTGCAAGGCCCACAAACAATGTTCTTGTAATTGTTGGCGCAGCATCAGGTTGCTGTGCAATGGAGCTTAACGCTGATGCTACTGATCTGCCTTCGCCTAACGCGGGCATCATGCAACCAATTCCGGTTGTAAGTCCTGCAGTTACAATTGATGCTACTGCAATAAGAGTTGTGCTGTCCATTTTAATTTTTTTAATTTGTTGTTAATAATTTTACTTTATCTGTTTTTGCATCATGCACTGCCGCAGTTATATAAACTGTTGCCAGTATGCTGAAAATATATGCTTGTACCATACCCGTAAGTAACCCGAGTGCATTCATAATAACCGGAAAAATAAAAGGTGATATACTTAATAAAATAGCTACTATCATTCCGCCACTCATGATATTGCCAAACAATCTTACTGCCAATGCAAGTGTGCGAGAAATTTCGCTGATGAGATTAAATGGCAACATGATAAATGTTGGTTTTAAATACGATTTCAGGTAACCGCCCAAACCACTTTTTTCAATACCAAAAAATGGAACGGCAATGAATACACAAAACGCCAATGCTGCTGTGGTAGATAGCGAAGCTGTTGGCGGTGTGTACCCCGGAAAAATAATACATAAGTTGGCTGTGCCGATAAATAAAAACAAGGTGCCGATAAAGCCGATATATTGTTCGGGATGATCTAAACCAACATCTTTGATTTGTTTGTTGATGCCTGTTACAATCATTTCAAGAATACATTGCCAACGTGAAATAGTATTATCTGTTTTTAGTTTTCGTGTAATCAATCTTGCACCTACAATTAATATAAGCATTAAAGCCCATGTAGTAACAATGGTTAGATTAATTGTAATAAAACCATGTTGCCAGAATACAGTTTCGTCAGGACTAAGTTTCATGATTGACCTCCATTTTTAATTGCAATTTTTTTTTATCAATTGATTTTGTATAATGAATAATAACGAAGCGGGCTATTATAAAACCGATCATACAGGCAACCAATTTTCTCCAATCGCCTAACCCAATAAAATAAAATCCAAGCAATGCAATGCTGACCCGAAAAAGGAAACTACTTAAGACAAGCAATGCAGGCATTTTTGATGACGTTAATTTTCTTACAGTAAACCAAAGCCCGCCAAAAAATAATGTTCCCAACAACATGCCACCTATAAATGATAATATCATATTTGAAATCTCACGCATCGTTTTCTTTTTTATTGTTATGCATTTCTTTATCTTCTTTTGCTACCCAATACCAGGCGATTATACTTCCTACAACTACGCCAACAATCAATAAACTCAATGTCCAGGAAAATGATTGCGGATGTGTTTTATCCAACCATACTCCCAGTGCGGCTCCGAGTAATGCAGGCACTGCCACAGACCAACCAATCATTCCCATCATTCCTAACCCAAACCATACACTGTTCTTTTCACTTAGTACCTTCAATTTTCGTTTTTCTTTTTTAGTAACCTCATCACTAAAAAAATTATCATCCTTATTATTTGATGCGGGTTCCATTTTTAATTGTTACGGAATTTATCGAAGCTGTAAATAAATCCTCTTTCCAATTTTGCGATAACGGTAGTTGCCTGTTTTTGATTTTCATCCTGTGTATTAAAATTTTTCTTTACCAATTCACCAAGCTTGCCCAAATCTGCTCCGCCCACCGCATTACGAACCGACACCAATACTAGCGTACCTGCTTTTACCATTACGCCATTATCAACAGCTATATAATGCAACGCTCCGTCTACCTCGTAAGTAAATATGCCGGGTATTAATGCAGCTACACAATCAAGCCGCTGGGGCAACAAACCATAAGAACCTACACTTGTCTCCATCACAATACTGCTAACATTTTTTACATCAGCAAACACTTTGAAGGGAAGAAGAATTTTAAGATCCATTGATATTATTTAAATTACATTTTTATTGAGCTGCTACTTTTTCCTTTACAGCAATATCTGCATTATTACTTTCCTTTTTTTTATTATCCTGATTATCCTTATCATCCTTTTTATCCTTACTGCCAGTATCGTTTTTCTTCTTCACTTCATCTATTGAGCCGATCATATAAAAAGCGCTTTCAGGATAATCTTTAAACTCATCTGCAAGAATACGCTCGCACCCATCCAATGCATCTTTCAAACTAACCTGCTTTCCTTTGATGCCGCTGAATTGTTCGGTAGCAACAAAAGGCTGCGTAAGAAATCGCTCCAGCTTCCTTGCACGATCTACCACATTGCGATCCTGAACGGATAATTGTTCCATACCGAGCATAGAAATAATATCCTTTAATTCTTCATACTGCGCAAGCGTTTGTCTTATTTTCTGTGCAAGGTTATAATGCTTTTGTCCGATTATACCTGGCGTTGCCATTTTTGAATTGGATTGCAATAAATCAATGGATGGATATAAACCTTCACTTGCTTTTTTCCTTGACAACGCAATGGATGCCGAAAGATGAGAGAAGGTGTGAACAGCAGCAGGGTCAGTTAAATCATCCGCAGGAACATATACTGCCTGAATAGAAGTAATTGCTCCTGCATCAGTATAAGCAATGCGCTCTTCTAATTCCGACAACTCTGTTCCCAAAGTTGGTTGATAACCGAGTCGTGAAGGCATTTGCCCCATCAATCCGGATACTTCCATACCTGCTTGTATAAAACGAAAAATATTATCAATCAGTAACAATACATCACGGTGTTCATCATCACGAAAATATTCAGCCATTGTGAGTGCAGCATGACCAACACGAAAGCGTGCACCAGGAGGTTCATTCATTTGTCCGAATAACATGACCATGTCTTTCAGCAAATCAGCATCCTTCATGGCGTTATATAATTCATTGCCTTCGCGGCAACGTTCACCGATCCCGCAGAACATGCTCACACCTTTGTTATGTCCAACCATGTTATGGATTATTTCTGTAAGCAAAACTGTTTTGCCTACCCCTGCTCCACCAAACAATCCGGCTTTTCCACCTCGTTCCAATGGTACCAGCACATCAATTGCTTTAATACCTGTTTCAAATATTTCAGATTTGACGGCTCTTTTTGATAATGGCGGAGGTGATTGATGAATATTGCGCTGTTCGCCTTTTGGAAGTGGTTCAAGTTGATCTATTGTATTTCCAAAAACATCAAACATCCGCCCTAAAATATTTTTTCCTACGGGAACCCTAAGTTGTTTCCCGGCATTTTCTACAGACATACCGCGTGCTAAACCTTGTGTGGGAGTTAATGCAATACCGCGCACATGATGATCATCAAGTTGAGCCAGCACCTCAATAACCATTTCATTATTCTTTCCTGTGTGAAGCACTGTATAAATGGAAGGTAAATTATTTTCAAACCATACATCTACCACGCTGCCGCGGACAGAAATAATTTTTCCGAGTGTTACAGGATTGCTGTTATGATTTAATACACCCTCGCTTTCAAATCCCAATTCTGTTTTATTTAGTAGGACACCTTCTTTCTTTACTTCTATCATTTGAAAAACCTTTCTGAATTTCAATCATGAAAAATTATCTGAACTTAAAAACAAATATTTTTCTGCCAGATAATATTCAAAAGGAAACATTTCTTTTGCATCTTTATCTCTTCTGTTCCGGACTAAGTAGGTAGCCCTCCTGCATCTTTTGTTAGTTTCTCTATAAGCGACAACTCAAGCAAAACGATTAACAGATTGTTGTTTTTCGCTTCAGTAACGTCTTTCATAAGAGACGTAAATGAAAAATCAATAGGAACAAGAATTTTTTTGATAAGAGATGATTTCATAACTTTTATGATTTAATATGCTTATAAAATACTGTTTAGTTTAAAAATTTAAATAATGCAATCTATTCCTCAAGCCATTTTATAGCTTCTTCCAATTTTTTATTCTTGAAAGTACGCACATGCCCTGGAATTAAAAATCCGAATGCCCTGACTGTATGGTTCATCCATTTTTTGTCGGAAACAAAAGCGATTTTTTTCCAGTCGCGGAAATATTTTATTCCCATTTCCATGTCATCCCAGACAGCGCCCATGGTGAATGCATCGAAATCTTTTTCCAAAACCCAAAGCACTTTAATCTGTTTACCTTTTTTATGCGCTTTTTCAAATTCGGGGAAAAGAACTTTTTCGTAATCTTTTGCTGTGACTTTGCCTTTGTACCTGAAACCAATAATGTTATCAGGAAGGTTTTTGATGAGTGTAATCATGATTTTTATTTTTGAATATAATTTTTTTAAAATACGTATGCGAATTAAGAATACGTTTATTCATTTTTCAGATACCCATTTCTTTGTTTCTTCCAACTCAGTATTTTTAAAAATATGGGCTTCTTAGGAGAGCATGTAAACCCAAACCCCGCTCCCAGCGTGAAGAAGATTGTGAGTTCGCGATGATTTCTTAATGTATCAATAATCCAATTCATATATAAATACTTAAAATGATAAATTGTGAAATAATGCCGACAGCTATGGAGGAAATAATACTTCGCGCGGTGGAAGCATCACGCAGCGTCAGCCAGTGTAATTGCGATTTGAATTGTTTGCGCCAGTCTTCACGCAAGGCCATTGTAGCAGGGCTGCTGCCAACTGTGTGTTCCCAAAAATGATTTAATTCGACAGACACCTTTGTTACCTTACAAGTAAAATCAACAGATGCCATAATTTATTATTTACACTATTTTAAAAAGTTTCTGTCATCATCAGCATGTATTTTTTATTTTGAAAATTTTTATTTATTCAATTAAAACACGGATGATATTTTAGAAGCAACTCAATATCTTCTTTTGTTTTCTTTTAATCTGAATTGCGGTCTTCGCTGAAAAGCCGATCCCTCTTTTTTTTCTTCTGTATCGTCAGTGCTATTTTGCAGCGTATCCTTCATATTATCTAAATTGCCCTTAATTACCTGCTGACTTATCTGGACGTTAAGCGGTTGATTACTTTTGATATTTTTATTATTTTCCATTTTGCTTTTTTTAATTAAAAGTTATTGTTGAAAAAACATAAATGACGAGTATTTCTTTCATCAAAATGTTTCTGAAGCATCCTATAAAAAAATTGTGCCATCCCTTTAGTTTATTTCTGATTGATTTATAATTTACAAAATACGGATATGACTCTATTTTAATATATCAAACTACTTTTTACCTTTTCGCCATACGTGAAATAACTTTCCTAATGCCACTACAATTACTGCAACACTCAAAATACCCCACCATGTCCAGGACAACATATCTATATTTTTTTAACTGAATCATTTCCAAGAATCTTTTTCTTCTCCCGGTATTCTTCGTTTGTAATTTGCCCTGAAGCAAATCGCTTTTGCAAAATGTAAAGAGGAGAACCTGTTTTCATTCGCCAGTCAGGCAGTTTTTTGATTATGCTTATCATATTTGTTAGTTTAATTCGTCAATGAATTGAGAAAAAATCTTGTCGCACCTGAGCTTTTTTTAAACAAGTGTGACAAATTTTAATTATGCTGCAACTGCAAGCATAGTTTTACATTCTGCCGCACATTTGCGACAAGCATCAGCACAATCTTCGCAATGCTGCATGTCAACATGTTTTCCACATTCAGTTGCACAAGCATTACAAGCATCTTCGCATTTTTTGCAAAGTGCATTGAGGTTTACCGCCCCGGTTTTACTCGCAGTAATTAATGCGTTGCAAGCATCTTTACAGGCAATACAGAGTTTTACCGATAGTTCCATTCCGGCTTTTCCTTTGTTTTTTGTCGAACAGGTTTCACATGTGTCAACGCATGTTTTACAAGCTGCAATGCAGCTTGTAATTCTTTTATTTTCCATTTTTATACTTGGTTTGTAACTGAATTATTTCATGGATAAGAGCTAAAATTTCATGCCATAAGATTTTATCTCAATTCTAACTAAAAAAAGGGAACACCCAAGAGTAATTAATATTAATGTGTAGAAATAAATACCCATCTGAATTACTATTTGCAACTGAATGATAGCAATCTAGGTTTGGTTGGCTTTTTCTTATGAACTTTTTCTTTCTGAAACAGGTATATTTATGACTTGCACAGTTGAAGAAGCAAATTTTAGTTCACAATTGCTTTTTTTTATTGCATCCAGAATTTTTTCAAATAGTTTGTCTTTTGTAATTCTTCTTTTCTTGTAGTTCACAAGGTAACGAACAGTATATTCTACCCAATTTGCATTTGCAGTAACTGTAACCATTGGTTCGGTTTGTGCATCTTCAATCATATATTTTCTTACAAGATGCTTCCACGAACTGTGCGATTCTTTTACAAACTCAACAGTAACTTCAGTTGCTATTTCAAGGAATATTTTTTTTGCCAACAAATAATTACTATCATATTGAAGAGGAATTTTTATTTCATCCCACAAAAAAGGAAAATCAGCGGAGTAATTAAAAACTGCATCCTGAAAAATAAAACTGTTTGAAACACTAACGATGCGACCATTATATAAATCACCATCCACCCATTGCCCGATTTCCATAAGAGTAGTTCGTAAAACACCAATGTCAATAACATCACCTTTGGTTCCTCCAATCATATTTCGGTCTTGATAAAGAGTCATGAAAAGGATTTGGTGAGTCGTTGTACTCGTACACCGAATCATAAGAAGCGCCTGCGCCAAAAATTACAACCTTCATAAGTTTATCTTTTAACCGGCTGCCACCAATTTATTGTATCAATGTTTATTTTCTCCATGTGCTTGGTTTGATGCTCTCCAATCTCTCAGGTCTGCTGATCTTACTAAATAATAAGTCAGTAAATTTTCGTCTGGCCTATACACAATGATTCCACATTCAATTCTACCGTGATAAAACCGAAACTCATACTGAGAAGAGGGGTCTAACTGCATGACATCTTCATTGGTCATTTCTTTCTTTTTCCCTTCTGCAAAAAACACTGATCAGGAGACATGGCTAATGGAGTGATCTAAAAATTTAGAATGTTTAAGTGGGGCAAGGTATTTTAGCATGCAAGAAACGGCTTTTAAAACATGCTGCCTAGGTAGTCTTACTATTGATTTTTTAGTGCTGATTAAACAGATGGAATTCTTAATATTTCTTCCTCCTTTAAACTATACGATTGATCAAAGAAAACTATTTGATCATAGAGAGCTTTGGAAATGTCAAATATAACCTGTGAATAATCCTCAACAAGCTGTCCTGCATTTTGGGTCAGTGCTGCGCTTACTTTCTTCTAACTGCGCATTAGTTTCCGATGAGTCTTTAGTATTCTATGGGTAACTTATATTTCTTAGAATATGCACCAATTCATTTATTTTGTAGATGTCTGTGACAGCTCCTCCTTCCCATTCTTTATTCGCTACCTCTTGTCTTACTTTGCCCGAATCAGATAAGCTTTCCGCCAATGCTCTTGCATACAAAATTTTAATGCGGCTCTGGCAATAAACTTTCAAATCATCAAAGTCCTTGATTCCGAAGTCAAGATTGATCTCAGATGATCCAAACCCACCTCCTCTGGTATCTATCTGCCGTGATAATAAATCTTAAATCACAGGGACTAAATCCAAGTATTTTAGCTATTATCCAATGCCCCGCTTCATGTCGGTACTTGCAAAGTTTTTCCTTTCTTAATTTTTCATTTATTTTCTGACCCATAATTCTAATATCTTTCAGGGAAAAATAATCTAATAATTCTTTTTGAAATAGTTCAGAGCCATTCCCAATAAAAAATGGCCATTTAATAGTTTCACTTCTTGTAGAAAGTGAAACAGTTCGTCAAAAGCAGCTGGTATCCAACTCGTTTTAAAAATTCGTAAGCGGTTTCTTACTTCGGATGTTTCAGATGCAGTTCAGGAAGCATGAAACTGAAACAAGATTAGCTCTTGTAGGGGCGATAAACCTTGGCTAACAGCCACTCTTCGAACCTGGAATCAATCTCATGGAACTCAGGAGCGGTAGCAGGTAGAGAAATTGGTTGTGAATAACGACAATCAGTTTGTTTTTTTTGAATCCCTTACCTTTGGCGCTTCCGGCCAACATCATGAACCCTCTGCACCTCTTCAATATTTTTTTTCCCTTACTAGTCGGTACTATTGATGTAAAAGATAAAATTCTTTTTCTCACGTTTGATGACGGACAGGTTCCGGAAATTACCCCCTAATTGTTATGATGAAGTCAAAAGAGGAAAAGCCTCATAAAAAGTGGAAAAAATTACTGTTCCTGTTTTCACTTGTCATTGTTTTATTTGTTGCAGTGGTGATTTTATTTATTTCTCCTATCACAAAATACCTTATTGAAAAATATGATGTAAAATATTCAGGACGTGAAATAAAAATGGATTGGGTGTATGTAAATCCATTCACAGGATATATTCATTTTAGCAATCTCAAATTTTTTGAACAGAACAGCGATAGCGTTTTCTTTTCGGTAAATGGATTAAGTGTAA
>JBBRMR010000107.1:0-12979 GCA_038230735.1 Cytophagales bacterium
CAAGAATTGCTTGGTCATTGGAGATTTTTTATAGACAAAGTAATGCCCATAATTTATGCCATGGTGTATCAAAATCAAAGCTGATTAACACGCAAAATATCACTAAAAATTTACGGCAAAATTGGAGTAAAAGTGACAGATGGCTTCAGCAATGATTAATTTTAGACATATTTTCAACTAAACAACTTTATTATCTAAAAAATTGACTATTCTTGCGTAGAATAATGCAATAACAATCAATTTATTTTGAAAATAATAAGAAATTACGCTGAAAAGTTAGATGATACTTTGCTTTGGCAATCTTTCAAAAGTGGTAATAGAAAAGCTTTTGCAAAACTCTATGACCTTTACATTGAAGACTTATTGAGCTATGGTTACCGAGTTACGTCCGACAGACAGTTGATAAAAGATAGCATTCATGACCTATTTCTTCATTTATGGCAAAGCAAGGCAAAGTTGAGTGATACCGATTCTATTCAATTTTACCTTTATCGTTCATTACGTAACCGAATAATTCGAAATAGCGAAAAACAGGACAAAATAGATATTAACACCAATGACCTTTTTAAAAATATTATTGGGGCTTTGTCAGTCGAAGAAGAGATTATCTCAAATGAACAATATTCAGAACAAATAATTAGATTAAAACTTGCCATTCAACAGCTTCCCAAACGCCAACAAGAAATTATCCAACTTCGTTATTATCATGATTTTAGTTTAGAGGAAATCTCAGAAATCATGGGAATTACCAATCAATCGGTGAGAAATCTTCTTCACAAAACTATTAGCGAATTACGCCAATATTTCACTTTTCTCTGGTGGTCAATCTTTCCATTCTTGATTAATTACAAAAAATTTTAAAATTAATTAAATTTTAAGGGTACAAAAGTAAAAAGTCTGGTTTAGAGAATTAGAACAAAAAACCTATGTCAAAAAAATACGAAAAATATACGATTGGGGAGTTGATTACTGACCCTGATTTTATTCAATGGTCAAAATATCCAACCGATGAGTCAGATTTGTTTTGGCAAAGTATTGCTGAGGCAAATCCAGAACAATCAACTATAATTTTTAAAGCTCGGTCAGCAGTAAAAACTTTAATAATTGCCGCTAAACAAAATGTACCCCTAAGTGAAATCCCCACTATTTGGTCTGAAATAGAAGAAAATATTATTCAACAAACACCATGGTATTTGGGTATCCATTGGAAACATTGGACGGTGGCAGCAACAATATTTATATTATTTGGAATTGGATACTGGTGGAGTACAGATATGCTGACTAATACCGACAAAATTTACGTTAAACTCACATCAAAATCAACAAAAGCAATTAAAGAAATAGTGAATACAACACAAACCAAATTGTTGGTATTATTGCCAGATGGAAGTAAGGTTGTACTCGAACCCAATAGCCAATTAAGCTATCATATTACTTCTAAAGACGAATTAAGAGAGGTGTATTTATCAGGTGAGGCTTTCTTTACGGTTAAAAAAGACCCAACCAAACCATTTTTAGTTTATGCAAATGCTTTGGTAACTAAGGTATTAGGCACGAGTTTTTCAGTAAGAGCCTATCGCAACGATAAAAATATCTCCGTAAATGTAAAGTCAGGTAAAGTATCAGTGTACCAAAATAATTTAATTACTTCTAATCAATCAGGGAATGCTGGAGTGGTATTGTCGCCAAATCAGCAAGTTATTTTTGGGAAATCCGAGGAAAAGTTTACAAAGAAATTGGTTGAAAAACCTATAATTCTATTGAAAAATCAAGAATCAATCAACTTTTCGTTTAAGAATGTTCCAATTGAGCAAATTTTTTCAGCATTAGAACAAGCCTACGGTATTGATATTATTTATGATAGAGAACTGATGTCAGCTTGCCGCCTAACCACTTCCGTAACAAAAGAAACGTTATTTGAAAAATTAGATATTATTTGTGCTGGTTTAGATGCTACTTATAAGGTATTAGATGCCCAAATTATTATTAATAGTAAAGGATGTAACTAAACTAAACTTAAACTCAAAATAGAATATGAAGTCAATATTTAAGCACTTAAAAAAAACAATAATATTGGAATAGGTATTGGTCAATATTTTCTTTTACCATTCCGTAAGACATCAAACAATTTTTTAAATATAAATGTCTGATTTTGATTATCCATTCACAAAAACTTATTAAGATGAAGAAAAAATTACTACTCAAAAAAAGATTATGGCAACTCGTCAAACTTACATTGGCACAATGCTGCCTTGCGATGATTTTTGTAGGAGCTTCCATTGCCAAAGATGCGCTTGCCCAAGACTTGCTTGATAAAAAGATAAGTATTCATCTTGAAAAACAGGATTTTGAAAGTGCTTTGTCCGACATCGAAAAGCAAGTTGAAGTAAGATTTACTTATCGTCCTAAATTGTTTGCCAATACCCAAAAAATTACTATTCATGTAAATAATGAACCCCTATCCGAGGTATTTATTAAGATTTTCAAACCTTTAAATATTTCGTACAAGGTTCTTAATAATCAAGTTATACTAACAAAATTGATAGTTCAAAGCCGCTTGGATGAAATTATAATTCCAACTTCATCCTTTCAAATGGAGGAGATAAAAAATGTGGCTCTAAAAATCAATGGTACCGTAATCGATGAGAATGGTGACAAACTCCCAGGGGTAAATATTGCTTTGAAAGGTACTACAGTGGGTACAAGTACAAATTCAAAGGGAGAATATTCTATTTCAGTACCAGACGAAAATGCAATACTGATTTTTTCATTTATTGGCTTAACTGCTCAGGAAATTACGGTTGGCAAAAAAACGAATATTAGTCTAACCATGATAGCCGAAAACAAATCATTGGAAGAAGTAGTGGTAGTAGGCTACGGTGTTCAGAAGAAAGTCAACTTGACGGGTGCAGTTTCTACCATCGACTCCAAAAGTATTGAAAATCGTCCCTCAAGTAGCCTGGCTACCTCTTTACAGGGTCTTTCTCCTGGCTTAACGGTTCAGCGCACTTCTGGACAGCCTGGTTCTGAGGGCGTTAGTATTCAGATTAGAGGAGCTACCACAGCCAACGGAAACGTAGAGCCACTGGTAATAGTAGATGGAGTGAGTGCCCCTTCTAATACTTTACAAACCATTAATCCTAATGATGTTGAGAGTATCAGTATTTTGAAAGATGCCGCAGCCGCAGCCATTTATGGGGCTCAAGCTGCTGGTGGAGTAATTTTGATAACAACTAAAAAAGGGCAAAATGGCAAAGTAAAATTTAATTATCTTTCTCAAGTATCGAGCGACTGGGCAATTAATATTCCGGGTAGAATGTCCTTATTAGATGAAGCTAATTACTCGAATTTGGCTCGCAAAAACTCTGGTAGTGGTCCAGAATATTCTGCTTTTGACTTACAACAAATTCAGGACAATGTACCGTATGTGGTGAACCCGGCCGACACAACTAATTATCTTTTCTATAATCAAGCATCTTTGACCGATCAATTATTGAAAAAAACCGCTCTTATGCATACCCACAATCTTAATGCAAGCGGTGGAACGGATAAGTTCAATTTCTTGGTTTCAGGAGGGTATTATTATAAACATGGATTGTTTAAAGTCGGTCCTGATGATGATACTCGTTATAATTTTAGAATGAATTTGGGGTCACAATTAACAAAACATTTATCGCTTAATTCAAGAATTGGCTACACGAATGAAAAAATTGCGTCGGCAGCGGCAAGTACATCAGGAGAAGGCTTACTGTATCAGGTTTATCGTTTACGTACACGAACTCCCTTCTTTACGCCTGAAGGCCGATATAACGGAGCCGGCTCTGCGGCAACATCCTATGCAACACTTGAATCTGGAGGTTATGATAATCTTATAAAAAATAACTTGGATGCTGTTTTTTCGTTAAAAGCTACTGATGTGTTGGTAAAAGGATTGAATTTGACTGCGGTTTATGGTATTCAAAATCGTCGGGTAGATAGAGATAGGTTCAATAGGACAGTTCCATTGTGGACTCGGACGAAAATTGCCAGTTATCTAAATCAGGTGAATTCATATATAATAACAAAAGAGCAGGTAACCAATACTAATTTGCAGTTTTTGGTTAATTACAGTTTTGAAATTAATAAAAAACACAATTTTGCTTTTTTTGCGGGGTATCAATTTGAAGACTATCGATTTGATCAAGTAATCACATCTGCCAATAACTTGGTAAGTAATGATTTACCAACGCTTAATTTAGGAAACGACTTAACAAAGAGCAATTCTCAAGATATTAGAACGTATGCATATCAATCAGTTTTTGGGCGTTTTAATTATAATTACCAAGGCAAATATTTATTGGAAGCAACTATGCGTTCTGATGAATCTTCAAAATTGGCACCTGGGCTAAGACTTAAATATTTTCCTTCGGCTTCCATTGGTTGGAACATGAGTGAAGAATCTTTCATGAAAGGTATTAATGCCGTTTCACAACTAAAACTGCGTGCCTCCTATGGTACACTTGGTGGGTCTTTGGGTAGCAATTTGGGATATTATGATTATTTGAGTACCCTAACTCGAGCTTCTAACTTGGTTTTGGGAGACACCCGTACTTCTTACTTATACCAAGGTTCTATACCATCTTCAAGTTTATCTTGGGAGACTATTGAAACCTCAAACCTTGGTTTAAATTTAGGTTTGTTCAAAAATAAAATTCAGATTACAGCGGATTATTACGTAAAATACAACCGAAATATGCTTACACCGCTACAGCTACCAGCTACAATAGGCGTTGGTACTCCTAAAATAAATAATGGGGAATTAAAATCTTGGGGTTGGGAGGCAGAATTCCTATATCGTAACAAAATCGGCAAAGATTTTAGTTATTCAGTTGGCTTTAACTTGTCAGATAATCAAAACACCTTACTTTCCTATGCAGGGAGGAGAGTACTAAATTTAGGAACAAATAGCATTATAGAAGGTTATCCGCTGAATTCAGTTTTTGGTTATCAAACGGCGGGGTATTTCCAGACAGCAGATGAAGTGAAAGCGGCAGCCTTTCAGGATAGTAGAACAGGGGCTGGCGATGTAAAGTATATAGATCGTAACGGTGATGGGAAGTTATCGGTGGGGAAAGGCACACTGGATAATCCAGGTGATCTAATCTCTTTGGGTACTACAAGTCCTCGATATTTGTTTGGGGCAACCTTTGGTTTTAATTGGAAAGGCATTGATTTTTCGGCATTTTTTCAAGGAGTTGGTCAACGTAATTACATGCCCACAGCACAATCTATTGCACCTTTATTGGTTACTTGGAAACAAGCCTTAGCGATACATAACGACTATTGGACACCCGATAACCTCAACGCACTTTATCCAAGACCCTATACTGGAGGTACTCATAATTATCTGACTTCCGATAAATGGGTATTGGACGCAAGCTACGTCCGTTTGAAAAATCTTCAAGTTGGATATACTTTACCTAAAAAATGGATGAGTAAATTAAATGTTGACCGTGCAAGGGTTTTCTTCTCGGGACAAGATTTGTTTACCCTTTCAGGGTTAGGTAAATTTCAAGGTTATTACGACCCAGAATCACGGGATAATGTAGAAGCTGACTATCCATTCTTTGGATCCGCATCTGTGGGTGTAAATTTATCATTTTAAGAACCATAATAACTATTAACATTTGAAGAATATGGAATTCATAAATAAAAATTTAAAAAAAATGGTCACTCTGATTGTCATTTATTTGGTGAGTGCTTGCCAAGTTGAGAGACTTCCAGAAACCAATATCAGCGATGATACTTTTTGGAAATCAGAGGGGGATTTAAAATCGGCAACGAATTATCTTTATACTTTCTTGCCAGGCTTTAACACTGAAGACTGTTTTTCTGACGATGCCACAGGATTGACAGTAAGTGGTATTAGCGATGGTTCAAGGTTGGCACCCGCAACCGATGGCAATTATAATAACAATTATACCCTTATTAGAGCCGCTAATAATATTCTTGAAAAAGGACCAAGGGCTCTTTCAACGGTTTCACAAACTATTTTGGATCGCTATTTGGCAGAAGCCTATTTTTTTAGGGCTTGGGGATACTTTGAATTATTAAAACGCTACGGTGCTGTTCCATTAATTACTAAAACCTTAACGGCGGAATCACCAGAGCTGGTCGCTCCAGCGAATACACGTGATGAAGTACTTAATTTGATTTATAAAGATTTAGATTTTGCTGCCTCTAAATTGCCAACACCTACTACACTTGGAACAGCAGACTACGCACGGATATCTAACGCTTCAGCCTTAGCTTTTAAAGCAAGAGTAGCGTTGTTTGAAGGCACCAGGGCTAAATTTCATAAATATGGGGATGCAGCCAAACACTTAAATTTGGCTTTTGTAGCCGCAAAAGCTGTCATTGATAGCAAGCAACATGCGCTGTTTAATAATTATTTTGACTTATTTCAATATGCTGGTGAAGGGAGACAAAACCCGGAAAATATCATAGTCCGTCAGTACGGGGTATCTTCGACTGACCGTGTTTCTACTCATACTTATTACCGTGGGTCAATCGAAAATGGTAACAAAAATCCTACCAAATTATTAGTTGATTCTTATTTAATGACGGATGGTTTACCTATCACGAAGTCGCCACTTTATAAAGTACCCACTACAACCGTTGAAGTATTTGCTAATCGGGATGATCGGCTACTAAGTACGGTGATGAAAAAAGGAGATGCTTACAGAGGAACAAAACCAGTGTATGATATTGCTGATTTAGTCTTTCAAAAAACTGGTTTTACTTTTCGTAAATATGCAAATGTTGATGATTGGACAAGTCAAGCCTCAACGATGGATAGAGTTATTTTGCGTTTTGCCGAAGTTCTTTTAACTTACGCCGAGGCAAAATATGAATTGGATGGTACAATCTCTGATGCAGATTTAGATTTAACCATTAATAAATTGAGAATCCGAGGTAAAATAGCAAAATTGACGAATGCCTTTGTAAGTGCAAATGGCTTAGATATGCGTGAAGAAATAAGAAGAGAAAGAAGAGTAGAATTAGCCCAAGAAGGGGGTAGATATTGGGATATAATTCGTTGGAAAACGGCTGAAATAGAATTGCCCAAGCCCATTTTAGGAAATTTTTTCTTCAAAAGTGAGTTTGGTTCATCGATAACCGTCAATACTACTCCCGATGGATTTATCATTGTTCAACCTGCCAGTTTTAGAAAATTTGACCCAGCAAAAGATTATTTATGGCCGCTCCCCATTAATGAAATATCGCTCAATCCTGCCTTGAATCAAAATCAAGGTTGGTGATTTTGATGAAAGCCCTTTTTGATAACCTTCAGAAAGGGCTTTTATTTGTATAATGGTTAAGAAAGCATTTTTGATTTTGCACTTTAAATGTGCCTTTTTTCTGTAATAAAAACAAAACCACGTATGAAAGTAAACTTTTTAACCATTCCTTAACCCCAATCCTAATGAAAATAATAACAATTGCCATTATTTTATTGATTTCAAATAGCGTTTTTGCTCAAATTAATGTTAAAAAAGAATTTGATTTTGCGGCAAAACAATACGAAGGTATGTTAGCGGCACACCAAGATTTAACAAAATTTCCGCAAAGCACAAATCCAGACGGTTCGCCCAATGATAGAACCTCCGAATGGTGGTGTACTGGTTTTTTTGGCGGTTCCCTATGGTATCTTTATGAACAAACTAAAGACCCAAAATGGAAAATTGCCGCTGATAAATGGACAATGGCTCTTCAAAAAGAGCAATACAATACACGCACCCACGACTTAGGTTTTATGTTATATTGTCCCTTTGGCAATGGCTACCGCTTAACCAAAAATGAGACATACAAAAATATTATGCTCACTGGAGCAAAGTCTTTGGCCACAAGATTTGACCCTAAAGTTGGTCTGATTAAATCTTGGGAAAAATTTAAGGGTGGCTATAGTTATCCCGTTATTATTGACAACATGATGAACCTTGAACTTTTATTTTGGGCAGCTAAAGAATCTGGTAATAAAGAACTTTATAATTTAAGCGTTACTCATGCTGATAATACCATAAAAAACCATTATCGCCCAGATTTTAGTAGCTACCATGTAGTGCTTTATGGTGAAAACGGCGAAGTATTGGCGAAAAAAACCCATCAAGGTGCCGCCGATGAATCGGCTTGGTCAAGAGGTCAAGCATGGGGATTATACGGCTATACAGTAATGTATCGAGAGACGAAAGACCCCAAATATCTGGCTCTGGCACACAATATTGCCGCTTTTATTTTAAATAATCCAAATTTACCCGCAGACAAGATTCCGTATTGGGATTATAGCAAACCAGGCGAAGAAAGAGACGCATCGGCAGGGGCAATTGCATCCTCTGCTTTATTCGAACTTAGCCAATATTCCAGCGGTAAACAAAAAGCTAATTATATTAAAATGGCAACTAAAATGCTTGAAACTCTTTCTGGTCCTGCATTTAAAGCCAAATTAGGAGAAAATAATCATTTCATTCTGATGCATAGTACTGGTCACAAACCAGGCAAATCTGAAGTTGATGTTCCAATTGTTTACGCTGATTATTACTATTTAGAGGCTTTGTTGCGGTATCAAAAAACTAAAGGAAAGTGAGTTTTTAATAATTAATATTTATTTTCATGAGAAACAAAATAAAAAAAATCTTAAACATTTTATTGCTGATACTTCCCATTTATGCTTCTGCACAATTAAAGTATCTCAATAATATCACTTCAATTGCAGAACACCCAAGAATTCTGCTCCTAAAAAGTGAAGAAAATGCCATCATCAAAAATGTTAATACTGACCCAAATTGGAAGAAACTTAACAAAACCATTATTGACGAAAGCAACCAAATAATTGGGCTGCCAACCTTGGAAAGAATTCAAATTGGGAGGCGATTACTTGATAAATCACGTGAGGCTTTGAGGAGAATATTTTTCCTATCTTATGCCTATCGGATGACGAAAGATAAAAAATACTTCCTGAGAGCCGAACAAGAATTGCTCAAAGTCTCGCAATTTAGTGATTGGAATCCATCCCATTTTTTAGATGTTGCCGAAATGGTAATGGCAGTTTCAATTGGATATGACTGGTTATATGCGGATTTACCAAAATCATCCCGGGATATTATCAAAGCAGCGATTCTTAAAAAAGGTATCGAGCCGTCTTTCGATATTAAAAATAACGGTTGGATTAAAGCTACCCATAACTGGAATCAGGTCTGTAACGCAGGAATGACTTACGGAGCATTGGCAATCTATGAAGAAAATCCAACCCTTGCTAAATCAGTAATTGACCGTGCAATTGAATCTATCAAATTACCAATGGAAGACTACAAACCTGACGGTGCGTATCCTGAAGGTTATGGTTATTGGGGATACGGTACAAGTTTCAACGTGATGTTTCTGAGTGCCATTCAAAAGGTATTTAAGAGCGATTTTGGACTTTCAGAAAATGAAGGATTTTTGAAAACCGCTGGATATTTACAAAATATGACTGGCTCTTCGGGCAAAAATTTCAACTATTCTGATGCTGGAAATGATTCTGGAATCAATCCAGCCATGTTTTGGTTTGCTAATCGAACAAGAAATAACACATTATTATTTAATGAAAAATCCTACATCCAGGGCAAAGATAAGAAATTAATAAATGACCGACTATTGCCGGCCACCATGATTTGGGGCAAAGACATTGATTTAGAAAAGGTGACTGAACCTACGCCGTTGATTTGGGTTGGACAAGGGAAAAATCCCGTAGCGATGATGCGGTCTTCTTGGACAAAACCCGATGCGATTTACATTGGTTTCAAAGCAGGTTCTCCCTCGGTAAATCATGCTCACATGGACGTCGGGTCTTTCGTTATGGATGCGTTGGGTGAAAGATGGTCAATGGACTTGGGAATTCAGGAGTATGAATCGCTCGAATCGAAGGGTGTAAAACTATGGGGAAAAGAGCAAAATGCAGAGCGTTGGCAAATATTCCGTTATAATAATTTAGCCCATAGCACCTTAGCTTTTGATAATGAATTTCAAAGAGTTGAAGGCTATGCTACCATCAATACTTTTACCGAAAATCCTAATTTTTTGAGTGCGATCAGTGATATCAGTGCTGTTTATAAAGGGCAAGTTGCCTCGGTAATGAGAGGGATAGCTGTTATTGACCAAAAATATGTTTTGATAAAAGATGAAATTAAGTCTAATGAAAAAGAAACAACAACAAGGTGGTCAATGATTACCTCATCGGATGTGAAAATATTAACTGATGGCAGTGCCGAATTAAGGAAAAATGGCAAAAAACTACTTTTAAAAGTAACAAGTCCTTTAAAAATTAACCTTCAAACTTGGTCAGCACAAGGAATGCATGACTATGATGCTCCAAATCTTGGCATCACTATCGTAGGGTTTGAGGTCAAGATTCCTGCTAATTCAAATATATCAGTTGATGTTTTATTAATTCCTGAAAATATTTCTGAAAACTCAATAAAACCAATCGAAAGTCTTAAAAACTGGATAAACCACCAAAAATAAAAGCATGAAAAATATTATTACGCTCCTTTTTCTTTTCGTTTCATCCTTGGGATTTTCGCAAGTTACACAACGAAATATCTTGGCAAACAAATATTCTTTGGCATCAGTAAAGCAAATATTGATTGAGAAAAATTTGTTTAGACCATACCCTAAAACAGTTGAAGAATGGAAAAATGCCGTTTCAGATTCAATTTTGACTAAAATAGTAGCTGAAGGGGAAAAGTCACTCGCCTATAATTTTGAACCTATTACGGCAACTACCTCCCTTGACTATGTGCGCTCGGGTGATCGTGAAAAGCATGGGAAAATTTCTTATGGCAAAAGGAATGCTTTATTTCAACTAATTTTATCGGAAAGTATCGAAGATAAAGGTCGTTTTACCGAGGCCATTATGAATGGAGTTTGGTCGATTTGTGAAGAAAGTTTTTGGGGAGTCCCAGCTCACATTAGCGGGACTGCTTTGCCAGATGTTGAAAATCCTGTTGTAGAATTATTTTCTGCAGAAACGGCTTCCGTTTTGGCTTGTGCAGATTATTTTGTTGGGGACAAATTAGATAGAATTAATAAATTGATTCGTAAAAGAATTTATTATGAAACAAATAAAAGAATTTTTACTCCTTTGTTGACTAACCCAGATAAATATAGTTGGATGAGCCGTACAAAACCAGTAAATAACTGGAATCCATGGATAATGTCTAATTGGATAATGAGTACCTTGCTACTTGAAAAAGATGAAACTCGTCGAGCAGAAATGCTTCACGGTGCTATGATAGGTATTGATGCCTACCTCAATGGTTTGGGTGAAGACGGTGGTTGTGATGAAGGTCCAAGTTATTGGTTTGCCGCAGGAGCCAGTGTTTATGACTGTTTAGAACTATTACAAAAATCTACTAATAATGTAGTTAATATCTATGATAACCCTCTGATTCAGAAGATGGGATCGTATGTATATAAAACGCACATTGATGGCTACTATTTTACCAATTTTGCCGATGCTGACCCAAAATTAAGCCCAGACGGACTAATGCTTTACCGTTTTGGAAAAGCCATTAACGACCCTCAAATGATACGCTTTGCCAGTTGGGCATATACTACTTTCCCCCAGGCTTCAAAATCTGTTGGAAGCTATCACCGATTTAGAAGTATTGAGAATATTTTGTCCATCAAAAAAAATGAACCTGCTACTACGCCCTACCAACCAATAAAAGATGCGTGGGTAAGCGATATTCAAGTTCTTACTACTCGAACAGACAAGGGTTTGTATATGGCTTCTCATGGTGGACACAATGCTGAAAGCCATAATCATAATGACGTAGGTGATTTTATTGTTTACTTCAATGGTCAACCTATGATTGTGGATGCTGGCAGAGGTAATTATACGGCACGCACTTTTTCCGCCAAGCGGTACGATTTATGGTTTACGCAATCACAGTACCATAACTTACCGATAGTTAACGAAATCGGTCAAAAAGTGGGACGTGAATTTGAAGCCAAAAATGTCAAGAGTAGCATTACTGATAAACAAGCAAGTCTGTCTTTGGATATTTCAGCAGCTTATCCACAGGAAGCTAATATTACCTCATGGAACAGGTTTATAAAGTTGGATAAAGTCAAAAATCAAGTTGAGCTTTCAGATGATTTTGTTTTGAGTCAAAAGCCTAATTCATTGCAAGAAATTTTTATGACAATTTGTGAAGTTGATTTTTCGGAACCAGGAAAGATTAAATTGATGGGCGAAAAGAATGCCACATTGACTCTCAATTATGACCAAAAACAATGGACAGTTTCTATTGAAAGACCCTCAACTGAAGGGATGGAATACAAGAGTTTTAAAACCAAATGGAACAATCATCCCGTTACCCGCATCATTCTAACAAGTAAAGTGTTGGAGCAGAAAGGAAAATATTTATTTACAATTAGGGTAAATTAAGCTGGTCTTCTTATAGTTTTAATGCTCACATAGATATTACCACATACGCCAAAGACACATCTTCTTTTACTAATGGCCAACTCATCAAGGCCTTCCATAACGGCATTAGAAAGATGGTCTTCGATGTATGTGGCAATATAAGTTGCAAGTCCTTTATTGAGGTGCTCATTACAATTGTGCGAAAATTTACGGTTTCTAACTATTTAATTAGTTATATATAAATTGGTTATTGTCTAAGTCTTGTAAGGATATTTGCTGTTTAGTCATACTTTTGGGGTCTGTCGCACATTTCGGGTAGAAGTTTTTTACTACTGGACATACAGTAATTTTCCTTGGTCAGCATTTTTAAAAATATCATTAAGTACGCTAATCTGTCACTTTTACTCCAATTTTGCCGTAAATTTTTAGTGATATTTTGCGTGTTAATCAGCTTTGATTTTGATACACCATGGCATAAATTATGGGCATTACTTTGTCTATAAAAAATCTCCAATGACCAAGCAATTCTTG
>JBBRMR010000108.1:0-12290 GCA_038230735.1 Cytophagales bacterium
ACCCGTTGGGGCGGTGTACCAATTAGCCGTTCCAGTAGTACAAGTTGCTCCTAAGGTTACCGTTCCCGTTCCACAGATGGCATCACCTTTGACAGTTGGTGCATTGGGGATTGGATTGACGGTCGCTTTCACTTCTATTCTTTCTGATTTACAACCCTCGGTGTTCTTGCAACTTACATAATATAGAGTCGTTGAAGAAATTGAAGGCGTTACATAGGTTGCACCCGTGGCAATTGATCCTCCACCCGTTGCGGCGGCATACCATTGAGCCGTTCCAGTGGTACAAGTTGCCTCTAACGTTACCGTTCCCGTTCCACAAATGGCATTACCTTTAACGGTTGGTGCGGCTGGGATTGGGTTAATGGTCGCTTTCACTTCTATTCTACCTGATTCACACCCTTCGGTAGTCTTGCAAGCCACATAATAAGATGTTGTCGTTGAAATCGAAGGGGTGGTATAAGAAGCACCCGTGGCAATTGATCCTCCACCCGTTGGGGTGGTGTACCAATTAGCCATTGAACCTGTCTCACAAACAGCACCTAACGTAACCGAACCTGGTCCACAAGAAGTGGCTGGCGTTACGGTTGGAGCATTTGGATTTGGATTCACCGTTGCTTTCACTTCCGTTCTTGGCGTTGATTCACAACCCGCACTTGATTTACAAGTTACATAATAAGAGGTAGCCGATGAAATACTTGGCGTTGTATATGACGTTCCCGTAGTAAATGCACTTCCACCCGTCAAGGCATTGTACCAGTTTGGCGTTGAGCCTGTTGCACAAGTTGCCGTCAAAGTAGCCGTACCCGTTCCGCAGAACCCAGCACCCGTTACCGTCGGAGCCGCTGGCGTTGGATAAACCGTAATGATAAGTATATTAGATTCTCCAACATAATCAGAACAACCCGCCCGACGTGAACAACGAATATAAGCCGTAGTCTTAGTCAAAGGACCTACATCCAACGTTGCTCCATTTGCTCCCAACACTTGAAACCAATCAGTCGTTGAGTTAGCCGATGTGAAAACCGTTGTTGTTGTACTCTTTAACCACAAGTATTCAGCCGCCCCTGAACCTCCTGATGGAGCAGCTACTTCTGTAAATAGTGCTGGGTCGAAAGGGGCGCATCCACTTTGGCTTGCCGCAATCTGACCACCGTTTGTTACATTATCACAACAAACTGCGTTCAACGCAACACCCGTAGTAGCCATTACTGAACACTTACTACCATTGGCAGCCGTGAATGTAACCGTTACAGTATAAGTAGTTGCCCCTTGAACATTAGTATTTGTTACTGTGGCTTGTGTACTGGTAAATCCGTTTGAACCAACCCACGAATAAGTAGGTGAACAATTGGCAGATTTAGAAGTAGCATCAATCGTAGCCGTCAAAACAACGCTTTCTCCCTTACAGATTGAAGTAGGATTAGCTGTAGCCGTTACTGAAGCAATTGTAGTGGAAGTACCTAAGTTTACGTTGATATCTCCTTTGGTTGAAACGGTACTCCAATTATTTGTTCCGCCATTGGTAATATTAATTTTGAACCATGAACTTGCTCCAAACTTAGTAATTTCATTTAATCCACCACCCGTTCCAATCTGGAAAGCAGCCATATTTTGTGTATATCCACCCGCTAAACCAGCATAAATACCATTACCCGAGAATGCACCGCTTGAAGTTGGATAATAATACCAATCCGAAACACTTGGAGAATATCCTGTACAATGTGTGTTCGACACAGGGCTACCCGTTGGAGGTGTGCCTGTACGTCCTGAGAAATTAACCGCAACTTTTATACAGTCATTTGCTCCGCCACCATTCACACAAGCCGTATAATTCAGCACTGCTGTTCCATCGCAAAATTCAGTTAATTCACCTGATTTTACGGTAAAATATTGCGAAGGGGAAGCAACATTTCCTTTCAAATCCTCAAAGAATAAACCATAATTGGTAGTACCTGCACCACACAATAAATTATTTAATACTGGTGTTTTACGAGATAAACAAACAGGGTCTTTACCCCCACAACTTCCTGTAATTGTTACCGTAATAACATTTGACTCACCCACATAATCCGTACAACCCGCACGGCGTGAACAACGAATAAAATAAGTTGTTTGGGTCAAAGGACCTGAATCATAAGTCAAACCAGAAGCTCCCGATATAGTTGTCCATTGACTTGCCGTTGTACTATTCAAAACCGAAGAAGTTGTACTCTTCAACCAAATAATTTCCAAAGCCGTAGTTCCTCCGCCCGATGGATCAGCTACGCTCGTAAAAGCCGCAGGGTCAAAGCCACTACAACCTGATTGATTGCTTCCGATTGTACCACCAAAAGTTACGTTATTACAACAGGCTAAGAAATCACCCGTATTTGTTCCATTAACATAATTTTCATTAACCGAAGTTACCGCATTATTAATATCTGAGAGTGAATAAGTTGTTGAACAACCACCCAAGGCTTTGTTGGCTTCATCTAATAAAAACTGGACTGATTTTCCTGCGAATGTACCAGTAGCAATGAATAGATTTTTAAGATTAGTTGTTGATGAACCAAAAGCAGGGTCATAATTATCAAACCCAATATTTAAGGTTAAAGCAACCACTTGACCAGCGAGTACATTACTGTATGTACCAGCAGGATTAGTCAATGTACCCGCAGGTAAAACTGACGGCGTGCTTCCCGAAGGCAAGAAATCTTCAACTGCCTTAGCCGTTGTCAATTTTAATAGCTTAGTTCCACATCCTACTGTTACGCCACTCGGAAATGCCGCCGCAAAATTCGCATCACGGTATGCCCCTGGGTTTTCGCCATTGGCTTTACTACCCCATCCTCCTTGAGTTTGAGTACGAAAACCACTGCAAGTTCCATAAGGTTGAGTTATAACCGCTTGGTATGTTTTAACGCATTTATTAGCATCCGTAACCGTGAGCCAATAAATACCCGCTTTCAAAGTAGTCAAATCTTGGGTTGTTGCCCCGTTCGACCATGAATAAATATAAGGAGCAGTTCCTCCCGCAACCGTTACATTCACAGCACCATTATTTCCACCATTGGTTGTTACTTTCGTACTTGTTCCCGAAACGGTAAAACTGGCACAAACATCAATAAGTGAGTAATCATCAACCTTCAATGCTGTCAAATTAGAGTAGCCAAATACTTGGAGATATTTAGCATTAGCAGGGACAGTAAATGTTTTACTATATTGCGTATAAGTTGTAGAATTTACTTCCAACTCAAAACTCGCTGCTGAAATTTTCACCCAATTAACATCATAGACATTCACACCCACAGAACTATACTTCGAAGCATCATTAACCATCGCCCAAGTAGAAAACGTATATTTTCCAAAAGGTGAAGCATTGGCATTCTGAAAGAAATACTCATCAGGTAATGTTGTAGTGGATGTATTATTCACAAGAGCTGCATAATTTCCTCCATGAGTAGGACTTGACGCAACGGTTCTATTTGTAGCTTGATTAGACTGCCATCCAGTTAATTTGGATTCAAAGCCTGAATTTACAAGAAGTTCTTGTGCAAAAGACGATTGACTGTAAAACACAGCCATCAACACCGTAAAGGCGACCGAGAGGACTTGACGAACCCTCTTTTCCTTAACAGAAAAGATGTTTGCCAAATTGTCTCGCAAGTTGTTGGGGGGTAACAACGAGCGACTTGAACTGCCCTTTTCAGACAGCCAATTAGTAAAGTTGGACATACTTAGTATAATTTAGATTAGATACTCTCATTCAATTGCCGCTTTTCTCAGGTAAAAGAAAAACAGCAACTCAAAACCGAAATGTTTGGACATAGAGATTCCCGACAAATGGTTCTGTCATTTCTTTGATGATTATTAAAGACAAGGAAGCGAGTGCTTGTTGATTCAGGCGGACAGAATCAAGAAAATTTATAAAGAAATAAATATTGATGTGTAAGGAATGGAAGAATACAAGACCAAAAGTGGGGCAAAATTGATTTTGAAGGTATTTTGAGGTATGCTCAAAATGTACACAAAATGCTGGCGAGAATTTTGTGTACTTGTTTCAAAAATTTTAATTGACTTACTTAGGATTGGTATTCGGCTGTAAAGTAAAGTAAAGGATTTGGGTTTTCAAAAGAAACATTCAATTATTTATTACAATAGTTGTATAATAGTTATTATGCGTTGGTAAAGCATAAAATGTTTTGTGAATCTTTTGTTCAAACTCTTTGCATAATGAGTAAAGATTCACTAATTTTGCGTTCCCAAATTGAAACTGGATGCCCGTTCAGCATAAAATAAGGTCAAATCATTGAAAATCAGAGGTGTTCCAACTCCTGATGTACAATAAAATACCCTCACGACACTTAATAAGAGTCCAACGTGGTTGTAATTTATGTAACACTCCTTGGCAGGCGTGCTTTCTTTGAGAAAATATTAAGGGACTTTTAACCATCAAAAAGTGGATACTTTAAGTTATAAAACCATCTCCGCAAACGTTGCTACTGTAGAAAAAGCATGGGTTGTGGTGGATGCCGAAAATCAAATTGTAGGTCGTTTGACTTCTGAAATTGCGAAAATCTTGCGTGGAAAGCACAAGGCTTCGTTTACTCCACACGTGGACTGTGGTGATAATGTTATCGTAATCAATGCTGAGAAGATTCGTTTCACAGGCAAGAAAATGAATAACAAAGTTTATACTCGCCACACGGGTTATCCAGGTGGACAGCGTTTTGCAACGCCAAGAGAAGTGTTAGCAAAAAATCCAAGAGGAGTTGTTGAAGCCGCTGTGAAAGGTATGCTTCCCAAAAACAAAATTGGTAGTGAGTTATTCAGAAACTTGTATGTATATGCAGGAACAGAACACCCTCACTCAGCACAACAACCAAAAGAAATCAAATTCTAATCATTTATCTTTTAGGGATTAGGGATTGGGAATTAAGAATTAGGGATTAAATGGTTCAAGATTAGGTTTATGCCAAATCAACAATTCAATAAATCAACAATTCAGCAATCACAATTCATTAAATTACCCAATAGATACATCTCTATAAAAAATGGCAGAAGTAACTAATACATTAGGAAGAAGAAAAACTGCCGTTGCTCGTCTTTATATGACACCGGGCAAGGGCGAATACTTAATAAATGGTCGTACTTTGGACGATTATTTTCCATCTGAGATTCTTAGAATTATCGTAAACCAACCATTTGCTTTGACAAAGACCGAAGGGACTTATGACGTTAAAGTAAACATGGGCGGTGGCGGAATCAAAGGACAAGCCGAAGCACTACGTTTGGCAATTTCTCGTGCCTTGCAAGAGATTGACATCGAGCGTCGTCCGGCTTTGAAAAAAGAAGGATTCCTTACTCGTGATCCACGTATGGTTGAACGTAAAAAGCCAGGTCGTAAGAAAGCACGTAAGAAATTCCAATTCTCGAAACGTTAATATTTTAGGGATTAGGGGTTGGGTGTTAGGTGTTAGGTTTTCTGCCACCTGTAATTCAAATTCTAAACTCTTACATATTTCATTGGCAAGGCTTACAGTGACCGGTGTCTTGCTAATATTTTTTTATCAATTTAATCTTTTTTAAGGTTTTAGGAAAATAGGTAAAAGGTTTTAGGACGTAGAATCCCTAATCCCCAACCCCCAATCCCCAATCCCTAACAACAAAATGGCACAATTAGAATACAAAGAATTATTAGATGCAGGTGTTCACTTTGGACACTTGACCCGTAAGTGGGATCCACGCATGGCTCCGTTTATCTTTATGGAGAAAAACGGTATCCACATCCTTGATTTGAACAAAACAATGGGTTGTTTGGATGAGGCTTGCAATGCCATTAAAGGTGTGGTTCGTTCTGGACGTAAAGTAATGTTTGTTGCTACTAAGAAGCAAGCACAAGAAATCGTTACGGAAGAGGCTCGTCGTTTGAAAATGCCTTACGTTACTGACCGTTGGTTAGGAGGTATGCTTACAAACTTTCAAACCGTTAGAAAGTCCATCAAGAAAATGGGGACTATTGACAAATTGTTGAAAGACGAAGTTACCGTGAAAGCATTAGCCAAGCGTGAGCGTTTGATGATGTCTCGTGATAGAGAGAAAATGGAAAGAGTATTGGGTGGTATCACCGAATTAACTCGTCTTCCAGCCGCTCTTTTCGTGGTGGACGTTAAGCGTGAACACATTGCGGTTGCGGAAGCTCACCGTTTGGGGATTCCAGTATTTGCGATGTGCGATACTAACTCAAATCCAGATTTAGTTGAATTCCCAATTCCAGCCAATGATGATGCTTACAAGTCAATCGCTTTGATTACTTTGGCAATTGGTAAGGCAATCGAAGAAGGTTTGATGGAACGCAAGCAAGACAAAGATGATGCTCGTGTAGCGGAGGAAGAAGAAGCTAAGCGTTTGGTGGATATGGAAGCGGAGAAAGAAGCAGCTAAGGTTGCGGCTAAATACGAAAAAGAAGATTAATACGATTTTTCGATATTAGATTTTCGGTTTTCGATGTTTGGGAAATTGAGAAGCTATAATCTGATTATTTTAATCTAAAATACTTATCAAAATAGCCCGTAGTTTTCTATGGGCTATTTGATTAAAATGTAGTTTCATTTAATCAACTAAATATTACTTGATACTACGTTTTTCGATAATCAAAACTAAATAAATTTTCAAAAAAACAAAATTAACAAGACAATGGCTATTTCAGCAGCAGAGGTTAATAAATTAAGACAAATGACCGGTTCGGGCATGATGGATTGTAAGAAAGCCCTTACTGAAGCAGGTGGTGATTTTGAAGCCGCCATTGATATTCTCCGCAAAGCAGGTCAGAAAGTGGCCGCCAAGCGTGCAGACAATGATACAAACGAAGGGGTGGTATTGATTGCCATTAACGCTGACGGAACAAATGGTAAATTAGTAGCTTTGGCTTGCGAGACTGAACCAGTTTCAAAAGTAGCTGATTTCAACAACTTAGCGGCGGCTTTATTAGCAACTGCGGTATCTTCTGAGGCTGCAGATAAAGATGCCTTATTGGCTTCTACTTTGGCTGATGGGCGTTCGGTTCAAGAAGCAATGATTGAATTGACGGGTAAAATTGGTGAGAAAATCACGGTAGCGGGTTACGAAAACGTAACGGCTGATAAAGTGGTTTCTTATGTTCACTCAAACAACAAAATTGGTGTTTTGGTAGCGTTTACAAACGTACAAGGTACTGATGTTCAGGAAGTTGGAAAAGATATTGCTATGCAAATTACGGCGATGAAGCCAGTAGCTTTGGATAAAGGTGATGTTGATTCAAATACAATTGAGCGTGAAATTGAGATTGGTAGAGACCAAGCTCGTCAGGAAGGAAAACCAGAGGCAATGTTAGATAAAATTGCGGCGGGTAGATTGGAGAAATTCTACAAGGAATCTACTTTGTTGAATCAACAATTTGTAAAAGACGGTTCAATCAACATTAAGCAATTATTAGAGCAAACTCAGAAAGGCTTGACTATCAGCACTTTCAAGCGTATTGCTTTGGCGTAAGTTTTTGATGTTTGAGTATACTTTAATAAGGGCTGTAAATCGTTGGTTTACAGCCCTTATTGCTTTTAATTCAAAAGAAAAAACTTGAATCTTTCACCTAATACCAGAACTTGTGATAACTTTAAATGTTAATGAAATATTTACCATTTTACTCCATGAAACAACTTATCGAAATTACGAATCAGATATTTGCCCTTGAAAAAAAGATAGAAAAAGCCGCTGACGCTTCCTCATATTTACGACATACGCAAAGAATTCGTGAAGCTCTAGAAGAAATGGGAGTAACTTATTATAATCCAGCAGGTGAAAAATATACCGATACTCGGACGGATATTGAGGCGAATTTGACAGGTGAACCTTCTGAAAATATGAAAATTACGGACGTTATCAAACCAATCATTATGCAAAATGGTAAAATTATTCAAACTGGCATTGTGATTGTGGGAAGTTAAATCTTTCCATTCACATTCATCAAAAATTATTCAGTCCAACCTACTCATGCAAACAATTAATTTCGGAATTGATTTAGGTACAACCAATTCGCTAATTGCTCAATTTACGGGAACAAATGTTGAGATTTATAAAAATTCTGTTGGCTTAAAAGAAACATTACCCAGTTGTGTTGCCTTTCGGGGCGAGCGTACCATCGTGGGCGAAAAAGCTCGTGAATGGCTTTTAAAGGACTCTTTAAATGTTTTTACAAGTTTCAAACGCAGAATGGGTACAGATGAAAATTATCATATACCCTCTCGAAACTCCTCTATTTCTCCTATTGAATTATCTGCTCTGGTTTTAAAAGAATTAAAGTATTTTGTGCATACGGGCGAAGTGCCTGATAGTGTGGTTATTACGATTCCTGCGAGTTTTGATACCGTTCAAAGTAATGCTACAAAACAGGCTGGTTACGAGGCTGGTTTTGCAGAAGTGGTGCTTTTGCAAGAGCCAATTGCCGCTTCATTGGCATTTTTCAATAAATATCATGCTTCTGAAAAAGAGTTGGGAAAATGGTTGGTCTATGATTTGGGTGGCGGTACGTTTGATGTTGCTTTAGTAGGTATTGACGACAGCGAATTGCGGGTAATTGACCATCAGGGGGATAATTATTTGGGTGGTGTGGATTTTGACCATAGTTTGGTGATGAATGTGATTGTGCCAAAACTGGTTCAGCAAACAGGTAATATTAAGTTGATGCAAGATATCAACATCAAAAACAGTATTTACGAAAAACTATATTACGTGCTGTTGTTGAAAGCCGAAGAAGCTAAAAAGGAATTAAGTAATCGTTTAAATACAGAAATCGAGTTTACCTATACTTCACCCGAAGGAAACGAAGAGGATATATATTTAACAATCAGTCGTGAGGAACTAAATGCGGTTATAAATGACCGTTTTGAGGCTACGCTTTTGATGTTAGAGGTGATTTTGGATAGAAATAATTTGACCTACAAGGATATTCAAGAGATCATTATGATTGGGGGAAGTACCTATATTCCATACATCCGAGAGTCGATTGCAACACGGACAAATATCAAAGTGAATACCAATGCTGATCCTACAACTGCCGTGGTAGTTGGTGCTGCGTATTTTGCTGGAAATAAGCCTATTACGATTAAAAAAAAGACAATTATTCAAGAAGAAAGTTTGGATAAAATCACGATTCAGACGGGTTATAATACCACCACCAAAGACTCCGAAGAATATATAACTGCCAGCGTTACTAATTTCAGAGAAGGACTCAATTATCGTATTACTCGGGCGGATGGAGGGTTTGATTCGGGTATTAAAAAATTGGCTCCTAAGTTTGGAGAATTTGTACTGTTATTGCCAAGCCGTGTGAATGGTTTTCAGATAAAAATATTTGACGAAAAGAATAATCCCGTGGAGGTAATTGTAGATGATATTCAGATTTCGCAAGGGTTATTTAATCTTTACGGACAACCTTTACCAGAAGATATTTGTATCGAAATTGATGATTTGAATAATAATTCTACTCGTTGTGAAGTCATTTTTGCAAGAAATAGTATTTTGCCCCTTACTAAAAAGATTTATAAAGAAATTAGTCGGACGATTCGGAAAGGGTCGGATGATAGTTTGATTATTAATTTGATGGAAGGTGATGCTAATCAACATCCAAGCACCAATAAAGTAATTGGTGTAATTGAAATTAGAGCAGATAAATTGATGAGTGATTTGGTGAAAGGGTCTGATGTGGAAATAAAAATTGAAATGAGCGAGTCTCGTGATGTATCTGTGAGTACGCATTTGAGCATGACCGACCAGCAATTTGAGGAAATATTTAGCCCAACAAAAAGGTATGTGAGTTTGGCAAAATTAACGGACGAAATTACGGAAATGAGAGGGCAGTTGTCCTTAGATTTGTATAAAGCAGTGGAAAATGAAAGGTTTGAAATCGCCATTGAAATTCATAAGAAAGCAGAAAAGGTTCGATTGTTACTTGAACAAGCAAAAGCCTTAAAATCAGAGGGTTTTACGGATGAAAAATATCAATTAGACGAAGCCAAACGTAAATTGGCTCATCAACTTTATACCTCTGGTACGGTCAATAATAAGATTATGAGGGTAAAAGAACGCTATTATAAATTGATAGGAATATTACTTTCTTGGCTAAATGAAGTGCAAGATATGCCTAAAAAATATCAAGATGAAATTACAAAATTGAAAGAAGATGAAAGGCATATTATGCGAGGTAATAATTATTTCATAGTGGAAGGGCATTATCAGAAAACTCTTAAACTGATGAATAATGTGGTTTTTTATACCCCTTCTTTGTTGGTCTTTCACTATCATACTTATGCCTCACTGTCGCCCGAAGAATATACTGATTTTGACACAGCGAAGAGAGAAATAGAACGTGGACAAAAAGCACTTGAAAGACAACATTATGATGATTTGAGAACAGTTTTGATGGTACTATTAGGCATTATGAAAAATACAGAAATCATTGAAACCAAAATAAAAGGGACTGGACTTGGATAAAATGTTTTTTAGAAAAACTTGTATAAAATCAACCATTATTTCATTAAAATGACCTATCAATCACCCCTACACATACTCAACAGCCTACATATTGCACCTGATGAACTTACGTCCGTAGGCATTACTCGATTGAGGAAAAAATTATTGGCAGAATTTAGTCTGACCTCTGACATTACGATTGATATTAGTGGACAATCTTACACAAAAGATGCCATTTTGAAGGTAATTGATGAACTAAAAGAAGTTGATAATTTGGTATTACACAAAGCAATTTTTAGTCGGAAACCCTTATTAGATTGGTTAGAAAATCCAAAGAAATGTTTTTTCCCTCATGAGTTAGCACAGGAAGTATTTGATGAAAATTTGGAGAGTGGTTTCTATCAAAACACGATTCAGAGTTCAATGACTGATTATGTAAAAATACATTTCAGAAAGCGAAATTTTACTCAATTACAAATGGCAATTGATTTTTTAACAAATCTAAAGGACGAATATAAATATGATGTGTACGACGTACTTTCTTCTGAAATTAAAACTATTATTGAGGAAATTAAAAATGCACGAAAGAAACTAAATGTTAAAAAGAATAAAGAAATATTTGGGTTTATTTCTGAACCACAATGGACAGATTTTTTGAATAATTTGCCTGAAAATTTTGGGAGGATACGTGATAATTATTGTAGTGTAACCAATAATTATTTGGTATCAACTCAAGGTAAATACAAACAATGGACTTTTGAAGTTAGTGCTCAACTCATTCAAACACTTTGTGAGAAGTCTTTAAAAGAAGTCCTTGAAAGTGCTCATGAAATTTATTCAACCAGTTATGGACTTCTTGCTCAACTTGAACACAGTTCTTATAACTCAGGTATTATATCAATAATTATAGTAGTAATATTTATATTTTTACATATATATTCATGTGATGATACCTCAGATAACTTAAATTCTCGCTCCCAAACATACATACCAAACAATACTTACAGTAATGAACAAGGGGATATGTCCATCAAAATCCCAGCAACAACTTTCTACATTCAGCAAATTCAAAACTTTCAAAAGACGTTGGTGAAAAATGCTTATTCGTACGATGGACAGAAAATAAATATTATGTTAGGGGAGGATATTTTATCTAATTTGAATGTTGGAAATAGAGAAGAAATCGTAGATTCAAAAGATAAAATAAATCTACAAACTACAACCTTTAAAAATCAAACAGATTACGATGTTGTAATTTTAAAGGCTGGCTGTATTGCCAATAGAAGTTATTATGTGAAAAGTAAAGATACTTATTGGATTGAGAGTTGCCAAGGAGATAAGTTTTATTTCTATTTTGGTAAAGAATGGAGACAGATTTATGCAAAATCATCCATGACAAATCTTGACGAAGGGCAACGCTTTCAAGGGTATTTTTCAGAACCCCATAAAAATACCAATAGTATTTTTATGAAAGAATATACTGTAATACTAAACACTGGTAATCCAAGTATTATATTGTATAACGTAATGCTTGAGCATATAATAGGTCCTCAGATAGATGGCTTACAATTACGAGAATATGACACTTCTATCATTTTACAATAAACCATGAAAATCCTACATACTGCCGACTGTTTGGGTAAACGTATTGGTAAAAAGATTCGGAACTATCTACTATTTGACGCAAAGCTAAAAATAAAGGCAAATACATCTAAATTGCCAACCCTCCCAAGGGTTTTGAACCCTTGGGAGGGTTAATTCTCAGAAAAAATGAATCTGCGTCAAATAGTAGATAATTCCGAAAA
>JBBRMR010000109.1:0-12065 GCA_038230735.1 Cytophagales bacterium
AACATGAAAACCTCAGTTCAGGCTCACAAAGAAAATAACCACGAACACAAATTTTACAAAAAACTCAAATTGCAAAAGCCCGAAACATGATTTTCAATCTGAGATTTTTTTCTTTTTTGCCGTTCTTTTTTGAAAAATTTCTCTATATTTACTAAATAAAACCATCCAAAAATGGTCAACTTATTTCAGGGCTTGACAATACGCTAACAACTAAAAATCAAGCATTTATTGTCTAATAAAAATATATTTTTATCTTTACTAAACCATTACCCGCCAAAATAATCTAAGAATTATTACATTCTCAATTAAACTCATGAAAACCGCTTATGGCAATCATTGACGCTTACACACAAAATTTAACGTCTCGACAAGTAACTCGTTTGCTTCGTCGGGCTACTTTTGGAGCTAATTCTTCCCAATTGAAGAGTTTGACAGGCAAAAAAGCCGATTTTGTCGTTCAACAACTCTTGGCTTCCCAACCCGTTCCTGCTCATCCAACTGATGAAAACCAAAAAACTTCCCATGATTTAGTTTGGGGTGGTACAGGTACGGATGATGCAACCCGCAATAATTTTGATGGTGTTCGCCGTGCAAGGCTCAAATATTGGTGGATGGGCCTGATGGTTAATCAACCCCTTTCGTTGTTGGAGAAAACTACTTTGTTTTGGCAAAATCATTTCGTCTCTACTTCTAATGACGTACCAGATGTACGGTTTTTGTATCGCCAAAACCAATTAATCCGTAAATACGCCCTCGGTAATTTTCGTGATTTTGTGGTTGAAATTACCAAAGACCCCGCCATGTTAATTTATCTCAGTGGTGGTGGAAACGTGGTTGGTAAACCCAATGAAAACTACGCTCGGGAGTTGATGGAACTTTTCACTATCGGAAGGGGAAATTATACTGAAGATGATGTGAAAGCCGCTGCAAGAGTGCTAACTGGCTGGCGAGCTTTGAATTATAGAAGTACGACCGTTGCTATGGTTGATTCTGAATTTCGCTCGGCTCAACACGATACTGCCGATAAATTATTTTCAGATTTTTATCAAAAGAAAACCATCAAAGGTCGTGTAGGCACAACTGCTGGGGATGATGAATTGAAAGAATTAGTCAATATGATTCTGGCTCAACCCGAAACAGCTCGTTTTATTGTCCGTAAATTTTATCGTTGGTATATTCAAGCGGACATTTCTGCGGCGGTTGAGAAAGATTTTATTGAGCCTTTGGCGGCAGTTTTCAGAAAAGATTATGAGATAAAACCAATGTTGGAAACGATGTTTAACAGCCAACATTTTTATGATGAAACACTTTACGGTTCGCAGATAAAATCACCGATGGATTTAATTGTGGGTGCTTTACGAAACTTCAATTATACCGTTCCCGACCCCGTGAAAGACCGTGCAAAATACGATGCGGCAACGAGTTATTTTTACGGAAGAACTCGTGAACAGCAAATGGATATTATCGACCAACCTTCAGTGTTTGGTTGGCGACCATTTTATGATACAGAATTTTACGAAATTTGGATAAATTCAACTACGCTTGCTTTGCGTGGAGCTTGGACGGATTATGTGGTGAAAGGGGCAACTGGTGCAGGCTTAGATATTAATACGCTGGCTTTGCCCACAACGGTTTCTGACCCGACTGACCCCTACAAAATGGTCAGGGAATTGACCGACCCGCTTTTTGAAATGACTTTGACTGACGACCAAATCAAGTATATGGTAGAACAACCTTTGATGGCTGGTGCACCTTATTATGAGTGGCCCATGATTTGGAATGCTTACGTCAAGACTCCCACTAATGCGATGGCAAAAAGTGATGTAAAAACTCGTTTAGACCGTCTTTATACTTTTATTCTAAGGATGGCAGAGTATCAGATGGGGTAAGTTGAGTTGATGAGTTTAAAGTTGATGAGTTTAAAGTCAACAACCCTTGACTCATTTACTCCTAACTTTTAACCCATAAACCAACTACTCATAAACTTTAAACTCATAAACTTTATCCTTTTATGAAACGTAGAGATTTTATACAATATGCTTCTTCGTCGTTCTTTTTGCCATTCATGTTGGATGGTTTCACGGCGAAAGCTCATACCCAGGCAACAACACCATTCATGCAAGCCATGATGGAAGTTGCCGATGCCAATGACAATATTTTAGTCGTAATCCAACTCTCAGGAGGAAACGATGGTTTGAATATGGTTATTCCGCTCGACCAATATGCCACTTATTCCTCAACTGCTTTCAGAGGGAATATTGCTTTGAGCGAAAGCAAAATTTTGAAGTTAAAAAACACCCCTGAAACGGGCTTACATCCTTCAATGACGGGTTTGCAGACACTTTTTGAGGAAGGAAAACTGTCAATCGTTCATTCAGCGGGTTATCCAAATCCAAGTTTTTCACACTTCCGAGCCAGTGATATTTGGTTTACGGCGGTGGATTCTGATAAACTTTCCACTTCGGGTTGGTTGGGGAGATACGTTGAAAACCGTTACCCTGATTTCTTGAATAGTACCGCCAATCCAGACCCGCTGGCGATTCAGATTTCGTCTATTTCCTCAACGATATTCAATACTGCATCCATTACATCGGCAGTGGCAATTCAAGACCCTGATACCTTTTCGAGATTGGTGGGAGATAAGCCAAACATTACGCCTGGGATACTTCCAGATACGGCTGGGGGCAAATATACCGCCTTCATTCGCCAACAACAAACGGCTTCATTTGCCTACGCTGGGCAGTTAAAAAATGCGGCGGCGAAGGGTAAAAACTTGGTTACCTATCCAACCAATAATTCTTTGGCAGACCAACTAAAAATCGTTTCGAGATTGATTCATGGAGGTTTACAGACAAAGATTTATTACGTAACCTTAGGTGGATTCGATACGCACGCCGACCAAGTAAGTGCCACTGACAATAACGTGGGAAACCACGCTACTTTGATGCAAAGAGTTTCGGAAGGAATAAAATCTTTCATGGATGATTTGAAGGCACAGGGTACGCAAGATAAAGTAGTAGGAATGACTTTTTCAGAATTTGGAAGAAGACCTTATTCAAACGGAACGAAGGGAACAGACCATGGCTGGGCTTCTCCTTTATTTGTGTTTGGTAATGCCGTAAAAACACAAATTATCGGTAAAAATCCAGATTTGAAAGTTTTAAAAGTTAATGATAATATTCCCTTACAAAATGATTTTAGAACGGTTTATGCCGCTGTTTTGAAAGATTGGATGGGAGCCAGTGAAGCATCAGTAAAAAGTATTTTATTGGATAAAACCTTTGCACCCGCTGATATTTTCAAGGATACAAAAGTATTGGCAAACGAAGTGGAAGCCCCTTTGGCAGACTTAAATATTTTTCCAAATCCAGCCCAAGTTGAGACTACCATTCAGTCGGAAGCCTTTGCAAAAAATAGCGTAGAGTTCTCAGTAACCGATGTTTACGGTAGGACTTTCAATACTAATCCAACCCGAAAATCTCGTACAGAAATGCTGTTGAATGTAACCAATATGCCTTCGGGGAAATATTTTGTGAAAATAGATACAGGATCTGAACCGATGGTGAAGGCTTTGATGGTGGCGAGGTAGATTCAATTATCAGTAAACAGTTATCAATAAAAAAAAGCGAATCTTCGGAACTCAAATTCCAAAGATTCGCTTTTTTTACTCATTACTCATTACTCATTACTCATTACTCATTACTCATTACTCATTATCTTCTATTAAACCAAACCTTCTTCTTCGCATCGGGCGAATGAGGTTTATTAGGGCTTTGGGCTTGCTTTGGTGCTTCCACAGGGGCAACGCTCGCTGTAACGTAAGGATGGTCGGTGATGACTGGAATTTGCTTGCCAATCAATTTTTGAATGTCTCTCAAAAATACTCTTTCCTCGGCATCACAAAATGAATAGGACGTTCCATTTGCTCCCGCACGCCCTGTACGCCCAATTCTATGCACGTAAGTTTCGGGAATATTAGGAATTTCAAAGTTGATAACGTAAGCCAATTCGTCCACATCAATGCCTCTTGAAGCAATATCGGTTGCTACCAAAACCCGTGTCGTCTTAGCCTTAAAATTCTCTAAAGCCCTTTGACGAGCATTTTGAGCCTTATTTCCATGAATTGCCTCAGCTTTGATTCCATTCTTAATCAATACTTTTACCACTTTATCTGCCCCATGTTTGGTACGAGTAAAAACTAAAGCTGTCTCAATGGTTTTGTCTTTCAAAATATCCATTAATAAAGCATTTTTATCATTTTTATCCAAGAAATAGACCGCTTGTTTAATCGTATCAGCCGTGGATGAAACGGGCGTAACTTCCACCTTTTGGGGTTGATACAAAATGGTATCCGCCAATTTCTGAATATCGGGGGGCATCGTAGCCGAGAAAAATAATGATTGTCTTTTCTTGGGTAAAAGCACTAATAATTTCTTAATGTCATGAATAAAACCCATGTCTAACATTCTATCAGCTTCGTCCAACACAAACATTTCGATGTGGTTCAACGTAATAAAACGTTGATTAATAAGGTCTAATAAACGCCCTGGAGTTGCCACTAAAATATCTACGCCATCACGCAAAGCATCCGTTTGTTTACCTTGTTTTACGCCACCAAATATCACAGTATGAGTGAGTTGGGTATATTTTCCGTAAGCAGCAAGGCTTTCGTCAATCTGAATAGCAAGCTCACGAGTGGGCGTAACAATCAAGGCTTTGATATTGCGTTTTCCTCTTTGAAAACCGTGGGTATTGTGTAATAATTGAAGAATCGGGATGGAAAATGCCGCTGTTTTACCCGTTCCCGTTTGAGCCACGCCCAAGAGGTCAATACCTTGAAGAATTATCGGAATGGCTTGTGCCTGAATAGGAGTGGGAATTGTGTAGCCTTCATTGGCTACTGCCTTTTGCAAGGGTTCGATGAGATTTAACTCTGAAAAATTTATCATTAAATGTGAGAGGTGTGAGGGATGAGGTGCGAACTGTGAGTACAAAATGCGATTTTATTTCTCAAAGCTCATAGCTCAAAACTCAAAGCTCTGTATGCTTAAATATATTGTCCGCCGCTGTTGGTAGTGTACTTCACCGACAACTTTTTTAGGTCAAGATTATCAGTCGGAATGCTGATATGGGCGAGTCTTTTCCCCAAATAAATAAATATTGAACCGCAAAGATACCTAATAAGATTTGAATATGGACTATTTGGACAATTGCGTGGGGATTATATCAGTTTTGATTCCCTCTACTTGTTTGATTGAAAGACCTGTACTTTTTGAAACATCCTCAATTGATAAGCCTAATTTTAAAAGATTTAAAGCAATTTCTTTCTCTTTATCTTGCAATGCTTCCGTTACGGCAATGCTAACAGCACTACTAACCGCCCTCTTCATAGCAAGAGAATAGCGTCCTCTTTCATCTTGTTCACGCATAAAAACATAGTCATAAGCATCCAATTCGGCTTGTGTCCAATTATGTTTAGCGGCATCTTGATAAGCGTGTTTCAATCCTTCGTCATTAATATTTTCAGGAATAACCTCTAAATTTTCAGCATTTTTTATGAAATAAACCCATTGGTCAATGATGGAATTTAGCTGATTTTCGCTTTTATTAAATTTTGGTAATTCGATGAAATTGAATTCAATATCCTTGATTACATTTTCACCAGTCATAATATCAACAAACTTATGACGGCTAATGTAATCGGTATTTTTAGTAATTTCAAAATCTAAAACTCCAATAAAAAAGGTAGGATTTAGTTTCTCATAATCGTCTCCACGGGCAATTTGGGCTGAATAACTTTTTGAGGCATAATAAAGCACCCGTTTATCAAAGCCTTCAACCTCAGCTACTTGCATCTCTATAATATAATTTTTATCACTTTGGTCTTTTGCTTTAATATCAACAATGGTAACTTTTCCCCCTCTAATTTCGGGTAATTGATAAGGCGTTAAAACCTCAACACTTACAATTTTATGGTCGTTTTCTAACAGCAAGATAGCGTTTAAGAAAGAAATCAAAACCTCTTTTCTATTCTCGTTTCCAAATATTTTCCGAAACGCTATATCGTTTTTTATATCTACAAATTTCATGACGTAAAGATATGGAAATCAGCTAAATACTACAAATTATTCAGTTGGTAGTATTTGTATGAATGAGTAGCAATGTTATTTTCCCAAACAAATACAAATTTTTTCTCCAATCCGTTTGCAATTAAAGAATGGTATTCCTAATTTTGCACTCCCAAAAGGGACAAACGCCAGTACAAGCGGGTATGGTGGAATTGGTAGACATACCAGACTTAGGATCTGGCGCCGAGAGGCATGGGGGTTCGAGTCCCTCTACCCGTACTTCTTTTCAAAGCCCTCCCAACCGAATCGGTTTTGAGGGCTTTTTTAGTTTTAAAATTCCATAAAATGAACATTTCTTTCGAAAAAAGTACCAATGTAAATGCCCGTTTGGTTGTATCAATCGCAGAAGCCGATTACAAACCACAAGTTGATAAAATCCTGAAAGATTACCGCAAGAAAGCCAGTATCAAAGGTTTTCGTCCAGGGATGGTGCCCATGCAGATGATTCAAAGTATGTATGGTAAGGCAATTTTAGTCGATGAAATTAATAAGATGTTGGGCAATTCGGTTGCTGAATATCTTCGTGACAATAACATCAAAACCGTTGGCGACCCAATGCCTGCTCGTGGGGAACAAGACCAAATTGATTGGAGCAACCAAAAAGATTTTGATTTTGCCTATAATATTGGTCTTTCAGGAGAGTTTACGGTTGATTTTGATAAAATTCCAGTCGTAAAAACTTACGAAATCCAAGCGACTGAAAAGGAAGTAGAAGAAACGTTAGCGAATTTAGTAAAAAATTCAGGTGAGCAAATTCATCCCGATTCAGTGGAAGATGGCGATATGATTTTCGGAACGTTCACCCAAGGCGAGTGGACTGAAAAATCAGCCATTCCGATGCACTCAATCAAAGAAGAAGCAAAAGCAACTTTTGTGGGTGCGGCAACTGGAATAATACTTACGTTTGATGTTCAAGATACTTTCAAGGATGAAAAATCTATTGAATTGGCAACGGGAAATAAAACTGGTTTGACTGGTGACGTTTCTTTCGTTATCGAAGACATTACTCGCAATGCCCCAGCAGAGTTGAATCAAGCGTTTTTTGATAAAATCTTAGGCGAAGGTAAAGTTTCTTCAGAAGAGGAATTTAGAGTAGAGGTTTTGGGAATTATCAAAGGAAATTACCAGCGTGAGGCAGAATATTTATTGAGAATTGATGCTGAAAAAGCATTGTTGGATAATATTTCCATTGAATTACCCGAAGAATTTTTGAGAGATTGGTTAATTGAAATCAACGTAGGGAAATTCACGCCAGAGCAAATTGATGCAGACTTCGAGAACGTAAAGAAAGACCTTCGTTGGACTTTAATCAAAAATGAAATCGCTACTCAGACTGAAATTAAAGTAGAATATCCAGAAGTTTTGGACTATACTAAAAATATGATTCGTGGACAATTCGGTATGATGGGTGGTGCTGCGGGTGCGGGTAATGATATGGACGAAATGATTGAAAAAATCGCTACGGGATATTTGACCGATAAAAACAAGCAAGACAACTTCATGAAATCGTTTAATGAAGTTTACGGAGCAAAAATTTCTGATGTGATTTTAGAGAATATCAAAACAGAATCAAAAACGATTGAAGTAGAAGAATTTAAGCAAATTGCGGAGAGTTTGGGGCAACAGTAGATTTTAAAATATAAAAAGAGCCATGGAAATATTGATTTTCATGGCTCTTTCGTTTTCACGCAAAGCAAATTTGGTTTTTTGTAATAAATCTTTTATTTTAGAGTAAAAATAGGAATAATATGATACTTACAAATGAGCGTTTATTGACGGTTGAAGAATATTTTGAGATAGAAAAAATCTCAGAAACTCGTCATGAATTTTATTTTGGGAAACTAATTGATATGCCAGGAGAATCGAAGAACGCTAACAGAATTGCCAAGAAAGTTGAGAGTGCTTTTGATGCTATTATTGACCACAAATTATTTGAAACATTTAGAGGAGAAGTTCGCCTAAACATCAATCAAACCGCTATTTATCGCTATCCAGACGTTATGATTGCCCTGATTTCGGATGATGAAGATGATTATGTCGTAACCCAACCCATTATAATTGTGGAAGTGCTTTCGGATAGTACAGCAAAGGTTGATACTGGCAAAAAGCTAAGAGAATACACTTCTTTGGCTTCTTTACAGTATTATTTGGTGATTTCGCAAGATGAGATTTTAGTACAAGTAAATCAACGAAAAGGCAGTTTTTGGGAATTTGGTTTCTATGATAAATTAACGGATGAAATTCAGTTATCAATTTTTAATAATAGTGTCTCGTTGAAAGATATTTACAGCGGAATTGTGTTTTAAAACCCAATTTTCTCCCGCTGATATTGCCCTTGAATTAGACGATAAGTCTCATTCAAAACTTGTTGTTCAAACTTCTCTCGCCAATAGTTCGCTTCAGACCGCAAAGTGTTCACCTCTTTTTTTAATTTCTCCAATTCATCATTTTCAGATGCTTCCAAAACTTTTGGCGTATGAATTTCTTCGCTGATAAGTTCCAACATGCTCATTTTCAAGATATTGGATAATTTTTTGGCTCGGCTGAGGGTTAGTTCGGTTTTGTTGCGTTCAATATCGCCATAAGCGGAGGTTGAAATGCCCAAGAAATCAGCCATGTTTTCCTGAGAATAGCCTTTTGCGAGGCGTGCGTAGCGTATTTTTTCTCCAATTTCCATAATTATCGCTTTTTCTGAGAATTTATTGGTAAAACTGATATGGATTTTTTTAGAGTTGTTGCATCTTTGTTGTCGGGTAATGAAACTAATTTTTGTAGAAAACGTAATTTTACTTTTAAATAGTTCAGAATACAAATCTCGAACTATTTATAACTTCAATAAGTTATCAATAAAACAATACAATCAGTTTTGATGCAAAAAATCACAATAATAAATCTAATTTAAAATATGTTTCACAAAGATTTAAGTTCAGAAGAATTCAGAAAATATGCCGTACACCACAAAGGTTTGAACGGCTTGGCAGTTGACCAGTACATGAACCAAATGGGAGGGACAAGTCGCCCATTTATTGAGGATATGACTCAATACATTATTGAAGAACGTCCGATGCGTTTTGCTCAGATTGACGTATTCTCTCGTTTGATTATGGACAGAATTATCTTCATGGGTGTTCCTGTGGACGATTATATGGCAAATATCATCGTGGCTCAATTGCTTTTTATGGAATCAACCGATTCTAAAAAAGATATTATGATGTACATCAATTCGCCTGGTGGGTCGGTGTATGCGGGTTTGGGTATTTATGATACTATGCACTTGATTCGCCCAGATGTTTGTACGATTTGTACGTCATTGGCGGCTTCGATGGGGGCAGTTTTATTGGCAGGTGGACAGGCTGGAAAGCGTTCTGCCTTACCTCACGCAAGAATTATGATTCACCAACCTTCGGGTGGAGCTCAGGGACAATCTCGTGATATTGAGATTACGGCTCGTGAGATTGTAAAAATCCGTCAGGAATTGTACGAAATTTTGGCAAAACATTCAGGAAAATCATTCGAGGAAATTGAAAAAGATTCTGACCGTGACCACTGGATGCGTGCCGAAGAAGCCAAAGAATACGGTTTGATTGATGAGGTTTTGACGAGAATGTAAATTTTAATGAATGAATGATAGAGTGATAGAATGAGTGAATAATTATAAAATAGGAATTGTTTGTCAAATTGAAAATTTAATAAGGTTAAAATGTAGTGAACAATATTCACACATTCTATCATTCACACATTCTATCATTGATTTAAAAAATGCTTACTTCTTTCCCGCAAAGAGGTAAGCATTTTTCGTTTAAAATTCAGTAATTTTGCAAACTTAAAATACCAGATACTCATAGCTTAAAGCTTATGGCTCACGGCTAATTAAAATATGAAACAACAACAACCTCATTGCGTCCTATGTGGACGAGCTCAGCGTGAAGTGCCTCTTTTGATGGAGGGAATGGACGGGCATATATGTAGTGATTGCGTCTCGCAAGCCTATCAAGTGGTGCAATCTGAGTTACATTCAGAAGAGCGTAAAAATAAAAAAGCTCCTAAATTTCAGGTGATTAAACCTATTGAAATGAAGGCGTACATTGACCAATATGTGATTGGACAAGACGAAGCCAAACGTCATTTATGCGTTGCGGTGTATAATCATTACAAAAGATTGATGCAGCCCAAAGTAAAAGATGATGATGTGCAGATTGAAAAATCGAACATTATTATGGTTGGCGAAACGGGAACGGGCAAAACTTATATGGCAAGAACCATCGCCAAAATGCTCCAAGTGCCATTTTGTATTGCCGATGCTACCGTGATTACGGAGGCAGGTTATGTGGGCGAAGACGTAGAAAGTATCCTGACTCGTTTGCTACAATCGGCTGATTATGATGTAGCTAAGGCAGAAATGGGCATTGTTTTTATTGATGAAATAGATAAAATTGCTCGTAAATCTGATAATCCATCCATTACTCGTGACGTATCTGGCGAGGGCGTGCAACAGGCTTTATTGAAATTGTTGGAAGGTTCGGTAGTGAACTGTCCGCCTCAAGGAGGACGTAAGCACCCCGACCAAAAGATGATTCCGATTAATACCGAAAATATCCTTTTTATTTGTGGTGGAGCATTTGATGGAATCCAAAGACACGTAGCTAAACGATTGAATACTAAGCCAATAGGTTTTAATTCGGATGATAAATTCTTTGAGGAGTTTGATGATAATCAGTTGATGAAATACGTTACTTCGCCCGATTTGAAATCGTATGGTTTAATTCCAGAATTATTGGGTCGTTTGCCAGTAGTTACGTTTTTGAACCCGCTAAATCGTGATACTTTATTAACGATTTTGACTGACCCCAAAAATGCGATTACCAAGCAATATCGTAAGTTATTCAAGATGGAAAGCATTGATTTATCCTTTGAAAAAGCGGCTTTGGAATACATTGTGGATCAAGCAATGGAATATAAATTGGGAGCAAGAGGTTTGCGTTCAATCTGCGAAGCCATCATTACGGATGCTATGTTTGAATTGCCTTCACAAACTGAAATTAAGGAATTGAAAATTACTTTGCCTTATGCCCGTGAAAAATTTGAAAGAACAGCTTTTCATGTGATGAAAAAAGCGGCTTAATATTCGGTGGTCGTTTTTCGATTTTTGATGCTCGGTTTTGAGAAAATAGCCTGTAAAACATATTTTCAGGCTATTTTTATGCAATTTGGGTTTAGGTTTTTCGTTGAGAAGAAGCCCCCTAACCTCCAGTGGGGAAAATTTATATTTTTTCATAGCAATTCCCCCATTGGGGGTTAGGGGGCTATTATTCAATTATTTTCCCATGAAAACAACTAAGCTATTTATCTTTATTTTTGCAATTTTCATAATGAATGAATCTTGTACTTCCCACAAAGGTTATTTTTCGGTAAATCTCCATAATCAGGATATTAAACCTAAAATTAAGGTTGAGCAACAACCTGTTTTAGTAGAAAAAATGCCCATGATTTTGGAAGAGATGCCTGTAAACCAACCAATTCTGACGGCTTCCAATTCTGAAGTTGTTGCCATAGAAAATGCCGTGAAAGGCACTAAATACGAAGAAAAAGTAAAGACTGCATTGCGTAAAATTGAACAACCAAATTCTGAAATCAAGATGAATGAGAAGGTTGTAAAAATGAATTTTGTTCAGAAAATCATCGTGAAGAAAATTCAGAAAAAAATGGCTAAAAACAATAATTTTGCTGGCTTTAATGACTGGAATTCGTTCTTAAAAATTGGGGCGATTTTATTGGGTGTTGGTATTATTTTAGCCATATTTGGCTTGGGTGCTATCGGTGGACTTGCCGCTTTGATTGGATTAATTTTCGCTATTTTGGGTTTACTTCAACAGGTTTAAAGCCTTTCTTCATATTTTCGTTGGTCAATTCAATTATTTTCCTCAATTTCGATAATAC
>JBBRMR010000110.1:0-11940 GCA_038230735.1 Cytophagales bacterium
GTAATAATTTATTTTCGTCTTTTGAAAGAATAGAAACACCCACTCCGCCAATATCTATTGGACAAAAATCAGGTAAATGTCCATGATGTTTCGCAATAATTATGGTTAAAGCAATCAAATCATTTTGCGAAATTTTATCAACTCCAAGCCACTCAACAATTAAATCTTTATTGGCTTTTACACACCCACACGCCACGAAAAAAGAATATGCTGACATATACGCATGATTTGCATAACCTTGTGGATTAGGAATTGGCTTCAATTTTTCTTGAAAATTAGGGTTAATCTTGCCTAAATCATGAAAAATAGCTGTTAATTCCGCCCATTTGTTGGCTGTTGTGTTTTCTGACAACTTTTTAGCATTATTAATTACACCATTTATATGTGTTATTAATGGCTTATTTGGATGCGACCAATATTTTTCGCCTTGCAATTCCATAATTCCACATTTTAGATATTCTTACTTTAAATTAAACACCAATTTTCTTTTTGTTTTTCATTGGAATATTCAAAAGACCAGCCTTCTACTTTCAATTTGTGAGGACAATCGGGATAAATGACTTGCTTGTATTTATCTGGATAATTCCACATTTCTTCATCTTGAAAAGTAGGTAATCGTTCAAATCCAACTCGAAACAAACCGCTTAGATTTTTGGGCTTATGTTCTCCAGCTAATACAAATCCAGATGTTTCAAAAGTATCTTTTTCTTTTTTTAGAAAAATACCCTCCGAAAACCATTCTAAATTTGCAGGACAATTATGCCACCCCAAAACAGGCTGATAAATAGCCTCCGAGTTTTGAACACATTTCTTAAATTCTGAAAAGATGCTTTCGGAACGTTCATTTTGTAAAGCCAAAACAACTTTAAATTGTGGATTTTTCAAAAATTCAAAATATTTAGGTGAACCCGCAGCCGTAGGATTAATTGCCGTTTTACTTGTAAAACCCCATGATATTTTTTTTACTGGGTTCAATAAACTAACGCCATAGAGTATATCGTCCGACAATTGCGGGAAGAGGCTTTTCATTTCTGCACGTTCTTTCCCAATAACTGCCCCTATCATCCCAATAAGGGCAGTTTTAGTAATCAAATCGTGAGAAAGTGGGTTATTATTGGTTTCAGGCTTTTTAAAATGTCCCCAATTACCTTCAACTATGATTTGACAACCTTTCATATTGATAGTTTTTTAAACTTTGGATTTTCTTTGAATTTATTTTCAATATCTTCAATTTCAGTGAAATAATTAATAGCGTGAATTTTATCCGATTTTGCCACTTCAATTAACTTTGAAATATCCAAATCGTAATCGTCCATACTACGCACTTGCTCCCCTTTTTTACCTTCAATTGGTTTCAATTTAATAAGTCTGTCCACGCCGTAAACTTTTTTATTATTTTCTGCATAAACTATTTCAAGTATTAAAACTGAATTTTGACCTACTTTACTACGTGAATGCGAGCTTCCGTCACCACTTGTGCCATACCAAAGTCCTTCAAACATCAAGTTCATGTCCCCCTCAGTAATTCCTGTTTGTTCGCCTACTTTTGGGTTAAACCAACCGTGAATTTGAATTAAAGAATAAGGAACAAGAGTAGTAGTACCAATAGACCCCTGCGTATTTTCAGCTTTTGACGTGAAATGTGTTGTGTTTTGGTGCATACGAAGATTCGATTCATTCAAAGCAGAGTTGAGCAATGCAAACTGAACGGGCCCTGTAAATTGCGTATGTCCATTAGTCATGGGTTTTCCATCAATTTTAATACTTTTAGCATCGTCTCCAAGTGTAGAAATACCACCAAACAAACGTACATCAATTTGCTCTTTTAGCAATTCTGACACATTAAGAATTTTGTTTGGATTTCTATTTTCTGCTATCCATTTAATAACTCCTTTTGAGTCTGTTTTACCTGCCCCAGTTTTTTCACTTACATAAATTGGTAGGTTTTTGATGTCTTCAAAATATGAACGAACATAACGTTTCATTCTGACATCACTAACCAAGATTTTCCTTGTTTCTTCGTCATAGCGTTGTTCGCCTGTAAAGGGGTCACCATTAGGAATATTGTATGAAGACTCGAAAAGAAATAGGATTTCAGATTTTTTTAAAGTTGACATTTTCTTATATTTTAAAATGATTTAATTATTGATTTCGTTTAAAATAGCTGTAAGACGTTCTACTTCTCCTTGAAGTTCTTCATTACCTTCATAATCAGCACAAATTTTCTCAATACGAGAAAAGAAATCTTTTTTCTTATCGGCTGCTTCAAATTTAAAATAGCCTTCAAAGAAACCAAATGCAAACTTTTCTTTATCGTACTTTATTATTGGCAATTCGACAAGGTGAGATGCAATTTCAGCGGAACTCTGACCCCACGTTTTGTTGTGCATTATAAGTTTTTCATTAATCTCATTGTAAAACTTTATGCATTCATCTTTTGTAGCAACACGTCTCGTTATCAGCCCTACATAATTCTTTTCAAAAGAATTTATTGCTTTTTTTAGAGGCTTGGACAATTTACCAAGTTTAAAGCCAATTTGATAGCTTTCAGAATTTGAAATTTCCATGAATTTATCAATTATATTTGTTTGAATTTTGAATAAGAATTTTAAATCAAATTTTAAGAAACTATACTTTTCATCACCTGCCCGAATAGAATACTCTACATTTTGAATAAATGCTGATAATAAAGCATCATCTTGATTGTAGTTATCGGTGTAAACTAACGGTAATACTTTAAGTAAATGCGATTCATATTTAGGATTAGTTTTAATTAAAACTTTACCAGTTTTTGAATCCGCTTGAGGATTTCCCAAAATATTTCTAAAAGAAAATTCAACCGTTAAAGGAGAGAGGTCTTTCATAGTTTTCAAAAACTTTTTTCTCTCTTTATAAACTTCTGATGCAATTTCATCTATGCGTTCTTTCGTTTGGCGAAGTTTACTTTTTTCAATACCCGATAATTCTATTAAATCAGAATCTGGCGAAGGAAATTCTCCTTTTTTACAAAAAATAACATCAAATGAAGTAATCTTTTCATCCGAATCATTTGCAAAATCAAATAATGGTTCGTCTGATGAATCCTCTTTTGAAGCATTTTTTGATAAAATTCGAGCTTCGTCTCTTTTCTCTAAAAAATCTTGGTAATCTCTTGCTTCAAGGTTTTCACCAAGTGGCAAAACAATAATTTTGATATTGGTATTCGAAATCAACTTCCCTTTATTTGTATAATCAATAGCATAAAATAGATTTTGGACATCCTCTTCCTCAAAAATTTTTGATTTGTATTTATTTCCCATCTCAAAATGAGGGAATTGAATATCATTCTTTTTATCACCAGAACAAAGGGTTTTATAAAGCGTTTTTTTTAAGACAAACCCAGTCTTTGAAGGCTCTACGAAATCAGATAATATTTTGGCATTTATAATTTCAACATCTTCTATAAATTGATGCCAATGCTTTGAATCTTCAAATTGAAAATGTATAAAAACAGATGAATTTATAAGTAAAAGCAATTTCTTTTTTTGCTCCTCTGATAAATCTTCCAGACTGCAATCAATTTTTATCTTTTTCAAATTAGCAGAACCTACGCTTTCATAAACACTTGCTATTGTTAGTTCTTCCAATTTTTCATTGTCAGAAAGTAGATTAGTAAAAGAATAACCTTGTTCATTTTCAATAAAATATTTATCAATCGCTGGTATAAAAGCCATTATTTTTTCTATAAAATCAATGTTTTTCTCAAACGAGGAATGAAATAACTCAATTGTAGATATTGTATTACTCTTTACTGATTTCAGAATTTCTTTATAATCATTGATTCCTCTACTAAATGAGCTTGAACGGTATGCAGCATTTGTATGGTTTAAATTTTCTAAACGATAATATCCGCCATCACTATTTTCAATTACACCATCTTTTGAAATTTTAGCTGTCTTTGCAAAGTGTATATCACCAAATACATACTTCACCAAACCATCTTTATCAGATGTTTTAAATTTCAAATAATACAATTCTCCAAGCTCTTTTTCGGGCATAGGTTTCACATTATCCCAATCAAAATTAAAATCCTTTTTGACGGGAATTTTCAGACAAAGTGGATAATTTCTATTACCTTCCTTATCTGTTTTGTAAGGACAAGCCTCTACATATTTGAAGTATTTGAGATTGTCCTCGGCACTTCTTAAAGCTTTACCAATTTTTAGAACTGTTTGTAAACTCATATCTATAGCTATTTTTCTAATTTCATGTTTCAAACTTAATTCCCCACCTACCTCATTATCCACCCACCCCCTAAAAAAACCTAAAAATTTATTTTCCCAATATGCTCACGAATATGATTGATGAGCGATTCGGGTTCTATAATTTCTATGATGTGTTCGTGGTAGCCCAAGATAAAGTTGGTTAGACCAAAAAACTTTTCGTTTACCCTACACTCAAATTCAAATACACCAGCCTCATTCGCAGAGGGTTGCAAGTACGCTTGTGTAAGCGGAAAACGCTCTGTCAGTTCATTGTAGCCACCCACTTTCAGTTTTATGTGTACTCGCACTTGCTTGTTGTTCACAATTCTGAAAGGGTCAGTTGCCATCACAATATGCCGATTTTCATGTTGCCAAGCCACATCCTGCATTTCTACTCGTTCAATACGTGAGATTCTATAATGTCTGATTTCTTTCTTTTCTACCTCAAAGGCGTGTAGAATATCCTCTTTGGTACTCACCGAAAAGGGTTCAATCAATCGGTTAGAAACTTCACTACTATTGGTTGAACGATAATTGATGAGTTTTACAACCTTTTTCTGTTGTTTGGCTTGTTCCAAAAGGCTGGCTTTATTCAGGAAAGTTTTTGAAAATAGGCTACTGCCCAATTTAGAAACATCATAAATGGTTTCAAGTTTTTCACGCACCTTATCCATACGTCTATCTGAAGCATTGGCTTTGACCAAGGCTTCCAACAGAAAATCCTTTTCGCTTTCACTAAAAAACAGCACGTCTTCCAAATGCTCCAATGATTTATTGGGAACAATGGCATAACGGTGCTTTTCATCAAACTTCACATTGAAATCCGCATCCCGTAACTCCTCAAAATCTTTCTTGATGGTATCTACACTGACATTATATCTGGTAGCCAACATTTTACGGGTGTAAAAATATGGTAGCTCCAAAAGGGCTTTAAGAATGGCAAGTAATCGGTATTTAGGACTATTATCGTTAAATTTATTCATTCAATAGAGCTATTAATTTGATAAAATTAAAATCAACATTTTTCGATGATTTTAATCTTTGTGTAAATCTAAATAAAAAATGCTAATTACCTAACCGAATGTTATCTAACGGTATTTTTTTTAGCAACTATTTTCCTATTTCAACGCATCCAGCTCCCATAGTACATTCTTTGCCAAATCCGCCCAAAAATCCAACCTCAATCATTTCCGCAGGTGCAGTGATTTCAAAGGTAAAATTGTAGTAGCCAATTACCTTGGTTTCTGAATTTACTTTACCTTCTTTCACCGTAAAACCACGTTTTTTGATTCTCTCAGGGTCAGATAAAAGTCTAAAATTTACGATATTTTGGGCGGTAAAAGCATCCATTTTCATACTCATTCCACCTTGCAGAGAACTATATCGGTCACAGAGATTTAGGGCAAAAAATCGGGAAAAGGCATCATCCACAGGGCTAAGATATTGGTCCAAATCGTCAACCTTTTCGGCAATTACCATGGGTGAAATAGTCTTGAAAATCATGGTCGTTTTATTTCCGTCGGCATTAAAAAAATCGGGTAATTCCAAGGTTTCTACTCGTTCCACCACAAAATCCGCCCGTAGCTCACGATTATAAATACTCATCTCTTGATTTTGAAAAAGTCCCACAATGAAGTCCTCAGCGGCTTTATCCATAAAAAAAGACACAATTAAAGTAATACTATCTGAACGGAGCTGTATATACGTGTCTCCTTTGCGAATAGGTTTGGCATTCGTAATCTGCAAGGAAGAAAAAGTAAAGTGCTTAAATGTTTTTCGGCTATTGGGAACTTCGTAGCCTCGGTTATGAAGAAAATTAGCATACTCTTCATCCGCCTGAGAAATCAATTTATACAACCAAGATTGTAAAGGATATTGATAATTAAAGAGTAATTTTTGTCCGTCTCGAACAGGTTTTAGGTGTAATTTGAATCTCATAATTTGATAGTTTATTAGCAAATATAAAGAAAAAATGGAGAAAATATCTATGGCTCAATATGTTTCACAAAAAATATGGCGGACAGAGATTATTATGATTTTGCTAAAAGTCATTTGCCAAATTTTTAACGAAAAGTAACCGTAATTTTATTCAAACCTTCTTGTTAAATTGTGTATGCTAACGTAGATTTTTTTCTTGGGCATGATGTCCAAAAGGCAACCGTAGGGCGGGCAAAAGCCAAGATTCAGCCGTTGGACATGATGCCTTTTTGTGAAAAGATGGTCTTTGGAAGCCTGTGTGCAAGCCTGGTTACAACTAAAGAAAAGTCAAAAATTTCCCACGACTTCCGCAGAATTTTTCGGTTCGGATAAAACAGCGTTTAAACGATTCTCAGCGGCTTAATTTTATTTTTGACAGCTTATCCAAGTCAAAAAGCAAATCTTCCTCTTTTTTTCCAAAGTCGAACGAACCTTTCAAATTAATGTGTGACCACGTATGAGTATTAGTTTGCAAAATGAGTTTTAATTTCTCTTTTTGTTCAGATAGGGTGGCACAACTATCTAAAATTTGTAACATTAACAAGTGGTTATAGTAGTTTATGATGTTCATTATCAGTCGTTTACACCCTTCGGCAGTGAGTTGTTCTCTTTGAGTGAGCCAGCGATAATCTTCACTGCCAATGACCGCTCTGGCAAAAGCATTACCATGCTCGCCATTGGCTAAAACTTCTTCTACCGAAGCTCTAATTTCTGGGTCGTCAATGTATCTGAGGATATAGATGGTTCTTAAAAGCCTGCCCAAATCAGAGAGTGCCTTGTATAATGGATTCTGACGGTCATACGAATTAAGCCGTCTAAACAGGTCAGAAGCATTAGTATGTCCCAATTTAATGCTACAAACTACTCTTAAAATATCGTCCCAATGCTCAACAATGTTGTCAATATTAACTCTCTCATTTGGAACGATTTTATAACCTTTCTCTTTGTAAGTTGAAACAGCATCAATGGAAAATAATTCTTTGTGTTTAAGATTAGCAATCCGAGGTCTGAGGTCAATGCCTATGAAATAGGTGATGGCAAAACAGGGCAAAGAATGCCCGTGGTCATCGGTAGAATGAGCATCAGGTATGAGTATTCAAAAGGTGGGCTGATTCGGGTTCATAGGCTGAAAAGACCGTTGAAAAGGTTAACTGACCCGCTTCGTCCAAATGAGAATAAATTACGACTCCTTTACCATTCCCAAAGTATTTATAAGATTCCGAAGCTCTCAAACAAGGACCTGAGACATTGACTTTCATCCCATCAGAACTCGTATGAACAAAGCCAGAGACTCGCCTAAAAAGGTCTTCCAAAGGTAACTGGTTAGTTAAACCCACAATGTAATCATTGACTTCGAGCAAGGTTTCCGCATCAAAATAGTGGGTTGCTACGGTGTCTAAGGCATTTTTATCAATATTCTCTGAGATATTTCCCATCGGAAGAATCCCAATATTTTCACCATAGCCAATTAAAGCAGCATAAAATAAACGCTCTGGCGGTCTTTTAGGATTCATCAAAGGACTATGATGCTGAAAAAAGGATAGATAATTACTGAGTTGATGGACTTGTGAAAGTACCTTCAAAATAGGGACGGAACGTTCTGGTGGATAAAGCAACTTAGTGAGTCGTTGTTTCTCTTCTTTGCCGAATTCATCTTCTTGCGGCTTGTGTGTTTTCCATTTACCTTGAGTATCAATACTGGGGAGTCACTTAAATTTGGGGCAAACTTCCCACGAAAACGGTTTAACTAACTGACTTACAGTTACTTGTGAGCGAAATTATTTTTTCTTAGCCCCATTCTCTCTTTTCTTCAAAAAACCTTTCACATCAACCTTAGCAAAGGCTAAAATCTTATAAAGTGTCGGTTGGCTCTTGATGGAGTAGATTTCTCTGATTTTATCGGTTGAGTATTCTAAGGATTCATAGGCTTTTTTCACTTCTGGGGCTATAAGTTGATAGCGTTCGCTTAATCCAAAGGGTCTTCCCCCTTTCCTTCCTCTAACTCTGGCAGCCGTTAAGCCCGCCTTAGTTCTTTCTCGAATAACATTTCTTTCATGTTCCGCCAAAATACACATAAACTGAAAGAATAAATTACCTGTGGCAGTTGATGTGTCAATTGATTCACTCAACGATTTGAGATTTACTCCCTGAATTTTCAATTTCTCAATCAACTCTATCAATTGAACGGTGCTTCTACCCAAACGGTCAAGTTTCCAAACCACAATCGTATCTCCTGGTCTTGCGTAAGTTATCAGTTTTTCAAATTCTGGTTTAACCGATTTTACCCCCGATACTTTATCGGTGAATATTTGTTTGCATCCTTCTTTATGAAGAGCATCCAACTGCATATCTAAATTTTGTTCAAGTGTCGAAACACGAGCATAGCCTAATTTTATCATAATATTATTTACGTTACTCAATTGAGTCAAATATAATATATTTTAATTAATTACATAGCAACTTAAATAAGTAAATTTGGGTAAAATAGGAAGAAATTGGCTGTGTAAAAAAATGGTCGTTTAAATAAATATACTCATGCGAAATATCGACATCCTCAACCTTTCGGAAATAAAGGAATTTGAAAACCCTCCCCTCTTTTCCTATCCACAAAGAAAGGTCTTTTTTGATATTCCGATGGGCTTAAAAAGTAAATTAAAAGAGTTTGTTTCACCTGTAAATGATGTCGGTTTGGTTACGCAAATGGGTTATTTCAAAGCCAGTGGGCGTTTTTTTAGAGTCAATACTTTTCTTGAAAATGATATACTTTACGTTTGTCGCATCCTGAAAATTAAGCGAGAAACGATCAACTTAAATACCTACGCCAGTACCTCTTTGGCTCGACATCGTGAAATGATTCTGCGAGAATTTGGCGTTCATCGCTTTGCTGGATTATACCGAGAGCTTACACTGGAAGAAGCCAATCATTTAGTGACCAAACAGTTTAGTCCTGCCAGTATTTTTAGGTCTTTGTGTGATTACATTCGCTCTCAGAGCATAGAAGTACCCTCGTATAATACCTTGGCGGTTATCATCACACAAACGTTACAAAATTTTGAGAAAGTATTGCTTCAGAAAATCATAATTGGCTCATCATCAGCCCAAATTTTAGCCTTGGATGCTTTATTTGATAAACTACCAGATGAAATTTTGGGGCGAAATACTTATAAAATTTCTCGTTACAAAACGATGGTTGAATTGATGAAACTCTCAGCCATTAGAGAAAACATGATTAAATTGAAAGAGCTAAAAGTACTTTATCATCTGTTAGTAGGGCTGATAGATTCACTAAAACTTTCGGATGAACTCGTTGAATATTATGCCAATTATGTGCTTTCCACCCACGTTTTTCAAGTTCAACAACGTAACCAAAAATACCTTTTTCTTTTGTGTTTTATCAAACATCAATACCACTATCTTAACGATGTGATGATACAAACTTTCATGTCCACTACCCAACAAACCCTTCGACAAGCCGATAATCGGAAAAAGGAATTATTGTTGGAGTGGCAAGCGGAGATACAAATCACTCAGGCTGAAATTTTCTTAGCTATTTTAGCCGAAGCTCCCTTGGTAAAATTACTTCAAGATACTGCCTTTTCATTGGAAAAAACGATGGAAGAAAAGTTTAAAATCTTCATGGAAATTATCAAAAATCCACAGCACAATGAGTTTTTGAAGTTAGTCCCTGCCGTTGAAAAACTCTATAAAGAATCTGCAAAAGCACAAGAAAATAAGTTGTTATACCAAGCCATGACGGAGAAATCAAGGGCTTTTCAGTTACGTATTTCCGAGATGTTGAAGTACGTTGAATTTACGGCAACAGAACCCGATGACAAGGTACTCCTTGCCTTAAAGTTCTATCAGAAAAAACAGGGCGTGTTGAATGCAAATGCACCCATCGAGTTTCTGAATCGAGAAGAGAGAAAACAGATTAAAGAGGGTTCTAATGGCTTTAATGAGCCTCTTTATAAGGTGCTATTAGCCAAACACGTTCATAAATCGCTTAAATCAGGCAAGTTAAATGTGAGCGTTTCACATCAATTTAAGGCTTTTGAAGACTATATGATTCCGCAAGATGAATGGAATAAAGATAAAGAATCTTTGATGGAAAGAGCGGGAATTAATTACTTGAAAGATTGGGAAAGCATCCGTAAAAACCTTGAATATAAACTTACTCATCAATTTAACCAGACTTTTGGAGCGATTAATAGAGGCTTAAATCCTTATGTTAAAAAGCGTAAAAATAACACGCTACAATTCTTAACACCCAAAAAGCCAATCACAAGCCCAGCAACGATAGAGCTATACCCCTCGGAACTATACGTTTCTATTTTTGAGGTACTCCATACCGTGAATTTACACACAGAATTCACCAAGAAATTAACCCATAAAATGGAAGAATATCGCCGTGAAATTATGCCAAATATCGTGAATTTTGCTACCATTATTAGCTGGGTCGGACCGCCGATGCGGGTGTAATTTGGGAATTGGATTAATGGCTAAAAAAGCCAAAAAAGATATAACATTGGCTGAACTCGAAAAAACCTCAAACTGGCATATTACTTCTAAAAATCTTTTGGAGGCTAATGACAAAATAGTGGCTCTGTTAGATGTAATGCCCATTAATGTAGTTTTTAAAGAAGAAGAAAATCTTTTGAGATCTGCCTCGGACGGACAAAAATTTATGATGGCTCTCAATTCCATTCATGCCAATTATTCATCTAAATATTTCGGGAAAGAAAAAGGTATAATCATCTATTCCTTCATCTCAGAGCATTATCCCTTGACTTATACTACCACTTTTTCGGCAGGTGATTTTGAGGCGTGGTACATCATTGATGGATTGCTTCATTATCAGCCAGTACTCACGCAAACACCCAAGAAAAAAGAGAGATTAGAGAAAACTGACAAGGTAGAAGAAAACCAAGAAAATGAGCAAGATGATTTGGAAACTAACCGCCTGCACTCTACCGACCAACACGGAATAAGTTTTATCAACTCAGCACTTTGTTATCTGATGAAAGTGGAGTTTCAGCCAAGATTTAAACAAATTCATAAGGTAAAACTCCATGGAATGGCTGGAATGCCCATTACGCAACAACTTGATTATCAAATCAATGCAGGAAATAATATCAATGTTAAGGTAATTGCTGAACAATGGGACAACATTTTAAGGTTAGTTACCACCTTAAAATTAAAGCACATTACGCCTTCTATTTTATTGAAAAGATTGACTTCTTATTCCAATAAACACCCTTTGAACATTGCTTTACAAGAGTTGGGAAAACTCGTGCAAACCATTTTTGTCCTCAAATATATGCACTTGGAAGACCTCAGACGTATCATTAATCATCAACTTACCCAAATTGAAAGTATGCACCAATTATCGGATGAACTCAATTTAGGACATGATGGACTCATTAGATTTGCTACCAAAGAGGAATTATTGGTCATGGCACGAAGCAAACAATTGCTCATTAATTCAATTGTTTGCTACAATTATCTGTACCAAACTCAGAAAATTATTGAGGCGAGTCCAGAAGAAAGAAAAAAGATACAAAAATCCCTTTCAAACTCTGCAGCATTTGCTTACAGACATATCAATTTTCAAGGAGAATACGATTTTTCGGATGAAGTTGTCAAAGATGCTCTTAAAGTAGATATGAAAAAGGCAATGAACCTTGAATTATAATTTTTTTGCTTATAACTAATTGATTTA
>JBBRMR010000111.1:0-11831 GCA_038230735.1 Cytophagales bacterium
GAATTCATCAACTTCGTAGTATATTTCGTCCAGCATAGCGATTTGATGGTTATTCTTTAAGTTTTGCAACTCTAAAATAGTACCATTTTGAATCCTATGCTATTTTTTATACTCGGAATCTGAAAAGTTCACGTTAATTTATGATTACTTGATAATTAACCCTAAGTAGAATTCAAGATTATGGTATTTACGATTAAATTGTGAAAATGAAGGCCAGACAGGATAATAATATTTGACGTAATTATCTCTGCACCCCACTATTACCACGTGGTTTGCCCAAAGGCGTTGTTCCATATATATACCTACTGAACCGCCATTGAAAAAATCACTCAATTCGGTTACTTTAATGCCTCCTGCTCTGGTGTTAATATACGTGATGATGTTGGCTTCAGTTTTTAAAGTAAAAGCAATATCTTTTACCTTAAAACCAACCGATAAGTTTGGATAATGCGACCAGGCAGAAGTACGATTATCGAAGCCAAATTGTGATAATGCTCCGTATATAAAACCGATATCATAGCCCAATTTCGTAGAAAAAACCTTTCCTTCACGATTCCAATGAACTCCCGCTCGAATTTGATTGGCAATGAAAATGGAATTGGTATTCAAAGAAAAATCAAAGCCTTTTGGCAAACCAACAGTAGCCGACAAGTCAATTAGCGGGACTCGGAGGGCAGATTCTACATAATCTAAGGGAAACTTTGTGGAGGATAAACCAACGGCGACTTTCAAACTGCCAGGCTTCCAGACGTATGGAAACATGAAACTATTTTTTTCAATATTAAATACTCTTCTCACGGGCAGAGCAACGCTGTCTGCCTGAGCTGATAAGTCAGAACTACTCAAAATACCCAAAATCAACAAATAGGAAAGAATTTTCATAGAATATTTGGACTAAAAAATTGTACCACCAATGAGCAAGGGTTAAGTTTTAGGGCGACCGTCGCTTCGGGATGGATTTTAGCAAATTGATTCACTAAAACCTAACCCCTGCATATCATTCACTACTCAAAACGCATAATTATTTCAAAAAAGGCATTTTTGTTACCACCGCCTTCAAATATTTGTTTCTGATGTTAATATAAATTTCTGAACCATTTTTACTAAATTCAGTGGCAACGTAGCCCATGCCCACTCCTTTGCTCAAAGATGGCGACTGTGTGCCAGAGGTTACTTCGCCAATAATATTTCCTGTAGCATCCATGATTTCGTAATGCTGGCGGGGAATTCCTCGGTCTATCATCTCGAAACCTACTAACTTTTTGGTTGCTCCATTTTCTTTGATTTTTTTATGTAAATCAGACATGATAAATTCTTTGTTGAATTTTGTAATCCATCCCAAACCCGCTTCAATCGGTGAAGTGGTGTCGTCAATATCGTGTCCGTATAAACAATAGCCCATTTCAGTTCGTAAAGTGTCTCTTGCCCCCAAACCCACAGGAACAATTCCGAACTCTGCACCCGCCTCAAAAATGGCTTTCCACATCGCTTCTGCGTATTCATTTGGTACATAAACTTCCATTCCACCTGCTCCTGTATAACCCGTTGTTGAAATTAATACATCGTTAATTCCTGCCACAGTTCCTTCCTTGAAAGTATAATATTCCATGGAGGTTAATTCCAAGTCAGTCAATTTTTGCATGGTTGCAATACCTTTCGGACCTTGAACCGCAAAAAGACTCATCCCTTCGCTAATGTTTTGCATCTCTACGCCAAAGCTATTGTGGGATTGCATCCAAGCCCAGTCTTTATCAATATTGGAGGCATTAACCACCAAAAAATATTCATTATCGTTACGCTTGTACACCAAAAGGTCATCTACGATACCCCCTTTATCATTGGGTAAACATGAATATTGTACTTTGCCATCATACAGTGCTGAAACATCATTAGAAGTAACATATTGTAAAAATTCCGTAGCCCGTTTGCCCTTCACCGTGAACTCGCCCATGTGTGAGACATCGAAAACGCCCACTGCATTACGCACCGCTAAATGTTCTTGAATCAGATTGGTGTATAAAACGGGCATTGAATAACCCGCAAAAGGCACCATTTTCGCTCCGAGCGAAACATGAATGTCGTTGAGATGTACAAATTTTAATTGTTCAGTTTGTTCCATTGGATGATTTGTTGGGTTTTGATGATACAAAAGTAGTAAACTAATATGACTGTAAAAAAATAAGTCCACGAAGAAAGGACTTCATAGACTTATTTTGGATTTAAAAAATTCCAAACCTAATAGTTCATAGTGGAGCATTTAAAAAATATCATATCCCCATTTATCTGAATTTGGATTCGTCAAATTTTGGGATTTAAGGATTGTATTCACTCCTTAATCCTCAAATCTATTAATCTGATGAATCCAAATTCAGACAATAGAGCTATTTTACCATTTAAATCATTCATAACTAAATATTACTCCTGATAAATAGCCGTCAAAACTGTCTGTCCAACCGCTTTAAGTGTATTTTTATCAATTACGTTCATGTTATCCGACTTTGTATGATGATAATAGCCGAAGGTTTTTGGGTCGTTGGGATGAAGCTCAATAATGTCAATCATTTGAATTTTGGCAATGTCATTTACTGCCACGTGGTCATCGGTCAAACCACCTCCATCGGCATCAATAAAAGTGGTTGAATAACCCAACCGGCTGGCAATATCCCATATATTTCTCACAATCATTGGGGCATATTGCATAGATGTTCCCTCGTGTGGGAAAATTGCCCCCTTTGCCCCGACCATATCCAATAAAATGCCGTAGTAAGCCACATAACCCTCTTTATGCTTATGTGCCGCCCAATATTGTGAACCCTGACACCACGAATTAGGGTTTGCTGTTCCCGTAAATCCTTCGGGTTCGCCAAACTCTTCTACATCAAAGAAAATAATGTCAATTCCTACGTTTGGCTTTTGGGTAGATTGCTGAATAGTACGAGCTAATTCCAATAAAACTCCTACACCACTACCGCCATCATTTGCTCCATCGAACGTTGATTTTGGGTCTTTTGGGTCTTTGTCGGCAATCCACCGAGTGTCCCAATGGGCGGTTAATAAGATGCGTTTTGCGGCAGTTGGATTGATGCTTCCGATAATATTACGAGCATCGAATTTCTTACCATCAAAACGAGTAGCCACAAAGTTTTGTGAGATAACCTCACAACCGTATTGCTTCAATTTTGCCGCTAAATAATCCCCACACGCTTTATGGGCTTTGGTATTGGGAATCCGTGGACCAAAATCTACTTGTGCCTTCACATAAGAATACGCTGAATCAGCCTTGAAATCAGGGGCGGGATTGAGGGCAACCGTTACTTCCTGCGGAGGTGTTTCCGTTGAAGAAGTTTTCTGACAAGATTTAAAATAAACCGCTACACCCGACAGTACGAATATGGCTAAGAGGATGAGGGCTGTGTTTTTTGTTTTCATTTATTTTTCTTCTTCAATTCCACTAATTAATTCATCAAACGCTTCAATAATTTCATCTTGATAAAAATTATTATCCTTTATTATCAATGAGTTATAATAAGTTATATTGTATTTTTCGTCAAAAAATGTGCGGTCAATTTTGATGAAAGTTTTACGAATGTTAATCTGTTTGAACCATCTATCAAACTTTCTAAACCTTGCTAAATGCCTTCGGTCGGAGGTATCACACATATAAAGAATGACTTTTTCTTTATCTTGACAAAAATGCTGGAAAATCTCAGAAATAGTTGGTGAAATTAGACTATCAGGGGGAGAATTTTGAGGTGATTTCTCTGATAATTTAATCGAAAATTCAAAACAATTTTGAGACCAGACATATTCATCTCCGAATATATAACCAGTTGGTTTGAATTCTATTACATAAAAAATATTGTGGCTGGTTTTGAAGAAATAGCTCGTAACCTCATCGTTAACAAGGTCATAATCATAATATTGCATTACAAGATGGTGTTTTTAGACGAATTATCATCTATAATATCAGGCAAAATTGCATCAAGAATACGATTGGTTTCTCTGTATCTCTCCGCTGATTTTCTAACAATATTCAATATTCGCTCACGTTCTTGCGGAGACATTTTTTTCTTTGTTTCCATGACATTAATTATTTTGTACCCAAAAGTATGAATAAATGATGATTTTGTGAAATATTTTGTGCGGATTTCACTCCATTGCCTTATAAACCACATCCATCACTTTCCTCCTGATTTTCAAGGTATTAATCTTATTATTGGCTGCCGAAGGGTTCACTCGATTGGAAAGAAAAACGAAAACTAATTCCTTTTCAGGGTCAATCCATACGAGTGTTCCTGTGTAACCCGAATGTCCATAAGAACTTGGTGATACTTTGTTGGAAACGAAATTACTGTCGCCGTCAGAAGGTAATTTATCCCAACCCAAGGCTCGATGGCTTTTGGGCGAACGACTATTAGTGAATTGATTAATGGTTGCTTCGGTTAAATATTGTTTGCCTCCTGCCGTACCTTTGTTGAGGTTCATTTGTAGGAGTTTTGCCAAGTCAGACGCATTACTAAACAAACCCGCATGACCCGAAACTCCGCCCAACATGGCAGCGGTTTGGTCTTGGACTGTTCCTTGTAATAGTCTCTCTCTGAACAAGTTATCGATTTCCGTGGGAGCAATTTGAGTTTTATTTATCTTTCTTAAAGGATTAAAACCCGTGCTAATCATGCCCATTGGTTCATAGAAATATTTACTCATAAAAGTGTCCAAAGGCTGACTGTTTACTCTCTCCACAAGATGATGCAGAATCATCAAACCCAAGTCGCTATATACAAAGGGGTACGTTCCATCTCTATCCTTTTTGTTAATTAAAGGCGATTTAACAACCCAACGCCAAACGGAATCTCTAATGATGGGCTTGGCATACATTCCATCAGCAACCGTCAGCGGGTATTCGTCAGATTGTTTAGGATTGTAATATTCCGTTTTCCAGCCTAATGAGATTCTTGTTTTTTCCCAAAAAGGAATGTACGCTACCAATCCCGATTGATGCCAAAGTATATCTTTAATCAACAGATTTTCCTTATTTGTCCCCTTTAATTCGGGTAAATAATGAGAAGCTTTCTCATCCAAATTTATCTTCTTTTGATCATAGAGATACATAAGGGTTTGAAGGGTTGCACTTACCTTTGTTATCGAAGCCAAATCATAAACTGTGTTTAAAGTAACTGACTGACTATTAACATCATACGACATTTTTCCATAACATTTTTCATACACAATCTTACCTTTACGAGCTACTAAAACCTCACAACCTGGAAATATTTTTTGCGTTATTGAAGATTCAATGATGGGGTCTATTGCCGTTAATTCTGCACTTTTCATCCCTACACTTTCGGGCGAGGCTTTACTGAGGATTATTCCCGCTTTTGATACATCTATGCCATCACCCGCTTTGAAATAATTTTCTACCGAAACTGGTAATTTTCCAAGAGCGGGCAATTCTCCAAAAAGCACTTTTGCCATTGAAGAGTATGCCGCAGGGTCGTCTTCATAACCACAAACCAAAGCGGCAGATTCTGGGAAATATTTTAAACTGTACGGATTTCCGAAAATACAAACTACCACCTTCTTAGCTTTCAGTTCCAAACGTTTCACGAAAGACTGAACGTTGTAACTCACCTCTAATCTATTGGCAGATTTTTTATTGATGTCATGCACACTCAAAATCACCGTTGAAGTAGAATCAATGCTTTGTAAAACGTTCGTAAAAAAGGCTTCATCGGTTTTAGTAGCACTCGCAAAATGGCGGAATGGAACAATCTGACTTAGATTTTGTTGAAAACGATTACCAATAGGAATATCCAACCCCACCGAAACATATTTCTCATTTTCATCGGCAATAAGCGGCAAGTTATTCTGAGCATTTTTGACAACCGTAATGGCATTATCATACAATTCCTGCTTGATTTTATTGCCTTCAACGGTATTTAAGTCTTGAAATAAATTATTGGCATCAATGTATTTGAATTTCTGCAAACCCACCCAATATTTTGAATGAAGGATTTTGTGAACCCGTGCGTCAATGTCCGCCTGTTGTATCAATCCAGCCGTGACCGCTTCTTTGATTTTACGGATGCCTTCGGGAATATTTTCTGAATATAAAAGAATATCATTTCCAGCAATAAATGCCTGTAAATCAACCTCTCCCGATGAAATTCCTTGCCCATGACGCACACCTCTCATATTGAGAGCATCCGTGATAACGAGTCCCTTGAAACCCATATCGTGCTTCAAAAGGGTGGTGATAATATTTTGGGAAAGTGTAGCGGGTCGCCAATCATAAAAAGGTACTTGAAGATGTCCAACGATGATGGTTTTGATGGAATCGTTGATTAATTCTTGGAAAGGATACAACTCAATATTCTTCAAACGTTCGCTTGTGAATGACAATTGAGGTAGCGTAAAATGCGAATCTCCTTGCGTATCGCCATGTCCAGGGAAGTGTTTGGCACAGGCGAGCAACTGATTATTTTGCATTCCTCTCATGTAGGCACTACTTTTCAGTGCCACATTTTCCCGTAATTCACCAAAAGAGCGATAGCCAATTACGGGGTTGTTGGGGTTGGAATTTATATCCACCACGGGAGCAAAATTGAGGTGAATGCCAAGGCGTTTGCACTGTCGGGCAATTTCTCCGCCCATTTTATAAATCAACGTATTATCCTGAATTGCCCCCAACGTTATTTGCTTCGGAAAAGCCATCGTTGAGTTCACCCGCATCGCCAAACCCCACTCGCCATCAATACCAATGAGCAAGGGAATTTTGGAGGTGGATTGAAAGCGATTGTTAAGATTTGCGTAAGAAAAAGGTTCACCCTGAAAGAAGATTAAACCGCCAATATAGTTGTTTTGAATGAGGGTTTCAATGTGTCTGAAATGGGCTTCTCCATGAGTAGGATTGATGGCAACCATAAAGAATTGTCCAATTTTCTGGTCATTATCCATCGAAGTAAAAACACTATCAACCCACTGATTTTCAGTTAGTAAGCTGGCAGTAGTGAAGGCAGGCGGCGGAGGAAAAACGGGCAGAATTACTTTTTTATGTTCAGTTTTGGTAGGGGTAAGAGTAAACAAACGTAAAAGCGTATTGTTGAACTCACCAACCACAGGCGAACGAAAAACTGCCCACAGGAGAATCAGGGTAAGGAAAAACAAGGATAAACGTTTAAACATTTTTAGTTTGTTTACAGCAATGATTAGGGAACTTCTGTGTACTAAATATTAGGTCGGGCGGCGTTCCGTATTAAGTATTAAGAAAATGGACGAAATACTTGGTACTTAATACGGAACGCCGCCCGACCTGATACTTAGTACATTTCTACACAAAAGGGTTACAAATTTACTACAAAAGCCTTGCCAATGAAAGCGGTTTTATAAAATGATGGGATTGTGTGATGGAAACGTGGAATTGGGAGATTTGGTATGTTTGATTTGTACTGAATTTATAACGAATCTGAGGGGAATTTTTATTGAGAAACCATATTGCGTATTTTTGTCAAAATCAAATCTCAAACAAAAATCTGATGAAACAAATATTCTCAATTGTCCTTATTTTAGTGTTATATTCCAACGAATTAATACTTGCTCAGGATGCCATCAATAGCCCCATTGTAGGAAATGACAGAGATAAACACGGTTGTATTGGTTCGGCGGGTTATATTTGGTCGGTTCTGAAAAAGGAATGTGTGCGTTCTTTTGAATTAACCCAGAATGACAAAAATGCTATTGAGTTGGTTTCAATTGATAATACTCAAAAAATGGTAATGCTCTTTTCAAGTGATAAAGCGAAGGTGGAGGTATTTTATTCGGGAGGAAATAGGGTGGTTAATAAATCAACGAAAGGGAATGTTTATGTTCTGAAAAAGAAAAATAATATCGTTGAGAAGTTGATTAATTTGAAAGGGAAGTGGCGGTTTGTAAGAGTAAGTAACGGGAAAAGTAAAATTCTATGTCAATAGAAAAAATAAAGCCAAAATCCCTTTTCTGAGGATTTTGGCTTTTTAATAATTCTAAATTCTGACCTCTAAAATCTATATTTATTACGCCTCCATCAAATAAGCCTTGATAAACTCATTGAGTTCACCATTCAACACGGCATCGGTATTGGAGGTTTGATAATCGGTACGGTGGTCTTTCACTCGTCTATCGTCCAGCACATAACTCCTGATTTGTGAACCCCATTCGATTTTCTTTTTACCCGCTTCCACCTCCGCACGGGCGGCATTACGTTTATCAATTTCTATCTGATACAATTTTGATTTCAAGATTTTCAAGGCAACTTCTTTGTTCATCAATTGCGAACGTTCCTGTTGGCAAGCAATGATGATTCCCGAAGGTTTGTGGGTCAAACGAACCGCAGTTTCCACTTTGTTTACGTTCTGTCCACCAGCACCACCCGAACGGAAAGTATCCCAACTAACATCGGCTGGATTGATGTAAATTTCGATGGTGTCATCCACCAAAGGCGAAATATAAACCGAAGCAAAAGAGGTATGTCGGCGAGCATTTGAATCAAAGGGTGAAATTCTGACCAAACGATGAACTCCGTTTTCAGATTTCAGATTTCCGTAGGCATATTCGCCCTCTACTTCCATCACAACTGATTTAATGCCAGCGGTATCACCGTCATTATGGTCAACCTCTCTGATTTTGAAACCATTTTTTTCCGCCCACATGATATACATCCGCATGAGCATACTCGCCCAATCTTGCGATTCTGTGCCACCCGCACCCGCATTGATTTCGATAACGGCAGAGAGATTATCCCCTTCGTCGGACATCATTTTACGGAACTCCAATTCTTCTAACTTTTCTTCTAATTTTGCTCCTTCGGCATCCACTTCCTCTTCGGTGGCTTCGCCCATTTCGTAGAATTCCCAAATCGTTTCGAGGTCGCCAGTGTATTGGTCTAATTGGTCGAAACCAGCCGTCCAAAACTTCAACTCTCGAATCTGTCGCATCGTGATTTCTGCTTTTTTTGAGTTCCCCCAAAACTCAGGGTCGAGGGTAACTACTTCTAATTCTTCAATCTGAAACTTCTTGTTATCGTAGTCAAAGATACCTCCTCAAAGCCTCTACTTTGGCTTTCAGGTCATTGAACCTGTCTTTTGTCATGCGTTTTGTTTAGTGAATAATTGATAGCGGTTCGCCGCCCGATTAATAATGAATAGTTATAGGACTTAGAATTACTGAAATCAAATATTTCATAAGTACGGGTTTTTAGGAAATTCGTAATACAAATACCCTTCATTTTTTAGATTTTGAATAGTCTCGTTATCGGGTAAAGTCTTAAAAATAATGGCACTAAGCACTTGATGGGGCAATATTCCCAATTTACAAAGGAAATCATCTCTCCTGATTTTTGATTGAATCTGACGAAACGATGCTGAGTTTTCATTAGCTATTTCAGTGTCTAAGCCTGGCTTCCAGTAGGCATTATTGATACCTTTAAAAGCAATGGCTGGCAAGTTCATACCCATCGCTATTTTTTCCATTTCACGGTCGGATAATTTAAAGACGTAATTACCTACTTCCTCAAATGAATAACGATTTTTCCAGTATTTCTGTAAAATAGTCGGGTCGAAGCGGTCGAGGATATTCTTGATTGCCAACATCAAAGGCATTTTGGTTAATGGGTCTTGGGGTTCAACCAAAATAATTCCTTTTTTAGCAACCCTAATCATCTCATACACACCCATATAAGCACGGGGAAAATGATGATAGGCTTCTTTACAAAAAGCATAATCAAAAGAATTATCGGCAAAGGTTAGTTTTTCAACATTTTCTACTGAATAATCATCAATCAAACCTTGGGATTTTACCAAAGGCAAGAATGCCCCGCCTATGTCCGTAGCCATAACTTTACAACCCTTATTAGCAAAATAATTAGCATCAAAACCATAACCATCGCCCACCGTTAGCCAATGGTCATTTGCTTTAATAAGTGGATTTGCCAATTGAAATAACCTTTCGTGCAACCAATAATCAACCGTTTTGTCCTTTACGCTTTGTTGCCATTTGGTGATGGTATTCAAGCGTTTGGCTTCATCAGGATACTGTTTAGCAAACCATGATTCGTGAGATTGATAGCTGGTTTCTTCAAAGGTGGTATTGATATTAGTATTCATTTCTCAATGTTGTTTTGGCATAAATAATCAAAAGAAATGCCAATAATTATAAAATGTTAGCTTTATTTTTTGCAAAGATACGTAAAAACGAAAGCCCATTAAACTTTTCAGTCAATAGGCTTTCGTTTGATGATTTACTTGTTTATGGTAAATGATAATAAACCTGAAGTTTGGGTCTAACGGCAGGATTTGGATCATCACTGGTAGCAAAAATAGTAATTTTATAAATGGCTTCTACTTGATGTCTTAGCATAAAACCAAAACTATTTGTTGGATTAACCACCATATCAGCTACTAAATTCTTAACATTCATTTTAGGATAATCCTGTCTATAATCCGTAAATGGGACAATCGAAACCTGATTAGCGGTTGAAAATGTAGGTTTATTATTCCAAGTTATACCGCTCTCTGTCCAGTTTCCAGTTATTCTATTAATAAAAAATGCGTTATCTCCACCATACACAGTATGACCTGAATAAAATGCTCCTTGTGGTCCATTAATAAAGGCTTGACTAAAATATAATGAAAAGAATGCACTATCAACCACAGCATTGGTTGGAATCGTGGATAAATCATATCCAAAAAAACAGCGTTTTATGTTTTCACTACCGCCGATTGTCCAATCAAAAAGGTTGGTATAAATTACATCAGGATAAGGTGTATTTGAATTATAAGAGCTAATTTCCGAATCCTTCCCATCCGTAGGTCCAGGCTGAAGAATTAGGGTAACTGTAGTAGGTGCTGGCGGTATAATTATAGTCCCCAAGGTCAATTTACTACCTGCATTTACATATAATAATTGACCGTTATCAAATAAATTTTTAGCCCTCGCATTAGCATCTCTAATGGTAACTGTATGACCTGTACTCACAGTAACATTATCACTTGATAAAGGTATTCTTCCACAAGACCAAGTTGAAGCTAAATCCCAATTTCCCGAAACGATTGAATACATACTGGTAGCCACTGTAACCGTAACTGCCGAACTACTATCTCCTACACAGCCATTTATTAAACAAGCTACTTTATAATTTTTTGTAGCCGTTGGCGTAACAGTTACACTTGAACCTGTGAGTCCTCCTGTCCATGTGTAGGTACTTCCTGCCGTACAACCCGATGCTAATAATGTAGCACTTAATCCACTACAAATATTAGCATTGGTAGGTATAACTGTCGGTGCTGCCAATTTTGGATTTACCGTTAAAACTGTGGCAACTCTTATACTCGGACAAGCACCCGTACACGCAACTTCTGCATAGTATGTATATGTACCTGGGGCAAGTGTGCTGGTTGCTGGTAGATATTCCGCTCCTGTTCCTACTTGTGTTCCGCCCGTTGCGGCATTCCACCAAGTAATTGTACTTGTGCTTGGGCTACCAGAGGTAGTGATGGTTACGGAAAAACCAGAAACACAAAGGGGATCGCCTCCTCCATTATCATTAGGAATCAAAGTCCATGTTCCATTAGCAGATTTACCATTCAAGGCTGAAAGTACCGAAGATGGTTTTACAGAACCGGTGAAAGGAGTTGAAGAAAGAACAGTTGCTGAGGCATCGTCAAAAGTAGTTATTACACCACCCACATAATTTCCTTGATAAGTATTGGCAGGAACTAAGGTAATCAAGGTATTATCGGGAGCTTGTAAGATAAAACTCATTTCACTAAGTGAGGGATTGCCTCCGATGTGTGGTA
>JBBRMR010000112.1:0-11720 GCA_038230735.1 Cytophagales bacterium
GGTCATCAAAAGCTAAAACTGAATCTTTCTGGACGATATTATAATTTACAGCCACCGCATTTTGCTCGGCATCTTGCTTATCTCTACCGTGGGCTTTAAAAACTTGTTCCACTTTTATCGTTTTGCCATCGTAGCCAATTAGTTCCGTTGAAGGCTCCCAATCTTGGTTAAAATCTGTGTAATTGCGCTCAAATAGAGGTGTTTTGGGGTCAATCGTATAATTTGAGACTTTCTCTACAGAAGCCGTTTTGGCAAAGTTTTTTGCGTAACGCACTCCCGTGTACATGGATACGAATAGTCCTATTAGAAATACACCCAAAGCACTTTGCCAAACGGTAGGGGTAAATAAATTTTTACGAATTACTAAGGAAATGCCCGCCCAAGCAATCACAAAAGCGGGTACTGCGGCGGCTAAAAAACCGCCAAAAATCATCAGAGGAGAAGCATCTCGACCTAAAAGACCAATTGGTAAATTTCCGAAATGAACGTGTCCACTTTCCAGAGCAGTATAACCTACGAACAAAGCAAAAAATAAAGATATTATGCCGATGCTTCCTGCAAACGCCATCATCGCTCCCACAAAAATTCTTCCTGCCGAAATCAAAAACTCAGCAAAAGGTCCTAATGCTTTGAAAATCTGTGAAATAACTCTGAACGGTAATAATAATAATGTACTCAAAGTATTTTCATGTTTGTCCTCAACATTAAAAGTTCGCTTGATATTTGACTCAATATTCTCTAAAGTAATGGGTTCGCCCGACATTTGCATTTTGTCGGTCAAAGTCTTAGCTTCGGGAGCTATTGCCCAGAGAATCAAGTAGATAACGATTCCAGAACCAAATAAAAAGATGCTCAAAACCGATACAAAACGCAACATTCCTAAATCCCAACCTGTGTATGAAGCAATCCCACTCATGACACCGCCCAAGACTTTTCCGTCTGGATTTCTGTAAAATTTACGGATGCGTTCATCTTCTTCCAAAGCGGGATTGGCGGGGAACGCAATCCAACAAGCAATGTAAAAAACGACCATAATTCCAGAGAAAGCACCCGCCGTGATTGGTCCAATTCCTAAAAATAAGAAGAGGAAAAACAAGCGAATCCATAAGGGGTCGAAGCTTAAATTATGTGCCAATCCTGCACATACGCCTCCTAAAAGTTTACGTTTAGTATCTCTGTATAGTTTCTTTCCGCCCGAATAATGTTTGTATTCAGAGCTACTTTTGTTATAGGCAGTTTTGTCCCCATACTCGTAAGTATCATTAATTTTTGAAGAACTTGAATTAGCTTGGTTTGCTTCTGATTTCGCCCCCGCCATTGCCAAATCCTCTTCTTCTTCGATGGCGGCAAAGTCGGAAACCGAACCCATTGAGGTAATTAAACTGTCCACATCTTGAATGGAAATGGCTTGTTTGTCTTCGGATTTTTGTTTGTCCCAAAACTTCTCGGCAATCCGTGCTTCGATGTCTTCTACGATTTCTTTTGAACCTTCGTAGGAAGAAAAATATTTCTGAATGGCTTTCAGATAGGCACTAAGTTTCTCGAATCCGTCTTCTTCGATATAAAATAATGTCCCTGCGATATTGATTGATATGGTCTTTTTCATGGTATTAAGGATTATGATGGTGAAATGAATCTTGAATTATCTGATTGACAGAACCTTGTAATTCCACCCAAGTTTCTTCAAATTGGGCTAAAAAGGTTTTGCCAGTTTCGGTCAAGACATAATATTTTCGAGGCGGTCCCGAAGAGGACTCAATCCATTTATAATCCAAAAGCCCCGAATTTTTCAGACGGGTCAGTAGTGGATATAAAGTTCCTTCCACCACCATAATCTTAGCGGAGGTCAATTCTTCGAGCATATCGGAGGCATACACTTCACCTCTCGAAATGATGTGCAGGATACAGAATTCTAAGATTCCTTTTCGCATCTGCACTTTGGCGTTTTCTAAATCCATATATTATTTGCGGTAAATGGTGAACGGTTCAGTATTTTATTGACTTAACTGTAACACGGACAGCCTTGTCCGTAGCTAAATAAACCTTTTTCTTACTACGGACAAGGCTGTCCGTGTTACAGTTAAGTACAAGTTTTTTCCAAAAAAACACTTTTTAGTTATTCAATTTATTGATAGCTAAGTAGTTAAGTAAAATTCATCTTTTCATAAATAAATACCTTATTTCTTAGTTTTTTGTCTACAAACCTAATTTCTTTTACAAAGATATAAAAAGGTACTATGTAAAACAAGGTACTATACAAAAAAATTAGCGAGCCTCAAAAAGGTTCGCTAATTCATATCACTAACACACCAAAATATGATTGCGGGGTTCAAAGATTTTCAAAGCCACCACAACCTATTTTATATTTTCAGGCACGTAAAAACGTACTTTGTTACTATTTTTTAGACTGCATCTAAGGTACGATACAAAGTTTGTTAACGCATTACCGAATAATAAGTTAATTAGCTGTTCTACCTTGTTCTGTAACAAACTTAAAAATATTACCCCAATAATCAAATTTGTGTTTTAATTTTTTTATATAAAAACTCAAAATTGTTCAATTTCTTGTCATTTGATAACCTTTAAGTGTTTATACTTAAAAATTTACGCTTAACTTGCCAAATGCAAAACGCCCGTTGTATCCGCCTTGATTTGGTTGGAACAATAAGCGTCCACGGTTTGAACCATCACGTCCAGCATTATAGTCAATTGAACCTTGGGCGTTGCGTGGGTCGATATAGATTTGGTCTGGATAAGCATCAAACAAATTGTTTGCTCCCACAGAAGCATATAATGCCTTCGTAATTTTATAACCAACCACTAAATCACAAATCCATAAAGCACTAAAAGTCTGATCAATTGGAGCATTTACGCCGTCACCGTAATTAAATTGGGTGTTCCAATACGTTCCGTCGGTCTTCTTTGCTAAGGGGTCCACTACGTTTTTAAATTGTGTTTCTCCAAAACGAACGGCTCTGAAAGTTACATCCAATTTACCAATGTTGTAAGCCGCACTCAAATTCCACTTACTTCTTGGTAAATAAGCCTCAATCAAAGCGTATTGCTGTCTGTCAAAAAGTGTAGTACGATACCAGGTGCTTGGGTTGGCGTTAAGGTCATTGTTTTTTGGAGCATCAATTAATGGCGTACTGTTCAAAGACGTTACTTGATTATTATTGAAATTCAAGGCTGCTGATAGAGTCAATCTTCCTTTTGCCATGTTGATACGTTCCGTTGCCACAATATCAATCCCTTGGGTACGAGTATTGACCGCATTGGCGAAGAAACGGACGTTGTTTACGCCTGGGAATTGCGTGGCATCCGTAATCCCCAATTGAACTCGTGAATAAGCACCCGAATAAACGATACGGTCTTTGATATCAATTTGATAAGCATCAACTGTTAACGTTAATGAATTGGCAATTTTTGCGGTTATTCCCAACGATAAGTTTACCGAAGTTTCAGGACGAAGTGCATCAACGCCCACTGTTTTACGAGCAATATCATTATCATTATTTACCGTCAAAGTATTTGAAGGTAAACCACTGATGAACTGCGTTGAAGTATTTTGGAAATAACGTTGGTGCAAAGATGGAGCTCTGAAACCCGTACTCGCCGCACCACGCAAAGCAATATTATCCGTAATCTGTAAACGAGCCGATACTTTACCGTTGATGGTTGAACCGAAATCACTAAAATTCTCGAAGCGACCCGCTACACCCAATAATAAACGACCTTTCTCGGCTTCAAAATCTGCATAAACGGCTTCGTTATCACGGCTTCTGTCCGTAGCATCATTGGGCTGATACCCTGGAAATACCTGAGATCCAGGTCCTGCGGCGGTTGTTCCTTGGGGTGGTCCTCCAACAAACAGCGGGGCAGTAGCTCTTTGGATTGCAGCTCCGTAGTATGAATTTATTTCACCTGCCATGATTTTAAATTTCTCAATTCTGATTTCACCACCAAAAGCCATGTTGATGTAGTTGAAACCGCCTACCTTTTGGAAATTACGAGCAAAATCTAAATTGAAAGTATTTTGCGAGAACGATAATTGCCCTGCATCAAAAGATGTTTGAGAGGATGCGGGGGCTTGCAATGAAGCATTTGCAGAATTAAATACGGTAAACTGAAATGTATTATTGCCAAAAACATTACTGACATCCATCGACCAATCGCCAATTTTTGTTTTATATCCCGCAATAAAAGATTTATCATAAATATCCGATTGAATCCCTGGTAAGAAACCATCTTGATACAATAACGAACCATCAGCGGCTACGGGTTGCTGATTTCTGGCTACTGGAATACGGTTGTTGCCGTAGCCCTGACCCGTGCGGTATGTATAACCACCCGAGAAATAAATCTCCGAATTGGCATCCAAAGGAATACTACCATTCGCAAAAATTCCGTAATTGCGAGCCGATGAATTACCATAAATCATGTTCTCACGGTTGTAATTGCGGCTTTGTGCTAAAGCGGCATCATCGGCTACTAATTTTGTTCTAAAAGCCGTTTGGTCTTGTCCCGTTGGCGTGTTTGGAAAGCTACCATTATTACCCAAATAAAGCGTTGGGATATTATCCAAACCAGTACGGCTGGTGTTTCCACGGTCGTTATATTGTGCAGCAATGGTTAATGAACCTTCTTTTCCTAAACGGAATCCTTTTGAAAAATCAAACTGTAAAACCGCTCCGTCTGTGATGCTTTTGCTGTAACTTTTTGGCGTGGTACTTCCCAAAACAGGAGTGGTATAATTAAGTGTTGTAACGTTTGAACCGTATGTCAGAGAAGCCGTTGTGCCTGTATAACCTTTTTTCAAAACGATGTTGATAACCCCCGCAATGGCATCTGAACCGTACTGGGCGGCGGCACCATCACGCAAAACTTCAATACGCTCGATGGCGGCAACGGGAATTACGTTCATATCCGTACCGACCGAACCACGACCAACTGAACCATTAATATTGACAAGGGCAGTATTATGACGACGCTTGCCGTTCAACAAAACTAACACTTGGTCAGGACCTAAACCACGCAACGAGGCGGGGTCAATATGGTCAGTTCCGTCCGTAACGGTCTGACGGTTTGAGCTAAATGATGGAGCCACAAAGTTCAGGATTTGTCCAACATCGACTTGTCCAAAAGACTTTAATTCTTTAGTGTTGATAACATCAACGGGTGTTGCCGTTTGGATGTTTGTTCGAGCCGTTGCCGAGCGAGAGCCAATCACGGCAATTTCTTGAAGCGTTGAAGTGCTTTCAGAAACTGAAATATCATTAGTGGTAAATTCTGTTCCTGAAACATTGATTGACTCAGAACTTTTGGTTTCATAACCTATTGATGATACCTTAATACGGTATATGCCAGCGGTTAAACGTAACGTGTAAGCACCGTTTCCGTCAGTGGCAGTTCCCGAAGAACGACCTTCAACGACTACCGATGCTCCTGGAATTCCTTGTCCAGTAATAGCATCTTTAATAATACCTTTTATGCCTTGTGCAAAAAGTGAAATGCTATTCACCGAAAAAATTAGGGTAAGTAGGATTAATTTGGAAAATTTGTTCATAAAAATTATTTTAGTGAAAATTAGAAAATGGGTAATGATTTGGGATTGAGTTAAATGTATCCGTCTGAGGATTAGTGGTATTATGGACAATACATTCAATATTTAACTCAAAATTAGTCATAAAAGTTACTAACTGACAAATGTATGTGAAAATGAGTAAAAATATTTAAAAAACAAGCCCTCCTGAAAATCAAGAGGGCTGTAAATCAATAAAGTTTCTAAAGTAAGGACTTTAAATTGTTCTCACACTTGGGTTTAATTCAACGTCTTCTATTCAATTTCAAAATATATCGGTAAGGTATGCCATGAGTTTACACTTTCGCCATTTTCCATCGCAGGAATCCATACAGGCATCATTTTTACTACTCTTAGGGCTTCTTTGTTACAAATTTCATTTAAGCCTTTCACTAAATAAATTCTGGAAAGTTTACCGTTTTTACTAACTATAAATCTTACAAAAACTTTTCCTTTTACCAATGTTCCGTTTCCTTCGGGCATTTGGATGTTTTTTGAGAAAAATTGCTTCATGGCGTTCTGTCCACCCGTAAATAGGGCAGGACTTTGCGGAACGGCATAAATGGTAGCGGGTTCGGCACTTTCATCCGCAATTATGGGAGCCGTATTCATTTCTATCACTATCGTTTTGCCGTCAATCACAATCTCCTTTTTCTTCTTGATGGGGTCTTTTGCTATTTCAATAATGCCCGTAGCTTCCTCTATTTCGTCAATATTATTGGTAATCGTTTTGTCAATATTATCCGTAATCTCTTATCTAACGCTAAAATCAGAACTTGTCCCAAACACAATTTCATCCAATAGAGCATCCTTTTTATCCTTCGTAATAAATTCATTTTCCCAAGCATTTTGAATGGCTTTTGCCACATTGGAAGCATACACAGCCCGAGCAGAAGGCTTACCAATAAACGCCGATGACCAACGTTGTGCTTCGGAAAGATGGGCGGTAATGACAATGCAAGTAATAAAGATTGACTTTTTCATAAGATTTAATTTTTCGGTAAACAATGAAACGATTAACGGTACACAGTTTTTACGATTGAAATGAACGGTTTAATGTTCATGGGTTTGTCTCTTAAATAGTGGTTATTTTCTTTTTTTTGATTTGGTAAACGATTCACTTTTACCATGAACCGTTTACCAATAATTAAAATTTTAACTTCAAACGTAATGAATAAAAACTGCCTCCAAATCCCATTTGCACGGCTTCGTACATTCCGCCCGTTTCAGTATTATTTGGGTTTTGTTTATTTGGATATACATTGAAAATATTAGAGCCGTTGAATGAAATTTTTACATTTTCAGTAAGTTGGTATCCTGCGGTTAAATCCGTTGATATTTTATCATCGTAATTATTCATAATATAATTCTTAGAATTGGCAGGTAATTCAATTGAATTGTAATTGACAATGGCAATTGAAGAAAATCCAGATAAACGTGTTACGATAGACCACTTATTTAATCTATAATCAAGTATTGCATGAAATTTATATTTTGGGGCAGTTTGTGTTATTAGTGATGCTTCTCGGACTCCTAAAAATGACTCTTCTTTTCCCGCCAAGGCAGGTGTTGTATTAACGGCATCTATTTTTAAATCATTATAATTTAAAGCAAGAGATGTTGTGAGAGTACCTTCTCCAATTTTAGCAATGTAATTTCCAATTAAATCAACACCAAAACTTTTAGTATTAATGGCATTAGCAAAAAACTGAGCACCAATAACCCCCAAGCTATTAAAAGTGGTTTCAAGCCCTTTATCAGAGGCAGAAAATTCACCCGTTAAAAGAATACGGTCTTTCACACTTACCTGATAAGCATCAACCGAGACTGAAAATGCTTTGGAAGGTTGCAACACAAAACCAAAACTACCACTTAATGAAGTTTCTTGTTTAAGGGTAGGAATTCCTAATGCTTTGGTGATTGTGCTATCGTTGCGTGCTAATAAACGCTCTTCATAAATTGGTTTTTGAGTAACCTCATCTATAACAACATCATTGATGGTTGAACTGAAATAAACCTGTGCCAACGATGGAGCTCTAAAACCCGAACTCAATGAACCTCTGAAAGTAAGAATGTCATTCACCTTGATACGTGAGGCAATTTTACCGTTTAAGGTTCCACCAAAATCACTATAATTTTCGTACCGAAGGGCAGTAGCGATAAGCCATGAATTAGTAATATTTACTTCCAAATCACCATAAAGACCAAAGTTGGTACGGCTGGCTTTTACGGCATTGTTAGGGTTAATTCCTGGAAAATTCTGAGCGCCGCCCGCTATACTTTCATCCGTGCCATAACGTTTCCATGAAGCCTCTTCACCTGCCACAATTCCGTAACTATCAATTCTATATTCTGAACCCATTGATAAATTTATGCCTGATAATAAATTTGGAAAACCTCTGGTAACATTTAATCCCGTAGTATTTTGAGAAAGATTATAACTACCCGCATCAAAATTGGTTTGCTTCTTAATTTTTGTACTTAATATTTGAGAAGGATTAATGGTATTGAGCGTTTTGAGGGTAATATTATTGGACCCAAAAGTATTATACAAATCCAAATCCCAAGCACCTAATTTACTTTTAACACCCACCGTAATGTTGGCATCAAAAATATCCGAACCAATTCTTGGCTCATAACCATTAGGAAAAATGGTTAATATATTTCTATCACTATTAGAATCTACCGTAAAGCCCTGTGCATCCGTTGAACGAAAATTAATTCCACCAGTTGAATAAAGTTTTGTTTTTTCTCCCAAGGCAAATTCCGAATTCATATAAACGCTACTATTAGTATAAGAAGCATCGCCAAATAAAGACCGTGGATTACTGTCGAGATATTGTGCATCAGCAATTCTGAACGTTTTAGCTTTTGATAAAACCTCACCAGTAATATTTAAAAAACCTTTTTCACCAATTTTTAGACCATAATTTAAACCTCCATTAAACATCAAACCATCGCCTTTTATATAAAAACCCGACTGCAAATACGCTGAAACTTCTTTTTTAATCGCTGATTTCAACACAATATTGATTACCCCCGCAATGGCATCTGAACCATACTGAGCAGCAGCACCATCACGCAAGATTTCGATGTGGTCGATGGCAGCAATGGGAATAGTATTCAAATCCGTTCCCGTATTGCCCTTTCCACGTGTTCCGAAAGTTCCGATAAGGGCGGTTTGGTGATACCGTTTTCCGTTCAATAAAATCAAAGTTTGGTCAGGACCCAAACCTCTCATTGAAGTGGGGTCAATATGGTCGGCAATATCTGAACCCGACTGGCGATTAGAATTAAAAGAAGGTACTAAAAATTGCAGCACTTGGTTTAAATCCATCTGCCCAAAAGCCGTTAATTGTTCAGCAGTAATTACATCAATGGGCGTAGCTGATTCGTTTTTGGTACGTCCCTCGGCGGCACGGCTACCTACCAAAACTAATACTTCGTCTTCGGTGGCAACAGTGGCTTCTTCCATTGAAATATCAGGCATCGTAATTATGGTAGAAGGAACAACAATGGCAATAACCTTCTTTTCATAACCCGAGAAATTGATGATGAGTTTGTAATCGCCTTTGGGAATTTTGAGGGAATAATTGCCCTGTAAATCAGTGGAAGTGCTGTAAGAAGAATTTTCGATAGAGACGGTTGCTCCAACGATACCTTCCTTGATGTCGGCATCAATTACTTTGCCTTTGATGCCCTGCCCGAAAGTGGAGGCACAGAAAAAAAGAAAAACAAGGATAAGTTGTGTTAGTGGAAATAATTTCTTCATGATGAGTAAGGGTTATTAATTTTAGAAACTTTTTTATGGGTAAATGGTAAATGGGATTTGCGATGAATGATTTTGTTTATGGTCAAAATCATTTATCCTTACCTATTCAACACGTTTGGTATTACAAATTGATTGCCAAATATGAATCCTAAGCAAAAAATACATAAATTATTTCGCAAGTCCTTGAAAGACAAGCATATAATGAATCAATCTTTACTAAAAATACTTAGCGGTACGTTTTGATGAATTAATTAAAAGGAGTGTTAATGATTACGTGAACTCGTACAGATAGACTAATTCGTCTGGAAAAGAGAATGATAGTTTTTAGTACAAAATAAGGATTTCGTGGGCAAAAAATTAATGAGTAATGCTGAAAGTAAGGAAAATCAGGGCTTCACGTTAAAAATTTTGCTTGGTATTGTTTTAATATGATGCGAATACGAGACAAAAAATTCGTGTGCGGATATTCCAGAACGGAACGGAATTTTTTGGACTTGGCGGAGTATATTCAACATTTTTATAATGAAACAAATGTAATAAATGTAAAAGACAAAATCAAATATTTTTTCAAGTATTTTCAATAATTTTTGAAAGTTTGGGAAATTAGGGTTTAGGCGTTGATGATTAGGGGCTTAGGTTTTTGGAAAGATTTTAACAAAGATAGTTTTTCTCAAAATCTCATACTGAAAATCTACAAATTCACCCCCAAAAATCAGTAGTTCATCGGAAATAGATTCGTAAATACTCATCTGTATTGTTGTTTTGAATCATAATTAACAAAACAGATACTTCAATGAAAACATTTATTACTTCACTTGTCCTATTTTTTGTATTAATATTTTCGACATCATTTGCCCAAACTACCTTGAAAGGAAAAGTAGTTGATGAAAAGGGACAAGGATTACCAGGAGCGAATGTCTCTTTGAAAGGTTCGTACGACGGAGCAACTGCGGATGCTGATGGAAATTTTCAATTCAAAACGTCTGAAAAAGGAGAACATGATTTGGCTTGTTCTTTTGTAGGTTATGAGGCTTATAACCAAAGAGTTATTTTGAAAGGTGGACTTTTGGAATTGACCTTGAAAATGAAGGAATCTGCCAATGAATTGAACACCGTAACCGTTACGGCTGGGACTTTTGAGGCTTCGGATGAAAAGAAAACTACCTTGATAAAACCCATTGATATTGTTACAACTGCAGGTGGTGGGGCAGATATTACGCAAACGATGACGCTACTTACGCCAGGCTCACAACGCAACGGTGAGAGTACGGGGATGTTCGTGCGGGGAGGTTCTGCACAGGAGTCTAAGATTTTGATTGATGGTTTGACGGTTCAAAATGCCTACAACTCACCCTCGCCCGATGTGGCTTCTCGTTCACGTTTTGCCCCTTTTCAGTTCAAAGGTTCTGCCTTTTCAACGGGCGGATATTCAGCTCAATATGGTCAGGCATTGTCGGCAATTTTGCAAATGAATACGACCGATTTAGCCATTGAATCTGGCTATGTAATTAATGCAAACTTGGCTCAATTATCGGCAGGATATACGCAATTGACTGATAATCATTCGATTAATGGAACTATTGCCTATAATAATCTTACGCCTTTGTTTGCAGTTTATCCACAGAATATTGATTGGGTAAAAATCCCTGAACGACTTAATATTTCTACATCGTATCGTTTGAAACCATCAGCAGGCTCAAATTTCAAATTAGATGCTGTCTATGGAAAAGGTGCTTCTGGCTTGAAATTTCATGACCAAACCAATAGTAATGCTTTGACAGAATATAATATTAAAAATGCTAATCTTTTGATTACCAGCACTTATCAAAATGCTTTGGATTCGGAAGCAATATGGGTATTGAAATCGGGAACTTCGTATTCTTATAATAATGACGATGCCAAAGTGGGACAGATGGGTTTCGGAAAAACTGAACAACGTACACAAATTCGGGCTACTATTACACGCTCTTTTGAGGGAAACAATAATATTCTTTTTGGCACAGAGGGACATTTTGCTCAGTACGATTTGATGATTGATAAAACGGCTATGCAAGAAGCCAAAAAATATAATTATTCCTTGACGGATCGTTACAGTGCTTTGTTTACAGAATCTGAATTTTATATTACTCGTAAATTGGCAGGAAGAGTAGGAGTGAGAGGGGAATATTCTTCTTTGGCAGAGGGTTTTAATGTTGCTCCAAGATTTTCGATAGCGTATAAAACTGGACAATATTCACAAATATCTGCGGCAGGTGGAAAATTCTATCAAACGCCCGATTATCGCTATTATTTCTACAATAAAGCCTTACAATATGAGAACGCAACGCACGCCGTTTTGAACTATCAAATCATCAAAAATAAGCGTAC
>JBBRMR010000113.1:0-11557 GCA_038230735.1 Cytophagales bacterium
AACCGACTGTAATACGCCCGTTTTGATATAATTCAGGGCAATGCTCAAACAGCTTTCTGCGGGGTCGCCCAAATCGTGGGTCACGTCGTCAGCCTGAGCTTTATCAACGGCAAATCCTTCATAAAAATCAGCAAAACCCACTGAATTTACATTTTTCAGGGCAACTGGAAAAACGTAACTGTTCATCGTGGGGAAACCGTAATAACCTACGGGCTTGCCATGCGTGGTGCTTCCGATTAATTTTACCGTCATCACAGGCTTCAAAGCATTAATGAGTTCCTCACTCGCCGAGGCTGTTCCTTTGGTGGTGATGATTGATATTCGACTCACTTTCAAGCTATTAGGCAGTGATGTAAAATACTCAGTTCTATTCCATTTTGAATATTTTGAATTATGAATGGAATTAACAAACACTCTTCCAGACGCCGAAGCGGGGGCAATCAGACTTCCCAAATAATTGGAGACTGTTCCGTACCCTCCACCGTTGTAACGCAAATCAAGCACTAATTCCGTTACATTTTTCGATTTAAAATCGGCAAAAACTTTGTCTAATTCGTCTTTGGTGGTTTGTCCAGAATTACTCCCTAAGAAAGAATCAAAGGCAAAATATCCTACATTATTTCCGTTAATATTGAACACTTTTGAATTCATTACATAATCGGATTTATAGGAAGACCCCGTCAAAGTAATGGTTACTTGATTATGGTCGGGTTTCTGAAAAAGGATGGTTTGAGAGGGCTTCCCGAGTTCATCGTTAATTTGCTTGATATTTGTATAATTGGCATCTATTCCATTGATTTTCAAGGTTTTCCAACCACGAGTAACGCCGAGTTTACCCGCCGACGATTGAGAATAAACCAGTTTCACCCTTAAATCAGACTCTGTGTTGAAGGCATATCTAATGCCCGTGTCGGTGCTATTTCCACTTACCACATTGTCCCATTGGGTTTTATCAATCACAAAACTCCAACGGTCTTGGTAGCGTCCGTTCACAAATGGGCTGTATGTCCTCACTTTCCGCATAATAGAATCAGCCGAAGGATAGGAAAGCGGGTTAAAAACATTGGTGGCTGGCAAATTATCCGACCACAAATATACTTCCTTCGAGTAGGCATAAACGCTATCCCGAAGGTCGGGGGCGGCGTTTATGGCATCAGCATTTTTCTTGCAAGAAGACAAACCCATTGAAAGGCTGAACGTTATAACAATTAGTGATTTTATTTTATTATTCATCTGAATTTGTTGTTGATTTCTACTATAAACGAATTGAAGATATAAATATGTTTTCGTTTAATGAAAATATTTAGTAAATTGATTTTCAACCAATTACTAATCAGAAACAAAATTATGGAAACAAAACGTTACACATCACTTTTGGGACAAATTGTATATGTTCTAATTTCGGGTTTACAGCTTTTATTTATTCCAAATACGCTTTTAGCCATGTTTGGGTTTGAACCAACTTCCGAAATCTGGATTAGGGTTTTGGGAATGTTGGTTTTGGTACTGTCCATTTATTATTACGCCATTTACAAAAGTGGCAACAAAGAGATTGTTCGGGCAACCGTGCAGGGGCGTTTATTGTTCTGTTTTGGCTTAGTGATGTTCGTAATTCTGAGCATGGCAAAACCTGTATTGATTTTCTTTGCCGTAGTAGAAACGGGGCTGGCACTTTGGAGTTTGTCGGAAATTAGAGTAAAAAATTAACCACAGAGGGATGATAGAAAATTAAGAAGCCATTTTTAATTATTCCTCAAAACTAACATTTCTATCATCCCAGTGCGGTTAATTATTCCCTAAGATCCTAATTATGCGGTTATTATTTGACTTTAAAACTGACCCCCATTTTCAAACCTAAGTTGTAGCCATTGGCTTGAAGGACACTTCTGGAATCGTTAAAGTTGTTTAGACTGTATGAGGCAATGGGTTCAATCGTTATGAATGTTGTTGGACTCACAATATACTGAAAACCTCCCGATACGTTCAAGAATATGTTACTTTGTTTTTGGGTGTTTTCGTACATTAATTGCGTTCCCGTACTGATGAAATATCGGTTTCTTCCCGTGATTTTAAAGAATTTTTGAACGTCCATTTTCAAGCCCACCATGTGCAAGTTTTTACTTTCCGTAACGGTTTGTCCCACTACTTCAAGGGCATTTGAAGCCCCTTGTGATGAATTGCTATTACTATTTCTATAATTAGTATTACGCAAAACCAATTCATCCGTACTCACTTGATATTCAGACCATTGACGCATTCTGAGGTAACTAAGATTTGTCCTGAAATTCCACAGTTTACCGATGGGTTTTGTCATTTCCAAATCAAATTGCCAACCATTTCTTTCCGAATCGAATAGTTTACTGGTCTGTACATTTTGGACATTATTATTGTTAATGGTTAAAATTCTGTACGTCTGAATGGGCGTAATACTCATGCTCAAATAAGTATGCTGACGAACAGGTTTTGCCTCCCGATTTAGCGTAGTGAGTGGCGTAATCATGGGTGAATTTAAGGCAATTTTAGTGAGTGTAAAATCCTTATTCCGAAGGCTTTCCATCGGGCGAATATAACGTACTTGTTCGATGATAGAATTTTCCATACCCGTGGCGATTGTTTTTACATCCGTGGCGAGTGTCCCCAATCGTCCACTTTTATCAACTCGTTCACTCGTTGAAGCGGTTAAATTATCGGTTGAAACCACCACTTTATCCGACCATTTTTCAACAGTCGGATGACTTTCTAACTCTTCTTTTGGCGTAGCATTCTTTACTATAATTTCTTTGGGATATTCCGTCATAGCTAATTCCTTTTTTTCATCCGTGGCGAGTGTCCCCACTCGTCCATTTAATAGTTTATGCGTAGCGAGTGTCTCTGGTTGGACGTTTTCATCAACTTTTTCCTCTTCATTGTGCTGCCGAAACTTGATAATAGAGGATTTTGACCACGGATTAAGATTGACTTTCTCCGTCTGTCCATTATCTGAATGTTGTTGTATTTTCTCCGTCTGACTATTGTCTGATTTTGGTACGTTGTCTATGGCAATTATTCCAGCTTGTTCACTAAAATTAAAAGCAATTTCCAAATTATTTGCCTCCACATTTGACGAATTGTAGCAAAGCCAAATCCCCATCAATACCACCAGTATAGAAGCAACGTAGGGTTTAATTTTACCCCAAAAAGTGGGCTGATTGGGTTGAATAGCAGAAAATATAGTTGACCAAGAAGTATCTTTTGGCTCAGGCTCATAGTCTGAGAAAGTATCTTGGAGAAATTTTTTCAATATGTCTTCTTTGTGATTTTCCATTGGTATTTCAATTTGTTACTTCGTACCCGATTTTTAATAACTCCTTTTTCAATAATTCCCGTCCCCTTGATAATTGCGATTTGGATGTTCCTTCCGAAATATGCAACATTTCGGCAATATCAGCGTGGGCGAATCCGTCAATCAAATAAAGGTTAATAATCATTCTATAACCGTTGGGTAGCGTATTTATAATGCCTAAAATTTGGTCTCGGCAAAGATTTGAAAAGACGTTATCATCTTGACTGTCAGACGTTTCAATAATATTTTCATAACCTACTTGTTCTCGTTCATGGACGGCTTGGCGGTAGTGGTCGATGGCAGTCCTGATAACAGACGACTTTACCCAACTATTCACCGATTCAATTTTTTCGAGGGTGTGCAGATTCTTAAAAATTTTGATAAAAGCCTCTTGAAAAATATCTTCGGATTCGGCTTCGGTTCGGGCATATCGTCGGCAAATACCCAAAAGCCGCCCTTTATACAGATTATAAAAAGCGGTTTGTGCTTTGGGGTCATTGCGTTTACAGGCAAGGACTAATTGTATCTCTTTTTCAAGCATTTATAGAGTTAGATAAATTTTATGGGTGATTTAGTTTTTATACTTATAAATCAATTTTCCGTCTTCTGCCAAACGGATGGTGTATTGGATGTTGTTTTCTTTTATGTCAAATTGATAATGATTGACCACCGTTCCGCCTTGTTTAGTGGTTTGAAAATAAGGTTCATACACCACTTTGCCCGAGATGTACGTCCAAGCGGTATAGTGGTTTGACAAACTGTTTCTGATGTTTGGGAGTAAATCTGATTCGTCTAAAAGTTGGGTTCTAATCAAAACTAAATCCTTCTTTTCTAATTCGCTATCTGCCACCAAAAAACGTTCTTTCGTTCCATTTTTGATATTAGCATAATTGGTACAATTACTACTAAAACAAGTTTCTAAAATACCATAATCAAATTGCCAACCCGAGAAATTAGTGTTCAGATAAGTGGTAATATCCGAAGGTAACTCACTGTTTTTCAGAATCTTATAGCCGTATTCATTTTCAATGGATGTTGCCCATTGCTTTATTTGTCCTTGGTCGTTCAAGATTATTTCCGAAGTTTGTAAAGCACCGTTGGGACGGTCTCTAAAATTCAGGACGATTTTAAACATATTATTTGTCAATATATACACAATTATACTGGCAGATTTAAGTTGATTATTACTCATAAATTGCTTCACAACGGTTGGCACTTTATCATCAAAATTTACTTGTTCAGTGCTGGTAAAAATGATACTTGAAGCCTGTTCTGCTAATGGCTTTTCTTCCTTCACGAAGGTATTATTGGCATCAAAAAAGACATTCAAAACAGTAACAGTATTACTTTTTATGGTCAATTTATATCCATCACTCTGTGTTGAATTTTTCATTAATTCATACGCCGATACAATTTGCGTATTGGGATAATTTGTCAAAACGTATTGTTTCAAGGCAGTGGGTAGGGTTTTTGAAGTGCCAACCAACTGATTAATATCAATAATTTCTCCCTGATAATCCACCAGCGATTGCACTTTGCCCGTGGAAGCCACAAAATCTGCTTGCCAAGTTTTATTTTGTTCCAAAGGCTTGAAAAAGAACTCTTTCACGTTGGGATAAAGCTGTTTAAAAACCTCTGCCGTGGGTTGTGGAAGAGTGGGTTGCGGATAAGGGGCAACATCACTCAATACTTTATCGCAACTGGTTAATGAGAAAGCGATTAGTAATGAGCAATGAGTAATGCTAAACCTTACAGGTTTCCAAAACCTATCAAGTTCAAAATATCCAAAACTTAAAAATATATTTTTGATTTTTCCCATGATTTATTGTCAAATATTTGCTGAAATTATCTTGATTCCTGTGCTGATGATACCAGATTATAGTCTAAGATATGCAAAATATTTGCCTTACAGAAATAAGGACGTAAATGGGAGTAATAAGGGTTGCATGAGGGGTGAAAAAAAGGGTAGATTTTAAATATAGTCTGTTGGAGGAAGTCTTCGATTAAGGGGACACCCAGTCCGAAGGCATCCTTGTTATTTATGAAATTGATGCATATTATTTCAATGTTATTTCCGATTATTCTCTAAAATAATCACACTCGTGGACTTGGCTTTCTCTGATTTTCCGTATAAATTTTTCTTATAAAACGACCCTAAAACAATATCAAAATCACCGTCTGCATCCATATCTGCCACATCCATCACCATCCATTTTCCTCGGTTAGCTTCCTTGAAAGTTGAAACCTTGAAACTCATATCTCCTTGATTATCAAGCAATAAAAATCCTTCATGAGGCTTTTGTTTTTCATTGGGGAAAAAGGAAATGGCGGCAATATCCATATCACCATCGAGGTCAAAATCGGCTGACATGGCTTTAGCGGCTCCGTACATGGGATAAAAATATTTTTCGGTAAAATGATTTTTGCCATCGTTCAAATAAATCCTTATGCCGTGATAGTTTTTCAAAATCATCGAAAGGTCGGCATTGTCGCCGTTGGTGTAGAGTATATCCATGAAACCGTCTTTATTAAAATCCACCAAATCCATATAACTCGACCCATACACGGAGGGAAATTCCAATAATTGTTGCTCTTCAAATTCGCCATTTCCTTTATTGATAAAAAGCAAAATCCCTTCCCGTGCCTGAGTGGCAAGTACCACAATATCAGGCAGTTTATCATTATTCATATCTTTGACAATGGTAGTTCTCGAACCTGGAATTAGCTTCAAAAGATGTTCTTTCATGCTTCCGTTTTCATACCAAGCCAATTTTCCAACGTCATTGCCAAAGCTACAAATCAACACATCTTCTTTACCATCCTGATTAAAATCGGAATAGGTCATTTGGACTGGTCTTTCCAATTTTTCTATCAAATTTTTAGGCTGTTTCAAGGCATTTATTTCCGATAAACTTCCTTTTTTTTGATTGTTGGGGTCCATGATGCCCATGGTTAAGATTTGAGTTGAATTATCTCTTCCAAAATGAATATCTGAAACGGGACTAATGATTGTTACACTATCAACTCGGTGATGTTTTAAATCAAAAACATCAATCCGATTATTCTCCCGCAGCCCTACATACAAGGTTTTATTCTCGGGTCTGAACCGTACCATTGTTACCATTGGGATTTGTTGAGAAGAAGGTAATACTTTTACCTCAAAACTCTTTAATTCAACAACAGGAAGCACTTTTTTCGCTTGGGGGAAAGGTTCTTCGGGAGCATTTTGAACGTAATAATCCATAATTTTCTTGAAATCTTCGGGTGCTAAAACGGGTTTTCCAGGATAAATCCCTGCTTCCATAACTGCCATCATTTCATCATTATTCATACCCATTAAAAAGTTCATTTGATTGCCCAAGCCCAAACGCAAAGCCATATTGGGCATTACGCTTTTCTCCCAAATATCCTTTGGTAATAGTTGCGGGTCAGGCAATTGATGACAACCAACGCAATAATTTTGAGCTAATTCTTTGCCCGACAAATTAGAAGGCTTGGGAAGCGTATAAACTTCGGGCGTACTTTTCTTCTGCCCACATTGGTAGAGGAAAAGTGTGAGGAAAATGAGTTTAAAAATTTGGAAATTGGTCAATTAATTATGAATATTTATGAATAATATTTTGTTTTAAATAAGTGCTATGATAACCACATGGTGAAAATAAAGTTTTGCCAATCTATAATTTTCCGTCCTATAGTTGATGTCCTCACCAACTATAGGTCAAAAATATTCTCTTCTGGGGTGAGGGGCTACTACAAAACCACAATCTCATCCGCATTAGCGACTTCAAAATTTTGAGTCTTCAAATTATCCGAAATTACTTCCGAAGACTCTCTGGCACGGGCAATGGCGATGACGTTTTTGTCTTCATCCAAAATCTCAAAAACTTCCCCTTTTTCAAAAGAACCTCCCACCGATTTGATGCCGACTGCCAACAAACTTTTTCGATTACTCAATGCCAAAACTGCTCCTGCATCTACCCGCACATTACCCGCAATCAAACTCCCCGAAGCCAGCCACTTTTGTCTTGAATTTAAACTAACTTCTTGCGGAGCGAAAGACGTACCATTTTGATTATCAAGAGCCTTCGATATTCCATCCTCTGGTTTCATACCAAAAATTACCACCCGTGTTCCCATGCGAGTAGCCATGCGAGTATAGGTTAATTTAGAAATCATACCGCCCAAACCCAACGAAGATTTATTATCATTGGCAAGCCCCATAACGGCTGAATCTACCTTTGCAATGAAGGGAATAATGTTTTTATTAGCATCCAAAAGTCCACCAACGGAAGTACATAAAAGCAAAGTTTCAGCCCCAAAACCTGTGGCAATTAAGGTTGCTAATTCGTCATTATCCGAGAATTTTAGTTCTAAATTACTCACCACATCGTTCTCGTTAGCAATCGGGATGACTCCATTTTTCCAGAGTTCTTGATAAGTTTCTTTCAACTGCAAAAACTGATTTCTATTAGCAAAATGCTGCCTTTCGCAGAGACTTTGAGCCACTACGATTCCGTATTTCGAGAAATATTGGGTATATTTTGCCAGTAAAAGCGGATTGCCAATGGCGGCAGCGGCTTTGCGTTCGGAGATTGTCCCTTTATAGTTTTGGATAAAAGCCTTTCCCGCTCCAACAGCCCCTGAAGAAACCATAACTATTTGATAATCAGTATGAAGAATGGATATTTGTCGAGCAATTTCCTGCAAGGTTTCTTCATTAATTTCGCCCGTTTTGTGCGTAATGGAAGCCGTACCGAATTTTATAACGATGATGGGTTTAGACATTTTGGCAATGATTGAATTTTGAATATGTTCACAAATTTACGGGACAAAGAGCTTTTAAGGAAGTTTATTGCCCTAAACAGTTCACCTATTGCCCTAAAACAAATGATCTAAAGCATTTTCCGTGAAATGACAACGTTTCTCCAAAGCATTTTTGAGTTGTTTTACGTATTCTTGGCGTGGAATTTCTATTGCTCCAAAACGTTTTACATTGTCGTTAATAAACTGAGTATCAAGTAATTGATAGCCTTGATGTTTTAATATTTCAATCAAATAATGAAATGCAACTTTCGAGGCATCGGGGACTTTATAAAACATGGATTCGCCAAAAAAAGCACCACCAATAGCTACACCATAAAGCCCCCCGACCAAATTACTATCTAAATAAGTCTCTACGGAATGAGCAAGTCCCGCTTTGTGCAATTCGCAGTAAGCCTCAATAATTTCTTCCGAAATCCAAGTTTCATCATCTCCTTTGCGGGAAGAGGCACAATTCCGCATAACTTGCTCAAAATTAGTGGATATTCTGACCTCAAAATTCTTTTTATGTATCGTTGGACGAAGTGATCTTGGGGGTTTATACGTCTCAATCGGGATAATGGCTCGGGGTTCGGGCGAATACCAATAGAGTGTCCCGTCATTGTCTGCCATCGGGAAAATACCGTTCATATACCCATAAATTAGGTCATCAGCGGTGAGTTTATTAGTATTTATTTTTGGAGCGAAAGACATTGGGAATGTATTAAGTATTAAGTATTAGGTATTAAGAAGGTCGGAATGAATTTGGTGATTTCTTTCTTAATGCTCAATGCCTGATACTTAATACATTTCAGATTTACACATTCAATTTTAAACAAAATAACTCAAAAATGCAAGTTTTAGTATTTCAAAAAAATGTTAATTTATTGATTATTAATTGTTTAACTATACATTTAACGAAATATTTATTTCTAAAACGCAATGTATTCAAGCAGAAAATGATATTTTTGGATTTTGTAAAATAACGGTTAAGCTACAAAGCACTAATTATCAATAACCAATCATAAAAATGAACATCCTCATTGCCACTGATAAATTCAAGGATTCTCAAACCGCCCAACAAATTTGTGAAGGCTTGAAAAAGGGTATTTTGAAAACCTTCCCAATCGCAATCTGTGAAATTTTACCTCTTGCAGACGGAGGCGAAGGTACGCTTAAAACCCTACAAATTGTCTTGGGTGGCGAGTTTATCACCTGCGAAGTGCAAGACCCATTATTCCGAAAAATTAGAGCAAAATACCTTTGGATTGCCTCTTCCCGAACCGCCATCGTAGAAATGGCAAGGGCTTCTGGCATTGAATTATTGCAAAAAGAAGAACGCAATGCTTCGATAACCAGCACGTTTGGCACGGGAGAATTGATTTTGGATGCACTGAAAAAAGATGCCCAAGAAATTATTTTGACCGTGGGTGGAAGTGCGACCAACGACGGTGGAATGGGTATGGCAAATGCTTTGGGTTATATTTTTAGGGATGAGAATGGAAACGAATTACAACCCATCGGAGAAAATCTTTTGAAAATTTATTCGATTGATAAAAGTAAAATTTATCAAAATATAGTTAAAACGAAATTCATCGTTGCCACGGATGTAATTAATCCTTTTTACGGGGAAAATGGGGCGGCAAAAGTCTTCGCCAAACAGAAAGGAGCGGATGAAAATGCGATAGATTTATTGGATAAAGGTTTAGAAAATTTAGCCCAAATCTTTCAAAGAACATTCAATCAAAACATCCAGCAAAAATCAGGAAGCGGAGCGGGCGGAGGAATAGGAGGGGGAGCAATCGTTTTTCTGAACGCAAAAATCTGTTCCGCCGCCGACTGGATTTTGGATAGTATTGACATTGATTCTAAACTAAAAATCGCCAACGTCCTCATCACGGGCGAAGGAAAAATTGATAGCCAAACGTGGCAAGGCAAACTCATCTCCCGATTGCTTGAAAGAGCCAATAAATTTAAAGTTCCGAGTATCTTGGTTTGTGGCACAATGCAAGACCTTGAACAAATCATCGCACAAGAGGGCGTGATGCACGCAACCTCAATTTTGAACGAACCAATGAGTTTAGAAAAAGCGATTGAACAGACTTCTCAATTGATTGAGTATCAAGGAAGTATGTTGGGAAAAATGCTTTCTCATAAGCTATGAGGTATGAGCATTTAGGTATGAAAATTAAATGCGTTATTAATCTTGATTTGTCTTTCCATGCCCATTACTTACGTCTCATTGCTCATTGCTCACTACTCATTACTATAAAAATCATAAAAAAACATTGCAACTCTCATTTTGTTTTGGTAAACTTTGTATGATTATTCGATTTCAACCGAAAATCAACCTCAGAAAATGCCATACGAAGTCAAATTCATATCATATTCATATATCCCCACACCCGTTTTTAGGTGTACCTTCTTCCGTAGGGTCTGATACCCTAATCCTGTTCGTTTGCCCACGTAGCAAACATTTCTCAAAACGTTTTCGTGTATTTGCTTAATATTCTAAGGCTTAATTCGTTTAAGTCGTAGCTATTTATCATCTACCATCATTCCCAAAAACATTTTTAGCAAAATTTCAACAGTGGAAAAATTATTAATCTCTGAAAATCTTATCGAAAATTACACCGTTCAAGTCGCCACGACCGAACACCTTCATCTTGCCGAAGCCATTTGTTACGAAATGGAAGAATCCGCCAAAGCACGTGGCACGGGCATCGCCAAGCGTTCTGCTGAATATTTGCGTGAGAAAATGCGGGAAGGTAAAGCCATTATTGCCCTTGATTTGGAGGAAAATTTCATCGGTTTTTGCTATGTGGAAACATGGGAACACGGCAAATTTGTAGCCAATTCTGGACTCATCGTAAAGCCTGAATGGCGGAAATATGGCATTGCCAAAGCCGTGAAGATGAGAGCTTTTGAATTGTCAAGAAGTAATTATCCCGATGCCAAAATCATTGGTATTACGACTTCATTGGCAGTAATGAAAATTAATTCCGAATTGGGCTACGAACCCACAACTTTCTCAGAATTACCCGTAAATGATGCCTTCTGGAATGGTTGCAAATCATGCGTAAATTATGACGTATTGACTCGTACCGACCGCAAGCATTGCCTATGCACAGGAATGATTTTTGACCCAGAGTGGGAGAAAAATAAGGCAAAACGTGAAGAAGAAGCACAAAAAGAGCAAGTAGAAGAACACGGAAATTGGAATTTTTTGAAGGACGTAAAAGTCTTGGAAAGGTTAAAATCAATTAAGGAAAAAATGTTTTTGAGAATGCAAGAGAAAAGGGCTGCGAGGCAGGGGGTTTAGTTTTCGGTGTTCGGGATTCGATGATTGATGTTCGAGTGTTCGCTATTGCCTATCCTTTTTATACAAATAGCCTTGAAATTATTTATTTTTACCAATGAATTAAAGACATACAG
>JBBRMR010000114.1:0-11309 GCA_038230735.1 Cytophagales bacterium
AACACTTCTGCCAACTTTGAGTATCAAGTGGCAGTTTGGTAATTAATCTATTTCTTTCTCCCCAAGTCATGATAGTATGGTTTTAGGAGGGAAAGTTAATCATAAATTCTTAGGTAATTATATTACTTAAACACTATAAATTGACACCAAATGCAGGAACAAAACTTCCTTGGCGTTTTATTTATTCGCAAAACGAAATCAATGGAAATCCACTTGCTCCGAAGCCCGTTCCTGGGGTTTTTGATGTGATGAATATTTATAAGTAAAGTTTTGGCAATTTTAAGATATTAGTGCGTAAAACCTTATCGGTTTCAAAAACTTATAAGGTTTATCTTTTAAGTAAAACACGTAATCAAGAATTAAACTTAGTATCTTGTTTTCAGCGGTCTGACTATCGTCTGACCGAGTAAATTTACTCGGTCAGACGATAGTCAGACCGTAAATTCTGTACAACATCCCGAATTTAACCGTTTCGAGATGTTTATTCAAGCCAAATATGGTACGACATTTTTATTACTCCCACAACCCATAAATCCTCCTCCCATGCGACTAATAATACTTTTTATGCTCCTTCTTAGTCTTCGTATCGTAGCTCAGAAGTTAGATTCCAAACAAATAACCATCAACGAAGGGACTAATATTGCCATGGCACTTTCGCCCGATGGCAAAACAATTGCTTTTGATTTACAAGGAACAATTTATACACTCTCAGCCACGGGAGGAACCGCCAAGGCACTAACGGATGGCATGGGCGATGACCGCCAACCACATTGGACTCCCGATGGGCAAAGGCTTGTCTTTCAGTCGTATAAAAGCGGGAATTATCATATTTGGAGTGTAGGGAAAGACGGAAAAAATTTGCAGCAACATACCACAGGTCCCTTTGACCACCGTGAACCTTATGTTTCTCCCGATGGAAAAAGTATCATTTGTTCATCGGATAGAAACGGGAATTATGATGTTTGGAAATTGATCCTTGCTACGGGCGAAATGACGGCTTTAACCATCAATACTGACCACGATTATGCCCCCGCTTTTTCGCCAGATGGAAAAAGTATAGCTTTTGCATCCAACAGAACCGAAGGAACAGGCATCTATTTGAAATTAGAAAATAATACCGAAAAACTACTCGTACCTACGGGTAAAGGCGTACCAAATGCCCCTGCGTGGAGTGCTGACGGTAAATTTGTTAGTTATCAAGTTGCCACAGGAAGCCAAACGGCTCTGATGTCGGTGGAAGTTGCATCGGGTAAAACCGTGCAATTGAGCAAGGGTGGTGATGATGTTTTTCAATTTAGAGCCTCTTGGATGGCAAATAACGATTTACTCTATACTTCTGACGGAAAAATAAAATTATGGAGTAAAAAAACTGAAATGACCGTAGAAATTCCTTTCCAAGTTACGCTTACCGTGAGTACGCCCATTTACAAACGTAAAACGTATGATTTTGATGGACTTTCTTCCAAAACCGTCAAAGGAATCCGCTGTCCTGTGGTGTCTCCCGATGGTAAACAAGTGGTTTTTGTGGCTTTGGGGGATATTTGGTTACTCACCATCGGACAACCCAAACCCGAAAAACTGACCGATGATGCCTACTACGAAACCGACCCAACATGGTCGCCAGATGGTGCTAAAATCCTTTTCTCAGCCGACCAAACGGGCAATATGGATTTATATACTTTGGAACTTTCTACCAAAAAAATCACCCAAATTACTAAAACTGACGAAGACGAAAATCAAGGTTCATGGCTTGGCAATGGCTCTAAAATTGCATTTTTGAAACAAGGATTACGCAATACGATAGGCGTTGGGGCAGTGTTACAAATTATGGATTTAACCAGTGGCGAGACCAAAGCGGTACATAAACCGATGTTTTTGCCAGGACAACCCAGCTGGTCGCCCAATGGAAAATATGTTATGATGGCGGCGTTGGATGCTTATTCATCAAAATATAGGGAGGGTGTAAGTAAATTTTTATTGGTTAATGCCGAAAGTGGTAAGGCTCAAAGTTTAACAACGCCTTTTCCATACCAGACGATGGCAATGCGGTATAGAAATGGACCGATTTGGTCGCCCGATGGCACAAAACTGGCTTATGTAAAAGATGCACTTTTGTGGGTGATTGATGTTACAGAAGATGGACAATTTGTGGGTAAACCTCGTGCCATCACCACAGAGTTAGCCGAAGCCCCCACATGGACGGGCGATTCCAAATCCATTGTTTATTTGGCAACCGACCACCTGCGGAAAGTGAATGTAGCCGATACCTCAAAAACAAATATTCCCCTCGAATTAACTTGGATAAATGCCAAATCCAGCGGTACGACTGTTATTCATGCGGGAAGATTATTTGATGGTAAAAATGAGAAATTACTCACCAATATGGATTTGATTGTGGAAGGTAGTCGGATAAAATCTATACTTCCACACCAAAATAATTATCCAGAAAATTATACAAAAATTGACGCTTCCAACCTGACTGTGATGCCAGGTTTGTTTGAAACCCATGCCCATTTAGATGCTCAATTTGGTGAAAAAACGGGCAGAATTTGGTTGGCTTATGGTATTACAAGTGTCCGAGAACCAGGTTCAGACCCTTACGATGCTGTCGAACAAAGAGAATCTTGGCACAGCGGCAAACGCCCTGGTCCATTTCATTTTCTGACGGGGGCATTAACCGATGGAGGACGAATTTATTACAACATGGCAACCGCCATTGGTTCGGAAGAACAACTACAATTAGAATTAAATAGGGCTAAGACTTTGGGTTATGACCTCATAAAAACCTACGTCAGAATGCCCGATGAATGGCAGAAAAAAATTACCGAATTTGCTCATCAAAACGGTATGACGGTATCTTCTCACGAAATATTTCCTGCGGCAAGGTATGGGGTAGATGCCGTGGAACATATTGCGGCAACGAGTAGGAGGGGGTACTCTCCAAAAATCACAACGGCAGGGAAAAGTTATGATGATATGATTCAAATAATCAGTAAATCTAAAATGGTTATTACGCCCACATTGGCTCTTTCGGGCGGTTTTTGGACTTTGATTACAAAAGACTCTACCCTATTTGATACCCCACAATTCAGACAAATTTATCCGTCCTATTACCGCACGGCTATGCTCGAAACTGCCAAACAAATGAAAAGTCAGCCATTACCAATGCTGGCAACTTACGGGAATACTGGTAAAACTTTGAAAAAACTTTGGGATAACGGAGCCATCATTACCAGTGGCACAGACTCCCCAATTATGCCTTATGGAACAAGCCTTCACGTAGAAATTTGGAATTATGTAGAAAGCGGACTCACACCTTTTCAGGCACTCCAAACCAGTACCATCAATGCCGCAAAATCATTGAATGTTGATAAAGAATTGGGGAGTTTGGAAGTCGGTAAAATTGCCAATATCAGTATGGTTGAAGGTAATCCACTCCAAGATATTCACGATACGCAGCGAGTAAAATATGTTGTGGTAAATGGAAAAGTCTATACTTTGGAGCAACTTTTGAAACGACCTTGAATGGGGAAATAGCTGTAACACGGACAGCCTTGTTCGTAGTAAGGATAAGAGATTATTCAACTACGGACAAGGCTGTCCGTGTTACAGTCAATCACATTTTTTTACCAAAAAAAGAAATTGCAGACCAATCACAATTTACTAATCATTGCTTAATTGATGTTTTGTTAAAGATTTTTTATAATTTTAGGACAATGAAATTTCTGAATTTGGATTGTGAAACATCGCACCATGTTAGAAATTTTCAATCCATTTTTATAATTATCCAAAAAACATGAAAAAACAGTTATCAGTATTTCTCTCAAAGCTCAAAGCTCAAAGCTCAAAGCTCATAGCTTACTCACTCCTCATCGCTCAAACCTCACAGCTTTATGCCCAAGACCCTTGGATTGTTACCGCAGACAAGATTAATCCAAGTAATTATTATGGCGTAACGGTTGCCAATGGCATGATTGGCATTGTATCATCACCCGAACCTTTGAAGGTGAAAGATGTGGTGTTGAACGGTGCTTTTGATACCTACGGACGGGGGCGAGTATCCAATATTTTAAAAACATTTGAATTTGCTAATATGGATTTGGACGTTGATGGTAAACGTTTGGGACGAGCCGACATCAGTAATTATAAGCAAGAATTGAACATGAAAACCGCCATTCTTACTACTACTTTTGATTATGTAGATAAAGTTTCGGTAAAATATTCAGTGATGGCTTTGCGTCATTTGCCCTTCACGATGATGATTGATGTAGAAATAAAAGCTAAGAAAGAATGTGAAATTACGCCCCATAGCGTAATGTCTGCCCCTGATATGTTACGGGATGTTAAGAATTCTTATGCCCTCATCGACCGCCCTCATGCCTTGATTCCTTTGATGACTTCAGTGGCAAAATCTCCCACGGGAAAACATACTTTAGCGGCATCTAACTCCTTCATTTTCAGCGAAGAACGTGGTAAAGAACCCCAATTAATTCATGAAGAATGGGATTATGGAATGCACCGTTTGAAGTTCTCAAAACGCATGATTCCGAATGAAATTTATTCATTTAGTATTGTAGGTTCAACGATTTCGACGGAACAAACGCCCGACCCACAAAACGAAGCCGAGCGTTTAACGATTTATGCGGCTTTGGAAAAACACGACCGTTTATTGCAACGTCACAAAGAAGGTTGGGAGAAATTATGGACTTCCGACATCAAAATTGATGGTGACCCCGATGCTCAACGTGCCGCCCATTTTGCGATGTATCATTTGTATTCTTTTTGCCGTGAAGGACAAGCGTACAGCCTTTCACCGATGGGACTTTCGGGTTTGGGCTATAATGGACACGTGTTTTGGGACACCGAAATTTGGATGTACCCCGCCATATTAGTTTTGCATCCAGAAATGGCAAAATCATTGTTAGAATATCGTTTTGAAAGAATGGAATCAGCTCGTAAAAATGCTAAATCGCATGGATACAAGGGCGTAATGTTTCCTTGGGAATCAGATGATGCAGGGCAGGAAGCCACGCCAGTTTGGGCTTTGACGGGACCTTTCCAACACCATATTACGGCAGATATTGGTTGGGCTTTTTGGAAGTATTTTGAGGTAACGAAGGATAAAGAATGGCTGAAAACTCGTGGTTATCCGATGTTGAAAGAGGTGGCAGACTTCTGGATAAGTCGTGCCGAAAAGGGGGCTGACGGAAAATATCATATCATCAATGTAGTCTGTGCGGACGAATGGGCGGAAAATGTGGATGATAACGCCTACACCAACGGCATGGTGAAAGAGGTGTTGGATTTTGCGATGGATGCGGCAGATGAGTTGAAAATTACGCCCAATCCGAAGTGGGAGGAGGTGATGAATGGCTTGGTAATTTTAAGAAATGCCGATGGCGTAACGAAAGAACACGCCACTTACAACGGTGAAACCATTAAGCAAGCGGACGTGAATCTACTCTCGTATCCGATGCACCAAGTAACTGACCCCGTGTTGATAAAGAAAGATTTGGATTATTACGAAGCCAGATTGTCGCCCGACGGACCAGCAATGTCTCAGGCGATTTTGTGTATTCTGCACGCCCGCCAAAACAATACCGACAAGGCTTATGAACTCTTCACCAAGAGTTATAAACCCAATGAAGTGCCACCATTTGGCGTATTGGCAGAAACAGCAGGTGGTACAAATCCCTACTTTGCCACGGGTGCAGGAGGATTTTTACAAACCATCTTAAACGGCTTCGGAGGTTTAGACATTGGCGAAGAAGGCATCACCCAAATCAAAGATATTAAATTGCCAAAAACTTGGAAATCTTTGACGATTACTGGGGTTGGGGTTGAGAAGAAGACGATTGTTATCACGAATGGTAAATAGATATTTAAAACGTTTAAACGTTTCAACTGATTTTTTCAAAAAGCCAAGCATTTGTTTGGCTTTTTGTTTTATATTCTTTTAAAGCACTTTTATAGAAAGAGATAATATTTAGCTACTTATAGTCCGTGGACTTATTAACATCATTAACGCAATTTTACACTTTAATAATTTAAATCAATGAGTCCAACTTATTCAATAGAAGAGCAAAGCTATTTATCCAAAATTGGCAATAGAATTCGTGAATTGAGAACCGAAGTAGGTTTATCACAAGAGAAACTTTCTTTTGCTTGTAATCTTGACCGAACGTATGTGGGGTCGGTTGAAAGGGGCGAAAGAAATATTTCCGTTATTAATTTAAACAAAATAGCATCAGCTCTAAACACCGAACCTTCTGAAATCCTCAAATTCTAATGATGAATGATCTATTTAAACTTCCCCCACAATCAAGTGCTTTGCTCAGTAATCCAGAAAATCTTATCCAAAAATTATCAAGCCTAATTGGAACGCCTTTTAAAATTACTGGCAAAACAAGGACTGATGGCTCTAATGTGAGGAAATTGATTGCTTCAACACTCGAAAAATTTGATCTGCCTGAACAAGTAAAAGAGAATAGCTACGAGATTGTTCCGCCAAAGGGAAAAGGAATACCCAAAATAACAAGAGAATTTATTGACACCTATATCGTTACCTCTGGCAGTTCATACAATTTACAAGTTTGGAATAGATTACCTGCCAGTAATTCTCTTTTAGTAAAGTATGATTCAGGGGAAAGTTTAAAATGTAGTGATGTTAGATTGGTATTTGTAAAAATTGACTTAGAGAAAAACCTTATTGCTTCAATCATAATTCTAAGCCCATCCTATATTGAATCCCATTTTGGGAAATTTGGCAAGCCGACAATAAAGCATCAATTATTGATTTCGTCAAAAATCAGAAAGAATATATTTGAAAGTTTTGATAAGATTCTTTCATTTCCAGATAGCCAGAAACTCACTGATGATGTTACACATGATTATATTCAGCCTAAGTCTGGGATGGCTGACGAACCCGATTTGAAGAAATTATTCTCAATTCCACTACTTAAAAAAATGGTTGCTGAAAAACTGATTGGTCGAAAACTTGATGCCGCAGCAACAAAAAATAGAGGACAAGCACTCGAAAGAATGGTTTTGGAACTATTGAGTTACATAGTAAAAGAAGGAGATTTATTGCATGGAGGCTTTCCTGATATACGAAACCAATTATTAGAGGTAAAAGTACAAGATTCGCCCACTGTTGATTTAGGAAAATTCTCTCCTGAAAAGGAAGAACTTGTTTTTGAAAAGCAAAACCTAACGACATTTGATACCCGTTATTTAATTGCCCTTGCAAACCCACATACAGAAATAATTGAAGGAATTATCTTAACACCAGGCGAAAAACTTGGAGATATTTTTTCTTATGTAAGCTCACAGAGTTACAAATGTCAAAGGGCAATACCAATGTCTTTTTTTGCAAAATATGATGGTAAAACTGTATTTAATCCAGCTTAAACACGGGTGAAACGAAGAATGCTTCTGCTACTTTAATTTCTAATTGATATTCGAGTGTAGCAATTTTTTCAAGATTATTCTCTGAATTAAGTTTTTTTACAAGGTTAATAATACTTTTGGCAACAGATGATTCAAAATCAGGTAAAGGATATTTTTCAACATACTGTGTAAAATATCTTCTTCTCCCAGAATAAAGTTTATTATTGAAAACAAGGTCATGATATTTTGTCATTAACTTTGAATTTGCAATACCTTGAATCAATAGTAGCTTATCAATATCTTCTTGTTTTTCGGCTGCTATCCAATAACAATTCCCATTAACTAATTTTCCTCCTTCATCAAAATAAAACCTTGGTGTCAAACTTATATCTGGAAAAACTAATTTTGGTAAAACCCAAGAGTCAGGATGATGAGGAACCCATATTTCATACCATTTTCTACCAGCGTCAATCAAATATTTTCTTTCTTTTAATTTTTCTTCAAACCTCTCAAAATACTTCTTTGCCTTTGGAAATTGCTCAATATCAATGGTGGCTTTTTTCTTTTTTTGACTAAAATGTGGATAAAGTATTTGAAGCGTAACTTCGGCAGATGTTCCCCATCGTGTTATGTTTTCCTGAGAAATCAAATCTTTCAATAAACTGTCTTCGGGTCTTTCATCTCCTAAATTATCCCAATTATCGCTAATAAAAATCTTATCCGCCGTGGTTTTTATGCCTACTTTTACTTTGAATAACTCCCCTATTGAACAAAATGTATTCTTATCAATTTCTTTTACCCAAAGAGCTTCTGTTCCAGAAAGTAATTCCCAACTATGCCCTTTTGTAGTATGACAGACTAAAATACCATCCGTTTTTTTATACCTTTTCTCATTAATATTAAAATAGCCAGAATCCGAGAGGTTTAAAATATCATAAATATCAGAGGCGGGTTTTAAGTCCCCATTATATCCGTTCAATTCTTCATAAATTTTGATAAATTTGGCTGGATTAGGTTCAATCTTGTTAATGGTATTTTTTTTTCTACCAATAAAAATAGCGGGAAGTACGGCAGCATCAAAGAGTTTAGTATCTCCCAAATCTACAATTTCAAGAATCTCATAGTTTTCATTTAAAAATTGTCTTACACTTTCCCCACTTTTTGTGGATAAATATCTATTTGAAGTTATTACACCAATTACTCCACCTACTTTAAGGCTTGCAGTCATTGCCATCAAAAACGGATAATACAAATCAACACGACCTTTTAAATCAAATTTTTGAGCAAGTAATTGTGCTTGCTCAGTTCCAAGAATTTGGGTTCGTACATAGGGAGGATTGGCAATTACAATATCAACAGATTCATTTATTGATATATTTGTATTTAGAAAATTAAGCGATAATTGATTTTTTACAACATCTACATATTCTAAAAAATCGTCATTTATAAACTTAGTTTTATATTGAAAAAGCCTTTCTTTGGCAAGATTTAAATAATCATTATTCAAATCATATCCATTTAAATTAAAATCAATATTTTTGTCAAAAAGTTTTCTGCCAATTGACAACAGAAGCTCACCATCACCACAAGAAGGGTCCAATACAGAAACATTTTTTGAATCTACATAAGACAGTAGTCTTTCAGATAAATAATCCGCTAAACCTATTGGCGTGAATGTAGCCCCTGTATTTTTTATAAATTCTTTCGTTTCCACAATTTACTATTTTAGTTCAACAAAGATACTTAAAATCATCATAATAGCAATATTTAAACTAACCACCCCCAAAAAAATGAAAAAAATCTTACCACTAATCATCCTCTTATCCTCAACGTTCAGTTCATTCACACAATCAAAAAGTGGCTTCAAAAATACTTGGGTATTTATGGTGGGTGTGTTGGAATGGAAAGACCATAAAAACTTTGCTGCCTTCGATAAAACCAACCGAATTGATGCCAAGATTGTGAAGTTCTTTCAGAAAAATGGCTTGCCCAACGACCATATTCTATATTTACAAGACAAAGCCGCTACTACCGATGCCGTCAGAGAAGCATTTATTACCTTTTTGAAAAAGGCGGGGAAAAATGATGATTTGTTCTTTAATTATTGCGGACATGGTTACAGAAATGAAGCCGATAAAGTTTGTTTTGCCAATTATAAAGGCGATGATTGGTCGGTGGAGGAAATTGTTAAAACGGTAGATAAAAATTTTGCGGGCAATACCGCCATTTTTACTTCCGATGCTTGCAACTCTGGAGCTTTGGTCAAGGAGGTGCAAAAATACAAAAATCGTAATTATGCGGCTTTGGCATCCGTAGTACCCCAAGATTTATCTACAGGGAACTGGACGCATTCCAATGCTTTGTTGTACGGATTGCAAGGCAAAAATTTTGTGGATAAAAACAATAATGGTGCTATCTCACTTCAAGAACTTGCTAACTATATTGATGAAGAAATGGCGATTGTGGAAGGGCAAAAATCTCATTACTATATTCCAGAATCCCTAAAATCTTGGTTGATTGCCACGGATATTCCAAAGAAAAAAGATTTACGCATTGGTGAAAAAGTAAACGTAAAATGTGGTAAAACGGATTATTTAGGCTTCATAACCAATGCAAGACCCGATGGAATGTACAAAGTTTTGTTTTACAGCTATGCCAATGACGAATCAGAATGGTTGCCGAGTTCAAGATTAATTCCTTTGAAAACAAAACCTAATTTTACGGTGGGGAGCAATGTCAAATCGTACTGCATTATTGAAAAAGGCTGGTTTCCTGCCAAAGTTTTAAAAACTTTTTCTACCTTGCATTATGTTCATTATGACGGCTACGACAAAAAATGGGACGAGTGGGTATCACCCGATTTGGTAAAGAAATTGAAGTAAACTATAATCCATTATTGGTATTTTGTTTGCGATTTTATGACTTATATTAAATTTCAATAATCATCCATTTCTCCTTTGGTACAATTTTTTAACAATTCTCTACAAAAAAAATCATCACAAACACCAAGTCTAAATTAATCAAAATATGATTGTTATATCGCATCAAAAAGGTTGGAAAATCATTAACCAGCGTTCTCACGGTCTTTTAGCCGCCATGTTGGCGTATCAATATGACATTGATTTGCCCAATGATATTATCGTTCCCACCATTATCGCCATTGCTGAACATGATGATGGTGTTAAGGAAACTACCCAAAATAGAAACCTTACCGACACAGGAGCTCCACGACATTTTATGGTCGATGATGGCTCAAATAAAACTGATTTGACCCAAAAGCTAAGCGTCATGGAAATTTCCAGTTCCAAAAGCCAATTGAATGCTTTATTGACTTCGCTGCACATGAAATTTTTGTATAGTGGTAGTCAGAGAGAGGAGGATAAAGAATTAGATGCCTTTCTGAAAGACCAAGAAAAACTCAGAAAAGATATTTTGAAAAACTTGGATATTGACAAAAAATATTCGGAGCGTTTATATCGTTTTTTAGAATGGTGTGATGCCTTTTCATTATTAATTTGTATGGATAAAATTCAACCAGAAGGCAGAAAGATGGAAATTTCTCAAAGTCCCGATGGTGATATGAACCAAACTTTTTATAAACCTAATAATGACATCGCAGTAGAGCCGTGGGTTTTCAAGAATGATACTTTTAAAGTATTTTATGAATATAAAATTTTGGAACAATTAAGATTTGATTCTATCGAAGAATTTAACGAAGTTTGTAAGAATACTCTTGTGCAAAGAGAGGAGTTTGCGTTCTCAAAGTAATACTAACATACTGATTATTAGATATTTATGATTTTACTATACATAAAATGAAAACAAAAATTTTAACACTCATTGCGTTCTCAATATTCCTAACCTCTTGCGGAGATAATGCAGAAGTAAAACAATTGAAAAAGGAAAATGCTCTCTTAGTC
>JBBRMR010000115.1:0-11228 GCA_038230735.1 Cytophagales bacterium
CTTCCAACGGTTAAATGTGGGATAATCCACGTATCAATTGTACTTTTACTAAGTATTCCCATTGCGTGATTTTTTATGATTTAGCACCACAAAATTCTCACTTATTTGGGAATACTTTTCAAAAGTTTAAACAGCTTCAATATTTATATCTTTCAATTGATAATTTATAACCGATAAATCTACTTAAAAACCTAACTGAATTCCCGCAATAAAATTTCGGGTAGTTGGATAAGCCGAAGCATCTTGCTCTGGACTGTAAGATTGGTATTTTGTGATGGTCAATAAATTTTGTGCTGTTGCATATACCCTTAATCTTGACAATTTGATTTTCGAAATCAAAGTTGAAGGAAGCGAATATCCCAGAGTAACATTTTGCAAACGCCAGAACGAAGCATCCTGTAAACCAAGATTAGGCATACCGATTGGTGAGTTTCCTGCATTTGGTCTTGGGTAGGTATTTGATGGATTCTCAGGAGTCCAATAATCTACTCTTATACCATTACGATTTCCTCTCAAATCACCTCCATAAGTATAATCATACAGATAAACATTGTCTTTAACTATGCCTTGAACGGTATAAAAATCCGCCGAAAGGTCAATATTTTTATAATTCACACTTAAATTAAATGAACCAATCCAGTCTTGAAACCTTGATGTAATATAATTATCTTGAGAGTCAATTTTTCCATCATTGTTTACATCTTCTAATCTAACATCGCCTGGTACGGCTAATTTTCGAGTATTTGCGTCAATGAGTCCATCCGTTTTATCTTTGGTTTGCCAAATTCCTAAAAATTTTGGCTGATAAAATACACTAATGGGTTGTCCGATAAACCATCTGTTGGCTACATCATCATCTTGAACGCCATCATTATTCAAATCACCATAAAGACGGAGGATTTTGTTCTTGTTTTTTGAGAATAAAAAACCGGCTTTTACCGTCAAATCTCTGGTTCTAACTGGCACAAGGTCCAACTGTATTTCAATACCAGTATTTTGAACTTCTCCGATATTGTCTTTAATTGACGTGTAACCAATGGCTGCATTCAATTGACGATTCACCAACAAATCAGTAGTGTTGGTTTTGTAATATTCAATAGTTCCGCTAATTCTATTTTTCAGAAATCCAAAATCCACCGCAGTGTTTAAAGTCGTTGAAGTTTCCCATTTAAGACTTGGGTTAGGCAATGAGCTGCCAGGCAAAAAACCAGATACTTTTTCAGCCCCAAACAAATAATCTACTTGATTGGCAAGACTTAGACTTCCGTAAGGGTCAATACCCTCGTTTCCGACGCTGCCGTAACTTCCACGTAATTTCAAATTATCAACAAAGGTTAAACCATCAAAGAATTTTTCCTTTGAAATATTCCAACCAACTGCCACCGCTGGAAAATATCCCCATTTGTTATTGGCACCAAAAACCGAAGATCCATCTGCTCTGGCACTCAACGTTAGATAATATTTTGAATCATAATCATACTGAAGACGACCTACTCCTGAAACTAATCTACGCTTGTTGCCCCCAATAGTGGGTACGTTTTTCAAAGCCGATACAAGCCCGTAAATCCCCAAAATATCATTAGGAACCGCCGTTGCCGAGTTATTGAAATTATAATAGTCGTTCTGATTTGCACTCGCCACCGCCGTAATGTTGAAATGATTTTTACGGCTTGAAAAATCATAAGTTAGTATATTTTCTATCTGCCACTGGGCATTTTCTTGGAAATATATACTACCACTACCCGTACCATTAGAAACACCCGAAGACGATTTTTGCGTAGCGTAATTGAGTTCCTTATAGTTCCAAGAACGACGACTGGCGTTAAGACGATAATTAAACCCTTTGAATGGGCTTACGTCCACAAAAAGGTTCAGAATGTCATTGCGTGAAGTTTTGTTTTTAGTACTTTCGTATAAATCCAAGAGCGGATTAAAACTTTCTTGATTTCCACCTGGGCGTACATTATAAGAACCATCAGGGTTATATATGTTCCCTAATGGAGAGGCTGTTACTGCTAATCGAACTTGATAACCAACATCTGGATCACTTGAACCCGAAAGCTGAAATGAAGTGTTTGCCCCTATTTTTAACCAACTTGATAATGTTTGGTCAAAATTCACTCGAAGTGTACCTTTATCAATATTAGTGTTGGGAACAATACCCGTCATGTTCTGATAGTTCAATCCAACGTACAATTTTGTCTTTTCAGTTCCCGTTGCAATGCTTAAGTTATGATTGTGAATCGCCGCATTTTTAAACACTTCACCTGTCCAATCAATATTTCTATTAGCCGCAATTGCTTCCAATTCTGAAGCACTGAAAATTAGATTATCAGTTCTCAAAACGCCTAAGTTAACGGCCCTATCAGCTTCTCTTTTTAGGGCTGCAAACTCAGCTCCACTATATACATCAAAGTTTCGTTTGGCATTTTGTATGCCATAATAACTGTCATAATTAATTTTTAAAGCTCCAGATTTACCTCTTTTAGTCGTAATCAAAATTACACCATTAGAAGCTCTCGCTCCGTAAATTGCTTGGGCAGAAGCATCTTTTAATACCTCAACTGATTCAATATCCGCAGGGTTTATATCGTTAATTGACCCAATTGGAATACCATCGGCAAGTATGTACGGATTTGTTGAACCATTAATTGAGCCTTTTCCTCTAATTTGAATATTGGAAGAGCCTCCTGGTCCTGCATCAGAAGTGGTTACGAAAACACCCGCAGCTTTTCCTCGCAGCATTTCACCTACATCCAAAGTTGCCATTTTTGTCATTCTATCTGGCTTAATCGTTGCTACCGAACTGATGATGTCACTTTTTTTCTGAGTTCCATAACCTACCACAACCACTTCGTCCAAACTCATGTTATCACTTGCCATGACAATATTAATAACCGTTCTATTTGAAATTAAAATCTCTTGCTTAGTGTATCCTATAAAAGAAAAAATAAGTATCGCTTTATCATTCGGTACATCTATTGAGTAACTCCCATTATTATTTGAGTTGCTTCCCTTAGTAGTTCCTTTTACCAAAATACTCACTCCTGGTAATCCCATACCGTTTTCATCCGTAACTATACCCGTAATAGTAGTTTGCTCCACACTTTGGTTTTCAACAACTTTATCAATTTTAACTGGTATTGTGGAATTTTCAGCAGTCGGATTAAGAATAATTTGCCCTTCCACGATTCGATACCCTATTTGTAAAGGCGGTAATTCCTGTTGTAGAAAATCATATAGCTTTTGTTCCTTTGAATTCACGGTAATTTTACGGTCTGCTCTTATAGCCTTTGAGCTATATACAAACTTCACTCTCGTTTGTTTTTCAATCGAACTTAGTACCGAACGAAGTTTGGCATCCTCTAAGGTAATATTTACCGTTTTATTTAAAAAATCTTGTGCTTTGCCATCGAAAGCGACTGACATTTCTGAAAAAACAAGAACTACCATTAATTGAGTTAGAGTAAGTTTCATAATTTTTAACAGTATTTTTCTGTTTTGTATTGTTTTTTGCATATTTTTGACTGTTTTGTTTAATGCGTTATTGCGGACAAGATACTCTCTTGCAAAATTGACTCGAATCGGTTTGCAGAGATTTTATTTTGACTGGTGATGTTACAAGCATTGCCAGTCTTTTTTTTATATTTAAAGCCATTTATACTTTTTTAACTTAATTCTTTCTGTAATCGCAACCCTTACCGCTAATTAATATTATGGTGCCTTTTACTTCATAGTTCCCTCGAATGGCTGCACAAACAAGTGATAACTGTGCATACAAACCTTTATTTGAAATATCCGCCGTAAGTGGACATTCGTATAAAGATTTATTATCTACCTCAATATCAATACCATACGCTTTCTTCAAACGGTTTAAAACTTCGGAAAGAGGGGTATCGTCGAAACTGAAATCTTCATTAGAATTTGCTATGGACATTGGATTATCCACCAATTTCATGACAAAAAGGTTGTTATCTTCTGAATAAATTACTCGATGGTTTGGCGTTAGTACAACCCCGTTTCCATGTTGGTTTGAACTACCGTCCCCATCTTTTTCTTGCTCATATACCGATACTTTTCCAGTTGCCACTGCCACTTCTATTTCTGCGTTTTCAGGTATTGCCTTCACCCTAAAACTTGTTCCCAATACCTTTGTGGTTATTTTACCCGCATTTACTAAAAATGGGCGATTTGGATTTCCAGTTATCTCAAAAAAGGCTTCCCCTTGCAAATAAACCTCCCTTTTTCCCAATGCAAAATGTGGTGGAAAACGTAATTCACTTTTGGGATTTAACAAGACTCTACTTCCATCCTCCAAAAGAACCGATTTTATTCCTTCGGTCGGGTTAATCACTAATTCAAAACCATCTTGGAATTTGTCCTTTGTTAAAATATTTTGATAATAAAATATTGAAAAACCAAGTACCAATACAATCGTTCCAACCAACCCCATTTTAAAATAGGTTCTTTGCCAAAAAGGCAAAAATATAATTTTAGCTTCTTCGGAATGCCCTAATGCATTGCCTTCTAACTTTAACCAAAGTCTATCTTCTAATTCAGACCATTGTTTTTCAGTGAGTTGTCTTGGCTCTTCTTCCAGTAAAGCGTACCAATTCTCAACTACTATACTTTCGGCTTCAGTAGCAATACCATTCTGATATTTCTGTAATAGGATAATAAATCTGATTCGACTCATAGTTTTGTACTTTGTATAAATAGTTAGTCGTTTTCACGCTTGGTATCCGCAAGATTTAATAAATATTCTTTGAAAAATTATATTATAATGGTATTTTTAATGAAAAATCTTTAATTAATACAACTTATTTTATGTGCTGAGATTGGTAAAATTATTATAAAAGTAATTTCAGTATGACATTAAGATGATAGACTTTGTGAGTAGAGGTCAGCTAAGAATAGGTTTTTTAACGCTCTTGTTATTTCCCGTTCCTTATTACTTTCAATAAATATTCTTTATCAGTGGTTGCAGATTGCTTAGTTGCCATCCCTTTTAAATTCAACACGCCCAATAAACCCTATTTTTTTCTTGCTTATTGCGTAGGAAAAATCAAGATAATTTACATTTTACGGTAGTTCCGTTTTTGGTAGAAATACTTTTTGCCACTTTGATTGGTAACGATTATTGTTCAAGTAGTCAATTTGATACTACTGAAAAGACGACCTCCTCCAAATTGTTTTCGTCTTTCGTAAACTAAAAGACTTAATTCTTAACCGTTAATACCCTTCTCAAATTTCAATCGTATCTTTGTAACATTCTTAGTGAAATTTAGCGAATTGCGATTAGTGAAGATTTAGAAGGTGTATTTCCCTATTTCCTAATCGCAATTCGCTTAAAACTATTTTATGGAAATTTTACAAAACGATTTACTTTTACGTGCCGCCCGTGGCGAACAAACCGAGCGTACACCCGTATGGATGATGCGACAGGCGGGAAGAATTTTGGCTGAATACCGTGCTGTCCGTGAAAAAGCGGGGAGTTTTATTCAATTGGCAACTAATCCAGAATTGGCGGCGGAGGTTACACTTCAACCCGTTGATATTTTGGGCGTTGATGCGGCAATTATTTTTTCGGATATTCTCGTAATTCCCGAAGCCATGGGTCTGCCTTATATCATGGAAGAAAGATCTGGTCCCGTTTTTCCAAACGTCATCAGCACCATGGCGGATGTAGATAAACTACGAGTATCAAACCCCGAAGAGAGTTTGAAATATGTTTTGGATGCCATCAAAATTGTGAAGACAGAATTGAACGGACGAGTTCCACTTATCGGTTTTGCGGGAGCCCCCTTCACTTTGCTTTGTTACATGATTGAAGGGCGTGGTTCAAAAACTTTCTCGAAAGCCAAAAAGTACCTTTATACCGAACCAACCCTTTCGCACGCCCTTTTGCAGAAAATTACTGACAGCACCATTCTTTACTTGAAAGCCCAAGTAGCGGCAGGAGCAAATTTGGTTCAAGTATTTGACTCGTGGGCAGGAATTCTCTCGCCCGAACAATACCGCATTTATTCGCTTCCTTATATTAGTCAAATCTGTAATGCCATTACGGAAGTACCCGTAACGGTTTTTGCGAAGGGAGCATTTTTTGCCCGTGAAGAAATGGGTAAACTCAATTGTGAAGTAATTGGATTGGACTGGAATATGGACATTGCCGAGTCTCGCAGATTGATTGGCAACAGTAAAACGCTGCAAGGAAACCTCGACCCATGTGCCTTATACGGAACATTCGATGAAATCAAAAAGCAAGCTCGTTCCATGATGCAACAATTTGGTAATCAACGCTATATTGCCAATTTGGGACACGGCGTTTATCCAGATACCGACCCCGAAAAGGTGAAATGTTTTATTGATACGGTGAAAGAAGGTTTGTAAAAAGGTTAAAATTTCAAATAAATCAATACCTTCATCAATATTATTGCTTTAAATACCACCCAATTCTATGAAAAATCTACTTGTTGTATTGTGTTTGATATTATTTTCATCTATTGCTTCATTTTCACAAGTTGTGATTTATGAAATTTATGGGGGTGGAGGAAACACAGGAGCAATTTATAATAAAGACTACATTATGCTCCGTAATAATGGTACTACTTCTGTTAGCCTTGCGGGTTTTTCAATTCAATATGCTCCTGCAACTTCGGCTTCTTGGGATGTCATTCCGTTATCTGGTATTATTCCCCTTGGTGGATTTTATCTTATACAAATGGGTTCTGGAGGAGCTGTTGGTTTACCACTACCTGCACCTGATGCCACTGACCCTGGCAATACCAATATTAGTGCAACGGATGGTAAAATAGTTTTTAAAAATAATACGGTTACTGAAACTACTACTACTCCGTCAAATGCTAACATTTTGGATTTAGTTGGTTATGGCAATACTGCCTCAACGTCTGAAACTTCACCTGCCACTTCTCCATCAAATACACAAAGCATAACACGTAAAAATAATGGGCAAGATACTGGAAATAATTCAATAGACTTTGCTCGAACTGCTCCAAACCCCAAAAACGTAGCCCTCCCCGTCCAAATAACCTTTTTTCAAACCGAAGCCACGGATAATCAACGAGTTAATATTCGTTGGGAGACTGCCCAAGAGATTAATAGTAATGTTTTTATTTTGGAGAGAAGCCGTAATGCGGTTGATTATATAACTATTGCGAAGATAGAAGCCGCAGGAGAATCTAACACGACTAAGCAATACAGTTTCACGGACGAATCGGCATCTTTTGGCACAAATTATTACCGACTTTCACAGGTGGATAAAGACGGAACAATGCAAGTTTTTCGTCCCCAAGCCGTCATTATTGACGATGCTTCCTTGCCCTTTGGCGTATTTTCAAATCCAGTTGCTCAAAATATTTTTAATGTAAAAGTGGAAGATGCCAACGAAGCTAATTTTGTTATGAATGATTTGAATGGAAAGGCTATCGGTATTAAAACCAATAAATTAACGCAGACAATTGTGGAAATAACGCCCACTGAAAACTTATCTTTGGGAATGTACATCCTGCAAGTTCAGACTTTGGGAAGTTTGAAAATGCACAAAATTTTGGTGGTAAAATAGTCATCAACGGAAGTTGTCCTTCAAAAGGACGACTTCCGTAAATTTCCATAGAAAATACAGAAGAACCTAAAATTTCAACCATTCCCCCTTCACCCGCATCACCCGTTCAATCACATCCCTAACTGCTCCTTTTCCACCTTTTTGGGGAGAAATGTAATGGGCAATTGCTAAAATTTCTTCGCAAGAATCCGCTGGGCAAGTGGCAAAAATTTTGGGGCGAGACATTACCTCATAATCAGGTAAATCATCACCCATATATAAAATATTTTCCTCTGAAATTCCCGAATCATTTAGCCATTTTTGATAAATTTCTAACTTACTTTGTCCCCCCGAACCCATAAAAACATCGTGAATTTTAAGGTTTTCAAGGCGTTTTCGCACGCCCTCGTGTTTCCCCCCCGTAATTACACAAATACGATAACCCGCCTGCACCGCCCGTTCGATGGCATAACCGTCTCGAATATGAAAAACTCGGTAATGTTCGCCAGTTTCCAGTACATGAACTGAACCATCGGTCATCACACCGTCAATATCAAAAACGAAAGTGGTGATATTTTTGAAATTTTCAGAAAGTATATTTGTTGCTTTTCCCATAAAACAAAGATAAAAAATAGTTATGAATTATGAGATATGTATTTGTATGGAGTTTTACTTACGACCTATGACTTATAACTTACAACTTCACTTATAGATTTCATCGCTATTCTTCCACCTTTCATCATAACTCATTTTTTATTCAAACCATTCTTGCGTATTTTCGTTATTCAAAAAACACTAATAAACTATTCATCATGCTAAAAATTACGAAAAAAGCCTTGTGTTTGGCTTCGGTGGTGTGCCTAACCCTCACTGCCCAAGCCCAAGACAAAAAAGGAGATGCCAAAAACGCTCTACCAACTACCACCATACCGCCAAAACCTGCGGAAACTCCCAAAATAGGTCCAAAGCCTTACAAAGAGGTTATTACTGATAAAGCCAAATCAATTAAAGGGCTTTTTACGGTGCATAAAGTAGAGGATAAACACTACTTCGAGATTCCAGACTCTTTGATGGGGCATGATATTATGACGATTACTCGTATTGTCAAAACTGCCACCATTCCTGGTACTTACGGAGGAGAATTATTGAACCGTCAGGTGATAAATTTCGAGAAAGGACCCGAAAATAAAGTCTTTGTAAGAGCCATTCAGTACATCAACGTTTCGCCCGATTCTACTGCTCCGATGTATAAGGCGGTGCAGAATTCTAACGTGCAGCCCATTGCCCAAGCCTTTGATATTAAGGCATATAAGAAGGATTCTGTTACTAAAAAAGGTAGTACAGTTATTGAAGTAACAGATTTTTTCAAAGGTGATAATCAGATTGTCTCTTTGCCTCCATTTACGAAAACACTTTACAAAATCACATCCATAGCCGCTGACCGTTCTTATATTCAAACCATCAAATCTTTCCCTTTGAATATTGAAGTAAAGACGGTGAAAACCTTTAACGGTTCGCCCCCAACGCCTTCATTTGGACCACCATCACCAAGTCCGATTCCTTCGGTGAGCATTCCTGCCATTGCGGCTTCGGGAGCAGTTACGATGGAGATAAATACATCCATGATTTTATTACCATCTGCTCCGATGAAGCAACGTCTTTTCGACCCAAGAATTGGTTATTTTGCGAATGGCTATACCACTTTTGACGAAGGTTCACAGCGTACTGATGACCGTACTTTTGCCGTCAGATGGCGTTTAGAACCTAAAAATGCCGCAGATGCTGCCAAGCAAAAAAGCGGAGAATTGATTGAACCTAAGAAACCAATTGTATATTACATTGACCCTGCTACACCCGCAAAATGGCGTAAATATTTGAAGTTAGGTGTTGATGATTGGCAAAAAGCTTTTGAAGCTGCTGGTTGGAAAAATGCCATCAGAGGTGAAATTTTAGCAGATAATGACACCACCATTAGCTTGGAAGATGCTCGCTATTCAGCGATTCGTTACTTCGCTTCTGACATTGAAAATGCTTATGGACCTAATGTGAATGACCCCCGTTCGGGTGAAATTTTGGAAAGTCATATCGGTTGGTATCACAATGTTATGAAGCTCTTGAAAAAGTGGTATATGACTCAGGCGGCTGCGGTAGATGTTCGTGCCAGAAAGAATAAATTTGATGATGAATTAATGGGCGATTTAATCCGTTTTGTGTCTTCGCATGAAGTTGGACATACGATAGGCTTACGTCATAATTTTGGTTCAAGTAGTACTATTCCCGTTGAAAATCTAAGAAACCCAGCTTGGATTGCGGCTCATGGACACACACCTTCGATTATGGATTATGCCCGTTTCAACTATGTAGCACAACCCGAAGATGGCGTAAAAGATTTGTATCCAAGAATTGGAGAGTATGATATGTGGGCAGTGAAATGGGCGTACCAAACCTTGAACGGTGCAACGCCCGAAGACGACCAAAAGACGTTGAACAAGCAATTTATGACAGAATATGCCAAAAATCCACGTATTTGGTTTGGAACAGAAACTAATCCTTACGACCCAAGAACACAGTCGGAATGTATTGGGGATAATAATATGTTGGCGAGTGATTACGGCATCAAAAATTTGAAGAAAATCCTGCCTAATCTCACGGAATGGACGAAAGAGGAAGCCCAAGATTACGATATGCTGACGGAATCTTACGGTGAAATTGTCAATCAATACCGTCGTTATATCGGTCACGTTACCAAAAACGTAGGTGGTATTTATGAAACGCCACGCACCACGGACGAAATGGGTGTAGTTTATGAACCAACGCCTCGCAATCTTCAAAAAGATGCGGTTTCATGGTTAAATCGTCAGGTTTTTGAAACGCCAACTTGGTTGATGGATGAAAAAATCATGTCTAAAACTCGCCCTGACCAAGGCGTTGATGCTATCAGTAGAATTCAGGAAGCAGCCTTGAACAGTTTGATGACAACCGACCGTTTGCAACGTATCATTGAAACGAATAATAAATTCCCATCTTCGTATAGTTTGGATGAAATGTTTACTGATGTTCGCAATGGTGTATGGTCGGAATTCCGTACTCGCAAGGCAATTGATGGTTCACGCAGAAATTTGCAGAAGATTTATGTAGAGAAAATGATTGCCACCTTGAACGCCACGGGTGCAGCTCCGTTGTTCAATTTCTCATTCAGAGGAACGGTTGTTCCTGTTGCTGTGGATCCCCGCAAAACGGATATTGTGTCCGTTACTCGTGGACATTTAATGGCATTGAAAGACGAAATCAAACTTGCTTTATCTCAGCCAAGCTTGGATAAAATGAGTAAATATCATTTGCAAGATTGTATTTTCAGAATTGGAAAAGGGCTTGACCCCAAATAAAACGTAGTACAGTAAATCTTTTCTGTATGTTATGGAAATCCCGTCAGTCATGGCGGGATTTTTTTGTGGAATGATTTTTTATGTTTTCTTCGTAAATTTGATAAAAGAACCTCCCAAATCAAGCTAAAAATGGACTTCGGCAAACTTTCAAGAAATGACATAGAAAAAGTAGATTTCTCCCTAAAACCAGACAATGCGTTTAATGAAAAGGTGTTTGGAAAATTCCTAACTTCTAACTCCCGGCACCTAACCACCAAAATAGGTTGTCCCGTCTGGTCAAA
>JBBRMR010000116.1:0-11132 GCA_038230735.1 Cytophagales bacterium
AGTCCTAATATGGTCTTTATTACTGCTTTTTGAGGCTTTTTCTAAAAGTGTTTCCTCTGCATCTGTTAATTTAATATAGCGATATCCCATACAACAAAGATACGAAATACAAAATGGCGTTTAAATTTATGCAACTACTTATTGGTATTTTCACCGCAAAGGTAAAAATACTTAGTTACCTCAATGTTACGGAATTGTTAAATTTCACTATTTCGAGATAAAGGGCTTGAAATAAGGATTTTGATAGTATTATTTTTAGTTAAAATATCGTTGACGATAATAAATTCTATACAAAATCATTTTTTTTTAATCAATACTCAACCCTCAATCCTCATTCCTCCTTACCTTTGTAGCCCAATAATTTTGAGCAAAATATGTTAAGAAGACCCCGCAGAAACCGCCAGTCGTCCGCCATTCGGGCAATGGTGGAAGAAACTACCCTTTCGGTCAATGATTTTATTTATCCTATGTTTGTCATGGACGGCAAAAACCTCACGACTGAGATAAAATCAATGCCTAATATTTATAGATATACCTTAGATAAACTCTTAGAAGAACTCTCAGTAGTGCAAGATTTAGGCATTCGTTCCATCGCACTTTTTCCTCAACTACCCGATAATCAGAAAGATAAATTGGCTTCTGAAAGTCATCGACAAGGAAGTTTGTATTTGGAAGCCATTAATCAAATCAAAAATAAATTCCCTGATATTGCCTTGATGACCGATGTGGCAATGGACCCGTATTCATCCGATGGACACGATGGTTACGTGGATGAAAACGGTAATATTTTGAACGATGAAACCCTTCAAATCTTAGGAAATATGGCTCTCGCACAGGCACGTGCAGGGGCAGATATTATCGGACCTTCGGACATGATGGACGGGCGTATTGGTTACCTCCGTGAAACCCTTGATGATGAAGGTTTTGTAAACGTCAATATCATGGCATACACTGCCAAATACGCTTCGGCATTTTATGGACCCTTCCGTGATGCTTTGGATTCTGCCCCAAAATTTGGCGATAAAAAAACCTATCAAATGAATTACGCCAACAGTCGTGAGGCTTTGATTGAGGCTGAATTAGATTATGAAGAGGGAGCTGATTTCTTGATGGTCAAACCCGCTTTGGCATATTTGGACATTATCAAAATGTTAAACGATAACTTCAATATTCCCATCGCTGCCTATAACGTTTCGGGTGAATATGCTATGGTGAAAGCCGCCGCACAAAACGGTTGGTTAGATGGTACAAAGACCATGGTAGAAAGCCTAACTGCCATAAAAAGGGCAGGGGCAAAGGTGATTTTAACGTATTTTGCGAAAGAATATGCTTTATTAAAATGAAAGACTTAATTGCCTACACAAACAACAAAAAAGCCTTGTCTGTTCGACAAGGCTTTTGGCAGGAAGATGGGGCTCGAACCCACGACCTCCGGCACCACAAACCAGCACTCTAACCAGCTGAGCTACATCCTGCATATAAGTTTTGGGACTGCAAAATTAGTTAATAATTAATAACTAACAATGAATAATTGAGAAATTTTTTGAATTAAGATTTCCATGAAACCACTCAATTCCTCAACTATTCATTATTACTAATTCAATATCAACTATTTAGCTGCCTTATAACGTGCCTCCGCACCATTCCAATCCACCACGTTCCAAAAAGCATCAATATAGTCTGGGCGTTTGTTTTGGAACTTCAAATAATAGGCGTGTTCCCAAACGTCTAAACCCAAAATTGGTGTTCCTTTTGCCTCAGCAACGTCCATCAAAGGATTGTCTTGGTTTGGCGTTGAAGAAATGGCTAATGAACCATCTGCTTTTATGATTAACCACGCCCAGCCCGAACCAAAACGACCAATCCCCGCTTTTTTAAATTCTGCCTTCAAGTTATCAAATGAACCAAAAGTTGAATCAATTACCGTAGCTAACGTACCTACGGGCAAACCGCCAGCATTTGGGGCAAGGATATTCCAGAAGAAAGTATGATTCCAATGTCCACCGCCATTATTGCGTACTGGCGTTGGAAGTGTGCTGATAATAGCCATCAATTCTTCGATGGTTTTCCCTTCGGCAGCCGTTCCAGCAAGGGCGGCATTGAGGTTTGTAACGTAAGCATTGTGATGACGGTCATGGTGAATTTCCATGGTCATTGCATCGAAATGAGGCTCTAAGGCATCATTTGCATAAGGTAAAGGGTCTAAGACGAAAGCCATTTTTTTGAGTTTTAAATTGCTGTAAGCGATAGGCATTTGCCGTTGTCAGTGTCTTCACTGACAACTACTTTGTGCGAGGGTTGTCAGTGAAGACACTGACAACGGCAAAATAGGTAATTACCAACCACAACCAAAAAACTATGAAAAGGCTAATTAAGTTCTAAGATTGGTGAAAAATCGTTTTAAAATTTCTTCACAATCCGCTTGAAGTATTCCCGTAGATATTTGGGTTTTGGGATGAATGATGGGCGGTTGGACTCTTTGACAACCCCGTTTTTCATCGGAAGCTCCCCAAATAATTCTTCCAATTTGCGACCAGAAGATGGCTCCTGCACACATCACGCAAGGTTCGAGGGTGACGTATAAAGTGCAGTCTTTCAAATATTTAGCTCCCAATTTATTGCTGGCAGCGGTTAGAGCCAACATTTCGGCGTGGGCAGTAATATCTTGGAGTTTTTCGGTTTGATTATATCCTTTGGCGATGATGTGATTCTGACAAACCACCAACGCCCCAACGGGGATTTCCCCTTCATCAAAAGCCAATTCAGCTTGTTGGAGGGCAAAGTGCATGAAGTATTCGTCAGAGAACATAATCATAATTTAGCATACGCCTGATTCCTCAAATAAAAATCCACTAAAACCAAAGCCGCCATCGCTTCCACGATGGGAACGGCTCTCGGAACAACGCATGGGTCGTGGCGACCTTTGCCCGAAACCGTTACTGAATTGCCTGCTGCATCCACGCTTTCTTGGTCAATCATGATGGTGGCTACGGGCTTGAAGGCTACTCTGAAATAAATATCTTCGCCGTTCGAAATCCCGCCTTGAATTCCGCCTGAGTAATTGGTTTTTGTTCTAACTCGCTCATTTTCATCCAAATACATTTCGTCATTATGTTCAGAACCGTACATTTCTACGCCTTCAAAACCACTACCGTATTCAAAACCCTTCACAGCATTGATGCTCAACATGGCTTTACCCAATTCGGCATGAAGTTTATCGAAAACTGGCTCGCCCAAGCCCACTGGCGTACCCGTGATAACGCAATTGACCACCCCCCCGATGGAATCGCCACGTTTGCGGGTTTCATCAATTAAATCGAACATTTGTTGGGCAATGGCTGGGTCAGGACAACGCACGGCATTTTCTTCCGCCAAAGCGATGTTTAATTGTTGGTAAGGAGTCTGTAATTTCAATTTGCCAACTTGTGAAACATACGACTGGATTTCTACGCCAAATTGTTTCAAAACCAGTTTTGCCAATGCCCCCGCCGCCACTCTTGCAATAGTTTCACGGGCAGAACTTCGTCCACCACCCCGATAATCACGATTGCCGTATTTGGCGGTGTACGTATAATCTGCGTGTGAAGGACGAAATTGTTGTGCGATATGGGTATAATCTTTGGAACGCTGGTCGGCATTTTTTACTACTATGGCGATGGGTGTGCCTGTGGTTTTACCTTCAAAAATGCCAGAGAGTACCTCAAATTCATCGGCTTCACGGCGTTGGGTGGTAATGCGAGATTGCCCTGGCTTGCGACGGTCTAATTCCGACTGAATAAATTCAGAATCAAAGTCGATTCCCGATGGACAACCATCAATAATTACGCCCACGGATGTGCCATGAGATTCTCCGAAGGTGCTGATTTTAAATAACTTACCGTATGTACTACTCATTTTTTCTTGTTTGGAATTAAAACATAAATCATTCCTATTAACATAATGACAATCAAGATGTTAGCTTCGTCTTTGAGGAGTTTTACGAAATTATTTGCTTCCTCAGATGAATCCATTTTTTCAATGCCTTCATAGACCGAAGTAACTGCCGATGGGGTTTCGGAAGTGGCAATGGTTGCTCCTTCAACGCCTAAAATTACTCTTGACTTTAAGGTATCGTATTGTTCATTTTTGGTATTGAAATATATCCATTGAAAATATTTCTCTAAGGCAAAGTTACCAGCTCGCTTTGGAATAATCTGATAGGTAAATGATTTTGTGGTGATTATTTTATCATTTCGGGGGTCTTGGGTATCATCAATTTCAGGCGGGAAGAAATCAAAAATGGTGTCATTCTTCATTTCGGGTATTTTAATGTTATAACCATCGCCCGAAATCTGTAAGTGATATTGAACAGATTTTCCCGTATTGATTTTGTATTTATTTAAGTTCTCTTTCAAAGCGAATTGCCCCACGGAAACCTCATTTTTTAAAGGATGAGGAGGCAATTCTTTGGCTTTTACCGTAAAGGGGCGAGTAGAAAATGAAACGGTACTTGATTTTTTACCCCCATTTTTTTCGGGCGTAAATTTTAATAATTTTAGGGTAACCGATGGAAAATTAGTAGGCTTATTATTGAGCGGATAGAAGGTTGCTTGATAAAATTTGTACTGCGTATATTTTTTCCCATTTATCGTAACTTGTGATTGTTGGGTTTCGGTAATTTTAAAGTTTTCTTCCCAACAGTTTTCGGGTTTAATCCGCTTGGTGATTTCAGGAATTTGAACGTCATTATGATTAAATTGGATGTCGGTAGCATTATTTTCTGCCACATAAAAAGAAAATGTTATCGTGAATCCTTCGCCCACATAAGGGTTTGATTTTGAGGCGGTTAAAGATAAAAAAGCATCTTCTTTTGTGTCAATAAATTGCTTATTATTTCCGTCTATAAAATCAGTGAAATCTTCATCCTTCTTGGCAGATTTGTCCGTACTCGAAGCATCCAAATTAGCGGTTTCCTTTTTATCTGGAATAATATTTTTACTCACTTTCACCACAAAAGCCTCAGATTTTAAATCAACACCATTAACGCTTACTTTAATGGGTAAAGTTTTGAAATTTCCTTCTTTTTTAGGTGAATAATTTTCAGTAACTGTGCAAGTCGTGAGTGCCTGACCGCCTACAAATGAGCGTGAAGTAGTTTTGGAAACAGCTTTTTTTGAAAAATTTGGTATTTCAGGAAATTGGCAATCTGGGGCAGCGGGAACATCGCCCACAAATTTTATGACCACCGTTACGATAAAGGGGTCTCCGAGGGTAATATTTTTTTCGCCAATTATCAAGGAGATGTCATCACTTTGTTGAGCGTTCGATTTTAAACTTAATAAAAAGCTAAAAAATATTAAAATATTTATATAATATTTATTACCTTTCACCGTTGTTTCTAATATTCATTCTAAATTAAAATATTTATGGGATGTGTATTGGAATAAAAATTGGTAAGTATTTAATACTAATTTAACGTTCAGTTGTTGATTATCAACACTTTACATTTTATATTTGATCCAATATTAATCCCTTCCTTCAAAAATCGATGAAAGCTATGACAACATTAGATTATGTCAAAGTTATACTACAAAAAGTTAGCTTTGATGCAAAACTATTCGAAAAAGAGTTAAAAAAAGCAATTAAAACCTTATTATTCGATGAAATTAAAGAACTGCGAACATGGTGTTCAGAACAATTTGGGATTATCTATAACCAGTTAATTGAAAAATGTTTCAGTAGAATGCGGAGAAAACAGTTATCAGTAATCAATTAACAGTAATCAGTTTTCAAATTCTTTACCGAAAAGACTTCCAGAAGTGGTAGTCTTTTTTCTGCGATATGGTCTAAGGAAATCTTCGTATTACGACTGATAAACCTTCTGATAAGCCGCTCCATCCACTACAATTTTACCAATAATTTCTTTCATAATTTCCGAAGTTCCACCCGCAATTGTGCCTACACGAGCGTCACGATAAATCCTACAAATGGGATAATCTTCAATGTACCCGAAGCCTCCAAAGAACTGTAAACAGCCGTCAGCCACTCTTTTGGCGAGTTCGGAAGTAAAAAGTTTTGCCATCGAACATTCTTTTACCATCACTTCACCCTTAATAAATTTCCAACAAGTTGAATACACAAACTCTCTTGCAACGTCCACCTCAGTAGCCATTTCTGCCATTTTATGACGGATTGCTTGATATTTGGCAATCGGGCGACCAAAAGTTTCTCTTTCATGCAAATACTGAATGGTTAAATCTAAGCTCATTGCTGCCCCTGCAACTGCCATGATTGAGGCTACGAGCCGTTCTAGTTGAAGGCTTTCCATTAAATAATAAAATCCCGCATTTTCTTGACCTACCAAATGACTAAGGGGTACTCTGACATTATCAAAACGAATCTCGGCGGTATCTGAACTATGCCAGCCCATTTTGTTCAATTTGGTACGACTAACGCCCTCCGCATCCAAATCTACCATAATCAAACTCACGCCATTTGCTCCTGCGGAGGGATTAGTCTTGCAAGTTAGCGTAATGAAATCGCCATACGTTCCGTTGGTAATGAAGGTTTTTGAACCATTGATGATGTATTCGTCTCCTTCACGAATAGCGGTTGTAAGAATGGCGGAAACATCGGAACCAGCATTAGGTTCGGAAATACCTAAAGAAGCAATTTTTTCTCCCGAAATGGCAGGTACGAGGTATTTTTCTTTTAAAAATGGAGTACCAATTTTGGCAATATGATTGACGGCCATGTATTGATGTACGCTTACTGCGGTAGAAAATCCGCCCATGGTACTACGGACAATTTCTTCCAAAAACACTACTGAATACCATAAATCGGCATTTGTTCCCCCATATTCTTCGGGAAAATTGATGCCTAAATACCCCAAATCGCCCATGCGTTTGAAGATAGATTTTGGAATTTGACGTGCAGCTTCCCATTCCTCTGCGTTGGGCGTAACTTCTTTGTCAATAAACTGCCGTACAGATTGCCTGAAAAGTTGATGGTCTTGATTGAAATATTGTGAGAGCATTTTTGAAGAATTTTAGGTTACTGATTTTAGACTTAAAAATATTATTTTCCGAGAATAATATTTGAGTAAAAATAGACTTTAAAAATGAAAATCCATTCGTATTTTTTTATTTACCAAAAAAATATGATAGAATAATCTCATTGCTCACACCTCATAGCTTTATACTACTAAACTTCTAATTAACAAAACATTAAATGAAACAAAAATATATAGCCTTGCGTTATTTCTATAAGATTTTTAAGTAATTTAGGATTAGAGAATTGTTCATTCATTTACGCTAAACATTTACTGAGTTATGGGTCGAAAAGTTTTAATTTTGAATCAAGATTACAGTGCCTTGACGGTTTGTTCTATTCCAAAAGCATTTTTATTGGTTTTCCTAAAAAAAGCTGATTTGGTGGCGGAGTCTGCCACCGAACAACTACGGAGTGTTTCACAATCCTTTCCGATGCCTTCCGTAATTCGTTTGCACCGTTACGTGTATTTGCCCTACAAAGGTGTAATGTTATCAAGGCAAAATATTTTTAGACGAGACAATGGGCATTGTCAATACTGCGGAAAGACCGAAGATTTGACCTTAGACCACGTTTTGCCAAAATCAAGAGGAGGCAGAACATCTTGGGACAATCTTACAACTGCTTGTAAACGCTGTAATTCAAGAAAAGGCGACCTTACCCCCGAAGAAGCGAATATGCCTTTGAAAGTAAAGCCTTACAAGCCTTCATTCGTGATGTTTTTGCGGGATTTTGGCGGAAGTATTGAAGAAAGTTGGTTGCCGTTTTTGGGTAAAAAGAAGGAGAGAGCGTTTGTGGAATGATATTTTAAGGAAGGCTTCGTTTTGAATGAAGCCTTCCTTTTTTCTAAACTTTTTTCTTATACAAAGGCACTGTGCTACAAGGTTCGCCAAACATCAAAGATTGCACAACGGGCTGTAAAAGTCGAGTGATTTCTACATAAGCCGCCGTTGGAACTGGTACTTTTGAGCACCCTTTTACCACAACTCTTGCTCCTCTAAATTCCTCCACATCTACTTTATTGAGGGCATCAAAAAACAACTTATTTTCTAATTCTTCTAAACTTCCGAAGACTATTAAATTGGCTACGGGCTGTAATTTTAGGGTCAAAAGCATGAATGCCCAAGTGGGAATGATAGCATCTTCTGAACAAGTGATGGCGATATTTTTCCCTGTGTATTGCGTCCAATCGTGATTTTTAAGGAATTCTCTGAAATCTTTTTCCTTCAAAATAATGCCCATGAACAGATTGTCTTTCAAGTCATAAACCACTCGCTCGGCTGGGTGATAGAGGTCTTCTAAATCGAACGTAACGAGTCCGCTATTGATAACTTTATTTATGATTAGTTCTTCTTGCATTTTTTATACTTTCTTAGATTGTGTTCCCACAAAATCCTTCAAATAAAAAGGCTCGAAGGTTACAACGTTTTCAAATAACGATTTTTCGTAAAGATTGGTTGCCAAAATACCAATGGTTTTTGCCGATGGCGTGATTTCTATTTTCGGAAAAATGGCGTTTAAATGCGTAATTTTCTCCTGACATTTTATTGAACCATCGCCGATAAATACGATTTTATATTGCTCTAAAAGCTCTGAAAATGATTCTTCGTCAATAATTTTAGCTTCGGTTTCCGAAATAATATTCATCTCATTATCAAGGACTTGACAGAAAACCTCCATCCGTCTGGCATCAATCATCGGGCAAATAAAATGGCTCGCTTCATAAAAATCTTTGACTTGATACGCTATGGCGACCAAGGTATTTACTGCAATCAGTGGTTTGTCCAAAGCAAAGCAAAAACCCTTGGCGGTGGACACACCAATCCGCAAGCCCGTGTATGAACCTGGACCTTTGGCAACAGCAATTGCATCTAAATCTTTTAGGGAAAATCCTGCGTGTTTGACTACATTCTCACAAAGGGTCGTGAGCATTCCCGAATGTGACTTTTCAGTATATAATTCATTGATTGCCAATAGTTTACTATCTTTGTGCAAGGCAACGGAGCATACTTTTGTGGAGGTATCTATGCTTAGGATTAAGGACATTTTTAGCTATGAGTTATTTGTCTATGCGATTTAGTCTGAATTTGGATTTATCCGATTTATGGATTTTTTGGATTACTAATTTCCAACTCCTATCCTAATAATCCTCTAATCCCACGAATCCGAATTCAGACAGAAAGCATACAAAATTACGTCTAAACGTTTTAAATAAAAATAGCGACCAATTGCTTGACCGCTATTTTTGTCTGAATTTGGATTTATCCGATTTATGGATTCTTTAGATTATTAATCTCCAATTCCAATCCTAAAAAACCTCTAATCCCACGAATCCAAATTCAGACGGGGTCGCCCAGACAAAACCTATTTCCCTCCCTTCAAAATACTCTGATAACGAGGCATATCCATAAACAATTTCAGTGCCGATTGAATCTCTGGGTCTTTGGCAAAAGATTGTTCACGAGTGCCTTTTTGGAGGTAATAATGTACGATTATTTCTTGTTCCAAAGCCGTCTTGATTTCGTCTTTAAACTTATTCATGTCAAACTCTTTGTTGTGCGATAGTTTAGCACGTAAAGCCTTCAATTGCTCCGAAACATTCTCGTAATAACGTTCTTTTTTCGCAGAGGCTTCCAAAACGTTCATGTCTTTTTCAGCCTGAGTGCTATAATCAAAATCCTGAGCAACTGCCCATTTTACAAAGTCCTGATACTCGGTTGGACTTAATTCAAAATCCTTGGCAGGCTTGATAGTTGGGTGGTCGAAGTGGTATTTGATAGCATAATCAAACAATATAAATTTGTTAGAAAGTGCTAATGAAACTGCCGCTGGATAGGGTTTTTCTAATTCAATATCAGGTAAGATACCGCCGCCATCGTACACCGTTCTACCACTTTTTACCGTTCTAAATGCCTTTTTAAGCGAATCAGGCAACTTTCCAACGCTTCCATCTGGATTGCGGTGTGCATAATCAATCGCTTGAATACAACGCCCACTTGGGATGTAATATTTGGCAGTGGTAACTTTCAATTTAGTATTATAAGTCAAATCACGAGTTACTTGCACCAAACCTTTTCCGTAGGTCCGTTGCCCAATGAGTACGCCACGGTCATAATCCTGAATTACGCCCGACACAATTTCAGCCGCCGAAGCACTGCGTGAATTAGTCAAAACCGCAATGGGAATCTCAATATCCATCGCAGCATTCAAACCCGTGTAAGTCTTGTTCCACTCCTGCACTTTTCCTTTGGTCGAAACAATTTCAGATTCTTTCGGCAAGAAAATATTACAAATATCCACCGCCATATTCAGTAATCCGCCTGGATTTTCACGCAAATCAAGCACCAATTTTTTCATGCCTTTCGCCTTCAAATCCGTTACTGCCTGACGTACTTCTTTGGAAGCCGTGCTGGTAAAATCCTTCAAATCAATGTAGCCTACTTCATCATTTATCATGCCATAATAAGGTACATTTTTGAGTTTTACTACATCACGAGTAACGGCAATATCTTCTAATTTATCCGTTCCGTAGCGTTTTACAGTCAATTTTACGGATGTTCCCGTTTGCCCTTTAATCAACTTGCCCGGGTCTATGCCTTTTTTAGATTTCAAATCAACGCCATCCACTTTCACAATTTCATCGCCAATTTTCAAGCCCGCTTTTTCCGCAGGAGTGCCTTCGTCAATGAGCATAATCGTGATGCGTCCGTTGCGGTTACCCGTAACGATACCGATGCCATTGTACTTGCCCGTAGTCATAGTCATATAATCCTCAATGTCGTCCTCCGCATAATAGACCGTGTAAGGGTCAAAAGACTTCAGCATAGCATCAATAGACGTTTTTACGGTTTTATTTGGATTGATTTCATCCACATAATAGCGGTTCAATTCCTTGAAAAGCGTGGCATAAATATCCAAGTTTTTAGCAATATCAAAAAAGCGCTCGCCTGGGTCAGTAAGTGATACCAACGACAGTCCCGTAATAGTTAATCCGCTGATTATTAGGGATTTTGTGTATTTTTTTATGTTCATTTTTGTAATTATTAAGTCGTATATTTTTTAATTATAAGTTGGTTAAAGTTAGTTTTAAACTAATATTTCCC
>JBBRMR010000117.1:0-11100 GCA_038230735.1 Cytophagales bacterium
AATGCCTGGATTGACGGATTTAAAGCGTTACTTGTAAGGTTTGAATTCTCAGTCAGAAACTGGATGTCATTGCATTTTATCGCATTCTCAGTCATTTTCTTACGCAAAATCAACAAAAAAAAGAAAGTTTAAACAGCTTCTTTGTTAAGTTTTTATTGTTTTTTGTTGTAATATATTATAATTTTATTATGAACAAAAACGCTACGGACGTAGGAGGAAGGATTCTGAAAAGAAGTGCATTTACTCATTGTTTTTAAAAGAGAATCAAATTTTAATTTTGATTCTCTTTTTTTGTAGTAAAAATTCTCATAGTTTTAAGCATTAACTGCTTTCTGCCAGTTCTTACTTCCATAATTACAACGTATTTGTGTTCTAAAATCATTTGAAATTGAAAACAATCTCTTCCAAATTTATCTTTTTCATCAAAAAATACATGGTCTGGACAGTTAATTATCTGGTATAGTAATCCAAAATCATCCTCAGTAACGGCTTCTTGCCCACGACTATCTTCTCTCTTCATGTCTCCGTGTCCTTGTAAAATGTGCTTTATTCCGTAAGCATCAATTGAGATATTATATCCTTATAAATCAATTCCTGATTTTTCTTTTATTCCTAAAGAAATTTCTTCTGGAATTAATCCTAATAAAAGCGTTTTATTTTTGTTTGTACCCTCAATTTTAGATTGTTTTATATGGGCAAACAAATCAACTATTTCTTCTAACATTCGTGGATACTTTATTTTCTTAAATTTAACCCTCCTTTTCTGCTTAGGCAAATTAGAAGATATAATTTGTATGAAAACTGGAGTACAAAAAACTCTTTCCGTAGCGTACCAACCTTAAAATTATACTATTTCTCAAAAAATAATTCTCAAAAAATATTCATAGCCTTATTGTAGATTAAATAGATTATATTTCTTTAATATTTTATAATAAAAGAATATTAGTCTTTAAAATACCTTTTTGTATGCATTTAATAGATTTTAATTCTAAAAATCAGAAATATAGTATTTGTTTTTTATAAATGATAATATTATTTTTGACTTAGAATAAAACAAATATACACATGAGCCAAAAGATTCAGATTTTCGATACTACCCTCCGTGACGGCGAGCAAGTGCCTGGTTGCCAGTTGAATACCGCAGAAAAATTGCAGGTTGCCGAGCAACTCGAACTCTTGGGCGTTGATATTATTGAGGCTGGTTTCCCGATTTCTTCTCCTGGTGATTTTCGTTCGGTTGAGGAGATTAGCAAGCTCGTGAAAAACGCCACAGTTTGTGGTTTGACTCGTGCCAAAAAAGAAGATATTGATGCGGCAGCGGCGGCTTTGAAGCACGCCAAATACCCACGAATTCATACGGGCTTGGGTTCGTCGGATATGCACATCAAATATAAATTTAATTCCACCCGTGAGGCAATGCTTGAACAAGGCGTTTGGGCGGTGAAATACGCTAAATCATTTGTGGAAGACGTGGAGTTTTTTGCTGAAGATGCTGGTCGTGCGGATTTGGAATACCTTGCTCAATTGACCGAAGCCGTCATTAATGCGGGAGCAACGGTAGTGAATTTACCCGATACTACGGGTTATTTATTGCCAAATCAGATGTTTCAACGCATCAATTATTTATTTGAAAATGTGTCAAATATCCACAAGGCGGTCATTTCAATGCACAATCATAATGACTTGGGACTCGCCACTGCCAACACCATCGCTGGGATTCAGGCGGGTGCGAGACAGGTGGAAGTAACCATCAACGGAATAGGGGAGAGGGCTGGTAATACGTCTTTGGAAGAGGTGGCAATGATTTTGAATATTCATAAAGATTTAGGTTTTCATACGGACATAAATGCTCAATATTTGTACCCATTTTCCACGATGGTTTCCAATCTCATGGGTATGCCCGTACAGGCAAACAAAGCGATTGTCGGAGCAAATGCCTTCGCCCATTCATCAGGCATTCACCAAGATGGATTTTTAAAACATACCGAGAATTATGAAATCATGAAACCCGAAGATGTGGGTGTGCCTTCATCGGCAATTGTTTTGACTTCAAGGTCGGGACGGGCTGCCCTTCGCCACCGTTTGCAACTGATTGGTTTTGATTTTGAAAAACCCGAATTAGACAAACTTTATACCCGTTTCCTTTTGATGGCTGATGAACGCAAGCAATTGAATGATGAGGATTTGAAGGAATTGGTGGGGTAAATTTAGAGAATAGATTTTAGAGAATAGCGTAAAATTTCAAAAGGCTTCTTTGGGTTTTCAAGGAAGCCTTTTTGTTGTATATTTGTCGATAAACTTAAATTTTATGCCATGAAATTCATTGCGTCATTAGACAATTTAGCCAAAGGTATCACAATCAGCACAATCGTTATATTCATTTTCACTATTGCATTTCCCTATTTTTTGCAAGAACCCTCAGCAATGGGAATGGAAGCCATCATAATTCCCATTTTCTTGTTTATTATTTTCTTCGTTTTGTTCCTTTTAAGAACAATTTCTTATTCAATTACTGACCAAGAAGTTATCATTCATCGGCTTTGGAAAGATGTAAAAATCAGTCGAACAGCTATTCAAAATGTTGAATTATTGGATAAAGATTTCTCGAAAAATGTTCTCAGAACCTTTGGCGTAGGTGGTTTTTGGGGATATTGGGGTAGATTTTCAGATGCTTCAATCGGGAATATGACTTGGTACGTTACTCGAAGGGATAAAATGGTTTTGTTGAAGATTTTAGATAATAAAAAAGTGATTTTATCGCCTGATGAAGTGGAGATATTTGTTGAAAAATTGAAATAATTAACCCAACAAAAAAGCCGTCCCCAGACACTCTTAGACGGCTTTTTTATAAACCCTAAACCAAATTAATTGTTATTAGGGGGTAGATTTTAGGAGTTAGGGATTAGTGGAAAACCAAAACCTATTCCCTAAAACCTATTCCCTCATTTCTTTTTCTCGTCTTCTTTTTTCTTCGCCACCAAATCACCTTCTTTCAATTTCTTAGAAACCGTCAAATACGGTCCTGAAATAATTTGTTCTCCATCGACTAAGCCTGACAGAATTTCAATATTTTCAAAGTCTGAAATACCCGTTTTTACTTCTCTCAATTTTGCTTTATTGTCTTTGCCCATCACGAAAACTACCTCTTTAATCTTGTCTTTCTTAATTACTTTTTCAGGTTCAGCATTGTTATTATTTTCGCCATCTTTTTTATCACCTTCCACTTTCATAGTTGGGTCACGGGTGGTTACGGAGGCGAGTGGTACTGACAATACGCCATTCTTGCGGTTGGTAACGATTTCTACGGATGCCGTCATACCTGGTTTTAGGGGATATGAACCCTTACCCACAATTAAATCTGAATATGATTTACGTAAAATTCTAATTTTTACCTCAAATTCCGTTACGGCATCGCTTGAAACTGCGGCGGCGGCAGTACTTCCCAATCCATTGGCAGAACTGGCAATTTCATAGACTAAACCTTTAAATTTTCGCCCCGTTGAACTGTATGAATCCACATCAATAATTACGGTATCGCTCATTGAAACCCGAGTAATGTCGTTCTCATTTACGTTTACCCGAACCTCCATTCTATTCAAATTAGCAATTCTAAGTAATTCAGTACCAGCCATTTGTGATGTTCCCACCACACGCTCACCCAATTCTACATTGAGTTTAGAAATAGTACCGCTTTGTGGAGCATAAATAGTAGTTTTTGTCAAATTGGTACGTGCTTCTTTCAAAGCCGCTTGTGTACTTTTAACGTTATATTCCGAAGCCAAAACGTTTGCTTTTGCCGATTCTACGTCCTGCTTTGCCACTAAATATTGCGAATTAAACTGGTCAAAATCGGCATCGGAAATCACTTTATCATCGTGCAATTTCTTGTTACGGTCATAGTCAATTTTAGCTTTCAACAAACGAGATTCCGCCTGAGACTGTACCGCTTTTGATTGCTCAACCGAGGCTTTCGAGGAATTCACCTGTGCATCCGCCCGTGAGAGAAGCGACTCATAATTATCAGGACGAATTTTCAATAAAAGTTGCCCTGCCCGTACAGAATCGCCCTCATTTACGTACAAGCCCACAATTTCACCCGATACATCTGGCGAAAGTTTTACCTCAATCTCTGGTTGAATTTTTCCCGAAGCCGAGACACGCTCTACGATATCAGACTTTTTAGCCTTTGTAAATTCAACTTCCGTGGAGGGTTCTTTGCCGATAAGTCCTTGCTGTTTTGCGATAAACAAACCACCACTCAGAGCCACCACGGCTCCGCCCAATATTAACCAGATTTTATTTGAAGATTTCTTTGCCATTTTTTTAATGTTGAATGATTGAATGTTGCAAAAAACACAATAATTGAAAATTTATGTAAATATTGGAGTCCAATATTCAATCATTCAATCATTAGCTCCTTCAATCAAAACGTTAGCGGTTTATTTTGATAATAGTCTAATATTTTAGTTCTGAAAATAAAGTCATATTTAGCTTGTACGAGGTTGGCACGAGCTTTATCAAGGTTCGTTTTTTGTAAACTATAAGCCACAAAATCTATTGCCCCAGCGTTAAAACGGCTATCAGCGGCTCTAAAAGACTCCTCCAACGCCGATACCTGAACCGTATAAGAATCATACCTTTTAGCAGCATTCGTCAGATTTGTATAGGCTTGTTCGATGTTTTGGCGAAGCGTCAAACGAGTTTGTTGAGCATTCAAAAAGGCATTATCCTTCTGAATTTTCGCTCTTACCATGTTTGATTTATTGGCAAATTTACTAAAAATTGGGATGTTAGCGTTTACGCCAAAACCATAATTGAAAGTATTTGACAGTTGAGTAAAGTAGGGAACGGTTCCATTTTCGGCAAAATTATCTCTACTAACAATTAACGGAATTTGCTGCCCATTAAAAAGAACAGTACCTAAATTTTGGTCAGTCTTTCCTGATAAAAGATAATTTTTTTGTGCATTTGATTGATTTGCCCCTAAATTGGCATTCGCTGAAATAATAGGTAAAAAACCTGCTTTGGCAATTTCAATTGCTTTATCAGCCCCTTTTATGCGTAAATCTGCGGCTCTTACTACTGGCTGGCTACTTTCAGCTACTTCATAAATTTTAGCTATTGAGGCATCGTAACCGTTGGTTGAAGGCGTTGGTACAGAAATTCTGTCCACCCTTACGTCCGTCATATTTTTATCATTCAACAGTTGTAACAACGATAATTTTGCTAAATCTAAGGTGCTTTGAGCATTGATAACCGTTGTTTCTTCCAATGCCAATTGAGCTTTTAGGTCGAATAGATTTGATTGAGCTAATGAACCCGCCTTAACCAATTTATCGGTTCTATCAATTTGTAATCTTGTGATTCCCGTTTGCGTTTGGGAAATACTCAACTGGTCTTCGCCATTCATGATATTCAGATATGCCAAAACTACTTGCAGTGAGATATTTTCTTTCATCGCCTGTAAATCTAACTGAGTAGCTTTTACAAGAATATCATTTTGTGCAATAGTATTTTTAAGTAGTTTACCATTGAAAAGTGTTACACCAGCATTTACACTTAATTGATTGTAATTGATATTTCTATCAACATTTGTGTTAGTAAATGGGTCGAGACTACGCCCAAAATTAAAGAATTCATTCACGTTTCCTGAAGCACTTGGTAATTGATTGAATTTTGACTGTTGCATCTGTAAATCAGACAATAATACTTGATTTTCGCTTTGTTTAACGGAAATATTATTCTTTAAAGCAATGTTTACGGCTTCTTGTAAACTCAATTTTACCTCAGTTCCACTGGCTTGAACAGCATTTTGAGCTTTCGATAGGAAAGTCAGACAGACTAATAAGAGGGTAAATAAACGGGAACAATTCATGGCGTTTTTCATTTGATAGTTCAATGTTACGAATGATAATTTTTGATTTAAAAATGTTTGGGATAAACGGTTTTCTGTTAAGGATAAATGGAAAATCGGTTCAGTTATCAGTAAACAGTAATCAGTAATCAGTTTCTTCGTCTAATTTTCTTTGTCCAATATTAGCACAAAGAGTACGCTACTATATTTAACTAATTGATTACCAATATTTTATAGTTATTTTTAAAACAAAAAAGTGTCCGAAAACGAACACTTTTGAATAAAATCGGACACTTTATTTTAAGTATTTCAAGGTTGATTAATTTAAAAAATGAGATGATGCTACTCCTTATTCTTCATACCTTAGCCCTCATACCTATTTAATTATCCGATAATTCGCTTTTGCCGTTGCTCTCGAAACTGCATTAAAATGCCACCATTCATAGTCAATCGGCATATATCCTGTCGACTGCATCACATTTCTAAGTAATTGACGATTAGCCACTTGCTGTTGATTTAACTTATTAATTTTCAAGAAATAAGCCTCTTTTTTAGGATACGCTAATTCGCCAAAAAAATCATATTTTGTCCCCATATCCAAGGGCGTACCATCTGCAGTGGCGATGGTCAAATCCACCGCACTCCCATAATTATGAATTGAACCTTCGGCAGGATTTGCCACATACGTTGCCCGCTGTCTCGGTGAATATTGCGTAAGTGAATTCCAAAGCACTTTTTGAATGCTCAAAGGTCTGCCGCCGTCATAAACCAAAAGTCGATAATTCGGATGTTTTTGTTGTAATAAATCACTGGCTTTTAAAAGCATATCGGCAGGACGTTTTTGTAGAAAACATTGCGTAATGCAGCCATAAACGTCTTTTCCTACAAAATTGTCCGTTGTGGAATACTTTAAATTTACCAAAATAGAAGGGTCAATTTCTTGAATATTCACTAAGCCTTGCAGACGCATTTTTTGTTCATATTCGCAAGGTTCTGATTGTTTTGATGGGTTTGTTTTTTTTATTTTTTGAGGGAAATGAATAAATAAAAATATGGGTAAAATTGAAGTAAAGAATGTTTTTTTCATAATTTAGGCTTTATGGTAAGAAATAATGGCATAAATTTAGTCAGTATTTTAGAGAAATAGAAAATCCCCAAAAGATAAATGGAAAACTTTACCCAAAAATTCCTAAACTTCATTACGCTCAAAAAGCAAACCCCTCTTTCTGCGATGTGGGTGATATTTTTTGTGGCTGCCTTCATTACTGCCTTAATTAAATGGGCAAATCCTGACATTCCAGCCGCACAAAAAACGGAGATTTTCAAGGTAATTGTGGACGGAATGTTTGATTCTGCCGAAGTAGCGGTGATGAAAATTGCCTTGCCCTTGGCGGGTGTAATGACCTTTTTTATGGGTTTATTGAACATTGGTGAAAAAGCAGGAGCAATCGGTTTTTTAGCCAGAATAGTTGGACCATTTTTCAACCGACTCTTTCCAGAAGTACCCCCCAATCACCCCGCCAGCGGACAAATGATTATGAATTTCTCTGCCAATATGTTGGGTTTGGATAATGCCGCCACGCCCTTCGGACTAAAAGCCATGCAGTCTTTACAGGAACTGAACCCTAATAAAGAAATAGCTTCCAATCCGCAAATCATGTTTTTGGTTCTGCACAGTGCGGGTCCCGTTTTGATTCCCCTCAGCATCATGGCTCAGCGTTCTATATACGGAGCAAAAGATGCTTCTGATATTTTTATCCCTTGTCTGATTGCCACGTATTTTGCCACATTAACGGGATTAATTTTTGTAGCTATTCGTCAGAAAATCAACCTTTTTGATAAAGTTGTAATGTCTTGGTTGGGTGGAATTACGTTGTTTATATGTTTCGTACTTTGGTACTTTTCCAATTTACCGAAAGAAGAAATCGAAAGCACATCAAAGGTCGTGAGTAATTTTATTCTTTACGGTTTTGTGCTGTCATTTATCTTGGGAGCAGTTTGGAAAAAGGTCGATATTTTTGATGCCTTCATTGAAGGAGCGAAGGGAGGTTTTGAAACATCCGTAAAAATTATTCCCTATTTGGTGGCTATGTTGGTCGCAATCAGTTGTTTACGCAATGCAGGAACGCTGGATATGGTAGTGGGAGTCATTAAATCAGGCGTTGCTTTCTTAGGCTTTGATACTACATTTACCGATGCACTTCCAACGGCTTTGATGCACCCACTCAGTGGCGGAGGTTCAAGAGCGATGATGATTAGTACGATGCAAGCGTCTGGTGCGGACTCTTTTGCAGGCAGACTTTCTTGTGTTTTTCAAGGATCGTCCGATACCATATTTTATGTTTTGGCACTCTATTTTGGCTCAGTCGGCATTAAACAAACTCGCTACACCCTTTGGGCAGGTTTGACCGCCGATTTAGTCAGTATTATCACTGCGATATGGGTTAGTTATATTTTCTTTCCGCATTGAATATTTCCCTATATTTCCATACCATCATCCACCTCCGCCCCAAGCAGATTTATTTCCGTCTGTTTTACAAAGTTAGGGCTTGGATAAGGAAGAGTGTGGGTATTAAATATGCCCTTTTCATTCCTGCCGAAAGTTATCCAATTAACCTAAAACCTTCCATTCCAAGCAATCAAAGCTATTTTTCAGAACAAAACCTTTTCCAATTTCTCAATCAAGCCCAAATATTTCCAATCAATCAAATCAATTGGAATGATGAAAAAACCTACGGCAAATTGTGGGCGTATAATCTCAATTATTTTGATTTCCTGAATCAAGAAAACATTACGAAAGCAGAAGGGCTGTCACTCATTCACGTATATATACAAGAAAGGCAAAATTTAAAAACAGGTTTTGAGCCTTATCCGATGTCATTAAGGGGCATAAATTGGACAAAATTTCTGAGTAAATATCAAATCCAAGACCCTAAAATGAATGGATTTTTGATGGCTCAATACGTCCGACTGAGTGATAATTTGGAATATCATTTAATGGGAAATCACCTTTTAGAAAATGCCTTTTCACTATTATTTGGAGGATTTTATTTCAGAGATGAAAATTTTTTAAAATTGGCTTATAAAATTTTTCAGCAAGAATTACCCGAACAAATATTGGCTGATGGTGGACATTTTGAACGTTCACCCATGTACCATCAAATTATACTTTTTAGGGTATTGGATTGCTTAAATTTAGTCAAGAATAATAACGATTTTACAGGGTATAACTTTGAGCAAATTCTAAATCTTTACGCTCAAAAAATGTTCAATTTTCTCCAAAATATCACTTTTAAAAACGGGGATATGCCTTTGGTAAATGATGCTACTAATAATATTGCCCCTACCACAAAACAACTTGTTGAATATGCTAATCAACTGAATGTCAGTCCACAGCAACGAGAATTGTCAGAAAGTGGTTATCGAAAATTTGAAAACGATACTTTTGAATTATTCATGGATGTAGGCAATATTGCCCCTGACTATCAACCCGCCCATGCTCATTGTGATACGCTCAGTTTTGTATTGTACATACACGGAAAACCCTTCATTGTAGATACGGGGACTGGGACTTATGAAAACAATGAAATTAGACAATCAGAACGCTCAACATCCGCCCATAATACGGTTAAAATTGGAAATTTTGAACAATCCGAAATGTGGTCAAGTTTTAGAGTAGGAAGGAGAGCAAAAGCCAAGATTTTATTCGAAAATGAAGCGAAAAATATTGCCTCACACGATGGCTATAAACGTTTAGGAATAATTCACGAAAGAAGTTTTACCATTGAAAATCAGAGGATTATCATTCAAGATAAAATTATTGGAGAAACAAATCATCCTCAAAAAGCCTATCTGCATTTTCATCCAAAAATAGAGATTGAAATTGATGGAAATACTGTAAAAACTAATCTTGGTAATATTATTTTCGAGAACGTCACAGAAATAACGCTAAGTGAATACCTTTTTTGTGAAGAATTTAATCAAAGAAAACCAGCAATAATGCTAACTGTATTATTCCAAGAATGCTTAACCACAAGAATTAATTACGGTCAAACACCTTGAAACTACTCGTTTTATCATTCAACTATCAACCCGATTTTTGTGCTGGTTCATTCCGTAGCACCGCATTGGTAAAATATTTGCGTCAAGAAATTGACTCAGACGACAGTATTGAAGTCATCACCACAATGCCAAATCGTTATAAAAGCCTTAAAAATCCTGCCCTTAAATACGAAGAAGATGGTAATGTTATTGTTCGGAGGATTCCAGTTCCAGACCATAATAATAATCAAGTTCTCCAAATTTTTGCTTTTATGATTTTTGCATATAATGCTTGGCAACTCATTAATAATCAAGGGTATAACCTAATTTATGCTTCTTCTGCAAGACTGGGTACGGCGTGGTTAGGAGCGAAAGTCTCTAATCAAAAACGGATTCCACTATTTCTTGACATCAGAGATATTTTTACAGAAAATATCAGCGATACCAATCAATTCGTAAAGTTGTTTTTGCTACCAATTCTCAAATTAATTGAAAAATATAGTATTCAATCCGCCACTCATATCAATTTTGTCTCCGAAGGTTTTATCAATACTTATGATTATTTCAAGGGCGAAATCTCCTTTTTTACCAACGGTATTGATGATGTTTTTTTAGGCGAAAATTATGATAAATGTTATTCTACAAAGCCCAAAATAATTACGTATGCAGGCAATATTGGCGAAGGACAAGGCTTAGAAAAAATCATTCCAGAAGCCGCCAAAGCCTTAGCTGGGAAATATATTTTCAACATCATCGGCGATGGTGGTACAAAAACTAAATTAGCTCGTAAACTCCTTGAATTACAAATAGATAATGTGAATTTCATTCCGCTTGTAAACCAAGAAGATTTAATTAAATACTATCAAGAAAGTGACTATTTATTTCTGCACCTCAATGAATACCAAGCCTTTGAAAAGGTACTTCCCTCCAAAATTTTTGAATATGGAGCTACCAACAAAACAATCATTGCGGGGGTGGGGGGCTATGCTAAAGCGTTTATTCAAGAAAATATTGAAAATGCCATTATTTTTAATTCGGGAGATGTGAAAAGTTTTGTTGACCTATTACAAAATCATGAATTAGTCAAAACGGATAGAACAGATTTCATCCAAAAATATAGTCGTGAAACCATCATGCGTTCGATGGCGAAAGGTATGTTATATTTGATTTCTCCAAAAGAAAATGAAGCAAAACTATGAGCCATC
>JBBRMR010000118.1:0-11047 GCA_038230735.1 Cytophagales bacterium
ATATTCTAACCTACCATTGGCAAAACGTCCTTCTTCATTTTGAGTTTCTGAAATCGTGAAATTACTTAAACTTGGGTCGCTTCCTGTGTAGGTATAAATCATTTCACCGTCAAAGAGTGTATAACTATCAGGTTGCCCTGCTCTTACCCGTTTGGTCTGTCGTTTCGTACCCGTTGAAGTGTATTTATATTCGATATAATCGCCATTCGTTCTTGTTATTTTACTAACCAAATCTAAGAAATTATAGTCAATCGTTTCAATTTCTCGGTTTAAATCTTTTTTGAGTTTCCCGTCTGCGTAATAAGCATAATCATCTATGGTATTTGTACCATTCTTAAAACCTTCGGCTAAACCTGTGGCATCACCCACATTTTGGAGTTTGTCCCCATTATCAAAATAGTCATACGTCAAATTATCAATCATTCCCCACGTACTTGCTCCTGTTTTGCCAAAACGTTGTAACGTTAAAATATTACCATTGGCATCGTAACTGTTAGATACGTTATAATTTTCACCCAATGCTCCCACAAATTCTGAATTTGTTAAACGGTTAGCTCGGTCATAAGTAAATTCGTAACTTCTTATTGTGGGACTATTATTGGTTTTCCACGTCTGTTTAGAAATAGAATTATCAAAGTATTTTCCTCCTTCGTGATAGTCAAGTTTGTAAGCAAAAAGTTTTTTGTTACTATTCACCAAATTATCGTTGGCATCCAAATTTATGCCTCGCATTTGAGACCTTACGTTGTACGAATATGAAATATCTTGCAAATAATTGAAAACCACATTAGGTGTTGGGGGGTCTTTGGGCTTATTGATTGAACCCGTAGCACTACCCGAACCCGATAAACCTAAATCCAAATACGAACCCGTTTGCATCATTAAAGTTCCTCGGTTGGTCAAAGAACGTGCCTTTGCCCGTTGTGCCGATGGAACATTTATTATGTGGGTAGGATTGATGATAATATCTTGGGTAATGGTTGGTACTGTACCATCTCCCCACGTATTAGGGTCTGTCCAATCCCCTGATTTTTGGGAATCTTGCCCTTGTGAACCCGTGCCATTCGCAAATGCTCCTTGCTTTCGGCTAATTCTTCCGATAGCATCGTATGACAGCGTACTGATACGAGTACGGGGGACTTTTAGGGTTGTTCCTTCCGTTAAGGTATAATGTAGTTGTATTCGTCTGCCCGTATTATCCAGCGTATTATCATACAAACGGATATGATCACTCGCTCCCTGTTTACGGTAAATCATTTGCGATTGTAATACTTCACCCACAAAATTATACTGCACATCCGACTGGTTACGAGCCAATAAATTATGATAATTCACGGTTTGTAATAGCCTGTTTTTTTCATCAAAATAACTCACAACGGGAAAAAGGAAATCACCATAAATCTCAATTTTTGAGAGTCCTCCCGTGGCTAACCCCGTGGCTTTCGTGACAGAATATGCCGAGCTATTAAATGGATTTGGCTGAAAATCATAATCGGAGATACTCCCTGAGTATGGATTATCAAATCTCCACGAATAATCATCGTAATATGCTACCGACTTCAAACTGGCATCATTAATTAAACTACTAATGGCACTTGGAAAACTACGATTGGTATATTTCTGAACATTGCCCAAAACTTCACTTCGTTCCTCAAATTGCTTAGCGTCACTAAAAGCATCAAAATAACCTTGCATCACGCTTGGACTGGCGGTTGAAATGATTTGTCCGCTGCCTGTACTCCTCGACTGCCCATCGTATTTTTGATAATTCCATGCGTTACGGGTAGCTTCATCGGAGTCTTGCGTTAAACAAACTTGATTCAAACGATTATAAATCACTTTTTGAACGCCAACACTCGGAAATTTTTTAGAAATTATACGGTTACGTCCATCATAAACATACGAATATACATTGGGTTCAAAATTGGCGTTTGTTTCATCAAAACTGCCCAATATTGACAGTAAGTTATAGGCTTTCGGATTAAGCGTGTAGCGATGGCGACCAGTATCATCAAATATATAAGCCGTTGATAAATAGGTAGTTGCATCTACTTGAACATCTTTTTGTATCACATTTCCTGACTTATCGGTATATTCAATAACGATACTTCCCCGTTCATCGGTTAAGGTTTTTTTCGTCAATTCATAGCTTGTATAAGTACCAATATTTACAGTCGTGCTGTTGTGAAGTACCGTAAATTTCTTAATTCCTGTGGCAGTTTCATAAGTCATTTGTGAAGACTTATCATTATCTCGCCATGCTTTTCCCACGCCATAAGATTTAAAAACTCGACTTAATGGGGAGTTTTCATAAATATTTATTTCCGAATAAGGATAATCATCTTTGTAAAAAACACGAGCTTTGGCAACTACACTGGTAATAGAACTATTATAATCATTTGGATATTTTGAAGATGCCTCGGAAAAATTAAGAATCCCTGCGTGGGTGTATCGTCCATCGTCAAATTCACTTTCTACGGTTAGAATATTTTTATTGGGTCGAGCAAATTCATCATAAAGTGTAACCCCCGAAATCATATCTTTCAAGTTTGGGGATGCCTTAAATGCCACATTTTGAAGGGTATGACCCGTTGCATCCATATACGTTACGGAAATCATACATTCGTCATAATCTAAACTGAGGGCATCGGTGGTGGCAATTCTCGGCACTCGGGTGATTACTCTATTTTTATCCGAATTGGTATTGAGTTTGGGGTCGCTGTCGGCTTGACCTCGGTAATAATACTGATAGTGTTTCAGTACGTTGCCGTCCTTATCCTTCAACTGCTTTATCTTCCCGTTATCATAATATTCTTTTCTAACCTCTAAATCATTGGTTGTAATTTCCTTACTCGCTCCAAAAATGAGGGTTTCGTATTCCGTTTTTGTACGGTTTTTATCGTAGGCTCGGATGTTATTATAGCGTTCCAATATGACTGAATTAGTAGCATCATAAACCGTTGAATCTCGTGAGCCAAAACGGGTTTGGGTAACGGTGGGCATTCCCAAAGCATTGTATTTCTCAATACTCATTCTCAGGTCATAATGACTATCTTTACTAAAACTTTCCCCTGCGGTGGTGCGGGTATAAAGTACATCATTAAAACTGATAATGGGCAATCCTTCGGCTTGGTAGCTTTCTTTTCCCAAAGCGGCTTGATGCTCGGTGGTGGCATCGGAATAAAAATTTTGGTAACTTCCCGAAACTACTTTTTCGTTTTTCTTGGCAATAGTTTCAATGAGCGTTGAACCCATTTTTTTCTGTTGAAGTTGATAAATGCCTTGGGCTTCTACGTCCGTAGGAATATGAGGAGTATAAACCAAAATATAGCCAATACCAAAAATGAAAGTGTAGGTTGAATCCTGCCCAAATTCAAAATCTGCCACATATTTGTTAATCGTTTCATTGCTATATCCATAAGAATCTGTCCCTACAATTTTGACGACTTGATTATGTTTCCCAGGATAAGCAAGCCTATAATTTTCATCCATTTCATCTTTGAAAGTGTAGGTGGTCGTATTCTCCACGGGATTTGTACCGTTTTGGCTGTACGCTTTGACGGTTTCGGTTTTCATCCGATATTTTGATAAAGGTTCGGTATAAGTTTGCTCAAAATTGTAATTAAAACCATTCAACCGAAAACTTTTATAGCCCGTACTGGCTGCATTATCAGAAGTTCCGTAACCGTAAGTTGTTAATTTTTCGGCAAGAATTTGATTATCAGTATTATAACTGGCAGAACGAATAGGAACACCATTTGAATAATCTTGATAAAAATGGTTTGTCCAAGGTCTGACCGTGTAAGGCAATGGTATATTTGAACTCTGCGGTATGACTAAATTTATTTCAGTAGTATTTTGTGAATACTCCGTAACGGAATACCCTAATGTTTTATCTCCCGTTGAATAATAAAAAGGGGAAACCGTTTTCTCTACCACTCGACTATATCCTACGGCTGGTTTGCCCGAAAGCCCCAATAATTGAGCGTACAATCCTGAATTCCACTGTTCATTATTGTTTAAATCGGTAAAATGGTAGAGGGGTTTCAATGCCATAAAACCCGATGAAGTTGTCCCATTAGCTTGTAGATAATCGTAGGTTTTAATAGTTTTTATTCCTGAAATCAAATCAAGATTAGTAATTCTACGAATACGACTACCGCCAATTTTACCCGTAAAATTACTGGCTTCGTGATTGTCATAGGTAAAAGTAGTTACTGCTCCCGTTGAACTAATGAGGCTATCAAGGGTAAAATATCGAGCATCAATACCCGAATTATCCGTATCTCTGTTGTAACTAATACCTACACAGGGACGGGTATAATCTTTCCCAATTAAGTTGCCAGTGTAAAAAGCATTAAAAGTGGAGAGAAAACCCCAGTGGTCAATACTTCTTGTCAGACGACTTCGAATTGAAGTACCTCCAAAATAGGTGAAACGATAGAAATTATTATCGGGAAGTATTATTTTTTTGAGAAATAACCTTGATTGATGCGTATTTCCTACATCAGTATAGCTATATCCATAACCTGACAACTCCGAATTATCAACAATACTTGCTCCGTTCTCGTACTCGAAGGACCAAGTGAGTGATTTCGTAGCGTTTACTTTATCCATCACTAAAATCGAATTAAGTTTTTTGGAAGCTCTACCCCAGCCCGTTGCCGCTCCCCCTCGTGGAACTTTCAACCATGTATCTACATCATCCCTGTATTCAGCATTCGCATTGGTAGGAGAGCATAAAGAATCGGGCTGTTCGGGTTGTCCTGCATCGGGATTTACAATACAGGTGTATATATCTTGGTTAAAAATTACTTTTACTCTTTGGCTATTGATTTCTCGTAATGTTCCCGATTGGATAAAAACCTTATTGATAGTTCTGGTTATTCCCGTGAACGTGCAATTATTGGTTTGTTTCTCTTGTTCGGCTAATTTAAAATATGCATAACGGTTTTGGAGGTAATCAAAATCAATGTGATTACCAAAAGGAGATTCTATTTTGGTAATATACCAAGCGGAAACCACTTGACTATTTTTTTGATAACGGGCTAATTCAGTTCCAAATTCGTGAACCCCTTCCGCTTGAGCGGTCTTAGCTTCTATCTCAAAACTGGCTTCAATGGTTTCGGGTGTTCCTGCAAAAGTGTAAATCATCCCATCTGACATCGTTACTTTCCAATTAGCAAAGCGACCAATATTGTAGTTTATGCCACTTTCTCCCCAAGGTTTAAAATGGTCGTAACTGACCGTTAAGTCAATATCGGCATCGGGAAAAAAAACCGCCTTGCGATAAGTGGTATTGGTCGCTAAGTTATATCGTGTATTAGCTTCAAAGGTGAATTTGTAAGACCCGCCATTGATATTGAGCAAATATAAATCAGGCTCAGAATCATTTTCATCATCATTATTGGCTTTCAATCCGTGTTGATAAAATCCTCTTCGGGTATTACTGGCATTATTACCATAACCGTTGGCATAATCTAATTTTCCTTCATCTGGAATTCCTTTAATTATTCTCGAAATCATAGTCGTACCCGTTCCGAGCGTCCAATTCATGCCCGTCCACGCTGATACTTCATGGGCTTTTACGCCCGATGCGTTATACGTCAATGAAATAGGTACACTGATATTTCCCTCCGTCAAAGTATAAATGGAGACGGGGGCTTGGGCTGTACCCGTAAAAGTATTGACAGGAATATCAATAAAACGATTTTGAAAACTGGCTTCGGGTGATGCAGTGGGCGAACTTCCTGCTGCTTGTCCTCCTGCTACGCTACTGGGTGGGTTTTTAGGGTCTTTGGGCGTTTCATCGCCCGAACCATCACCTTTATCGGCTGGCGTTCCTCCGTCGTTGGCTTTCTCAGGCGTTGGGGCAGGGACGGATTTAGGAGCTTCCTTAGTAGTAGTAGCTGGTGGCGTTGTTGGTTTGATTTCTTGGGAAAAAATACTAAAACTGGTGCTTAGACATACTAAGCACAGCACTCTGAATAGAATTTTATTCATGGTTTGATTTGATAAATAGCCTCTAAATAGGGGGCGGTGAACGGTTTGAATTTTATTTTTTATTTATGATTCTTGGTGGCAATACGCTTTTCAAGAAATTTGATACGTTTTTTCTGTGCAGTAATAATGAACCTTAATTCCTCAATCGTGAAGGTTTCATTTCCTTGGGTAATTTGCGTTTTGGGCGGTATGCCTACGCTGGGCGTACCTTGAAATAAATGAAGGGGAATTCGAGGTTTTCATAACATTTGGGCGAAAATTTCACTTTTCAAACGAAATATTTAGTTTTTCTTAAAGTTAAACCTCTCATTCTTTGGCTTTCTCAATGCCCTTAGTCCATTAATTTCCAGCTTAATTTCATCTTTAAAATTATATTTACCCAAACGATTAATGTGTTCAAAAGATGCAGGTGAAATATGGTCTAAATCCTCTTCATTCACTTCATAGCCCTCTTCTTTGAGTTCTTTTAGGATTTCTTGAATATAAACTGTGTTCCAAGCCATCACAATATTAGTTAATAGTGTGAGGCTGTAAGCGGTGATTTGTTGTTCTAATTCCTGTTGTTTACGAATAAAACCATCACTACCAAACCGAGCGTCGGTCGCCACAAGTACGACCTCAAATTATGTAATTGTTCTCCCTTATTGAGCTGCCGATTAATTCTTTTTCTCATGGGCGGTATCAGCAAATAATTACAAATGAAAACCGTTTTTTCTAACTGTCCATAGGCTTGTAAGACATACATTAAATTATTTTGTCTTGGGTATGCTTGCAGTTTATTCATTAATAATGAGGCAGTTACCGTTCCAGTTTGTAAAGATGCCGAAACCCTTTGTAACTCGTGGGCGTTCTTTTTAAGGTAATCAATACTAATCATTCCCGTGAATTTAAGGGGTGGATATTCTAAATCATTGTACTCAAGATTCACACTTGATTTGATTTTGCAAAGCCTTTGCCCTTTGAGGTCTCTGAGGCGTGAAATAAGTTTTTTGTTCACCAAATTAAAAAAAGCAAAGAGTAAATCGGTATAGCCATTGGTGTCAGTTGCGTGTTCTAAAATTTCTAAATCGGTCTCATTGGCTAAAATTTCATCTAAAACGTATTCGGACCGCCGATGCGGTGGCATCCCGTTCGGTTGAAGCGATTACTTTTGAACCATATTGAGAATATTGATTGGAGGTATGCGTATAAAAAGTAACGCCTTTACCAAAGCCAAAATACTTTACGATGGAGGTTGCGTTGCGTATTTTCCCACTGGTGGGGAATCTTTGCCCATCGGAAGATGACAACGTACCATCTCCCCAATACTCACTGAGCCACTGTTTATGTAAGAAATTCACAATTATATTATTGGATTTCTTAACATTTTCATCGCTAAAATGATTGTTAGCAACCCACCACAAGGCTTGATAATCTAAATCCGAAGAACGGTCGGACCGCCGATGCGGCTAAATCTGCCAAAGGAATATTGCAACCATTGCCCATCAAGGCTGCATACAGTAAAGAATCTCGTTCCGAATTTCGAGAAGAATCACCATCCCGAATTTCATTGGTATAATTTACCCATGAATCAACCGCAGCGGCGGCCGCCTCCCGTATTATTTCGACTAAACCCACTTTGGGAAGCCTCAAATTGACTTGTTCCCTCAATCGTTTGGCAGAATCACGAAGTTCATCGGCTTTAATAGGCGGCAAAACCAATTCGCCATTCTCAATGCGAATATCAGTCCCCTTTGCCAATAAGTCAGATAATGGTTGAAGCAAAGAAACTAATTCTGATGCCATTTCATCAATTTTAGCAACAATATCAATGCCGCCTAAAGATTGGCAAATACGCACGGCATCCACTTCCCAGCGAGATTTCGGAATCAAAAAGCTATTGAAATCTGCAAACTTGCGGGAGTTTTAACTGGGACGCATAGTCGAAGACATCGCCTGATTGAAGCCTATCTTTCAACACCAATAATACACAAAGTTCGTAGGCATGGCTTTGATTAAAATCTTGATTATCAATAATTTTTTGCCAAGAATTAACAATAAAATTACTCGGAGCATCATCAGGAAACTTCCTCTTCTTACCTGTTTGCAGGTCGGTAACCAATGATAAGCCAGGTCCAAAATTATCTTTTATGAAGGCAATCTCAAAGGATAAGGTTTTTAGTAAATTAATGGTGAACTGTTTGAACCTGGCGTACTGATTCAGTAAAAACGTTTGGTAGGAATAAGTATCTTGATTAGCATTTTTCAAAAAGAAATTCAGTGCCGCATCAAGGTCTTCTTTGGATAAATGTTCATAAATAATATTTCTCAGATTCAGACTCTCAATCCTGTCATCCACGACCATCTGAGCCGTTTTTACCAAAGTCCACACAGCGAAGCCCTGCGTTTTTACCACACCCATCTGATGCTCTTCTAAGGTCTTTTTCGCTTCATTGACAGCGTGTTGCCAAAATTCACTGTACATTGCCAAAACCATATCAGTAGTGTCCAAAAGCGTTTCGTACAAAAAGCAAATCAGTAAAGGGTATCGCTTTTGAGGGTTCATTCTCTGCAAATAAGTGTTTGTATTTTGTCGGACTGTATTCGCCAATCGTTTTTTTCGATTGGCAGGAATCACAGATAAATCCCAACTATTTACCTTGAAATCTTGCAAGAAAGTAATTTTATCAAGCGTTTGACGGTTCGCCGCTGCGATTGATAGAACGGGCGGAGTTGGAGTTGGGCGTTTGGCATAACCAACGGTGCAAGGTTTGTTTTTGTTCTTCATCAAATTCAAGGATTTTATCCAATTTTTGGAACATATCATCCGTCCACATAAACGTCAAACGCTTATAGGTCTCTTCATGTAAACGCTCATTGATACTGGCAACTATTCTTTCCAAAGAGCTAATGGCTGGACGTAATATTTTCTCACGATGCAGTTTCTGACAAAGTTTTTCCAGTAACCAACGCTCATTATCGTGTTCCATTCCACGCTCAATGAGCCACTTTTCAATGATGGGTTCGTCCATAATGGGTTGCCATCTCCGATAATCAAGATGCTTCAAAATTTGTTGTAGGTGTTCGGTTCTAACTTTACCCCATTTTCCATAGTCTTTGAGCAAAAGAACTTCTTGCAGATTATTTGAATAGATTTGATTCAGCACAAACTCGAAAATAATTGGAGATACTTGATTCTCCCAATCAGGAGGTAAATAACCCATTAGGCGTATTAAGCCCAACTGAACTGTAATAGCTATTCGATTTAACCGCCCATTAAATCTTTCTAAAAACCGCTTGTCTTCTGATGTTAGATAGAAATATTGTCTTATTTCCCATTCTTCGATGGGATGAACCTTATCAAATGATTCTCTTTCTTTTGGTAATAAAAAAGTCAATGGCATATTCTTAGTTATTTATTAGAATCAATCTTGGCTGAGATAAAGTCCAATCAAATGTCCGTTTGATTGGACAATTTCATAGGGGATGAATTAAATATCGACTATGCTATCAGAGCAAGTTAAACGAATATAAAAGTATATCTAATTTGTATAATAATCAAAGTATAAATATATTTGTTTAATAATTAATAACTATATACAATTCTGACAAACAGCCGTATGAAAATTGGATATGCAAGGGTAAGCACCAAAGACCAAAATCTTGATTTACAGAAAGACGCACTTTTGAAGTCGGGGTGTGAAATGATTTTTATGGAAACTGTATCAGGAGCAAAGGCAGATAGGGTAGAACTTGAAAAGCTTTTGGGGCAAGTTAGGAAAGATGATGTAGTAGTAGTTTATAAACTTGACCGTTTAGGAAGGTCTTTGAAACACCTTTTGGAATTAGTAGCACAGCTCAATGAAAAAAAAGTAGGACTTCAAAGTATCAATGATGCTATCGATACGACAACGCCACAAGGTCGCTTATTTTTTAATATTTCGGCTTCCTTTGCTGAATTTGAAAGAGATTTAATCAGGGAAAGAACTAAGGCTGGTTTGGAAGCGGCACGTGCCAGAGGTCGAAAAGGTGGACGTAGGCAAGAAATGACCAAAGAAGCACAGCAAAAAGCAATTTTAGCTGAGACCTACTATCGAGAAGGAAAAATGGGCGTTAATAAAATCGCCGAAGAAGTAGGAGTCTCTAAAATGACCCTCTACAAATATCTAAGGCACAGGAAAGTTGAAATTAGTAGCTATAACAAAACTATTAAATTAGTTTGAAAAGTGAAATTTTCGCCCAAATGTTATGAGAACCTCAGATTTAAAGGAATGAAGAAACATCAGCCCTTTGAATTTCCATTTAAAAAACCGCCACGCACACTTTTGTTGTCTGGGCAAACAAACAGAACCCTTTTGTACCAAAAGATAATCAGCTTGTTTGCCCAGACAGCAAAAGTTTCCCAACGCTCAATATCGCTGAATGTTGATGTTTACCGCCCCATCCGTTTTGACAAAGCCAACGCAAAAGCCCTTCAAAACCAATGGGGCGGGGAAAAACGACCTTCAAGAAAATCGCTCAATGCTCAGGCTCAACCTTTATTTTCTTGAAAGTCTGAAAAAATCCCCTGCCAAATTGGATGCTAAAAACGAAATAGTGTCCCCCTTCAGAAAGCCCAACAAGACACCATTCCATGCTTAGCATCCAATTTTACATCGCTCAAAGCGGTTTTGATTTAGCTGTTTTCACTGTGTGAGTTCCAAAACCATTTTCTCAAAGCCACTGCCAGAGCCTACGAAAACCGTTTCGGAACATGATTACGAGCCTACTCTCACCAACTGCATCCAACCAAACTTTCTTGTCGCAAGCCACCGCACGTTTTGAATGGTAGCAGTTGGTGGGAGCAAGCTCGTTGCCTACGCACAAGTCTTCCTTTAAATTGCCGTATATCTTCATAAGTCCAAAGCCCATCTTCTCAGAACCCTGGTTACAACTAAAGAAAAGTCAAAAATTTCCCACAACCTCCGTAGAAATTTTTGACTTGCATAATTTTACGCTTGAACGATTCTCAGGCGTTTTAACTTTCCAATTTTCGAGTTTTAATAAAACTTCTCACGGTTAAACG
>JBBRMR010000119.1:0-10447 GCA_038230735.1 Cytophagales bacterium
TAATTTAACTATTCTGCCCAATCTTGTCCTCCCGTTACCACATTCTCGCCCGAGCGATTGTTGGGGTCTTGATAAATGGCTACTCCATTGTAATACAATGTTTCAGAACTTTCTCTTTCAGTTTCGTACCGATGTTTTGGTTGTGCTTCTACAGTTGAATAGTGGCAAACAAACGATTTACGGGTCATTTCGGGGTTATTAATCAGACTTCCGCCGTGAGCTAATCCGCCATGCCAAATCAGAATATCACCTTTTTTGATGAGCAAAACCTTTTTCTCAATCCCTAACTCCTTGCACTTATTATCTAAATATTCCGAAAATTGAATGGGATTAAACAACGATAGTTTACCTTTTGACAAAATCCCTGTTCTTCCAAAGTTAAATTTCGGCATTTTATGTGAACCTGGGTAATAAAACAATGGTCCTGAATCAGCATGAACATCCTCGCAAGGAATCCAAGCGGCTGCCAGATGACTTGGAATGTTGGATGTTACCCAAGGAAAATCTTGATGCGTTGGTTGCTGGCTACTGTACTTAAACACCAGACTCTGAAATGCCGTCAATTCGGGAGCTAAAGCAGCCTTCAAAAACGTAACGATATGACGATGAGTCATTATCCTTTTTGCTCCAACCGAAGTATTATGATAGTCATTAATTCTTGACTTAACCGTATGCAATAATTCTTTAGGAACATCTTTCATCGGCAAAGCCTTTGAATCGTTAAAACCATGAACCAAGGCTGTTACGGTATGTTTTTCATGATTTTCGATGGTGTCTTCTACTTCATCCCAAAATTTATCTAACCAGTTTTTTGGTAAAACATTCTCTAAAACTACATACCCATTTTCACGCCAAAATTCAAGTTTTTCTCTTAAATTATAGGGTGTATCTGATGGGGTTTCGATATTTTTCAAGACTTCATCCAATGACACGTTTTTATCTACTAATGGCAAAGAGTCATAATCAAATTCAAGCGTGGGCTTGTCTGATAGGTTATGTTTCAAGAGATGATAAGGTCTTCTGAGCTTATCTTTTATAAAATTTACCATAGTTCGGGGATTGTTTTATTTCACAAAATTATTCAAATCGTATATCATTTTGATAATTCCTCAATAATCTCATCTACTTTTTCATTTGTCAAATTCATATAATATTTTTCACGAACTTGGAAAACTGGTCCCCAACCACAAGCGGCTAAACATTCAACTTCTTTGATGGTAAATTTACCATCAGTCGTAGTTTCACCCGTTTGGATGCCTAATGTTGATTTTAAATGGTCATAAACCTCAACGCCTCCCATCAAACAACAAGGTCCCGTTCGGCAGTATTCAATCACATGGTCACCAACGGGTTCGAGGTGAAACATGGTGTAGAAAGAAGCCACTTCATAAACCTCCACGGGTGCAAGATTCAAAAGACCCGCCACATAATCCATCACTTCGGGCGAACACCATTTCCATTCGGCTTGGGCTAAATGGAGAATGGGCAACAAAGCTGATTTCTGTTTTCCCTCTGGATAACGCTTTATAATTTTATGTACTTGTTCCAAAGTGGAAGCTGGAAACTGTATGGTTTGCGTATTAGTCATTTTCTAAGTAATATTCGTCTTCAAAAACTTCTTGCCAAGTAAGTATTTCAGGATTAAAATTTTGCGGTTCTTTTTTTGAAAAATTCATGTCATATTTGGCATCTTTAACAGCTGATTCAAACGTTTTTTGCCAAATATCTTCAATATATTTTTTGTTCACAGTCGGGGTATCTTCAATGATAATCTCTATCTCATTACGGGCATTCCTAATTGTTTTAATCCAGCTAATTGAACGTTTTTGAGGTTGAATTTTCCACTTCAAAATGTGCATCATCAACAATTTTAAAAATGCTCTACACTCTCGCTTATCTTTTTTAGCCATGCTTTCGTAAAGGTGTTCCAAACCTATGAGAGCCTCATCGTAATCATATTGTTTGATTCGCTCTTCAATGGTGCTGATGGTCTCGTAATAAGACGTTGCAACCAAATTATCCCATTCTGTAACTATCATGATTTCTGAGGGTTAAAGAAAATTATTGTCTTAATCTTCGTCTTCTAAGGAATACTCTTTTTCGAAAACTTCTTGCCAAGTAAGCATTTCAGGTTTGAAATTACATTTTTCTTTTTCGGGTATTTTCATTTCTCCAGCGGCTCTTCTGACAGCTTTCTCAAACGCTTTTCTCCATTCCTCTTCGATGGCGTTTTTAGTAACAGAAGGCGTTTCTTCTTGCACATCCTCAATCTCATCACGTGCCTTCAATATACTTAGTTTCCAGCTCCAACTCCGTTTCTGAGGTTGGTATTTCCATTTTAAAATATGAATCATAATGATAACCAAATGGCTACGCATTTCACGAATCGCAATTTTCGACATACTATCTATCAATTCATCAAGTCCTTCAATGGCATCGTCAATATCTCCTTCTTGCAAAGAAAATTTAATTTCCTTTGCCAATACATAGTGCGATGAAGCCGCTAAATATCCCCAATCGTGAGTTTTGACCATTTTATTAAAATTTACGCATCCAATTCACCCGCAATTACATTCAAGGATGACATCGTAATAATAGCATCTGAAAGGGTGGAGCCTTTAATCATTTCGGGAAATGCTTGATAATAAATATACCCTGGACGACGGAATTTTAAACGATAGGGTGTCCGTCCGCCATCTGATACTAAATAGAAACCTAACTCGCCATTACCCCCTTCTACGGAACTATAAACTTCTCCAACTGGTGCATCAATTTCCCCCATTACAATTTTGAAATGGTAGATTAAGGCTTCCATATTGGTATAAACTTGTTGTTTATCAGGCAAGTAATAATGTGGAGCATCGGCATGATAAGGTCCTTCGGGTAGGTTTTGAAGAGCTTGTTTGATAATACTCAAACTTTGCCACATTTCCTCGCCACGAACCAAGAAACGGTCATAAGTATCGCCTTTTGTTCCTACGGGAATTTCAAATTCAAAATCTTCATAAGATGAATATGGATTCATAGCTCTTACATCATAATCAATACCCGTTGCTCTTAAATTTGGTCCTGTAAAACCATAATTCAAGGCTCTTTCTGATGATATTGCACCAACGTCAATAGTCCTATCCATAAAGATTCTATTGCGTTTGATAAGTCCTTCAAATTCTGACAAAGCCTTTGGAAATTCATCTAATAAAACGTTGATTTTACGGATGGCTTCTTTCGATAAATCACGCTCCATTCCGCCAAAACGTCCCATGTTAGTTGTTAATCTCGCTCCGCACATTTCTTCATAAATCTCGTAGATATGCTCTCTCCACTCAAAAACGTAGAAATATCCTGTCAATGCACCCGTATCCACCGCCAAGATTGAATTACAAATGATATGGTCGGAAATACGAGCCAATTCCATCATAATTACTCGAATGTATTGGGCTCTTTTGGGTACTTCAATGCCTAATAATTTCTCTACTGTCAAGTGCCATCCCATGTTGTTGATGGGCGACGAACAGTAGTTCATGCGGTCAGTAAGGGTAGTGATTTGATAAAATGGACGACGCTCGGCAATTTTCTCGAAAGCACGGTGAATATAGCCAATGGTTTGCTCGGTGTCCACAATAGTTTCACCGTCCATCGTCAGGACATTTTGGAAAATACCGTGCGTTGCGGGGTGTGTCGGACCTAAATTAAGCGTTGAAAGGTCGTTAACGTATTTTTTATTTTCTTGTGCCTTTTCTAAACCCACATTCGGGTTAGACACTAATGCTATTTCAGCCATTATTTAATATTTTATCGTCCAAAAAGGGCATCAATTTTATCCTCACGAGTGGCATCTTCCAAGGGATATTCTCTTCGCATTGGGTGATAATCCATATCGTCCATGTTCAAGATTCTTTCCAATTTGGGATGTCCTAAAAAGATAATTCCGTAAAAATCAAAGGCTTCACGCTCCATCCAATTAGCACTTGCGTACAAGGCAGTGAGGGTTGGTACGATTGGACTTTCTTTGGGAACGTACAGTTTAATAATCAATCGCACATTGTTTTCAAGGCTGTGAAGATGGTAAATTACACCAAATTCATGTCCTGCTACATCTGGAAAATGGATTCCAGCCATATCCGTCAAAAACTGAAACTTGAACGTGGGATGTTGGTATAAATAGTGCATCAAGGGAATGATGGTTTCGGTGGTGGTGGTTACGTTCAAAAGTTCGTAATTTTCCATGATACCGTAAATCCGTTCTTCGCCAAATTGTGCGACTAAATCTTGTGCTATTTGTTCGTTAGTCATTATTCGATTCCGTAAGAAGCCAAAAGGGCTGTGTATTCGGGTGATTCTCTTCTTCTTCTTTGTTCAGATTTGGCAATTTCTTGAATCTGCATAAAACCGTCAATAATTTGTTCGGGACGGGGTGGACATCCTGGCACATACACATCGACAGGAATAATCCTATCAATGCCTTGAAGCACTGAATAAGTATCAAAAATACCACCAGAACAAGCACAAGCACCCACAGAAATCACCCAACGGGGTTCTGCCATTTGGAGATATACTTGCTTCAAAACGGGTCCCATTTTCTTGGAAATTGTTCCCATCACCATCAAAACATCCGCCTGACGTGCTGAGAACGACATTCTTTCCGAACCAAAACGTGAAATATCGTAGTGAGCTCCCGCTGTTGCCATAAATTCGATACCACAGCATGAGGTAGCAAAAGGGAGAGGCCAAAGTGAATTGGCACGGGCAAGACCCACAAAATCATCTAATTTTCCAGCGAAGAAACCTTGTCCTTCCAGCCCATCGGGGGCATCAACTGTATTTATTTTTCTATCGCTCATTTTTTCAGTGAACAGTTATAAATAATCAATTATCAATGAAAAATTATCTATCCTAATTGTTCATTAATTTACTTCTAAAACTTTGCGTTTCTACTAAAAGTTTAAAAGTAGATCAACGTCGTTGTATAGATACTAATTATTAATTGATAATTGAATCTATTTTTCCCAAGTTAAAACGCCTTTTTTTATCACATAAATGAACCCTGCCAATAATAAGCCCATAAAAACCATCATTTCAATAAACATATCAACGGCAATACCTGATGGTGATTTTACCCAACCCATGAAATTTACTGCCCAGGGGTACATAAATATAATCTCGACATCAAAAAGTACGAAAAGAATAGCAACCAAGAAATATTTTACGGAAATTGGTGTACGGGCATCCCCAATTGACTCAATTCCACATTCAAAAGCATCATCTTTTAATTTTGAATGACGTTTTGGTCCGAGCCAGTGCGTTGCCAACATCGTTGCAACAATAAAAGCCAAAGCCGCTCCTAATTGCACAATGATTGGAAGGTAGTCTGAAGGTTGATTATTCATGATTTTGTTTATTTTTAGGAGTCGTATGTCATAAGTCTTTAAGTCGTAAAAGAATCATAAAAGTTTCCTTAAAATATTCATTGGTCGAAAATCCTTACGACTTATGACATACAACTTGTAACTCTAAATTTTCGATTCTTATTCTGTTGATTTGAATTAAGGTGCAATTTACTCATAAAATTTTGTTTGCGATATTATTTTAGGCTTAAAATTAGGTTTGAGGAGTGAGCAATGAGGAGCGAGTATAAAATTTCAACACTTGCTTCTAAAACCTCATACCTCAAGGCTCATCTCTCATTGCTTATTTAAAATCTTCTCAATCATTTCTTGAAAATATACACCATTCTGTGGACCATACCAGTTCATTACTCTTGTTTCGTAGGAATTCAAGTCGTAGTGGCGGTCATGAGTAATGTACCCAACATACCCCCCGTTGAAACTGGTAACGATGAGATTTAAGTTTCGGTTTCGAGCCGTTTTGATGACCTCTGGCATTAGTTCGCCCGAATAGTCGCAGGGCGTGCCAATCATTATATTTTTACCAATTTTTAAGGCTTTGATTTCTGCTGGATAATCGCCAAAAAGGGTCTTGAAAACCCACGGTCTGAACCGCCAATTTTGGGCAAATCTTACCTGTGGTTCACGCAAAAAAACCTTGAAAGCGGAGAGTGATAATTGATTTATGCTTTCCACTTTAATGTTATTAATTTCCTTCAAAATCTTAGTAGAAATCCCTTCTGATAGGGTTTTCATCTGAACAAAATCATCTTTCAGTTCTTCGCCAACGGGTCCAGAACTTCCCACCGAACCCGCCATATAAGATGCAAAATATCCTTTTTGGTTTAATTGATTGACCAACTCGCCAGGGTAATCGGCGGAGAGAAAATTTTTATCGGCATTTAGCGTTGTGGCATGGGCTGAAAAGGTGGTAAATATTGCCGTTTCACCCGTTTGTTTCTCGATTTTCAAGACTCTGACAAAAGGGTCGGTTGAGCCTAATTTATCCCCTACCAAACGATTGAAAACTAATTCTTTCGCATTGATTTCGGCGTAACCAATTTTTGCAGCATCAAGGTTTTGATTTGCCTTTTTTATTGCTTCCAAAACCTTATCCGCAATGTGATTGACAATGGATTGGTCGTATTTTCCCGCAAATAATTCTCCGACTGAATTTTTACCCCATGCCCCCAAGCTATTGTGAGTATGGGTTGTGCCTACATACACCTGCGACCAGTCGAAGCCGATGGTTTTCAGTTTCTCTTTCAGTAAAATGGTTACTTCGGGCGGAAAAATCAGAAGATCGCAACTGACGATTGCGATGGGTTTTTGGGAGGTAGAAAGTACAATGGCTCGTACATAAACAGAGTCATGGATGGATTGATAAGGTTTGCCTGCACGGTTTCCGTAACCGGCGGTAGGCGTTGGTTTTGGGGGAGTTAGATTGATTTTTGCCCACCCAGCCTTTAAGTTTGGGGAAGTATCAATGGTGGGCTTCCAGTTATCGAGTAAGGCATTCATTTCTTGAAAATAACGCATCTCACGATAATCCGTTCTATCGACAGGGGCAATAGTGAAGGCTAATAAAATTAGGATTAAAATGAGTAAACCCAGCAGGATTTTACCGATTATTTTGAGGAATTTCATGGAATGATTTTTTAGCGTTGATGAACAAATTTAGTGGGTTATAACTTATATTTGCGAATATTGATAAATAAAATTCCTCTACGTGAAATCATTATCTCCAAATACTTTTTTAGTGGCTTTGATGAATAACAAAGCCGATTTCTTGATTGCTCAAAATGAAGGTTGGTATCGTATTCCAACGAAGCAAGCCCCTAAAAATCTCCGAGAGGGAATTGTGGATTATATTTCGTTTTACCATACCAAAATTTTTGGACATGATAAATACACAATTCGGTATTATGCAAAGGTAAACAATGTAGAAATTGTGAGCCGTAAAGAACTATTCCCTGACGAACCATATAATTCTAAAAAAGCTCACAAAGCGTATTACAAAATCAATTTTGGAACATTACAAGAATTAGCAAAACCTATTCCCAGTCATCGAGGGCGAAGAATTTTGTTTATTCCAACTACTTTCCAAAAGATCATGAGAGCAACAGAATTAAACCATTTATTCAATGAAAGCCCGTTGGAAGAAATTCTTTGGGAACAATTTATTGATAAGGGAATTAAAGCTGAACGTCAATTTTTACTTCAAACGGATGATAAAAATTGGATTCTTGATTTTGCTATTTTCTGTAAAAATGGACAGATAAATGTTGAATGTGATGGCAACGAATTTCATACTAATTATGACCATGTAATCTATGATAAATTCAGAAATAATGAGATTGAAAGCGTTACGGGGTGGTCAGTTTTAAGGTTTCCGACAGTTAAGTTGATAGAAGAAATGGAACATTGTATTCAGACAGTCAAGAAACGAATTTATCTTTTTGGCGGGCAAAAATTGGCAGATGGTAGTATTCAGCAAGATATGTATAAAAGTGTTAATCAAAACCAATTAAATTTATTTTAAACCTAAAACTTCCCCATGAAAAAAGAAGAATTTATGCAAAGAGCCATTGATTTATCCATCGAAGGCAGTTCAAAAGATAAGGGCGGACCATTTGGTGCAGTGGTGGTAAAAAATGGCAAAATAGTTGGTGAATCTTACAATCGAGTAACCTCTACCAACGACCCAACGGCACACGCCGAAGTGATGGCAATTCGTGATGCCTGTAAGAATTTAGAAACTTTCGATTTGTCGGGCTGTGAACTTTATACTTCTTGCGAACCTTGCCCCATGTGCTTAGGAGCGATATATTGGGCAAAATTTGATAAAGTTTACTATGGAAATACCCGTGAAGATGCCGCAAAATCGGGCTTCAATGATTCTTTTATTTACGATGAAATCCCGTTGCCGCTTTCAGAACGCAAAATAAAAATGGAAGAATTAGGGCAGAAAGAGGCACAAAAGGCTTTTCAACTTTGGGAGGAGAAAATGGATAAAGTGCGTTATTGAGTTGACGAGTTTAAGGTTGATGAGTTTAAAGTAACGCATCAACTTTGAACTCATCAACTTTAAACTCATCAACTTTAAACTCAAATTATGCTAATCAGAATCGTTAGAATGACTTTCCGAGAGGATAAAGTCGAAGAGTTTTTGGAAATTTTCAATCGTTCAAAACACCAAATTAGGACTTTTGAGGGGTGTTTGCATTTGGAATTTTTGCGAGATAAAAACGCTCCAAATATTATGCTGACGTATAGTCATTGGGCTTCGGAAGAACATCTAAATGCTTATCGTGATTCCCCATTATTCAAAACCACTTGGGCGGCTACCAAAGCCCTTTTTGCGGATAAAGCTGTGGCTTTTTCTTCGGAGAGGGTGGAGGTTTTATAATTTCAAAATAAATAAAATCTGATAATTCCCCGATGAAAAAACTCCTGATCCTCCTCCTCACGGCACAAACTATTTTTGCCCAAGAAATGCCTCGCATTCTGCCCTTGAAAGACCGTGCCATCGTGCAAGACCAATTATTGGAGGAGCGTTTCAAAACCGTTTTGCCCTCGCTGATGCGGAAACAGGGCATTGATATGTGGCTCATCATCGCCCGTGAATACAATGAAGACCCCATTATTAAAACGATGTTGCCCTCCACGTGGCTCAATGCCCGCCGTAGGACTATTTTGTTAATTTATGACAAAGGCGAAAAGGATGGCTTGGAGTGTTTGGCAGTGGCTCGTTATAATGTGGGAAGTATTTTCAAGTCCGCTTGGAAGCCCGAAGAAGAGCCCAATCAATGGAAACGCCTTTCGGCTTTGATTGAGGAGCGAAATCCGAAGAAAATTGCCCTTGATATTTCAGAACAATATGCTCACTCGGATGGACTTTCACATTCTGAATATATGGCTTTGATGCAAAATATCTCGCCCAAAATCCAGGAAAAGGTTATTTCAAGCGAAAAACTGTCAGTCGGCTGGCTCGAAACTCGAACACCTCGTGAGATTGCCCTTTACGAAACCCTCGACCGAATTACGCACCAAATTATTAACGAGGCGTTCTCTGAAAAGGTCATCACCCCAGGAGTAACCACTACCGAAGACGTAGTTTGGTACTTGCGAGAACGAGTTGCTGATTTGAAATTGGACACTTGGTTTCACCCCACTGTGGACGTACAACGTGCCGATACTAAACTCTACGGATTCGACAATAAACCCGAACAACAGGTCATTTTGCCAGGCGATTTACTGCATTGCGATTTCGGCATTACGTACCTCCGACTCAATACTGATGTGCAGGAATTAGCCTATGTCCTACGTCCCGAAGACACCGATACTCCCGACTATTTGACCAAAGCCTTTGCCGCAGGGAATCACCTCCAAGACATCATGACGGGCTTTTTCAAAGTAGGAATTACGGGTAATCAAATCTTGGCTCTTTCCCTCCGAAAAGCCGAACAGGATGGCGTAGTGGCACAAATTTACTCGCATCCTGTGGGTTATCACGGTCATGCAGCAGGTCCCGCCATTGGGATGTGGGATATGCAAGGCGGCGTACCAGGCAATGGCGAATACCCCCTCAACGAAAATACCGCCTACGCCATTGAACTAAATGCCAAAGTAAAAATCCCCGCATGGGACAACAAAGAAATCCGCATAATGCTGGAAGAACAAGGACTTTTCATCAACAACAAAATCCACTACATAGACGGACGGCAAAAGCAAATTTTAACCATTCCGAGGAGAGGGAAGGTGGGGTATTTGGGGGAGTGAGGGATGGATAAAACCCAAAAAGGGCTTCCCGCAGGAAGCCTTTTTTTATACTCAAACATCAAAATCTTACGCCAAAGCAATACAAAATCAAATAAATCATCAGCAATGAACAAAATATCAATTTCACTTTCTTTTATAATTTTTTAGAATTTACGGTTTACTTGCTGAAACCACTATTTTTTTGTATATTTATACCTAATAGATTAATAATCAAATAGATATGGATATTTTCAAAGGTATGAATTTATTAGAATTTACGGATAAATTCAAGGATGATGATA
>JBBRMR010000120.1:0-10367 GCA_038230735.1 Cytophagales bacterium
CTATCGTAATAATTTTAGTATCAATTTTAATATCAAGTATTTCAACCGATGGCAAATTGAGTAATTCTTCGTAAAAAGTAATCTTTTCCATTATCAAGATTACGAAAAATTTATAACTCCACAAAAACTGTCAGAGAACCTGAAAAATCTATGGTAAAGGATTAGAAATATTTACATTATGACAACGAAACAAAGCTAAACCCCTATACTAAAAACGTAAAAAAACCCCCAGAGATACATTTCTGAGGGATTTTACGTGTTAATGTTTTGTTAATATTATCTCGGTCCACGTGTTCCTCCGCCACCACCGCCAGAAGAACTTCCTCCCGATGAACTACCAGAACTACTACCTGATGAACCTCCCCAAGAAGACGAACCAGATGAAGTACGGCTACCGCTGTTAGTAGTAGTATTACCCGAATTAGAATTTCCATTAGACCAATTCCAAGAACTGTTTGAACGATTAGTAGCGTTCGAGTTAGTATTACTATTATTTTGTGTGGCAGTATTTCCAGTATCATTACTATTATTACGAGACGGACGAGAATAATAATCGCTATTTCCAGATGAAGTATTGGTATTATCCGTTCTGTTACCACGAGTTACTGTTGTTCCACTACGATTAGCATTATAGTCTCCGTTATAGGCGGATGATGAATACGTGTCTCTTGTCCGTGGAGTTCTGGGCGTAGTGTTGGTAGGATTGCTATAATTTCCATTTGCACCCGTTACGCCCGAGCCATAATTGTTATATACGTAGGTATTTCCGTACCCTCTGCCATAATAACTGTTATATCCCCAAGGGTCATAATAATTACTATATCCGTAAGGATTGTAGGCGTAAGGGTTATAAAAACCACCCCCGAATGAGTTGAAACCGCCATAACCGAAGCGTGAACCCCAAGGGTCATAACCTCCATATCCCATTGAACTATATGAGTTGAAAGGACTTCCCCACATACTTCCGTATCGACTACCAAAACCTATACCAAAAGATATTCCAGGATTTCCGTACCAGCTATTGTAACCACTACCAAATCCTCCACCATAGCCATAGCTATTATAAGGCGAATTCCAACCACCATTTGACCCGAAACCATTGTTGGCAGAATAAGGACTTTGATTTTGATAATACTGACGTGAATTTATCCAGTTTTGTGAATAGTATTCATCCGTACCTTGGATATTTTTATTAGTCTGTCCACGGTATTCAGGATTACGAGTGGTGTAATCTTCTTCGTTTTGAGAATTATAATACTTTTCACGACTGGTTAAAGAGGCAGGACGAGATTCATCCGCCGAAGCGTACATATCATCGTAAACCTCAGATGTCGAAGATTTCGCAACCTGTTTTGAGGAACTACATCCCCAAACAGTACTCATCAACACAGCGGCTGATAAAAGTTTGATGGAATTTTGGATGTTCATGGCGTTTTATATTTAATTAATATGAATACTTAAAAAATTGTACCAATGCTTCGTCTGATAACATTTAGACGTTCATTTAATGGTTTTGTTTAATTTTCGTGTCAAACTTACCACAAAAACTTATCTTTGCAAGATATTTAACACCTCATTAACAAAATAACTTCTTGGAAAGTTTTTGAATCACTTTATTACTATTCTAACTAAAAGTAAAAAGTGTGTTAATTATTTGATATTAAGCAATTTACGAGGATAAAAAGTCAATAGTTTACTAATATATCCCAAGACAACTACAGTCTTATTTACCCCTATTATTAAAACGAAATATTTTAAAATTTAGTGTCAAAAAACATGAGCAAAAGCCTACCAAAACGTAGCGAAAATTATTCTGAGTGGTACAACGAACTCGTGAAAAGAGCTGATTTAGCTGAAAATTCTGCCGTGCGTGGTTGCATGGTTATCAAGCCTTATGGCTATTCTATCTGGGAAAAAATGCAACGTGCCTTAGACGATATGTTTAAGGAAACAGGGCATCAAAATGCCTATTTTCCCCTTTTTGTGCCTAAAAGCCTATTTGAAGCCGAAGAAAAAAATGCCGAAGGATTCGCCAAAGAATGTGCCGTGGTTACGCACTATCGCCTCAAAAACAATCCTGATAAACCTGGAAAATTAATGGTGGACCCCGAAGCCAAATTGGAAGAAGAACTCATCGTTCGCCCAACGTCAGAAGCCATTATTTGGAGTACCTACAAAAACTGGATTCAGTCGTACCGTGACTTGCCTTTATTGATAAACCAATGGGCAAACGTAGTGCGTTGGGAAATGCGTACCCGCCTATTCCTCCGCACCGCAGAATTTTTGTGGCAAGAAGGACATACTGCACACGCAAGCCGTGAAGAAGCGATTTTTGAAACCGAACAAATGTTGGAAGTTTACGCCACTTTTGCAGAGCAATTTATGGCTGTACCCGTGTTGAGAGGCAAAAAAACTGCCAATGAGCGTTTTGCAGGGGCAGAAGAAACCTATTGTATTGAAGCCATGATGCAAGACGGACGTGCGTTGCAGGCAGGAACTTCGCACTTTTTGGGACAAAATTTTGCCAAAGCATTCAACGTAAAATTCTTATCTAAAGAAAATAAACAAGATTACGTTTGGGGAACATCTTGGGGCGTTTCTACCCGCTTGATGGGAGCCTTAATTATGGCTCATTCAGACGATGAAGGCTTGATTTTACCCCCAAAATTAGCCCCAATTCAAGTAGTAATTATACCAATTTTCAAGGGAGAAGAGCAATTAGCCCAGATTTCAGAAACAGTTTTGCCAATCGTGGCAACTTTGAAAAAAATGGGAATTTCTGTAAAATTTGATGATTCAGACAAGCAATCGCCAGGGTTTAAATTTGCGGAATATGAGTTGAAAGGCGTACCCGTTCGTTTGGCAATTGGAGCAAGAGATTTAGCAAACGGCACCGTAGAAATTGCCCGAAGAGATACCAAAGTAAAGGCAACTTACGCTATTACGGAGGTGGTAGAAACGGTAGCAAATCTTTTGGAGGAAATCCAAGTGAACATTTACCAAAGAGCCTTAGATTTCAGAGCGAGCCATTTCAACAAAGTAGATACGTGGGATGAATTCCTAAAAATCATCGAAAGCGAAGAATTAGGCTTCATCTCAGCCCACTGGGACGGCACACCCGAAACCGAAGAAAAAATAAAAGAACTCACCAAAGCCACCATTCGTTGCATTACGCTGGATGCCGTTGAGGAAGAAGGGCAATGTGTATTTTCGGGGAAGCCTTCGATGAAGAGAGTTATTTTTGCTAAGGCTTATTGATAGTTGATTGATATTGTTCGCCCTATATCTATCAATAAGGGTCAGCAAAAGATTTTAAATAAATTTATTAAAATTGTGAAAAAAATTTGGTCTGACCCTGTTTGGAGTAAGGTTATATCAGCTGGTATAATAGCTTGTATCTCTTTTATATTTTTTCCTGAAAAAAGTAAAAACTTTGGAATAGTAGTTTGTAACTATTTCAAAGTTATTGTTGATTTTTTATATTCATTGATTCTGACATTTCTAAACTTTGAAATTAAGGTTTGGTGGATTATAATTTTTTTGATTATTGCAATTGGTATTTTATATATTGTAGACAAGTTTCAAGCTAAAAGTCCAGATTTGCCCAACTATTATTATAGAAAAGATAATTTAAAAGGTCTATTATGGACTTAGGAGTGGGAGTGAAATAGTTCAAGTAATGTTTGGGATATTGTAAATTTACAAGCCTTTTGTCCCAAGTGTGAAACACCATTGATGTCTATTTCATATCGAAATGGAATTAGCTTTGAATGCTCAAGATGCAATTTTTATAATTCACAAGATGATAATCTTATGCTTTCCAAAATAAAAATATTAATTTTTGATAATGTTAGACGTAAAAGTGAATTATAATCAGCCTTCGCTCAGTCGCTCGCATCTTGCGAGTGACGACTATTAACAGTCCTTTGGACATTATAAATAATTTCAACTTAAACTATCCAGATACTTAAAATGTTCCTATGATTCTTCTAAACTAAGCAACTCAATTTTATTCCAAAAACCACATTTTGTACGGTATTTTTGCGTACATTTGTTTTAATAAAACGAAATAGAATATGACAACTGTAATTAATGATAGAATTGATGTTCGGATTAGCAAAGAACAAAAAGAGTTTGTTAAGTATGCTTCCGAAATTAGGGGGTTTAAAAATCTGTCCGAATTTATTATTTTTTGTGTGAACAAAGAAGCCAATGAGATTATTCTTGAGAACAACCTCATTCTCAAATCATTAGCGGATAAAAGAGTATTTGTGGATGCTTTACTGAATCCTGCCGAGCCTAATGAAAAACTCAAAAGAGCAAAGGCAAATCACGCAAAATTTATGGATGTCCAATGATAATGACTATACAGAAATTAGAGAATATTCATATCAAAAATGATTTCAGTTGTGGTTATGACTTATTGGACAATTATCTAAAAAAACAGGCAAATCAAGATATAAAACGTAAATTATCTTCCTGCAACGTTTTGGTGGATGAACAAAACATCGTGAAGGGATATTTCACCCTTTCTGCCAATTCAATCAGAAGAGAAGACCTGCCAAAAGATTTGAGTAAAAAACTCCCTCCGAGTTATTCAGATTTGCCCGTAATACTTTTAGGAAGAATTGCGATTGATAAAAGTATTCAAGGGAAAGGGTTTGGAGAGATTCTACTTTTTGATGCCCTCAAAAAGTGCCTTGATTTATCGAATCAAATGGGTATTTTAGCGATAATTGTCGATCCAATTGATGGCAAAGCGGTTAGTTTTTATAAATCTTATGGCTTCATCGAATTGCCTACATCGAATAAAATGTTTTTGGCAATGAAAACTATTGAACAATTGTAAAAAAAAGCGGCTTGCTCCAATCAGGAACAAGCCGCTTTTTAATCTATTCACCATCCGAAAAATCTTCTGAAATTAATTTCCTCAATTGCTGATGCGGTCGCAGAGTTGGGCGTTTTGAGAACATGACACTGCCACCCGAAGAGGCTTTTGCTTTACTCGCCAGAGTGATGGTATCAAAGTAGTTTTCTCTTACAAATTGATTTACTTCATCATCATTAATCACCTCTCTGACCATTGAACCTTTGCCAAAACCATCATTGTACGCACCAATTCTGGCATCGGTTTCTGCCAAACGTGTTTCGTTTTCTATGCCTTTTATTTCTTCTTGCAAAGCCTGTTTTTGAGCCTGCAAATTTTCCAAATCAGGCAATAATTTAAGGTCATTTTCAAAGATATTTTTTTGAACAATTTGTTCGGATAATTCTATTTCAAAAGCCTGTAAATCAGTCGTTAATGCTTTTTTCTCCTTGCGTAAACGTTTCAATTTTGGGTCAATTTGCAACCATCTTTGCCAGTAACATTGCAATACTGGAAAGGCAATTCCCAAACAAATTGCACCCGCCAAAGCAAACAAAATTCCCGACAACACAAACGAAGCCAATGCCCAAGGGCTATTCACTAATTTTTCGTTCAAAACATCAAATATTTTCAGCTTTGCATCAATCTGCTGGGTCAATGCGGGCGAAGGGGCAGCCGTTGGATTCAAGGGGTCAAATGCTTGATTCTGAAGCTGTTTAATGGTTTTATTCACGCCTTCTTTCATCTTATCAGTCTTGAAGGCTTCGTATCTAAACCAACCCAAAATGAACAAAGTCGCCACCGCAAACACCACCGTAACGCCCTTGAACCACGCATATACACGCTTGCTGCGGACGGAAGGATTTTCGATATAAGGAGCTTCAATCAAACGTTCGTAAGCGGGTTTCAACAATACCGACACCATTGCCAAACCAACCGCAAAAGCCCAAGCCTCGAAATTATTACGGATATTGAGGGCATACGCCACAATTTCGTGCGAAATAATTAAGTCGCCAGCCACAAAAGATATACCTGCCAACAAATAAATTATCCCTGCAAAAAGAGAATATTTATGAGCAACCGAATTTCTTTTTGCCGAAAAAAAATTAATAGAATCCTGATTTTCAGTTAATTGACTTTCGGTTCGGTCCTTATTTTTTCCTGCCAAACTTACCTTCAAAATACGGTCTTGGAGTCCATCATAAGCCTCTTTGAAACGTACTTTCACGTGGTCAATCACTTTGTCCACATCAGAAAGTTCCTGACGTTTTTCAACCAATTGTCGACTAAGCCACTCAAAATTGACCTGTGAAGACAAATAGCCTTCGTAAGTATTTTTATCAACTGATTCCAATCCGCTGTGATAGCCATGTTGAAAATCGTAGTTTTCGGTATGCGAGGGAGGGGTATTTTCGTTCATTATTATTGAGCGGTATTGTCTTTTAAAATTGCATATTTTTTGATGTCGTTTTTAGTAAATAAATCAAGCATATCCACGATGTCTTTGTATTTTTCTACTTCGCCAGTAAGCAATTTTATTACGACATTATTCTTTCCAATCTGTTTTATGGTTGGATTAATTTCTTTATCAAACACTTGTGAATCAATAACTAATGGCTTTGATTCTGCCGAATTCATCGTTTTATAGGTAAACTCTTGATTGCCAACAAGTTTTATTTCAATTACATTTTTTTCGAGAACTTCGGTTTTGATTCCTCCACCTCCAACAGGCAAATTTATCTGAGAAACCACTGGTTTTGCCAAAGTATTCACGAGCATAAAATGGCTCACTACGCCTACAATGATATAAATGACAGCTAATGTTCCTAATATGGCGAAAACGGTATTTTTGTATTTTTTCATGGTGTTTACAATAGGTTATAATTTCTCTAAATTTGTTTTCTACTAATTCTTTCCTTAGCCTCAATTAAGGCTCTGTGTAATCTATTTTCTAACTCTTTCTTCGGTGGCAATTCTGTCCAATATTCAGCTACCATTATTCCGTCTTTATCCATTTCAAGCAATTCTACTTGTTCTCTGCTTGTTTCAGCACATAAAATTAACCCTATTGGACTTTGCTCTCCTTCTTGGCGTTCATAACGATTTAGCCACTTCAAATACAATTCCATTTGCCCTTTATGTTTGGCATGAAATTTACCGATTTTTAATTCTACTGCCACCAAACGCTTCAACTTTCTATGATAGAACAAAAGGTCTAAATAAAAATCTTCGCCATCTATAATCATCCTTTTTTGGCGTTCGATGAAAGCAAATCCTTTCCCCAATTCCAGAATAAAGCTTTCTAATTCTTTCAATATTACCGATTCCAAATCGTTTTCAAGATACCCATCTTTCAATTCTAAAAAATCAAGGAAATAAGGGTCTTTGAATACATCTTTATGAAAAGGATTTTGTTCCGAGATTTGAGTATTGGCAATTGAAGTTCTTTCAAATGCTTTATCGGCTATCTGTTTTCTAAGTTCTCTCTTACCCAATAATTCATTGACAACTTTTTGAGCGTAGAACATTTTTGCATCCTGACTTTTTAGAGGCAATAACAATATGAAATGCGACCAACTTAATTGTCGTGCCAGAGGCACGACAATTTCAAAATCAGTAAATTGCTCTGCAAATTGGAGCATTCTACGAAGATTCTTTTCTTCATAATTACGCCCATATTGGGAAACCAAGTGTGCCGAAAGTATCGATACAATTTGCTTTCCATATTCTGCTCGTTGATTATTTAGGATAAAATTATTAACGTGTTTCCCAACTTGCCAAAACAATAATGTAACTCCACTATTTATCTGAACAGCTACTTGATACTTAGTTTTTTCAATTAATTCAACGATTTGTTGAAGAAGTAACTGCTCACCAGAATCCTTTGGAGTATTTATTTTATTCATGTTTACTCAATCTAATTGTTCAAGGTTTGGAAGGCTATCAAAAATTTCTTTCAAAATGACTTCGCATCCATCAATATTTACGATTTCTTCGGGTAAATCATAATACCTATACAACCACGATTTCCCGTCATTACTTCTTTGATAAACCATTACTACTTTTTCATCAATATCCGCAAAAACCAAAAATTGTAGCGATTCTATTTTGAGGTATAAATTCAACTTTATATCTAAATCATATCCACGAGTTGAAGGAGAAAATACCTCAACCACCAAATGAGGATTCGTAATAATTGATTCTGATTTGCCTTTGAAAGTGGGTAATCCCTTCAAAACAACCATATCTGGATTCAAATACTTTTTCGTACCCCTCATATTAATACCAACGTTACTACCCGCCACGTAATATCCCTGTTTTGTTTTGTAATAGTTTGACAATAGCGACCCAAAGTACATCACCATCAACTCATGTAAAAATCTGGCTAAACCCATAATTATTATTTTATCTTCAAGAAATTCGACTCGGTAAGGTGTCTCAAAGGCAAATTCTAAGAATTCGTCTTCGGTGGCAGGAATAGTAACAGAAATCCCTGCCTCGATTTGTTCGATTTGCTGGTCTGTTAAATATAATTTTTCTAAAACTTCCATATTTTAGGGTTTTAAATGGTTGGGTATTTCATTACTCTCCAATACTGAATTACTTTCAAATTCTTTCCAATAGTAAGAGTATCAAAATGAGGCTGGGCATTTCCAGAACCGATAAAGTAAGGATTACACCTTTCCATTTGTCAATTATTTTTTACTTCCAATTTGAAATATCCACCCATATTTTTCTTTAACTCAATAATCCATTTAGCTTCATTTTTTTTGAAATTATCTTGTTTAAAAAATACATTCCCATTTGGAAAATAAATCTTAACAGTTTCTAAATTAATATCACTTTCATTGTCAATATTGATAAAAACCAGAGTATTCAAGAAATAAATACAACCACAGATTATGATTTGAATTGATAATAAAATTGAAAAACTAAGTTTCAATTTTAAGAAGAATACACCTCCTAAAAGTAGAAAAATACTAACAACTGTAAAGACTTCAATGAAGTGATAAAGAAAGGAGTTTAATGTGATTATCCAAAATAACCATAAAATAAAATCTCCTATAATAATTATGATAAAAAAATAATTTATTGTCTTCATCAAATTTGATAGTTGCACAATCTATAATTAAAAATAAATCCGTGTCTAATCCCCAAAATCCGTGTGCCATCAACCTATCTCACCCCCACCCAATATCCCCTGCATCTGCTTATTACTCAAACGATTACGATATTGGAACGCCAAATGATATTCACTTTCAAAAACCTTGACTAACATATCTCTTTGGGCTTTTATTTTAGAATTTTGGGTGCTTAACTTCGTCAATTCGGGCAGAACATCTTGCTTTTCTTGGCGGTGTTTTTCGATTTCGGTTTTGTGTGTTGAAATCTCCATTTCCCAATCTGCTACCTTTTTGATTTTGTCTTTTTGGAGTTGATTTCTTTTCTGAAAAATCGTTAAATCGTCTTTCAAAACGGTCAGATTTCCCAATAATAATTTCCCCGAAAACATAAACAGAAAGAAAATAAAGCCAAAAAATGCCCAAGATTTCATGGGCGTTTGCGTAGCGTAAATCTGAGCAAACACAAAGAAAGCCGAAGCCAAAGGCATTCCAACTTCTTCCAAAAGTCGTTTCCAATTACTCTCTTTTGCTTCATCATGCAGGAAAGAAATACGCCCAAAGAGGCTAAACATTCCCGCCATAAAAACCCCTGCTGCAATCACTTTACTTTGTTCAAATTGTCCCCGCAAAGATTCTTCAATCAGGAAGTAATTTCCAATGGCAATTCCACATGCTAAAAGCAAACCTACAACCGTTCTGGGCAAGTGATGGTTTTCGGTAAATTCCTGATTTTTAAGGTCTTGAATCTTTTGTTCTATTTCCTTAACGGCACTTTCTTTTTCATTAACCCAATAATTCAACTCCCCAATTTTCTCTTCTTTTTGCTCGATAATACGGTCAGTTTCGGCGGTTTGTTGGGCAAAATAATGCTTAATAATCAAGATTTTCTCATCAGGATTTGAACCCGACAATCCAAAAATCACTCCTTCATCTCTGAGAATATCCTCATTGACTAACCAATCTGGCTCGTTGGTACGGACGTAAGTTGGCTCAACCATTACGGGTGATACTTCATGGAAAATCTCCTCCGTTGCCACGAGGTCAAGCACTCCATCGTTGGTATCTTCACCAACCACATCTTTTGTACGAAATATGGATTTTATTTTATCAAGGAAACTCATTTTGGGCGAATTAATATGCGGTACTGTCATGTTGAACGGAGTGAAACATCTGGATGAAATTCAAACCCAGATGTTTCACTCCGTTCAACATGACAAAATTGGAAATAATAATTTGTATTATCGAAATTGAGGAAAATAATTGAATTGACCAACGAAAATATGAAGAAAGGCTTTAAACCTGTTGAAGTAAACCCAAAATAGCGAAAATTAATCCAATCAAAGCGGCAAGTCCACCGATAGCACCCAAGCCAAATA
>JBBRMR010000121.1:0-10304 GCA_038230735.1 Cytophagales bacterium
ACCCAATAAAACCATAATCTCCTCCCCTTTCTCTTTTACGCCTTTCTCCTTGCCTCCGATGAATGCGGGCATACAGACATTTTCCAAAGCCGTAAATTCGCCCAAAAGATTATGAAATTGAAAAATGAAACCTAAATTTTCATTTCTAAATTTTGCTAATTCATTGTTTTTCAACAAATTAACTTCTTGATTAGCAATGAAAACTTGCCCAGCATCAGGTTTGTCAAGCGTACCTGCAATGTGCAGAAGCGTACTCTTACCCGCACCCGAAGCCCCCACGATAGACACAATTTCGCCTTGATTTATCGTTAAATCTATCCCTTTCAATACGGTCAAATTCCCGTAGGTTTTTTGTATGTTTTTTATTTGTAGCATTTATTTTATTGTAATTAAATCGAATTTCAACCAAGTGTAACCACTTCAATATCTAAATCAGAATCATTCAAGTCTTTTAAAATTGCTTCTACACCACCTATCAAGGAAGAACCTGTATCTATTGTATAGGAATAAACATCTTTCTTTTTCTTCTTAGAATCAAAATAATGTACCAAGCCATTTTCACCTTCATTTATTTCACCTTCTTTATTAAAAGTTGAAATGGCTTTGCCGACCACAACATCTAAACAGTCTAAGGAAGCTGTACTTTTTATCTTAATAGTAATATCTGGAAAGGAGGAACCAAACCAACCAAATTCCTTTATTTTAAAACGATAGTGCTTTTTATCAATTAAATACTCCGTTTTCTCTCGCTTCCATAAATATTCATGTCTCGCAAACTTTTCTTGTATTTCTTCATTAGAAGGAATATTCTCTATCGAAAAAGTTATCTTTTTGTTAGAAATATCATCACTTGGAAATACAATCGTATCATCTTCCGATTTCCAATGTAACTGCATTCCTTTCAAAACTACGTAACAAGGTTTTATGTCAATTTCAAGGAATTCATAATATAGAAACCCTTTCTCATCGATTTTATAGTCGTATAAAAGAACATAAAGCAATTTTATTTTAATGAAGGGAGAGCATTTGGGACTCATTATTGCAATTATTTGCTTTTTTGCCTCATCATAAAAAGAGTCATGAGTACGCAATTCTATTATTAAATCCATAATGTTAGGTTTTGGGTCTTTTAGTTAATTCATTGATTATTCCGAGCGTGATAACACCAATAAATTCAACAAATTTAATCTCAAAATACAAAAACCAAACGTAAATTGTTAGAATGAAATAAATAATCTAAATTTGTTAGAAACAAAGAATATTATGACTGCAATTCCTGCTTATGATGAGGTAGCTGTATTGTTAGCTCAACTCGACCCTTCCAAGGTTGTTAATTTAAAGCCTTCACAATCAAGTTGCGAAAGGCTAAGTGTTCTATTAGAAAAAAATCAAAATAGTAATCTTAGTGCTGACGAAAACTATGAGCTTGACCGCCTGTTGGCACTTGACCATCTAATTGCTTTAGCAAAAGTTCACGCCCGAATTCAACTAAGTGCCGCATAAGTCGATACATTTCCGAAGCAATTCGTCAAAAAGTTAAAGAGCGAGCTGACCATTGTTGTGAATATTGTCTTATTCACCAAGAAGATTTTTTCTTTCCGTTTGAAATTGACCATATCATTAGCCTACGACATGAGGGCAAAACGGTTTTGAATAATCTTGCTCTTTCTTGTGGCACTTGTAACCGCATGAAAGCTGCTGATATTGGAACTTATTTGAACAAAAATTTAGAATTTATCCGTCTTTTTAATCCACGAATAGACAATTGGTTTCAACATTTTGAAATTAATCATGGTGAAATTTTCTCTACCACTCACATTGGTCAGGCTACCGTAAAATTATTAGATTTGAATAATGCTGACCGTATTATTTTAAGGCAACTTCTCATGACTGCAAAGCGATATCCTCCAATTTAAAACCTCAATACCAATTATCCACATTATTCTTAGTCTCAATTTTCTGTTCCAAGTTATCGGGTAGTTTGGCGAAAAAATCTATTCCAGTTAAAGCCTCCAATTCATCTATGCTCACGGTAAAGGATTTCACTAATTCTACTGAGCCTTCGTTGGGGAACAAAAATGCGATAGCCTCCTCATTTGCAGGGTCATAGATAATTTTATAGAATTTTTCGGGAATGGCTATTTGATTCATTCGCCCGATGGTTGGCAAACCTTTTTTCAAAATCGGACCCGTAACGATGATAAGTTCACCACGCTTTTTTACCCATGAACGTACTTTATTTTCTAAATCACTCCAAATACCACGATTAAAATCTGGCACTTGGGGTGACATATTGGACATATAAAAAGTTTCATCTTCCATTTCACGGTCGTGCCTAAAATCTCCTGCAGGACAAAGATGCCCTCGGTCATATCCCGACCGTGAATAATCCTGCGTTACGGCTGAACCCGATTCCACCAAAGGGTCGGGCAAAAACTCATTCGAGCGACCTTCTCGTCCGTAAGCCGCTTCCTTCACGAGCCTATGCAATACCCACGAAGCAATTTCATATTCCTCCTGATAACTTAAAATGAATGCTTTATGTCGCACAATTTCAGTATTGGTTTTAGCCGATGGAATATATTTATCCAAATCACTCGAAGACGGTGCCTCCGAATCTTTCGCTTTATCATTTCCGAGTACACCACGCTTAATTGCATCAAAAATGGAGGTTTCAACTTCCTTCTTTTTATCAGAAACAATGTCTTCAATTTTCTTTTGCAACGAACCATTATCGCTCGCCAAGGTATCGCCCCTGCCTTCACGTGTCCAAGGTTCTTTTTCTTTTTGGGAAGAATTGCCTAAGATTTTATTGAAATCTGATTTCAAAGAATTCATCGGATTAGGCTTCCCAAAATAGTAAAGGAAAATGCCCAAAAGAAGAAGAAAAAACAAAAACTTTATTTTACCCATTTTTATTAACGGTCAGATTTTAGTAAATAATTGAAAAAACATTGTGTCTTCGTGCCTTCGTGGCAAATATTAAAATACTTTTGTGGTAATATGAAAAGAAAACAAATAATTGTAGTTGGTGCAGGTGCTGCGGGTTTTTTCGGAGCAATTGCGGCTGCCGAAAACAATCCCACTGCGAAAGTAATACTTTTAGAAAAGAATCGAACAGTTTTGAATAAAGTTCGTATTTCAGGTGGAGGACGTTGCAACGTTACCCACGACTGTATGGATAACAAAAAACTCTCTAAATCCTATCCTCGTGGAGGCACTTTTTTGAAGTCTTTATTCAATCAATTCAATCTACAAAATACGATAGAATGGTTTAAAAATGAGGGAGTTATCTTAAAAATAGAATCCGATGGGCGAATGTTTCCCACTACTGATAATTCAGAAACGATTGCTCAGGCTTTGGAACAAAAAGCTCGCAAATTAGGCGTTGATGTTAGGACTTCATTTGGGGTAAAAAATATTCTAATTATAGACCATCAAATTAAAGGATTAGAACTATTAGATAGCGAAATCATAGAAGCGGATTCGGTTTTAATCACTACGGGAGGAAGCCCTAATATTACTGGTTATCAATGGCTTATGGATATTGGACATACTATTATTCCACCCGTTCCATCATTATTTACCTTCAATGTTCCCAACTCTCCTTTTCACGAACTGGCTGGGGTGAGTGTACCCAAAGCAACGGTGAAAGTGGCTGGCAAAAAATTATTACAAGACGGGGCTTTACTGGTTACACATTGGGGGTTTTCTGCCCCTGCTATACTAAAATTATCCGCTTGGGGAGCAAGAGATTTAGCCGAATTGCATTATGATTTTCAAATATTAATCAACTGGATTCCTGATTTAAACGAAAATCAAGTTAGAGAATTTTTCTTGACTTATAAAAAAAATAATCCTAAAAAACTGATTCAATCCAATCAATTATTCGATTTACCTGCTCGACTTTGGAAGAAATTTTGTGAGCTTTCAGAAATTGACGAAAACCTCCGTTGGATTGATTTGACGATAAAACATATTCATAAATTAATAGAAAATCTTCTTAATTCATCGCATAAAGTACAAGGAAAAACCACTTTTAAAGAAGAATTTGTAACCTGCGGAGGGATAGATTTAGCGGAAATAAATCCGCAAACTATGGAAAGTAAACTCATCAAAGGACTTTTCTTTGCGGGAGAAGTCCTTGATATTGATGCAGTTACGGGAGGATTTAATTTTCAAGCGGCTTGGACAACTGGGTTTGTGGCAGGGAGGAATTTGTGAGTCAATCCGCCAATTCATCCAAAAACATCTGATAAGCCCCCTTCAATTCCTTTAAAGTCTTATCATTTTTGAGTGTTTTTGCCAATTCAATTCCTTGCAAATAGGTTTGTTGGGCATCCTCATTTTCACCCATTTCCACATACAAAGCTCCTAAATGGTAATAAGTTGGCAAGTAGTCGGAATGATGGCGAATAAGATATTCAAAAATATCTTTTGATCCGTTTTTATCAGTTTTCAAAAGCTCTGTTGCCAAAGCGTAATGATTGAAAGCGTCCTGTGGTTCTTCTGCCACAAATTGGCGTAATATTTCTAATCGGTTTTGCATGAAAATATTTTTTAGAAAAAATGGTATGCAAGCATACTATTTTTAAATTTATTCACTAATATTACGTTGTAATTTGAAAATTAAATAAAAACCAATGAAAATTTTAGTTTGTGTTACCAGCGTACCCGATACGACAGCGAAAATATCGTTTACGGACGGAGATACCAAATTTAATAAAGCGGGAGTAACTTATATCACAGGTCCTTATGACGATTATGCCCTTTCCAGAGGCGTGGAATTGAAGGAACAACACGGTGGAACGGTTACGGTCTTGAACGTCGGAGAGGCTGATTCTGAGCAAGTTATCCGTAAATGTTTAGCCATTGGGGCAGATGATGCTATCCGTGTAAATTGTGAGCCAAAAGATTCTTATTTTACGGCAACACAAATTGCATTGATTGCCGCCGAAGAAAAATATGACCTTATTTTGATGGGTCGTGAATCAATTGACTTCAACAGTGGCGTAGTGCATGGATTGGTTGGTGAAATGTTGGGAATTCCTTCATTATCGCCCGTTATGAAATTGGAAATTGAAGGAAATACCGCCAAAATTACTCGTGAAATTGATGGTGGAAAAGAAGATATTGAGGCTTCACTTCCCTTAGTATTGGGTTGTCAAGAACCGATTGCAGAATGGAAAATCCCAAATATGCGTGGTATTATGACGGCTCGTACAAAGCCTATGAGAGTCGTTGAACCCGTTGGTGAGGATATGACAACCCCAGAAAAATTCATGTTACCCGCTCCAAAAGGTGCTTGTAAGATGATTTTGGCAGAAAATGCCGAAGAATTAATTGCTTTGTTAAGAAGCGAAGCGAAAGTATTGTAATATTTGGTAAACGGTGCAAGGTGAACGGTAAACGGATTTGATGTCCAATTTTACGTTCACCGTTTACCGTTCACCTTTAACCGAAAATAAAAAATGTCAGTTATAATATTCACAGAAATAGATAATGGAGCGTTGAAAAAATCATCGCTCGAAGCCGTTTATTATGGGGCTGAGGTTGCCAAAATGAAGGGTACAACTGCCACGGTTTTAGCCATTGGTACAGCTACAGAAAGCGAATTAGCCAAGGCGGGTAATTTCGGAGCTATGAAAGTGCTTCATGCTACTGATGCTCGTTTGGCTACGGATAATATTCAAGCCTATTCAGATGTACTTGCCTCGGCAGTGGCACAGGAAGGTGCAGAAATTGTTATTTTATCAAAATCTTCTTTGGGTGATGCCGTTGCGGCACGTGTGGCAGGAAAATTGAAAGCATCAATTGTTGCTAACGTAACGGAATTGCCAAATATTTCAGACGGTTTCAAAGTTACTCGTAGTATTTACACGGGCAAGGCTTTTGCCACAGTTGAAATGAAAGGTGATAAAAAAATTATCGCCATCAAGAAAAATGCTGTCAAAGTGGTAGAATCAAGTAACTCAGCGAGCGTTGAAGCATTTACGCCTACTTTAAGTGACGCTGATTTTGCCGTAAAAGTTACGGGGACACATAAGACATCAGGTAAAATTTTATTACCCGAAGCGGATTTAGTAGTATCGGCAGGTCGTGGCTTGAAAGGTCCTGAAAACTGGGCGATTGTGGAAGACCTTGCCAACGCTCTTGGAGCGGCTACGGCTTGTTCAAAACCCGTTTCTGACCTTGATTGGAGACCTCACTCAGAACACGTAGGACAAACTGGCATTAAAGTTTCTCCAAATTTATACATTGCAGCGGGTATTTCAGGAGCTATTCAGCATTTGGCGGGTGTCAATTCGTCAAAAGTGATTGTGGTAATCAACAAAGACCCCGAAGCACCATTCTTCAAAGCCGCAAATTATGGCATTGTGGGTGATGTTTTTGATATTTTACCTCGATTAACTGCAGCGGTTAAAGCATTGTAATGTAGAGGTTGGATAAAATCAATTTAATGATAGATTCTTGAAATCTTAAAGCGAAATTTACTAAATCGTAAATCATAAATAAAAATACCCTTGAAATTTGATTTCAGGGGTATTTTATTTTGAATGAATAGAAAGAAAACTTTTTTAAAAATTTTAAGGTTTATATCTTTGTTGGATGATAGTTTTGAGGAGTGAGCAACAAGTTATATAATTACTTTCTTACACCTTAGAGCTCATGACTCATACCTAATTGCTCATACCAAATCAAAACTCATTAAAAATTACAACAACAAAGTGGATAAAATTAAATTAGAAATATTAGGGCTTTCGCCGAGTTCATCGCAAACGGGTTCTTTTGCCTTGGTTTTAGGGGAAGAATACGGACCAAGAAGATTACCCATTATTATTGGGATGTTTGAGGCACAAGCAATCGCTATTGAAATAGAAAAAATAGAGCCAAACAGGCCCATGACGCATGATTTATTCAAGTCATTTGCTCGCACATTTCATTATACCGTTACTGAAATATCCATCACAGACATCAAAGAGGGCGTTTTCTTTGCAAAAATTCATTGTTCAGATGGCATCAAAGATACTTTTGTAGATGCTCGTCCTTCTGATGCTATTGCCATCGGATTACGCTTTAATGTGCCTATTTACACGTATGAAAATGTGCTTTCAGAGGCTGGAATTTCTATAAATGAAGCGGGGAAAGATGACTTGATTGATGATATTGAAGAGGAAGCTAAACCAAATAAGCCGTTTGGTGAATTATTGAAAGAAAATCCAGTTGATGTCTTGAATACCATGCTAAAAGAAGCTTTGAGCAATGAAGAATATGAAAAAGCAGCTAAAATAAGGGATGAAATCGATAGAAGGAATTGATATGTTTACATGATATATTTTAAAGAAAGCCAGCACTAAATGTTGGCTTTCTTGTTAAAAAGCGTTAATCAAGCTAATTAAGTAATAAAAAATAGTAATTTTGTTTAACCTTAGTTTTCGTTGAATAAGACTTTGCTACTTATGACATACGACTTACAAATTAATCCATGTCTAAATTCAAAAAATTAGGTAGTACCCCAAATGCAATGGTCATCATTAGTTTGACGATTGCCCTGTTCTTGATTGGACTTTGTGGCTTATTGACCCTCAATGCACGTAAGTTGGCAGAATTGGTAAAACAGAACGTAGAAGTTCAAATTTATTTGGATAATGACCTAACAACCAGTCATTTAGATTCTATTTTTAAATTAGTGGCTAAACGTGAATTTGTTTTGAAAAAGGATAGTTCACCGCAAATTAACTTTGTTTCCAAGGAAGCGGCTGCCAAGCAATTTATTCAAGAATCGGGTGAAGATTACCGTAAATTATTGGGGAATAATAATCCTTTGAGAAATCTCTATTCAGTGAAAATCAAAGAAGAATATTTTAATGAAGTTCGATTAAAAGAAATAAAGGCTGATTTAGAAAAGATTTCGGGGGTTCATGAAGTAGCATACATTGAAAATTTTGTGGATGAGGTCAATAAAAATATTTCAAAAATTTACTTAGTTCTATCAGTTTTTGTAGTTTTATTGTTATCAATAATCGTGATTTTGGTCAATAATACTATCAAACTGTCGCTATATTCACAACGATTTTTGATTAGAAGTATGCAATTGGTTGGAGCTACCAATGGATTTATTCGTAAACCATTCGTAACCAAAGGAGCTTTGCAAGGATTGATTAGCGGATTGGTAGCTTGTACTTTATTAATACTTTTGCAACAATTGGCAGTTCAACAAATTGAAGGATTAGGAATGTTACAAGAAACAGGGAAACTGATTGCCTTAATCATCGGAATCTTGATTATTGGCACGCTGATAGGCATTTTAAGCACTTTCCAATCCGTGGAACGGTATTTGAAGTTATCGCTCGATGAGTTGTATTGAGTAATTTAATTATAGAAAAATGGCGTTTTGCCTTTCAAATAAACAAAAACATGACAAACAAAGAAAAATTACCTTTTGGAAAAATTAATTATATGCTAATGATAGCTGGAATTGCTATTATTCTTATTGGATTCTTCGTAATGAGCCTTGATAAATCAGAATTTGGTTTTGGCTTTTTGGGCTTAACCCTTGGACCAATCATCATTTTATCAGGATTTGCTCTTGAATTTTTCGCTATTTTGAAGAATGGAAAAAAGGCATAAAAGGTTAAAGGTTTAGGGTCAAAAGGTCAAAGATTTTACTGCAATTCATAAAAAACGGCATTTGTTCGGACGAACAAATGCCGTTTTTTTTACCCTTAACCATTCACCTTTGACAAAAATTACGCTACTGCAAAACTCGAAAGTGCTTTTGCTTCCAAAGTAGATTCGCCCATCAAGAAAATATCGGTTGCACGAGCGGCTTCTCTGCCTTCTGAAATTGCCCAAACTACTAATGATTGCCCTCTACGCATATCGCCTGCCACAAAAACTTTGTCAATCGCTGTTTGATATTGAGGAGCTTTTACGTTACCTCTTTCGTCAAATTCCAACCCTTTCTCTTCTAATTGAGCCAATAAACCTTCTCTTTGTGGATGTAGAAAACCTGCTGCAATCAATGCCAATTCAACAGGTATTTCACGCTGATTGGTTTGAACTTGACTGGCTTTTCCATCCTTTACTTCCATCACAATATCCGCTAATTTCAAACCTTTCAAGTTTCCATCGGCATCACCAACGAATTCTTGAACGGCAATTGACCAATGACGATTTGCCCCTTCATCATGCGACGTTGAGGTACGTAACATCATGGGCCAATTGGGCCAAGGCGTTTGAGATGCACGTTCAGTCGGAGGCATTGGCATTACTTCTACTTGGGTTATTGACTTCGCTCTATGACGATTTGATGTTCCCACGCAGTCTGAGCCTGTATCACCCCCACCAATTACCACCACATTTTTATCCGTTGCCAAAAGTTCTCCCATCGGGTACGATTGCCCCGCATGATTGGCAGTTCTCTCAATTTCAGCAACTCTTTTATTTTGTTGTGAAAGAAATTCCATGGCTGGATAAACGCCTTTCAAATCTGCCCCTGGAATTGGTAAATTTCTTGGAATTGTTGAACCTCCCGATAAAACGATGGCATCAAAATCTTCTAATAAAGCATCGGCTTTGATGTCCACACCAATATTTACGCTGGTTTTGAAAACAACCCCTTCTTGTTCCATTACCTCCACACGGCGTTGGACTACCCATTTTTCTAACTTGAAATCTGGAATACCGTAACGTAATAATCCTCCAATTTTATCAGCACGCTCAAAAACCGTAACGCTATGACCAGCCTTGTTCAGTTGGGCAGCCGTAGCCATTCCTGCTGGACCAGAGCCAATAACAGCGACTGTTTTGCCAGTCCGTTTTGAAGGAATATTGGGTTTTACTAAGCCATTCCCAAAAGCGTATTCAATGATTGATTTCTCAATGTATTCAATGGCAACAGGAGGTTTGTTGATGCCTAACACACACGCAGATTCGCAGGGGGCGGGGCAAATACGACCCGTAAATTCTGGAAAATTATTGGTAGAAGATAAAATCTCATACGCATACGCCCAGTTTTGGTCATAAACAGCATCGTTGAACTCTGGAATGATGTTTCCGAGGGGACAGCCACTATGACAAAAAGGCACGCCACAGTCCATACAACGACTGGCTTGGTCTTTTACTTTTCCCGCTGAAAGGTCAATATCTATTTCTTTATAATCAAGGACACGTTCGGTGACGGGTCTTTTTTTAGGAGTTTCTCTGGTTACTTCTAAAAATCCTGTTGGTTTTCCCATTTTTTGATTTCGGATTTTCAGCAAAATTAATTTCACTGAATTTTATTGTGATTAGTTTAATTA
>JBBRMR010000122.1:0-10194 GCA_038230735.1 Cytophagales bacterium
AAATAATATTTCTCAAAACCCATTAAACTCTTTAGACGCTCAACAATCTAATTCGATAATAACCGATAACTCAATAGTTAGACCGAATAATAAGAATTTGACTATTTTTCAACATTCAAGCAATACATTCGAACCGAAAAGCGTATCATTTAATAGTACCCAAACCGTAAGTGAGCGTAAAAATGTTTTGTCAATTTTAGAGACAAAATCTTACGAATTATTGGCAAATCATTTCAAAACGGCAAAGTTAAAGTTCGTTACCGTTCCGAAAGAGGAAGTGTATTTTAAGGAACGAAAACCCTTGGAATTCTATGCCAGTGCGATGCCTTTGCTCAATTATTATACTATCACGCCCAACGGAAATGATGCCAATTATGTGCATAATATTTCGGTAAATGATGATGGCGACAGAGTGGGTTTTTACACTCAGGCGGGGCTGGTTTTTACGCTTTCAGATAAATTCAAATTGCGTACAGGATTGACCTTCACGAAAACCAATCATAGCATTAGTTACCGAGTTAGGACTGACTCATTGGTAGTGCAACCCGCTGATAACAAGGGTATTGACATAAGTTTTGCAGAATTGAATAAGACTTATTCGCAGGTTGCTAATTATTTAGGCACAAAAATTGAGGTTCAATATATGTTCCTGCGGGGCGAATCTCTTACGCACTATGTAAGCGTAGGTGGGGAGGCAGCGTACCGATTGAATGGGAATCACGAATTAAACGGGTTTGCCAACTTTGCTTACGGAATCACTCGACAAATTGGCGATAATGCCTACATTTTCATTGAGCCAACTTTTAGTTATTCCCTGAATCAACAGAGTGATAATAATTCGCTGTTGTTAGTAAAACCAAACAAAATAGGATTCAATATTGGAGTTAATTTCAAAATAAAATAAACATTCTCAAATTATGAAAAATTTACTAAACTTTTCCTTGAAAATTGTTGCTTGTATAATGTTAATATTTGTGGGTTTGACCATTGGTATTTTTGATGGAGATGTGCATAAAATGTAGGAGAAATTACTGTTTTCACAAAAAGGCTTTCTATTAGTTTAGAGAGCATTTTTTCTCCTTGTCAAAACGAAATCAAATATTTCAAGCCTTTATCTTCTATTACATTGAGTGTGGCTTCCAGTTGTTGCACCCGTTTTTTGTTGCTTTGCATTCCAAAACCATCTTTTGTATTTCCCTGAAAATCAATGCCGTTATCAGAATATTTCATTGAACTGGGGATGTCATCTTTGTCTAAAAACTTAATCTTGGCAGTCGTTGCTTGGGCGTGGCATTTAATTCGCTGACTTCCACGGTTAATATCGCCAATACATGTGTATCTTATGGAGATTTAACCGCCCAATATACCGTAGGAAAATTCATTGAACTCCAACCAGGCTTTCAGGTGATTTTAAAACAACTAAATCCGTACATTGCCCCGTCAATGTATCGACAAACATTTTAGGGCTGATATTGGGTATATAATTGATTAAAAATGACCGAACAATAATTATCTCCCTTGAATACCAAATTCAGCAGTATCAATACTTGTCATTTCGCTGTATATTTTTTAACTTTATTCAGAACTAAAATTAAAATAAATTAAAACATGAAAAAGATACTTTACTTCTCGTTAATACTTGGAATTGCCATAGTTCAAAAATCTAATGCCCAAGTACCCGTTGGTTTTCCCACTGGCATCATTGTGGGACCTGCCTCTCCTTCTTTAACGCTTCCTACTGGTTATACGATGGCAGTGGGCGGTGGTATAATTACTGAAAAAGTGCGTGTAGCTACGGCTGGTGGTGGTTTTTGGGCAGATTTTGTCTTTGATAAAAACTATAAACTCCGCACTTTGAGTGAAGTTTCGGAATACATCAAATTAAACAAACACTTGCCAGACGTACCTTCAACGGCAGACGTAAACAGAGAAGGTATCGACCTTGCCCAAACTCAAGCAATCCTTTTGCAAAAAGTGGAAGAATTGACCCTTTATGTAATTGAGCAAAACAAGAAGATTAATCGTTTGGAGAAGAAGGTGAAAACTTTATCGAAGAAATAAATTATCTCATCATAGTTTTACAAAAAAGGGGTGTTCATTAATTTTAATGAACACCCCTTTGCTTTGAAATCTATTTCAACAATTGTATTAGCTCATCCTCTTCAAAATCCCCTCCGCAATTTCTTTCACTTCTTCCCTCAAAATATCAGGGCTGATGATTTCTGACATATCCCCCAAAAACAAAAACCAACGGGCAAAACCCATGATTGAGGAGGTAAGAAAAGTCATTTCTACTTGATTATCAACGATTTTTTGGGAAACAAATCCACGATAATATTTCTCATCACCCATCAATTTTACGGCATTTTTTTCAACCCTAATAATGATAGTATGCAGTTTTTCCTCGGTTGAAATTTGGGATAAATAGGATTTTAAAGACAAATGTTCTTTCTGAAAAATAAGCGAAGTAGGGTTAATATTAGTAATTCTATCAATCCTGAAATTTCGATAATCTTGTCGCAGTTGGCAATAGGCAATTAAATGCCAATAACTTCCCGAAAAATAAATTCCGATGGGTTCAATGTTGCGTGAAGTATCTTCTTGGGTATGGTTGGCAAAATATTCAATAGTCAAAACGGTCTTCTCGGCAACACTTTTTAAAATATCCTGCAAATTATGGTTCTCATGACGGTTTTTGGGTAAAGATGAAGTTTCATATACTTGAATATGCTCCTCAATATTCTCTAAATAATTCTTCTCGGATGTCCTCAAAACTGCCCGAACTTTATACATCGCAGATTTATAACTCTCCTGCGTGGAAGGGTCAGTCAGTTTTTCGACCATTTTTTCCGCCGTCAAAAATGCCGTTGCCTCTTCCTTCGTGAACATCACGGGTGGGAGTCTGTACCCGTCCATCATGCTATATCCCACACCCGCTTCGCCAATGAGGGGAATTCCTGCTTCTTCAAGCGTTCGGATGTCTCGATAAACAGTTCGTAAACTGATGTCAAATCGTTCGGCAATGTCTTGTGCTTTCACAATTTTGCGAGATTGCAGTTGAATCAAAATGGCAGTAACACGGTCTATTCGGTTCATGCAGGGTTGGGGTTTAAAATACTTTCTAAAATTATTTATGAATCAATTTTAACAAAAAAATCATGAAAAAAACAATTTATCTCTCCTTAATCTTCGGATTATTCATTATCCAGAATCAAACCCAAAGTAGCCCGTAGGTTTTCACGATGTCTCTTCAACGACCAATATAAATAAAGAAGGCATTGATCTTGCACAAACTCAGGTGATTTTAGGGCAAAAAGAAGAATTAACGCTATTTATGATTCAGCAAAGTAAAAAAATCGAATGATTGAAAAGAAAGGTTCGATTTTTGTCCAAGAAATGAAAATATAACACATCAAATCTTTTAAAATGAAAACCTATCAACAAAAAGGTAATGATTCGCTATTGATTATCAATCATAAAACATCTCGGAAAGTGCTAATTAAAGATGTCATTCTTCTGAAAGGAGATGTCAATTATTCTATTGTGTATTTGGAAAATGGTAAGACAAAGACTTTATCACACACCCTTAAATTTTACGAAAAATTCCTCCGTACACACGGGTTCTTGCGGGTACATCGGGCATTTTTGATTAATCCCAATTACGTTACGGAGTATTGCGAAGAGAAGGAAATAGTAAAAATGAGAAACGGACACGAGGCAAACATTGCAAGGCGAAGGAAGGGCGAATTCCAGTTGGGGGCAAAATTTGGGTGCTTATGATAAATGAAAATAACATTTGCATTTATCAAATATATTTTATAAATTTTCTATTCCTAAAAACTAAAACTAATCAATAATGAAAAAAGTCTCCAATCTTATTTATCACAAAGGCAATACCGTTACGATAATTGATGGCTCAAAAACTGTTTATGATGCCTTGGAAATTATGGTGCAAAAAAACATTGGCTCGTTGGTTGTTTATGAGAATAATCAATTTGTAGGCGTTGTTACCGAAAGGGATTATGCCCAAAAGGTCATTGTGAAGGGCAAACACTCGCACAATACACTCGTATCAGAGATTATGCAAGCAGCACCATCCTCGGTGAAACTTGACGATACCATCGAAAGATGTATGGAATTAATGTCGGATAAGCACGTCCGTTATTTGCCCGTGGTGGCAGAAGGTCATGTGGTGGGCTTGGTGTCAATGGGCGATGTGGTTCGCTATATCATTGAAGACCAAAAAGATACCATTAATCACTTGCAGAATTTCATTTCGGGAGGAGTTTGAAAATAGTCAAAGTAGTTAGAAAAGTTTAAGCGTTAAAAAGTTAAGGTTTGACTATCCAATTTTAACTTTTTAACGCTTAAACTACTATAACTCTCTAACTCTTTAAACATCAAACCCCGCTAAGTCCTTAAACTCTGTAACTCTTGCCGCCAAATCGCTTTCAGTTAAGTCAATCAAACGCTCCGTTCCGAATTTTTCTACGCAAAAAGAAGCCATTGCTGAACCATATACAATGGCACGTTTCATGTTTTCAAAAGAAGTATCGTCAGTCTTCGCTAAATAGCCAATAAATCCACCCACGAAAGTATCGCCCGCACCCGTTGGGTCAAAAACATCTTCTAAAGGTAAGGCTGGACAGAAAAACATTTTATCATCCTGAAACAACAAAGCACCGTGTTCGCCTTTCTTGATAATCAAGGTTTTTGGACCCATTGCCATGATGGTTTTTGAGGCAGTTCTCAACGAATAATCACCCGAAAGTTGGCGGGCTTCTTCGTCATTGATACACAAAACATCCACCATTTTCAAGACCGTTTTCAAGTCGTCCATCGCAATATCCATCCAGAAATTCATGGTGTCCATTACTACTAATTTTGGGCGGTTTGTCAAACGGTCAATTACCGTTTTTTGAACGGCTGGCGTAAGATTTCCTAACATCAAATATTGACAATCCTGATATTCAGCGGGAATAATTGGGTCGAAAGTTCCCAAGACGTTCAATTCCGTGATTAGTGTATCACGAGAATTCATGTTGTTGTGATACCGACCCGACCAAAAGAATGATTTTTCACCTTTCTTGATTTGAAGACCAGTTGTATCAACACCTTTATTTTCAAGGAGTTGGATGTATTCTTGGGGGAAATCTTCGCCCACCACTGCCACTAAATTGATAGGCGTTTTGAAATAAGAAGCTGATAATGAGATAAATGTACCTGCACCACCGATAATTTTGTCCGTTTTTCCTCTGGGAGTTTCGATGGCATCAAACGCCACTGAACCGATTGCTAATAAGCTCATTCGTTAAAATTAAATATTGAAAAATGATGATTTTTGCAAAGATACGAAAGAATATCTGATGTATGAATCTGAGGTTTTATTGATATTACGTAGTGTCTAAATTGCCTTAGAAATTTCAAACTCCATCATTATTTGAATGTCCCCAATAAAATATGCTTCTCAAACACACTGCCAATCAACAGTTTATCTTTATAGGCTACGCCAACGGTTGAGCCGGAAATTTCGCCGCCATCGTCCAAATAGATACTTTCTAATTGTGCCTTTTCCTTGCCCTGATAGGTAATTTTGATAATTTCAGAGGGTGAAAGTTTGGAATGGTCTTTGGAATGGGCTAAAAATTTCAACAATTTTGGATGGCACCCCACCCACAGATTTCCCGCTTCGTCAATGTCAATATTATCGGGTCCGTTGATGGCAATTTCGTCCGATTCCGTGAGGGTTTCGGTCTGCTGATTTCGGTCGTAAACCAAGATTTTTCTACCCGATGCCGAGGCTATAAAAATGGTCTTTGCGTTCAAACTTTTGTTAATTCCGTTGGCGTATAAAATTCCGTCCGCTACTACTTTGGCGTTTTTACCATCATAAAAACACACATTCCCCATCGGGATTTGCAGGATGTCTTTCTTGGCTCGCCAGTCGGATAACGGTTCATCGTGGTCGTTCGTCAAGTAAAATTGACGTTCCCCCACCGCCACAATATCGTTTGGACTTACGAACAATGGATTCTGAATACTCTCCAAATGCACTAATGAGCTATCGGTAAACTGAAAAATTTCAATGTAATGTCCATCCGTTCTATGATTTACTACAAAAAGCCTTTTATCGCCTTTCTCAGATTGGTAAAAACTGATGCCGTGCGGATGAAAACTTGAAAAGGGTAATTTGGTGGTCAGATTGATGGGCTTAGGTGATATTTCATTGAGGTTGAGCATAAAAATAGAGCCATTTTTGTCCAGATTAAAAGCGGGTGCGGCAATCAAAGCGATGCCCGTTTCTCTATCAATGGTAGCATCTTCATTACCCTCGAAACCATTAATTTTGACAATATTACCCTGAAAATGAGGTGTAATTCCTCTGAAAAATCCTGAATTTATCAGTAATCTACCGACAAAAAAGAGGATAACGGCAAGGAGTGCGAGTAATATTTTGAGCCAAAGTTTCATGGGAGTTTTGTTTTGGGTTAATTAATGGATTGAAATAATACTATTTTGAAATGCAATTAACGATATTTTTTAGTCAATTCAAATTTTCAATTTTATCGTTAAAAATTGGTTGTTCCTGATTGCATTTAGATTTAAAATACAACTCCCTTGCTAAACACTGATAAGTTTTAGAACTTTGCTGTCTGAACAAAAAACGAAAAAAAATGCTTCAAAGAATCCAAACCTTATTATTAGCCCTGGTGGCAATTGCGATGTTGGCGGTAACGGCTTTACCGATGTGGGAGAAAAGTAGTGCCACCCTCAATGAAAAAGTTACTTTAACTTCTTTTGCCTTAGAACATTTTAAGGCTACTGCTTCGGTCAATAGTTCAAACACGATGCTAATTGCCATTTTAGCCATTATATCAGCTTGTATTGCCGCTTTTTCAATTATGCAGTACAAGAAAAGAATGTTACAAATGACTTTGGGATTGATAAATTCTATTACAATCGCTATCGTATTGGGCTATACGTTTTACCAAGTTTTCAAAGTGGGTATTCCGATGTTTGAGCCTGAGAATCAAGGAAGTTACGGAGCAGGGTTCATTGCGGCAGTGGTAGCAATGTTGTGCAATATGATTGCTAATCGTTTTATCAGAAGAGACGAAATGTTGGTGAAGTCGGCGGATAGAATGAGATAGATTTAGAGGTTAAAAGGTAAAGGGTCAAAAGGTGAAGGGATTTGTGGTCTAATTGTTGACCTTTACCTTTCACCTTTTGACCCTCTACCTTTTGACCTATTTTAAATATACTGATTAATAATATTTTCAAATAATTCTTGCTTGCCGCTTGTTTGTGCTGGTTCACCGATTTCGTGAGCAAAGTTTCTCAAATCTTCCAAAGTTAAAATGCCTGATTCGTATTCTGCCCCTTTTCCTGAGTCAAAAGAAGCGTAACGTTCTTGACGTAATTTTATGTAAGGTGATTTTGTCAAAATATCATCCGCAATCACTAAGGCACGGGCAAAAGCATCCATTCCACCCACGTGAGCGTAGAAAATATCCACTAAATCCGTTGAATTTCTACGGGTTTTTGCATCAAAATTGATACCTCCGTGCGTCAATCCACCCGCTTCCAAGAAAATCAACATGGTCTCTGCCAATTCATTCAAGTTGGTTGGAAATTGGTCAGTGTCCCATCCGTTTTGATAATCGCCACGGTTGGCATCCATGCTGCCCAACATCCCCGCATCCGCCGCCACTTGGATTTCGTGTTGGAAAGTATGCCCCGCTAAAGTGGCGTGGTTTACTTCCAAATTCAACATAAAATCGTTCTCTAAACCGTATTCTTTCAAGAAACCAATCACCGTTGCCGCATCGAAATCATACTGATGTTTTGTGGGTTCACAGGGTTTAGGCTCAATAAAAAACTTGCCCTTGAAACCGTTTTTGCGAGCATAATCACGAGCCATCGTCAAGAAACGTCCCAAGTGAGCCACCTCCCGTTTTATGTCGGTATTCAACAAGGTCATATAGCCTTCACGACCACCCCAGAACACATAGTTTTCTCCACCCAAAGCAATCGTAGCATCAATCGCACATTTCACTTGCGTACCCGCATGAGCCAACACCTTGAAATCTGGATTAGTGGAAGCACCATTCATATACTTCGGATTCGAGAATACATTAGCAGTTCCCCATAACAGTTTTACGCCGCTTGCCGCTTGTTTTGGCTTGGCATAATCCACGATGGCGTTCAAATTACGCTCGTATTCTGACAATGAATTTCCCCCATCAACCAAGTCAATATCGTGGAAACAATAGTATGGCGTACCTAATTTGGTCATAAATTCAAAGGCGGCATCCATTTTCTCTTTGGCTCTGGCTACGGCATCAACTTGTGCATCCCAAGGAAAATTCTTTGTTCCTGGACCAAAAGGGTCAGCCCCCGTTCCACAGAAAGTATGCCAATAAGCAGTGGCAAAACGCAATTGCTCTTTCATAGTTTTGCCGCCCACGATACGGTTTTCATCGTACCATTTAAACGCCAAAGGGTTATCGGATTCTCTCCCTTCAAACTGAACTTTGCCAATTCCTGGGAAAAATTCTTTATCTCCCAACGTGATATTCGCCATCATTTTCAAATTTTATGATTATTTCTTAATTTCTAGCAAAATAAGTGATTTTGCTATGTGTTCTATACTGTTCTAATATTTTACTGTAAAAGTATTATTTTTTCATAGAAAAGCAAAATAAAGTGAAATTATATACTTTGTGCTGAATACGTTATTTTGGATATTATACCCGACAGCAATTCCGGTGTGAGTATAATATCTTTCAAGTATTTAGTTCTAAATTCAATGGAACAAGAACTGTCATTACCTTATCTATCCTTACGAATTGAATTAGATAATTACGTTTAGTTTTATAAGGAAATGGATTCCCGTGTTACATGACCTCCACACTCGGAATAAAATTTACTTCCACTGATTGCTTTTTCTCTTTAAAAGCCTGCCGTGGTTTGATGCTCAGGATTTGGAACAATTCTTTATCGTTAGAAACCGCTGGGTTTGGCGTGGTTAAAAGTACATCGCCCGAAAAGATGGAATTTGCCCCTGCCATAAAACATAGCGTTTGCCCTTCGTAGGACATATCCATTCGCCCCGCCGAAAGCCTCACCATTGATTTTGGCATCAAAATTCTTGCCGTGGCAATCGTTCTAACCATATCCCAAATACTGGCGGGTTCTTGTTCTCCCAAGGGTGTTCCTTTAATGGGGACAAGATTGTTAATTGGTACAGAATCAGGATGTTGTGGCATATTCGCAAGGGTTTTTAACATTCCCATACGGTCAGCATCATCTTCGCCCAAACCAATAATTCCTCCCGAACAAACTGATAATTTCGCCTTACGGACGTTGTCAATGGTATTCAGACGGTCAGAAAATGTACGAGTAGAAATTACGTCTTCGTAGTTCTCTTCGCTGGTGTCAATGTTGTGATTGTAGGCGTACAATCCCGCATTTTTCAACTTTTCGGCTTGCGATTCTGATAACATTCCAAGGGTACAGCAGACCTCCAGACCCATCTCATTTACGCCTTTCACCATATCCAAAACTTTGTCGAAGTCCTTATTATCACGGACTTCACGCCAAGCCGCTCCCATACAAAAACGGGAAGAACCCGCATCTTTGGCACGTTGAGCCGCCGCCAAAACTTCGGGTGTTTCCATCAATTTCTGCACTTTCACATCCGTATGATAACGTGCCGCCTGTGAACAGTACGAACAATCCTCTGGACAGCCACCAGTTTTGATGGACAATAGCGTACTGATTTGTACCTCCTGTGGATCATTATATTGACGGTGAACCGTGGCAGCCCGATAGACCAATTCCATGAAAGGCAAATTATAAATTTCTTCTACTTCTGTTCTTGTCCAGTTATTTTTCATTTCGTGATTCGATATTCATGATTCGTTGCGACCGTCGCTCGGTTCGGGTAGGTTCTCCCAAAATCTTTATGTTTCAAAATTAACCCACCTTTTCGGCTTAGGCAAATTTGGGGCATAAAAAAGGCTGAACACAATTTTACAACAAGTTATATTTTGAAGCTGTTTAAACTTTTGAAAAGTATTCCCAAATAAGTGAGAATTTTGTGGTGCTAAATCATAAAAAATCACGCAATGGGAATACTTAGTAAAAGTACAATTGATACGTGGATTATCCCACATTTAACCGTTGGAAGTA
>JBBRMR010000123.1:0-9952 GCA_038230735.1 Cytophagales bacterium
GAATACACTGATTGAAGATACCCCTGTTGAATTAGACGTAGGAAAGGCAAACAAGAAATCTTTAATAGTTTTATCATAATAAGAAGCCTCTACTGTTACTCTGTTTTTGAACAAACCTAAATCAAGACCAAATTCTAATTCTTGCGCTCTTTCAGGCTGAATACCTTGATTACCAACAACTGATGGAGTTACAGCACCCAATTTTCCACCATAATTAACACCTACTAACAAAGAGTAAATATCTCCAAAACGTGGATAACCACCTGTTTGTCCAAAAGCAACACGGGCTTTTAACTGTGAAATGGTTTCACTTTGGAAGAAACCAAACTTATGAATATTAATGGCAGCATTGGCACGAGGGTAAGTAAACCATTTTGAGGTTTCTCCAACCAAAGTAGTACGGTCATTACGAACACCCACCCGAGCAATTACTTTGTCTTTCCAATTAAATTCATGATTGAAGTCATAAGCCTTAACTGCTTCGGGTTCAACATTGGTAAAAGTCAAAACTTTTGCCGCAGTTGATGGATTGCGTTGATTAGGCAATAAGCCATCTCCTTGAATCCAACTTTCAGAACGTGTTGTATTATCTTGTTGATAAACTCCTTGAGTTGCCATATCAATTCCCGCCAATTTCCAAGTATAAGTTAAAGATGATTGGAAATAGGTATTAAAAGCTTTGTTAGTAGCAAATCTTGAAGAACCTGGTAAGGCTCTAAGTGCTTGGTATTGCATATCCTCGGGAGCGTAAACTCGGGGGTCTTGAACCAAATAATCAAGTCCACCACGAGCAGCTAAACGAAGCGAAGAGGCTTCTTTATTAAGTAGAAGGATGTTAAGATTACCCGAAGTATTAAAACGATTCACTTCATCTTTGTTTTCCATACGGTCAACTACTTCAAAAGGATTTTGACCCGTTCCTGGTGATTCTGGATATGTTCCGTCCGCACGACGACGCAAATCTAAGAAATTTGGAAGATAAGCAATTGAATAACCCAACGATACTCCATTATTATCATTTCCTAAGAAACTACGTGAACTATTTGAGTTTACGTAACTCATACCAACACCAAAGTCAATGGTTTTTGAAACCTTTTGGTCAATATTCACTCGAACCGAACGACGACCAAATCCCGTATTTTTAACAATACCCGTTTCATTATTAATACCACCCGATACGAAAAAGCGAGTTTTTTCATTTCCCCCCGTAATGGTCAGCGTAGAATTAGTAACAGAACCCGTATTTCCAAAGATTTCTTTATCATAATCAACCGTTTTTCCATTGGCAGCCTTGAAGGTTTCCAAAGCAGTTGCTTCATCAACTCCATAATAACCACCATATAATTTAATTTTGGCTTCATCCCAATTAGAAGAAGGCAATAAATTGATGGCAGAAGAGAAACCAACGTCTTGTGAAAACTTGATGTTTGTACGCCCTGCCTTTCCTCTTTTCGTAGTAATAACAATAACTCCTGCATTGGCACGTGTTCCATAAACGGCTGCTGCTGAAGGTCCTTTCAAGATGTCCATTGATTCAATATCGTTGGGGTTTAAATCTGCAATGCGATTAGCACCTTGATCTTGTGTTCCCGAATTAGCACTCGTTGCACCATTGAATGAACCTGTACCCGCACCCGTATTAAACTGCGAGTTGTTCATAATAACACCATCAATAACGTAAAGGGGTTCAGAACTTCCCAACACTGACGAAGGTCCACGGAGCTGAATAGAGACTCCACCACCAGGAGCACCACTGTTTTGACGAATGTTAGCTCCTGCCAATTTACCTGACATAGCCCCGTCAAGTGTGGCAGGGCTGGTTGTTCCCATCAAATCCTTAGCATCTAATTTACCAACAGAATTGGCAGTATTGCTTCTTTTAATACTTGATGCAAGACCCGTAACCACTACTTCTTCCAAAGCACTAACATCTTCTGTTAAGGCAATATTAATATCTGTTTTGTTGCCAACACCCACGCTTTTAGAAGTGAAACCAACCGATGAGATTAACAAGGTACTGTTACCAGAAGCGTTAATTTTAAAAGTACCCGAAGCATCAGTAGTTGTTCCCTTTGCACTACCTTTTACAGTAATTGTAACCCCAGGCAAAGGCGAACCGTCTTTGGAGTCGGTAACTTTACCAGTTACCATCTTGTCTTGGGCGAAAATTTGCCCGCATAGTCCCAGCAATACGAAGACTGATAATAGAAGAATTTTTCTCATAAGATTTTTTAAAAAAATTGATAAATAAAAATAATACAGATTGGTTGAAAGCTAATTTAAAAATAGATCCAATAATCATCCTTTTGAAATGAAAATAGAAAGTAATACATCAAGGTTTTAGGGTTTAATTTTGAGGTAATTGAATTTGCTCTTGGAAGCGTAAAATTGGACTTATTTCTTCTTTTTGAAATTTTTTGTGTATTTGAGTTGCAAAGTGAGATAATAAAAGAAATATTTAAAATGTTTAACTAGTTTATATTAGAATTTTGACAAATTAATAAATAACATTTAAAATTACTTAAATTATTTTACAAACAAATCAGTTAATGAAAAAATTTCTCCGTCAAATAATCCTAAATCTGATAATTTCAAGTTAGGAATCACTAAAAGTGCCATAAACGATAAACTCATAAAGGGAGAATTAAGTTTACAACCCAATTGTTTAGCAAATCTATCAATTTCAGCGTATCCTTGAGCAACTTTATAACCATCTTCTCCCGACATAATACCCGCAATGGGTAATTTCAGTAGGCTTTTTGCTCCTTTTCCATCCACTGCTGATACGCCACCTTGTGCTTCAATAATTAAGTTTACGGCTTCGCAAATTGAGGTATCATCCACCCCAACGGCAATGATATTATGCGAATCATGGGCTACGGAAGAGGCAATTGCACCTTGTTTTAATCCAAAATTCTTAATAAAAGCAACCGAGGGCGGAGCATCAAAATAACGATTTACTACGGTGATTTTCAGAATATCATTTTCTACATTAGAGACACAAAAACCGTCTAAAAGGTTGGAATCGTGTTCAGATTTTAGGGTAATCAACTGTCCATCAAGCACCTCAACGACTTTTATTTTTGAACCTTCACTTTTAACGATAAAGTCTTCTTGTTTCTTATAATTACAGTTAAAATTATTAACAATTTCACTCGGTAAATTGGGAATATACGACACGCCATTTTCAGCCACAATTTCACCGTTGAGATAGGTTTGTTGTACATTGAAATCCTGCAAATTATCAACTACAATAAAGTCGGCAGGGTCATTTTCTCTCAATAATCCAACGGGCAATTTATAATGCAACACTGGATTTATACAAGCCATCTGCAAGATTTCAAACAAACAATTTGGATGAATTATTAAGGCTCTTTTGACTAATTGATTGATATGACTTTCTACTAAATTATCAGGATGTTTATCGTCTGAACAGAACATCATATTTTCACAATGTTCTGGCAATAAGCCAATTAACGCTTCAAAATTCTTTGCCGCCGAGCCTTCACGGATGAGGATTTTCATGCCGTATTTCAATTTATCAAGGGCTTCTTCCGAAGTAAAACATTCGTGGTCGGTTTGGCAACCTGCTTCAATGTATCTTCGGGCATCGTCTCCACGGAGTCCTGGGGCGTGTCCATCCACAGGTTTTTGATAGCGTTTTGCCAGAGCAATTTTCGCCATCATATCGGGGTCTTTATTCAGTACGCCTGGAAAATTCATGACCTCCGCTAAATAGCCTACTTCGGGATATTTTTGGAATAAATCCTCAATATCATCGGGCGTAATAATTGCCCCTGCCGTTTCAAAAGTAGTGGCGGGTACGCACGAGGGAGTTCCAAAACAGAATTTGAAGGGCGTTTGTCGGGCATTTTCTATCATGTATTCCACGCCCGCTTTACCCAAAACATTACCAATTTCGTGAGGGTCAGATACCGTTGCCACCGTGCCATGCACCACCGCCAAGCGAGCAAACTGTACGGGCGTAAGCATGGAACTCTCCACGTGAACATGGGCATCCACAAAGCCAGGCAGGATGTATGGAGCTTGTGGTTTGATGTTTGATTGGTAAGTTATTTTCTGAATGATACCGCCATCCATCCCCACCGTTCCGTACTGAATTTTCTTTTCAAAAATATTGATGATGTTGCCTGAGATTTTCAATGGTTTATTGGTTGATGGTTGAATTGGTGAATTCTTTTTTGACAATTTAAACGCTACCGTTCAATAATTCAACAAATTAACCATTAATTTCTTTGGAATATTTTTTGTAAATTTGAAAACGGTTAAAGATATTCACCCTAATTACGCACTCCAAAACAATCGCTAATACTTGATTGGTATTTCCCTAATTTATTGATAATTAACTCCTTATGATTTATTCATTGAGGCTATATTCTTGTATTTACCCATTTTTAATTCTTAATTTTACTTTTAATTTCAACAATTTTTATTCATTATGAAAAAAGTATCGTATTTATTCCTTGCTATGATAATGGCGTTTATTACTGCTTGTGGAGTTACGCCCGATGTTCAACCCGTTCCCGAAGATTTGAGTTTGCCCGTGGCGAATGGCAAATTAGACATCGCTTTCTCAGATTCTACGACCAATAAAAGTGGTACCGTAGTAGCTGCCAGTGGTGATGATGTGAATATTTCTCTGATTATCAAAAAGACTCCAACCGGTGAAAAACCACGTATCGTGCGGGTTTTTGTTACCGACAAACCCAATTATAGAGGCAAACTGGATGCTCCTTTGTTTGAAATCAAATTGAAAAACATTGATGAGCAAACACAGACCATCAATTACACAGTTTCACCGGCATCGGGAAAGGTGTATATCCATTTTGATGTCTATGATAACAAAGAGGCAGTAACTCGTAAAACTTTGATTGTGAATATCTCCGCCGATGCTCAGATTGCTTCTTGGAAAGCCATTACTTTGGGGGCTCAAACCAATGCGGCAGGTTCAAGATTGGCTTCGGCAACGGGTGATGTTTACACCGTTTGTGATTTAGACTCAAACATTAAGTATGTGGACGTTACGTATGCAGTTGATAGAGTAACGGCGAAACCAATTTTATTATCAAATCCTGAACGGGCTAAATTAGGTTATTCTACCACGATTGCGGCTACAAACCCGATTTGTGGAGGAGGAAGCACGGCGGGCGGAACGGCTACTTATTTCGTGGCAACGCCAACAACCGTTGATTTTGCAACGGCAACCGATGCCATTTTAGGAGCATTAATCATTCCAGAAACTGCCCAAAATATTGTAGTGGAAGCGGGGAAAACCTATTCTTTCGTAAATGGTAGGAAGAAAAAAGGACTGATTAAAATAAACTCCGTCGTTCAAGGGGCGGATGGAAAGATTACTTTTGATATTAAGGTGCAGAAGTAGTTTTGTAGCACGGAAATTCGTTCCGTGCATCTTTGTCCGATGCACGGAACAGATTTCAGTGGTACATGAAAATAGCTCAATCTTTGCGGGTTTGGCTGTTTTTTGTTTGATAAATTTTAAAATTTTATTTGATAAGACATGTAAGGTAAAATCGGAATAACATTTTTTAGTTTGATACTCACATTATCAAATACAGTTGTTCCGCCACCGTTTGGCAATTCAACGTATTTTGAATTCACAGAGGGTTCTAAATAATAAGGATTTGGGCGATTATAGACATTATACACGCCAAAATTAAATTGGGCTTCATGCTTACGCTTTGTAAGGAAACGCTTTGTAAAACCAATATCAGCACGGTGATAATCTGGCATTCGGGCATTGTTTCGGTCAGTATAAATTAGCTTGGGGCTTCCGTCTAAACCTAATCCTACGGCTTCGGGTAGAGTAACGGGAAAGCCTGATTGATAGACAAAGTTAGCGGATATTGACCATTTTTTTCCGAGACGAGTATTTAGTACAACCGCCAGATTATTCTCTCTTTGAAATCTGGAAGGAAACCAGTTTCCATTATTAATTTCCTCAGTTCGGCGTTCACTTATGGAACGAGTATAAGAAACCCAACCATTGAATTTACCAGTATTTTTACGCAACATAAACTCTATACCATACGCTTTCCCTTCAACGTTCTTAATGACTAAATCTTGCCAATTTTGTTTAAAATTGGTAACAATATCAGCTCCCTGTGGATAATCAATGAGGTTACGCATCGTTTTATAATAACCATCAAGTGATAATTCCCATCGTTTGATTTCGTCTAAACGAAAGTCCCAACCAAGGTCAATTTGCTGTGCTTGACTTGGCGGAACTTTTGCGGTTGCCGTTACCCAAATATCGTTTGGAATTCCGATACCATTTGAACTCAATTGGTGCAAAAATTGACGCATTCGACTATACCCAAACTTTATATCATGCTGATTGTGAATACGATAGGTCATGCTCAAGCGTGGTTCTAATGAAAAATAGTTGGTATTATCTACGCTCAAATTGGCTAATCTTAATCCTACATTCAGACGGAGTTTGTCAGTCTGAAAATTATTCTCGGCATATATTGAAGATTCTTCTGTCAGTATTGGTTTGTTTGGGCTAATCTGAGTCGTGGTGATTTCGTTTTCTATATTAATAACCTCTACACTGCCAGGCTCAAAGCGATGCCAAACGTGTTCTGCACCTGCCCGTAATGTGTATGTAGTTGAGGGTGTATATTCAATACCTGTTTTGATAATCCAATCTCGAATATTATTATTAACAGCAAAGCCTGTTGTTGTCGTTTTAGTATTAGCGGTAACATCCGCTTGATTACTAAAAACATAATTGAATCCGCTGTAAATAACAGCAAATTTTGCAAAAAGATTATTAGAAAAAACGTGGTTATAACGAAGTGTTGAAGTGGTATTGCCCCAATTTAATTTAGTTTCACTTTTACGATTAGTTACTTGTTCAGCATTCAACCAATAATCATAATTGTTATAAACACTAAAATAGACTTGATTTTTATCGTTAATAGTAAAATTCATCTTTGCATTTATATCATAAAACCAAATACTGGTAAATTCACGGAGATTCTTCCCCGTCCAACGTTTGATATAGCTTGGTAAAAATATAAAACCTGTATTCATGGTTCTGCCCGAAAACATATACGATGATTTGCCTTTAGATAACGGACCTTCTACCAAAAAACGACTACTCAAAATTCCAAAGGAAATTTCTTTTTTGGATTCTGTTTTATTTCCATCTTTCATTGAAATATCCAATACTGACGCTAATCTACCCCCAAAACGAGCGGGGAAACCACCTTTGTAGAGATCAATATTTTTGATGGCATCCGTATTAAAAATAGAAAGGAATCCAAAAACGTGTGAAGTATTATAAATGGGTGCTTCATCAAGTAGCACTAAATTTTGGTCTGGTGTGCCTCCACGTACATACAAGCCCGCACTACCTTCCGCCCCATTAGTTACGCCAGGTGTGAAAGCAAGGGCTTTAAGTACATCAGACTCTCCTAAAATTGTGGGGATTTCTTTAAGTTTTGCCAATGAGATACTCGTTACACCCACCTCTCTAAAATCATCTTTCCCACTCCTCACCACCACTTCCTCCAAAATCCTCACACCTTCCAATTTAATGGTAAAAACATTCTGTTTTTGAGTATCAATCAATATTTTTTGGGGATTATGTCCCACATAGCTCACTACAATTTCGTAAGTACCAGAAGGAATTTTTAGGCTAAAAAAACCGTATTGATTAGTATTAGTACCTTTTTTGAGAATGGGGACATACACCGAAGCCCCAATTAAAACCTCTTCACTGTTAGCTTCCAAAATTTTTCCTGAAATAGTTGTATATGACTGAGCTTGCGAAGAGTAAAAAGAAGAAAATAAAAAGAGGAAAATTAGAAGATACTTCATGATAGATATGCTTTGAGGAATAGATTTAGTAAAATAAGAAAAACTACAAATTGAAAACGACTGTCTTCCTATTCATTGCCACTACTACACCATAGCCATTCACAACATTAGTATAGACTCGCTGAGGCTCAAAAAAAGCATTATCAATCCCTTGCAAAACCTTTATATTTTTTGAATAAATAAAGTATTCTTCTGAAAAAGTAAATATTAAGGCTTCTAAACGATCTATCTGTGAATTATACAGGTTTCCGTCTTTATCTCGTGTCTGCACAGTACCATAAGTATCTATCACTATTCCCATTTTTTTCTGTTTACCAAAGCATGAAGCATTATATAGTATGACAGAAATAAATGACTCTCTCGTAAGAGAATAATCTACATTATCTGATATTGCTAACCATTTATAACAATCAGTATTTAATTTATTTAAACTTGTTGTTCCAATTTCAATTGGATAAACATTTCCACTTACGTTAGACCCATTTTTACTCTTTTTAAAACCTAAACCATAAAATTCCCCTTTCAGAGAATCTTGCAAAATAACACTCAACAAACGCCCTCGTCCATTGGTACTTAAGGTAGGATAATCTGTAGTATTGTCAAAAGATACTGAATTTGTTTCTACATTCGAGGGGATTAGTACAGGTACATTTTGCACATCAGTATAACCTAAAACTTTGACTTTGAATTGATAAAATTTGCCAACTTTCAGTGGATAATTTACCAAAGCATAAACCCCGTTTTTTTGGTGTAAAAGTGTTCCAATGGGTTTGTCATTTTCATACAATACTACTGAGGCATCACTTATAAAATGGTCAATCGGAATTTTACCAGTTGGGGCAAATGCCTTACCCACATAAACAGAAGGGTTTTCATTGGCTATTAGAATTGCATTCAGTATTAATTTAGGCTCTTTGAGTTCGAGTTCCAAGGTGTCCTGAACATTACAACTCTGAAATAAGAATGAGAAAAATAAAAATATAAAGAGTTGTTTCATCTTTCTGTTTGAGTTTAGGTTCAAGTAAAAGATTGTAATATTAGCTTTTACTTGAACCCTATTTTTTAAAATTGAGCCCATGCTTTACCTATCGGAAAATTTGGATTGCCTGCCATATCAGAACCATAGGGATTATTATCATGTCCACGAGCAGACCATTTCCCATAAATTTCTCCATAACATCCACCTGAAGTAGTTCCATTATCACTTTGTTGGCGACTCCACCAAACAGCATCCGTACTATTGGATCCTGTAGTTCCCTGATATTCAGTACCCCATTGACTACCATAATTTCCAAAAGGAGTTTGAAAGTATGCTAATCCTGAAGCCCAAAATTGCCACCCCGATGTCTCATCATACGCCCAACCATACCATGTATCTCTTTTGTGAGTTACGTTAAATTCAAGATAAATTGTACTTGACCATATAGTTTGATAAATTTCTGCTACCGTTCTAAATCTTTTATGTTCACCAATGAGATTATCATAAGGTTTATATTCAGTAGTATCCCAATTTCCATTAACTTTAGCATTTTTAGAATTCTTAACATTCAGTTTATTTTCATAAGGAAAAACTTCTACGTTTACAGAGGAGGGCAAAAATAGGTCTGATATGTGTTCTTGAGAAACTCGCTTTGAGGTATTACCATCCATTTTGATAACTTTGTCACCCACTTGCACTAAACCATCTTCGTTGAGAACGGCAGATAGTAAGTGATTTTGAATTGCAATATCGTAGTCCTTTATTCCATTCTTATCCATCGTAATTTTTAAGATATTGCTGTACTTATCAATCGTCCCATCCTTTATGGCTTTGCCAATATCGTATTTTTTCAATTCTTCATACTTCTCTTGCATAGATTTGAAACCTTCAATATTCACATCGTAACCTTTTAGAGATTTTTTATTTTTCTCCAAATCAGCAATGTATTTGTCCAAAGATTTTCCTGAGTTAAATTTTAATCTACCGTCTTTCAACTCAACTGAGTTTTCAAGCGTTGTAGCTTCTACATTAAGAGGTTCAAGCGTGGCATCTTTACAACTTTGTAATATTGCCATTGGGGATAGTAAGAGCATCAAAGCAAAAAGC
>JBBRMR010000124.1:0-8916 GCA_038230735.1 Cytophagales bacterium
AGACTGGGGGAAGGGCGAAATTCTGATGTTGGACGATGATTTTAAAATTAAAAAGCACATCCCTATTATCAAAAAAAATGGTATTGCTGAGACCATTTATGATGTAACCGTTATTTCGCAAACTGAATGGTTTGTTAGTTCAGAATCTTCCTTTTTTACGGTAAAAAAAAATGGTGAAAAGTACCTTGTAACTGAAAATGAAGAACTTAAAAAATTAAATTTATTGGTAAGCCAACCTATATATTTCGACCAAAATACTAATCAATTATTTATTTCGAGCAATTGGTGGCGAGAATTTAATATTCTCAAAAAAATTAATGGTAAATGGATAAATCAAACCCTGAAAAATATAAATGCCAGCGTATTTAATATAGTTCCCGACCTAAAAGACAAGTCTAAAATATGGTTATGTACTAATAAAGGGCTTTTGAAGTTTGATACAAAAACCTATCATTACAGCATTTGGGACGAATCAAAAGGATTACCAGATAATGCAGTAACAACTTACATCCCAGAAATTAACGGGGATTTTTGGTTAGTTACAAATCGGGGGATCTCTTTTTATAGTAAAAAACTAAATTCCTTTAAAAATTACACAATCAAGGATGGAGCTACTTCAACAGAGTATGATTGGTGGGGAGTTTTTAAATTGCCCGATGGTCGAATGTTTTTTCCTGGGTTAGATGGAATTACTATTATCAAGCCTCAAAAAACAAATCCCATTTTAGCACCAAAATTGTATATAACCAATTTGAACGTAAACGAGAAATCTTTAAAAACTGAAACATACCTCGGTGAATGCTCTGAAATTAATTTAAAGCCTAATGAAAGTTCATTTTCCCTTGATTTTGTGGCTATTGATTATGCTAATCCCGAAACAATAAAACTGCAGTATCAATTGGAAGGTTTTGATAATGAATGGATTACGATAAAAAATCCTGCTACGATTCATTTTTCGAATGTGCCTGAAGGAAATTATAATTTTAGGTTTCGGTCGCTTTCAGATAATGGTGAAATTACGGCTCAAAAGATTTTGAAAGTGAATATTGACGCTCCTTTTTGGCGAACTTGGTGGTATCGATTACTCATGTTTGCCTTAGTTATCGGAATAATTTATGCCTTTTATCGCTATCGGATTAATGACTTATTAAAAATGCAGTCCGTTCGGAATCGTATTTCAACGGATTTGCATGATGAAATAGGAGCAACCCTTAGTGGCATAGGAATCTTAAGCACCATCGCTAAACAGCAGGTTGCAGAAAATCACCCTGCATATTCATTACTCGCACGAATTACCGATGATGCCCTTACAGTTGGCAATTCCATTGATGATATTGTGTGGAGTATCAATCCCAAAAATGATGAGTTGAACAGTGTTATTGCCCGTATGAGCCGACACGCTGCCGAACTTTTTGAGGCAAAAAACATTGATTACCAAATAATTACCCCTGAAACCATTGAGGATATTAAACTCTCAATGGAACAAAGGCGAGATGTGTTTTTGATTTTTAAAGAAGCCGTTAACAACCTCCTCAAATATGCTGAATGTTCCCATGTTAGGATTGAAATTGTCATTAAAAACTATAATTTCAAATTAAATATTTCAGATAATGGCGTTGGTTTTGATAGTACAATGGAAAGTACGAGGAATGGGATTAAAAATATGAAAAATAGGGCTGAAAAACTAATGGGAAGACTAAACATTAATTCAAATTTAGGTAAAGGAACAACGATTGCTTTAGAATTTCCAATATAAACGCAAAAAATCACACAAAAGGGTTATTTACATACCACAAAAAATTACCGTCCTTTGTAATCAAACCAGAAATAGTTATGACAATTTCCATTTTTGAAGATAATGATAAACTTCGTGATTTAATTGAAATGCTGATTGGTAGTTCAAATGAATTTACGGTGAAAGGCACATATTCAAACACTAAGGATATAGTCCAAAAAGTTATTGAAAATCAGCCCGATGTTATTATCATGGATATTGATATGCCCGAATATAATGGGATTGAAGGGGTGCGGGAAGTGAAAAAATATTTCCCCGATGTGAAGATAATTATGCACACTGTTTTTGATGACGATGATCGCCTTTTTACTTGTTTGAGTCTGGGTGCGGATGGCTATATCCTAAAAAAAGATGCTCCTACCTTTCTGTTTAACGCCATCAAAGAGGTTTTATCAGGTGGTGCCCCTATGTCGGCAGGAATTGCAACCCGAGTTTTACAGACGTTTAGAAAGGCAGAAAAACCTACAAATAATTACCATTTAACGGAGCGAGAAAAACAGATTCTGGAACTTCTCACCAAGGGATTTTCGTACAGAATGATTGGTATTGAATGTCATATTTCGATTGAAACTGTGAGAAGACATTTAAAAAATATTTACCAAAAACTCCACGTACAATGTGGTACGGAAGCGGTGGCTAAGGCGATCCAGGAGCGATTGTTAAATGAATAAATTATTGATTAGAAACGTTTTATCTCTTTAATACTTAAAAAATGAAATTAGGAAGAGGAATAAATTATTCACGTTTTTGCTGGCAATGGCGTGGAACTCCAGTGAAAGATTTGAATGACTATATGGATGGGACAAATCAGTCAGGAACTAATTTTATCTCACAACAAGCCTTAATAGATACCAAAAATCATATTGGGTTGATAAAAAAAATGGGATTTGATACTGTTCGACTACCTATAACTTTTAATTGTTGGTCGAAATTTGATAATAATCAAATTGACCCTCAGCATCCGTATTGGAAGGTTCTTGATACTGCGATTGATGCTTGTAATACCAATAATTTGAATTTAGTTATTTCCTATCACCATGCCCCTACGATGAATTTAGAACGTGTTAAAGCTGGGTGGCAATCAATTGCATTACACACGGACGGTAAAATTTCTAACAAGGTAGTTTTTGAAATATTTAATGAACCCGATGAAAAAATATTAAATACAGAATTAGCATCAAATTATGCAGTTATAATTCAAACTATAAGAAGTATTTCATCGCATCTTAATCGATTTATTATTGTTGGAGGAAATCAGTTTAATGATATTGGGTTTATTAACAATGGCACTTTGGGTGGTTTGAGAGGATTTCAAATATTAAATTTACCCAACATAATTTATACTTTTCATTATTACGCTCCTAAGGTTTTTACTAATCAAGGTTTTTTGGCTGAACCTTGTTATCAAACAAAAGGAATTTCATATCCATTTAAAGTGCCATTACCAACTTTTGTTGGAAGTGATAAATGCGAAACTACTCCTGATAATTTTAACCTTGGTATTTTTGAATATGACAATTATGATAAAGCAGCAGGAAATGATTTTAATCTTCCGATGGGTACAGATAATTTTACCAAACGATATTTTGAAGAAGTTAAGATATGGTCATTAGCTAATAATGTAACAATTTGGTGCGGCGAATGGGGTTTTCACAGAGATTTGAGAGTAATACCCAATGATGGTAGTATTGAAAGATATACCCAGATGATGATTAGTATGTTTAAGGATAATGGAATTGATTGGTGCTGGTGGGATTTCGAGGGTCCTTTTACATTATTCAATCCTGTTCCTGACGTTGCTAACTCTCAAGACGCATTTGGTTTAGTCAATTGTCAATTCTCAAAGCTTGACCCATCAATGAGAAATATATTAGGGCTTAATTCAGACTTTAGTTTTACAATGTCAGATAGGATTATTCGAAATTCTAATCGATTAATAAAATCAAAAAACCACCGCTTAACTTTTTCATGGAAACCGATTGATGAGATTGATGTTTTGAAATACGAAGTTATTGGTCATCATGTAACAGTTATATTCAGTTCACCACCATTGTCAATACCCATTCCAACTTTTATCCCTTTTATATTGACGACAAAAAATAAAGGAAACATACCTTATTCTGCATCATTTGTCACCAACAACCAATTTGAATTATTGTCATCAAACTATTTTTTAAGAATTCACAAAACAGATTTAACTTTTATAGATATTACGATAGGATAATTAGTAAAATTCATAAAAAGAAAAAATCCATGCCATACAAAAGCATGGATTTTTTCTTTTTTATGATGTGTATAAAAGGTCATAACATATATATCAAACGGTATCATTATTGAGTAAGTGGTTTATATTCAGATATTTAGCTATTTTTTATACGGCAATAGGTTATTTTAAGCCATTGTTTAGTGTACTAATTTTGTCATGTTCAAATGAACTTACCAAGTTAAACTTAAACAAAAAAACAATGAAAAATCTATTTAAAATTGCTTCCGTAGCAATGTTGTTTGTTCAAACTGCCAAGGCACAAGAAGTGTCAGAAGTGCAAAATCCAAATGTGATAGCAACGCCTACTTATTTTGCAAAATTTAACAGCCAAGAAAATGCGTTCAAAATGAGAGTCTTATTAAGTAAACGAGATGGTGATAAAAGTGTACTTTACCTTAAGATATTAGATAAGGATGGGAATGGACTTTATTCAAAATACATGGGTAAGAAAGAAAGCCAAGCAAAAGTTAATTTTAATTTGGAAGATTTGCCAGACGGAACATATACTTTTGAGTTGAGTAATAAGTATGGAAAGACGCTAAAAACGTTTGTAAAAGAAACCGAAAAAGATTTTGTAAAATATACTAAACAATTAGTTGCTCTCAATTGAAATCTGATTCACCAAGAATGCCCTATACTTACAGGGCATTCTTGATGAAAAATCATGTGTGTAAAGGGTTATACAATATTTATTTAATGGTTATGTTTTTTGATAAATAATCGTTTGATTTACAGTATTTTACGTGTAAAAAAGGTTATTTTTTATCGTATTGGTATTAAATAATTTTGTATCAGTCAAAATCTAAACAAATAATCCAATGAAAAATCTAATTATTTTTTTGATGGCATCGGTGTTGATGTTCTCAAGTTGTAAGTCTTCCGAAGTTGCTCCGCCCAATTACAACGGTGCCGAACAAGTTTTGGGCAATGGCAAAGCCTTTACGTGGATGAAATTTTCGTCCGACAATAAACCAACTTCTCTTGGGGTAACGCTCACGAAGGGTGCTTTGGAAAATATTTCGCAAGGCACTATCACCGAACTGGTTTTAGCCCTTTCGCCAGAAGCCGTTGGTAAAACGCCATTTGACCACGTTTTCCTCAGTTTTTCTCATTCGGGACACGAACCAGATGGTATCTATAATGTTGCCCATTTTGATATGCACTTTGTCATTCAACCTTTGGCAGAAAGAGCCGCCATTCCTCCATACACCGCCGCCACCGCCGCAAAATTTGACAATCTTCCAGTGGCGGGTTCAATTCCTCCGCCTTATTTCAGACTTCCTGCGGGTGTGCCTTTGATGGGGGTTCATTGGGCAAATCCCACCTCGACCGAATTGAACGGTGGCAAATTTACGGAGACCTTTATCATGGGTTCCTATGATGGCAAAATGACTTTTTATGAACCAATGATAACCTTGGCTCTGCTTAATTCAAAACCAAACATCACAAAACCAGCTCCTGTGCCTACAAAATTCTCGAAAGCAGGATATTATCCAATGAAATATAGCATCAAACAAGTGGGCGATAATATTGAAATTAGTCTGGATGAAATGATGCTGATGCAATAATTTTTAAATTAAAATTTTACCAACTCAAACAAATAACAAATGAAAAATATATCAAAAACGACGTTGGCTTTATGCCTTAGTCTATTGCTTTTAAATGCTTTCGCCCAATCGAAAGATGAAATGGCAATCAAAAATGTAATCGAAAAAGAGACCGATGCTTGGTTTGCTCGTGATGCCGCCAAAATGCAATCTTATTGGGCAAAAGTACCCCAAACCACGCAATGCGTAAGTCTTTTGGGTGATGTAGTAATTTTCAACACGGCTGAATCGACCAAAGGAAAAGACCCCTTTACTATGACTGGAAACGTACCCCAAAAAGCAACCGTTACCCGAACCGATTGGAATTTCAGAATTGTAGGCAATGGTGCGTATGTAACCTACAAGGAAAAGGATGAAGTTGCAGGAGTTGAAAGTCTTATGTACGAAAGCCGTTTTATGGAAAAGATGGATGGGTTATGGAAAATTGTGGCGGTTAATGCGGTGGCGTATAAGCCGTAGGGTTCAAAACATTACTTACCAACATACTTAATTAAGTAATAACACAGATAAAATAAAATGGAAACAACAACCCGTAAAGCGGTACATACGCCCGCAAATCAAAATGCCAATAATGCCCCAACGCTCAATGTTTTGGGAATGCCCACTGCCGTGAAAGTAACTCATGCACAGACTTATGGGCAATTTTCCAGCGTAGAGGTCTCGCTTGCTCCCCGCCAAATGGGTCCACCACCCCATATTCATTATGAACTGGATGAAATAATGCGGGTGATTGAAGGTACGGTTACGGTTTTGGAAGGGGATAAAGTCGTTGAAGTAGCCAATGGAGGGTGGCATTATCGCCCAAGAGGGGTCATTCATACTTTTTGGAATGGACACGATGCACCCGCCAAATTTATTGATATGTACCCCAGCACTCAGGATTTCGCCCACTATTTAGAGGAACTGGCACAGTTGGGAGTTGATATGCACAATGAAGGCGTAAATCCTTTTGCTCCCGAAAATATTACCCGTTTCAAGGACTTGGATGCACGGTATAATCACGAAGTTTTTTACGAACAAATGCCTGAACATTTGGCTAAATATGGAGTTTGATTTAGAGAACCTCCAATATGGAAGTCGTCCTTCAAAAGGACGACTTCCATAATTCCCATCATAAATCACAATGGAATCTTAAAACAACATGGAAAAATCGTATCAAAACATCAGCTATTTCTTTATCGGAATCCTAATTTGTGTCTTCATTGGCTTTCATTTTACTTATACGATGAAGTTTCCCAACTTCGAGGGACTCACCAACGCCCATCATTTTCATGGCTTTATGTTGATGTCTTGGTTTGCGATGTTGATTGTGCAACCGTATCTAATTAGATTTAAAAAGGTAGAATTACATCGGCAAATTGGTAAAATATCTTACCTACAAATTCCCCTTTTGTTGTTTTCAATTTTCTTAGTTACCAAAGCAGGATTTATCAAAAATATTGCTCTCATGCCTCGTCCTGTCGTTATTGGCAATTTGACCTTAGATCTTCCCGCCATTGCTGCCTTTGGATTTTTCTATGCTATGGCAATGATGAATAAGCAAAAAACCGCTTCACACATGAGATACATGATAGCGACATCTTTACTAATGATTGGTCCAGGTTTGGGAAGAGCTTTGATAATTTTCGGAGGAATACCTTTCCCAATTGCTGTAAATGCCACGATGTATGTTTCCGAAATTATAGCGATTATTTTCTTGGCTTTTGATTATTTTAATGGTCGTTCCATCAAGCCTTTTATCGTTATTCTAATCGTCTTGATTATTTGCCATTTATTCTGGGCTTTTCAAATGACTTCCTCTTGGCAAATATTTGGCGAGTGGTTTGTGAAAATATTTTTTTAAATTAAAATAAATTATTGGCTACTATTTTATAAACAGCCCTTGGAAAAATCCTTAAAAACAAAAATGAAACCATGGAAATGACAAACGATTCTAAAGCAAAAAAGCTACAAGTAGCTACTATTTACTACATAATTACGGGATTTATTTTGTTGCTTGCCACCACTGGTTTCACTGCATTCAGTCAAGCCAACAACTATGATGTTTATGCCTTAAAATTTGCAACCCTTAATTTTAAACTTCCCGTTTCATTGATGGCAGTGGGGACAACAAGAAAGGATAGCACGAATATTTGCTACATGGTTTATGTGGTAAAAGGTAATAATAGGACTATATTGGTGGACGCTGGTTTTACCGAAACACCCCCGATGTACAATATGCGAGGATTTACTTACATCCGCCCAGACTCCATTTTAAAACGGATAAATATCAATCCCAACGACATCACCGATATCATATTGACCCACACGCATTGGGACCATATTGGCGGTATTGACCTTTTTCCCAATGCAATGGTTTGGATTCAGGAAAAGGACTATAATTATTTTGTGGGAACAGCTTGGCAAAAAGACGTTTATAATTCAGGTTTTAACAGCAAAGATGTCCTTAAAATGGTTCAAAAAAACGTAGATAAAAAACTAACTTTGGTGAAGGGCGATAGCGTAGAAATCATGCCAAAAATAACCGTTTTCACGGGTTCAAAGCATACTTATGAATCCCAATTTGTATCAGTTGGAACGGGTAAGGACAAAGTTATCATAGCCTCGGATAATGCTTGGTATTATTACAATTTGACCAGTTTATTATCAATACCCATCACTTTTGACCAAAAAGCCTACATCCAAAACCTTAAAAGAATGGAAGGAATGGTAAAAGATATTGACTTCATTCTTCCAGGACATGACCCTGCGGTATTTTCTAAATTTCCAAAGGTGGCAGAGGATGTAGTTCGAATAAAAAAGTAAAGGACGATAAGGCATTATTGCCAATATGGATTTGGTACTATATAGGCTTTCTGGCAAAGCTTCATAAAACTAATTTTCTCTTAATTCTCATAATATTATACAACATGGAAAAGATATATAAAAACAGTCATTACCTCTTCATTGCCGTGCTTTTCATGGCGATTGTAGGCTTCTGGAAAACCTATTTTGGCAAAGTCCCAAGTTTCAACGGGGTGTCTGGTTTAATGCACTTTCATGCCTTTATGGTATTGTCTTGGCTTGGAATTTTGATTGCCCAACCAATTCTTATTTTAAATAAAAAGAGGTTCTCTGACAGTTTTTGTGGATTCAGCAAGATATAGCTAAAACCCTTAATTTTAAGTTTTCAAAATTAGTCATTCCAAAAGCCGTTCTTCGGACACTTCTTATGAGGTTATTGAGTCCTTCTGTTACGGCATTTGAAA
>JBBRMR010000125.1:0-7814 GCA_038230735.1 Cytophagales bacterium
TACTTCCAACGGTTAAATGTGGGATAATCCACGTATCAATTGTACTTTTACTAAGTATTCCCATTGCGTGATTTTTTATGATTTAGCACCACAAAATTCTCACTTATTTGGGAATACTTTTCAAAAGTTTAAACAGCTTCTATGTAATTTATTCTTTTTAATTTTATAACGTAAAAAAATGTTCCAGCTTACTCGACCACTCATTTTAGCCTCAAATTCCCCACGTCGTCAGCAATTGATGCGAGATACAGGCTTTAAATTCACGATAAAAGTCAAAGATACTAACGAAGATTTCCCCGTAACAATGCATTCCGAAGAAGTTCCTGCGTATTTAGCTCGAAAAAAAGCGGAGGCTTTTCGGGCTGAAATGGAAAATCAAATTATTCTTACGGCTGATACCATCGTGGTTGTGGACAATGAAATTCTAAATAAACCAAAAGATACGACAGAAGCCACAGAGATGCTCAAAAAATTATCGAGCAGACAGCACCAAGTCATTACGGGCGTTTGTATAATGACAACTGAACACACCGAAACCTTCATTGATATTGCCCAAGTTTTTTTTCGAGAATTGACAGATTTTGAGATTGATTATTACATCAAAACCTGCAAACCTTTTGATAAAGCGGGAGCGTATGGTGTTCAAGATTTTATCGGAATGGTGGGAATCCCTCGCATGGAAGGTTCATATTTCACGGTGATGGGCTTGCCCGTGCATAAGGTGTATGAGGCTTTAAAAAAATTTATGGTTTACGGCTAAACCTATCAATCTCCCAACAAATCATAAAGGAAATCGTACAGATCCATAGCCCGCAGGCCTCACGGGCGAGTTCCTGATTCATTGTTTTCATCGAAAGACCTCCACCTTCTGAGAAAAAACCTTCCCAAGCCGTCATGGTATTCCAGGAGTTCATGCCTCCTGCGAAAGAAAGTACAATTAACACCAAGAGCATTTCACCATTTGCTTTACCTTGAAAGGTTCTGAAAGTAGTATAAGCGGCAATCAAATAAATCGGAATCCAGAGAATTGGGTCAGGGTCATTGTATTGCCAACCTGCGAAAAGTAAAAAGATGAGGGTGAAAATTAGGGCTATGTATTTCATTTGTGATAGTTTTGGGAGATATTTTCTCAAATATACAAAAATAAAATCAGTTACAATACGTCTCCAAAGCCTCTTTTGCATCTGGATAACCCAAAGTTGTGGCTCTTTTCAAACTTAAACAAGCAGCATCCTTTTTACCCATTTTTTGCTGAACAATACCCAAACCAAAAAATGCTTTTCCAAAGGTCGGAGTAATCTGAATGGCTTTTGTAAAGTCTCGGGCAGCTTTTTCTAAGTTATCAGATTGAAAATAAATATTGCCTCGGTTGTATAAGGCATTGGTCTCGCTCGGGTTCATCAACAGGGCTTTGTCAAAATCTTTAATAGCATTTTCGGGCTGTTTTAATGCTGCTAAAACTATTCCTCTTTTAATATAATTTTCAACCGTATCTGGCTGAATTTCAATGGATTTATTACAATCCGTCAATGCCCCTTCCCAATCAGATTTCTCCATTTTTATCGAAGCCCGATTGAAATAGGGTCGATAATCTTTGGGGTCAAGTTGCATTACTTTTTCATAATCAAGGGAAGCGTTTACGTAATCTTTCAACTCAAAATAAGCCGCCCCCCGCATATTAAATGCCTTTGGATTTGTGGGGTCTTTGTCGATGGCTTTGTTCAAAAAAGGGATTGCTTCTTGGGCTTTTCCTTTAAGCATTTGTTCTTTGGCTTTTTCAATAAATGCCTCGGATGAACCTGTGCAGCTAATGAGTAATGAGCTAATAACAGTTATCAGTAAAGAGTAAACAGTAAATTTGGAAGATAGAATTCTGTTGTAAATCTTATTTTTAGGTAACATTTAGGATTTATTTTAAAAAAGTGATAAAATATTTTTGGGTAAAAATTAGGAGTTAATCAACTGATTGTAAAAAACTTAGCGGTTATTCGCCCTTTTTTCAGACCAATAACCGCTATAAAGTTCCGAACTTGGTTTTGTAAATACAACAAAAAGCCCCATATTTGTGTCGGCAAATTACCAGCTCCCTCTGAATCCCCCAGGTCGTGACCGAAGCAAGGGTAGGTAGGTTGTAGCGGTGAATTTGCCTTTTTTTATGCCCTTATTCCTTCACAATCTTTTTCACTAATTTTTTATCGCCTTGTTCAGCATTCAGGAAATACGTTCCTTGGGGTAGTTTTTGCATATCCACCGAATACGTTTTTTGCCCTCCTTTGATTTCGCTTTCTGAGAGAATCCTGCCCATTAAGTCATTGATTTTCAAGGAAAAAACTCCTCTTGTAAATTCTGGAATTTCGATATAAATGAAATCTTTACTTGGATTTGGATATACCTTAATGGCATTATTTTGCTCTTCTTCATTTGCCAAAACATTTGATAATTTCCAAGGTACTAAATTGGCTTCGGGTTTTGGTAAAGGGTAGTTGGTGAAAATATGAAACTGCCCCGCTTGAAGTTGATATTTAAAACCTAAATCCGTAACAATCAATTCATTACCCGTAAAATAGTCGTACCATTTACCAGTGCTTGGGAATAAATCCGTTAAGGGTAAAGTTATCACATCGGTATTGGCAATTGCCACCATTTTGTTTATGCCACTCACCAAAATTGTTTTCTTCAAGGTACTATAAACGTCTAATTGAAAGTTATCCGTTTTGAAAATATCTTGGGTCATTTTTAGTTTAATCAATTCTGAAAAAACTTTATATAATTTCAAACGGTCAGCATCCGCAAAATACTCCCATTTGATGGGTTTACGACCCGTTCTGCCGTTTTGTTCAATAGTTACATCATAGCCTAATTCGCCAAATTGCCAAATCATTTTGGGTCCAGGAATGGTTAGAAACATGGCAACAGCGGCTTTGGTGCGTTCCAAAACCGTGAGGATATTTGCTTTTACTTTACTATTTTGCAAGGCATCGTAGGCAATTCTTTCCTCATCGTGGCTTTCCATATAACCAACGGCAGCGGGTTTGGTAAAGCCTCTTTCTTTGTAAGAAAACCTTGTAAAATCACTGATATTTCCTTTTACGGCATTTCGAGCATCACCGTTTTGATTTGCCCAAACCATCATGCCCATATCCGTGAGGACTTTTTCTTCCTTATCTTCCGAAAACATTTCCAAAATCACATATGCATCCTTATCATAACTTCTGACTTTGTCGTAATATCCCTTCCAAATATCCACACGGCTTTGGTCATATAATTTAAATCGGGAATCATCGGATGTAATTTTTTGGGTAAATCCTTTTGCCAAGTCGAAACGATAACCGTCTATTTTGTATTCTTTTATCCAATACTCATTTGCCCGATTGACATAATCTTTCGTAGCCTGACTTTCATGATTAAAATCAAAAAATACACTATACGGATGCGTTGCTTGTTGATTGAACATGGGCGAATCCGCAGAGGGTTGCGAGCCATCCCAATACATTTTCACGTAAGGAAATTCATAGTCGGCTTGGTTATAAACCACATCCAGAACCACCGCCATGCCGTTTTCGTGGCAAAGGTCAATCAATTTCTTTAAGTCTTCTCTCGTTCCATAAGCCTTGTCGGCGGCTAAATAATACGTTGGATTATAGCCCCAAGAATCGTTATTTGAAAACTCCGCAATAGGCATTAATTCAATACAATTTACCCCTAAATTTTTGAGGTAAGTGATTCTATCAATCACATTTTTATACGAACCATCCTTATCAAAATCACGCACGTGAAGCTCATAAACCATTAAATTTTCTTGGGCAGGGCGTTTAAAATTGGTAATTTTCCAAGGATAAGGCGTTTGTCCCGTCTGCAAAACGGAGGCAATAGATTTATTTCCCGAAGGTAACGTTTTGATATTGGGGTAAGTATTTCCTGAAATTCCTCCATCATTATTAGGGTCAAGAATTTTCTCTGAATAAGGGTCGCCAATGATGATTATTCCGTTTACTACATACTGAAAAGCGTATTCTTGCCCCTTCGTAAGTCCTTCAATATCAATCCAATAACGGTTTCCATCGGGCGTTCTTTTCATCAAAGATTTACTATCGGAAACCCAATTATTAAAGTCTCCGATGGCGTAAATAAAGCCTTTTTTGGGGGCAAAAAGTACCAAGGTAACCTTTGTGTCAGAAATGTAATTGATGCCGTCTTTCACGCCCGTTGGCAAGGCTTCGGTATTTGGAGTTGGTTGCACGGTAACGATAAATTCAGAAGTGGCAGTTTCAGTTGCAGAAGTGGCAGTGATTTTAACAGTCCTACTTACTCCCGAAACCGTACCAACATTGAGAGAATATTTCAAAGAGTCCTTATTCGTAGTCGTCAGAACCGACATACCATTGACGGTCAGTACAAAATCAGATTTTTTAGATGCCACCGCCAATACAGGAATAATAGTCCCAGAGGCTACAAAGAAGGTTTTTTCTTTGGGTTGAACGAAAGCAACGTTCAATTTATTATCATACATTACCACAAAAAAATCTTCAGTCTGGGACTTTCCATCGCCACTTTTCAATAATACGCCCAAACGTTTGATGGGCGTTCCCGTAGGCACGGCGTAATAAGTTCTTGGTGTTAATTTGATGCTCCATTTGTCATTTCCTAAAGAGGTCATTTTGCCTTTCTCATAAGGAACACCAAAATTTGATTGCCCCGCAGGTTGGAATTGGAAGGCATCACCAGCATCGGTTGAACCCGCCCCCGACCATAAATAAACATCGTCTTTTTTACCCAAAAGTCCTTTCGTCCGAGTATCTTTTGATTGAGTCAGGTCAAAAATAAGGGTAATTTCTTGGTCGCCATTTGGAAAGGCGGGGTCGGCTGTTACGGCTTGTGCAATAGCAGGCAAGCATTTTACCCACAAGAGGGTAAATAGAATAAGTAATTTCTTCATGTGTCTTATAAAAATGTTGGTTAATGGAAAGGTGTATTAAGTCCGAGGTATCAAGTATTAAGAATACAACGTGCATTTTACATCTTTAAAATACAATATTATACTGTTTTAGTTGATAAAGCAAGAAGCCTCAAACAATTGAGTTTGAGGCTTCTTTATGAATTATTAATCTTAATATTTGATACCTAATACCTAATACAACAAATCTACTTCTTCTCAAAATCACGATGATTTGCCATTTTGAATAGTTCATCTTTTGGTAAAGATTTAAAATATTCGTAAGTGATTTTCAATCCTTCTTCTCTCGAAACCTTAGGCTCCCATCCCAATAATGCTTTGGCTTTGGTGATGTCTGGTTTGCGTTGTTTAGGGTCATCCGTTGGCAAAGGTAATGAAATCAATTTTTGAGTTGTACCCGTCAGTTTGATAATTTCTTCGCCAAATTCTCTAATCGTAATTTCATCGGGATTTCCAATATTTACGGGTTGTGCATAATCTGACATCAACAAGCGATAAATTCCTTCTACCAAATCATCCACGTAACAAAATGCCCGAGTCTGTGAACCATCGCCAAACATGGTCAAATCTTCTCCACGCAAAGCTTGCCCGATAAAGGCAGGCAATACACGCCCATCATTGAGTCGCATACGAGGACCATACGTATTAAAAATTCTAACGATACGAGTTTCTAAACCGTGATAGGTATGGTACGCCATCGTCATGGCTTCCTGAAAACGTTTTGCTTCGTCATATACACCACGAGGTCCCACTGGATTCACATTTCCCCAGTATTCTTCGGGTTGGGGGTGAACAGTTGGGTCTCCATACACTTCTGAAGTTGAGGCAATTAGAACTCTTGCATTTTTTACCCGAGCCAAACCAAGACAATTATGAATTCCCAAAGAACCGACTTTTAAGGTCTGAATTGGAATTTTCAAATAGTCAATCGGAGAAGCTGGTGAGGCAAAATGGAGGATATAATCCAACTCACCAGGCACGTAAATAAAGTTTGAAACATCGCAATGATAGAATTCAAAATTTGAGAGTTTGAAAAGGTGTTCGATATTTTTCAAATCACCCGTAATGAGGTTATCCATCGCAATAACGTGGAAACCTTCTTTAATAAATCTATCGCAAAGGTGTGAACCCAAAAAACCAGCACCACCTGTGATTAATATTCTTTTCATAATTAAGAATTCAAGCCCTTTAACCCCCAGAAGGGGAATTTTGAGGGTACTATTAGTTATTTTTATCTGTTAATTTCAGGGGACTTTTCGTGCAAAATTCCCCCTCTGGGGATTAGTGGCTTTTTACTTCCCTACAACTTCTCTTCCAATTGAATAATAAGTATAACCTTTCTCCGCAATTTCGTTCAACTCATACAAATTACGTCCGTCAAAAATTACTTTATTTTTCAATAAAACATTCATTACTTCAAATTCTGGCGAACGAAATTGAGGCCATTCAGTCATGATTAAAAGGGCATCCGCATCTTTCAAAGCCTCATAAGGACCCGTGGTGAAGGTAATTTTATCACCTACCAATTCCTTGACATTTGGCATTGCTTCGGGGTCATACGCTTTGATGGTTGCACCAGCCACCAAAAGAGCATCAATATTGTATAATGCAGGGGCTTCACGAATATCATCCGTATATGGTTTGAATGCCAAGCCCCACATCGCAAAGGTTTTGCCTTTCAAATCTCCCCCAAAATAGTCATTAATCATGGGGATTAATCTCGTTTTTTGGTCTTCATTTACATCCATCACCGCTTTCAAAATCTTGAAATCATAATCAAAATCTTTGGAAGTTTTTTCTAATGCTTGAACATCTTTTGGGAAACAACTACCACCATAACCGATACCTGCAAACAAGAATCTTTTACCAATACGAGAGTCCGTTCCGATACCTCTACGGATGTCATCAACGTTTGCACCCACCTTTTCGCAAAGGTTCGCAATTTCGTTCATGAAAGTTATTTTTGTAGCTAAAAACGCATTAGCGGCATATTTTGTCATTTCTGCCGAACGCTCATCCATGAAAATAATGGGATTTCCCTGACGTACCAATGGAGCATACAACTTGTTTGTCAAAGCCTTTGCTTTCTCAGATTTTGTACCAATCACCACACGGTCGGGTCTCATAAAGTCTTCAACAGCAACGCCTTCACGCAAAAATTCTGGATTTGAAATTACATCAAACTCAACTTTGGCATTTTTGGCGATGGCAGCATGAACTTTCTCAGCTGTTCCAACAGGCACGGTACTTTTGTCGATAATAACGGCATAATTTTCTAAAAGTGGACCCAAATCATCGGCAACTTTCAGGATATACTTCAAATCTGCCGAACCGTCAGCCCCAGGGGGTGTTGGCAAAGCCAAGAAGATAATTTGGGCATCTTTAATTCCCTCTGCAAGCGAAGTAGTAAATTTCAATCTACCTTCATTGGAGTTACGGAGGAATAATTCTTCCAGTCCTGGTTCGTAAATGGGAATTACCCCATTTTTCATTTTTTCTACTTTTTGGGCATCAATATCAACGCAAATGACTTGGTTTCCAGTCTCGGCAAAGCACGTTCCCGTTACCAAACCCACGTATCCCGTTCCGATTACAGCTATTTTCATGTATTATCTTATTATTTATTTTCTTGAAATAGTTATAGTTTATTTTGCAAAAATAGAGGTTTTTAATGGTAAAATCTAAATTCATAATTCAAAAAGTGAGGATATTTTAATAAAATTAACGTGAACTTTTCAGATTCCGAGTATAAAAAATAGCATAGGATTCAAAATGGTACTATTTTAGAGTTGCAAAACTTAAAGAATAACCATCAAATCGCTATGCTGGACGAAATATACTACGAAGTTGATGAATTCAA
>JBBRMR010000126.1:0-7803 GCA_038230735.1 Cytophagales bacterium
AAAGTCTCGTTATTAATACTTGCATTACTTAACAGGAGTGTAGTCCCAGCAGTAGTTCCATCTGATTTCCATAATCCCGATTGATACCCTAAATTGTTACTTGCAAAAATAAATATCCAATCCTTAAAGGAGACTATTGATTTACCATTCAAAGGACTCCTAATGAATATATCCTTAATTAATTGTTCACCACCAATCGTACCATTACTTGACCATAAAGACAAAGGGCTTGTACTTGAAGTCCCAACAAAATATAGTTTATATTTATGGACAGCTAATCCGAATATAGGCTTTCCAATTTGAGAGTAATTACTTCTTTCCGTTATTTTTTTAGTATTTGCAATTGTTCCATCCGTTACCCACAGGTTATAATCTACCGTATCATCTCTGGCAATGAAATAGAGTTTCCCATTTAAAACAGTCTTTGATTGAATCGTATTATAATTTGAAAGGTATGGATCATTATTAATTGTGAAAAAATCTTTTAGCATATACGTTCCACTATTACTCCCATCAGAAACCCACATTTCTCTTCCGTGTAACCCATCATTTGCATCAAAAAACAGCTTGTTCCCAAGTCTTATAGGATTAGTAGGACTTGAATTACCGAGTCCAATATTTATATCTTTCACAAGCCTTGTTCCTGTATTTGTGCCGTCTGAAATCCAAAGTTCTTCACCCTTTAAACTATCAATTCCACTAAAAATAATATTGTTATTAAGCGTATCAATCATGGTTTCAGACTTGCCAGTAAATCGAGGGAACTCTCGGATGAGATTGGGCAATTTATCTTTTACTTTTATTGTATTTGATGCCGTTCCATCCGATGTCCATAGTTCAGCTCTTCCTGATACCCTTTCTTGAGCAGTAAAATAGAGTTGATGATTAAGAACTGTTGAACGATATGAACCATAAGGAATGGCGTTATTGGTGGATTGGTTAATATCTTTTAATAAATGAGTATTTATGGAGTTCCCATCAGTAGCCCATAGTTCTTTTCCATGTTCTGAGTCTATGTAAGTAAAAAATAAATTACTATTTGTTGCCCAGAATCTCATATTTTGAGAAAAATCAACAGTTATTTTATTATTATCTTTATCTTTCACAACCTCCAGTAGATCATCAGTTCCATCCGTTTTCCAAAGTTTAAAACTCTTACCATCTGTAAAAACAAGAAATAACAGATTATTTGACACAAATTTTAAAGATGGTTCAAAAGAATCATAGGCTGGAAGTTTTAGCGAGTTTATAGCAACTTTGGTATTAGTTGCTGTGCCATCTGAACTCCAAAGTTTATATTTTGAATCACTATCTTGATACCAGAAATATCCTTTACCATTATAGTTAATCAAATCACTAAATGAAGTATTAGGGGCTCTATTCTTTATCAAGATTGTTCCTGCCACAGTTCCATCGCTACTCCACAAACCATCCTTATTACTTGTATAGCCATTAAAAAAAAATTTGTCATTTACAACACTCAAAACAGGCTCTCTGAAAAAAATATCTGATGTAAATGTTAATAAAGGTATAGTGCCTATCGTAGTTCCATCAGTACTCCATAGTTGTAAGGTAAAACTTCCAGCAAATGTTATAAAAAATAATCTATTATTGGTTGCTGTTACACTAAATACAGCACTGGCAATATTTGAGATAATACTTTTTATCAAAATTGTTCCTACAGCTGTGCCGTCTGTCTTCCAAATTTTGTGTTCGGTTGAACTACGGATTGTTGAAACTATATATTGGAGAGAACCTCCCACTATTTTTAACTTAGAAATAATATTATTGTAGGTGTTTCCTCCAATATTCTGAAATAACTCCGTTCCTGTCTCAGTACCATCGGTTCGCCATATATTTAACCTTCCAGTATCGTCCGTTACAATGAAATAGGCTTTATCATTCAAAATCACAAACTCAGAATAAGCGTTAGCGGTCATTGAACTCCCACTCCCTGTGGCAATATCTTTTAGGAGATGAGTGCCCGCCAGCGTACCATCGCTTATCCAAAGTTCTGAACCGTGAGCATCGTCATTACCATAGAAAATGACTTTACTACCTAATTGTGACATCACATAAGGAGCTTTAATGAGACTACCACTGCCAATTTTTACAGTACCATTAGTTGTACCATCAGTAACCCACAAATCTGGTTCATTGTCAGGATAAAACCTTGATTCACTAAGTCCAGAGGTTGCTTTAAAGAATAAATAATTGCCTACATTGCCCACAAATTCTCTTTCAGTGCTAAAAGCATCTGCCGTTTGGGTATTGATGTCTTTGATTAATTTAGGCTGAGAGAAACCCGTTTGGGCAAAAAGAAGGCATAAAGCGAAGACAAATAATAGGAGATTTTTCATAGACTATCAATGATTAATTATCGTGAGAATTATGTAAAATTAAGAATTTTTAGCCAATCACAATAGAGAAAGAAGCTGAAAAATCGATGAAAGACAAGTGCATACATCACCCAGAGTTGAACAGAGAAATAGCCAAATTAAATGACTGTAGTCGAACTGATTATTTGAATAAAATAAGAAAATGAGATTGTTGATCCATGAGGGAGCGATTAATCACACAAAAACCTTCATACGCAACGCATGAAGGTTTTTTTATTGGAACACCTTTTCCAATTATTCCAATAAAATGAAGATTTCAAACATTTAAATTAGATGCCTAACCTTCATTTTTTTAAATTTATCACCCACACCCAATATTGAGGCTAATGGATTTCGCATAATTAATTCTCCCTTTTGTAAATTACTAATGGCTTCTTTCAATTTGTTGAAATCGTTACCCATTACGCCAAAAATATCTTTAATCACTTTGTCATTTATCGTTTGTTGCTTCATAATTAAGGGATATTGAGCATTTGCCAAAAAGTCAAAATGTTCACTTTTGAAACTATCCATGTTTTGGGTTGCCAGAATAATACTCAATCCTTTATTTCTACCCACAGCAATCAGTTCTTTCAAGGGACGGTTATCAAAATCTAACATATAATGAGCTTCGTCAATTATCGTGAAGTGGCGTAACTCCACACAATCATCGCTTACGGCTTGTTTAGGCAGGTTTTCGTAGATAGTATTAAGTTTAGCCACCGTGAAATATACCAATGCTTTTGCCAAAGGTCCTTCCTTTGGAAATTTATCCATCTTGATAATAAAACTATCTTTTATCAAATCAACTTCATCCGTTTTTGAAAATAAAGGCGAACGAATTAACTGTTTCAGCACCGCCCGCACGCTATCATCTTTATCTTTTTCAAGCAAGGCGGCATATTCTTTTTCAATTAAATCAAAATCAATTGAACGATTTTTGGTGTGTTTGTAGGCGGCAATAACTGCCTCCGTCAAACGGGTACTCATCCCTGCTGATATACTTGTGCGGTCAATTGAACTCAACGCATTTGAAATCTCAGTGGCGTAAAAGTTGATTTCATTCTGAGGTTTTCCCGTAAAGTCTTTGAAGGGATTAAAAGGTAAGGGCTTCACCATTGGGTCTAAAATGGCACTGCTATCAACTTCAAAATGTCTTAGCCAAGCCTTATTTTGTGGGTCAGCAAATTCACCTTTATAATCAAACAATAAAAAATTTACTGGATAAGATGTTTCAAAGGAAATGGAACGAATTTCATTCAAAATCACTGCTAACAAATTTGATTTACCTGACCCCGTTGTTCCTGCAATCAACATTTGTGTATTCTGAATTTTGCGGCTGTTCAAATCTAATTCCGCTACTAATTCATCAAAATACCCCATATTCAATAACAAATGTGGAATGCTTCCCGCTGCTCCTTTTCCACTAAAATTGACATTATTCAAAAGCCATTGTTCCAAATTATCACTCTTCAAAAGGTATTCACAACCTTTCAACATTTCATAGTTTACAATCCTACTCTTGCTGGCATTGGTGTCCCAGTCTATTTCGTGTTTTTGATACCGCAATTTCAATAATGACGACCACAACGTTTGCAAATTATTTCTACTAAACGTGGTGTCGTGAATGTGGTTATTTGAAAATTTTATGCCTTCAATTTGCTCTAAATTTCGTTCATTGGGCAACGATAAACCCGTCAAAAAGGTGATTCTTTGCAACATATTGGTAGACAACAACGAGCCTCTTTGTCCCTCCGAATATTTTGACAGATTAATTCTTTCCTCAATTTTAGTTTTTAGAGGTAATAGGTTTTCGTTCAGATTATCCGCCTGACGAATATTGATTAAATTAATAATTGACATGACTTTTGAAGATTAAATTTAATTAAAATATCCCTCTACAACCTCCGTACACTGATTTTCTTTATCTCTTTTCAGGGTGTAAGTCTTGGCGATAAAGCTCTCTATTTTGTCCAAATCTTCTTCTTTCGTAATCTCAGAATCTGAACTTAACAATATAGTTTGGTGAGAAAGTTGCGGAAAATAGTTCTCCAAAATCGTACTTCTGCTGGCTTTGCCTAAAACCCCCATCACGGTATCAATCATTACGGGCGGGTCATAGTCCCCATATTCGTGAAGTGCCTTCAATAATACTTGAATTACTACCTGTTTTGAGGCGGTATTGAGTTGATTCAAATAAATTTCGTTGCCCGCAATGTGGAAAATTTTAAAACTTAAATCCTTTAAATCTTCCGATAATTCAACTCGGTCAATCATGTCACGATACACAATCAAGTTTAGATTTAGGTCTTTTTTCATCGTTACTTCCAACTGTTGCTTTTTGGTTTTCAACAATTTATTCGCCACATCTTCAAAAAACGGCTTCAATTTTTTCAATGCTTCATATTTAGGGTCGGGTTCTTCGGAGGCTTGAATATCAAATTGGGCAATCCGTTTCGCTATTTTTTCAATTTCTTTTTCTGTTTCACTAATCTCATTGTTGAATCGTTTGATAGTCTGCTGATTATCCTCATACGTTTTCAACAAATTATAGTCTTTTCCTGAAATCTGTGCCTTATATGTTTCGATTTGATTTAAGTGCATCGGAATATGGGCGATGGCAATATCCAACTCAATTTGTTGTTGCGTTAAGCTTGGGAACGGGTTCATGTAAACCCCCTGTACCAAACTTTCCAAAACTTTCACTTCTGCCGTTTCCAGAAAACTATACGCATCTTCATGCTGGGCAATTCCGTTATTCTGAATCAAATAATTGGCAATTTCTTGATTGGTTAAGTCCTTGTTTGCCAGATTATTACTCAGTAAATAATTCGTAATTTTCTTGGCAACTTCCTCTATTTGTTCCTTGGTCAAAAAGCCTTTTTGTTGGCTTTCGGCTTCGTTTTTATTTTTTAAAATTAAAGAAACTTCATTGCGTAAACCCTCGGCTAATTTGGGCATAAAAACGAATGATTCCATACCCTTAGTGAAGGAATCTAAGTCTGAACGATACTGAGTTTCTTTTTTATGAATTGTGTCAATTTCTGCTTCAGCTTTCTGGATAAGGCTTTTTATTTGCGTTTCCTGATTTAATCCACCCTTCAAACTCTCATACAATTCTTGATTATGAATCGAATATGTTAGGGCATCTTCTTGGTTCTTTTGAGCAATACTTTGTTTGTTTTCCAAGGCTTTTTTCTGTTCAATCAACGCCATGTATTCCTTCTTTTCTTGCTCCACCACCAAACGTTGTGCCGTATGGTTTTCCACGAGTGTCTGGGCGGTTTTTGCTAATTGAAGGTACTTATTGAACCCCATGACGTTTTCGATGTTCTCTCTAATAACACGGTTCAGTTGATCTTCTTTCAAAAGATTACCCGCTTCCATGGCATCAAACAAAAAGTAACGGCTTAGTTCTTTGGGTAAATTGGCTTTGATAATTTTTGAAACTTGGGCTTCTTGTTCTTGCCGTAGGGCAATGGGCGTGGCAGTGCCATATTGAAAAATACTGCCACTCATGTTCAAGCGGACACTTTCAACAGGTTTACCTTCGCTGTTGAGCATATACGTCCGTGAGAGAACGTACTGCTGTTCTTCGTGTAGCACTTTGCCCGAAAAATGAATTTCTAATGATATTTTAGAGCTTTGATAATTCGATACGCCCGCATTGACCAATTCTTTGAATTTCTGTTCAGAATTAATCGTCAAGCCGTATAATGCTCCGTTGATGGCTTCAAAAAAGGTGGTTTTTCCCCCGCCGTTTTCTCCGCCAATCAAAATGATGGGGCGTTCTTTTTCAACGTTGAGGTCAATATCCAAGTTGGAATAGGTTTTATAATTCTCAACTTTTAGGCGTTTTATTAACATGGATTTTAAAAATTAGTTATTATTTTAATGCTGTTAAGGTATTGGGTATTAATGCTTTATGTTAATATTTAAGCTACAAAAAAGATTTTATTCCTCTGATTCTAACCGCTTCATTCTCTCTAAAATTTCTCTATCTTTTTCAATTTCCGCTTTTAATTGTGCTTCCGTGGGGAGATAGGTTAAGTATTTTGAGGCAAATAATTGCTGACTATCGTTTAGGACTGAGTATTTCACAACCGCTTCATTTTTCTCTGAACACAGTATAATTCCTATGGTAGGATTATCTTTTTCTTTGCGTTGCAAGTCTTCGTACATCCTAACATACATATCCATTTGCCCTACGTCTTGATGTGTGAGTTTGCCAATTTTAAGGTCAATCAACACAAAACAATTGAGAATATAATTATAAAAAACAAGGTCAATTTTGAAAGTTTCATCTTCTGCTTTGATGATTTGTTGCCGCTTCACGAAGGCAAAACCTTTTCCTAATTCGAGTAAAAATTTTTGAATATTATCCAATAATCCTTGCTCTAAATCACTTTCGTATAATTTATGAGTTGGCGAAATTTGAAAGAAATCAAGGATATAAGGGTCTCGAATAAAATCAAGCGGAGAAGGGGCTAATTCGTTAATTTTGTTGATTCCCTCTTGTTTAATGCCTTCATCAAATTTACTCGAAAGTAATCTTTCATAATATAAAACCTCTATCTGACGTTCCATTGCCCGATACGACCACGACTGTTCGGCAGCTTCGTTCATATACCAGATACGTGCTTTGGGGTTTTTAACTTTCAATAGAATTTTATAATGTGTCCAACTCAACTCTTTTCGGATAGGAATATACTCACTTTCCAATTCACCACGCAGTGCGTGGTGAATTGGAAAGTCAATATAAAATTGTCGAAAATATTGCAAATTACTTACTGAATATCCTTCGCCAATATCCTCTCTAAGTTGCTTAGAAAGCTGTTTTAACAGAAATTTTCCATATTCTGCTCGTTTTTCTCCGCCTTGTTCTTCCTCAATAATTCGCTTGCCGATAGACCAATAAAGATTAACCATTGTGGAATTAACGGCTACTTTAACTTGGCTACGAGCTTGCTCAATGAGTTGACGAATGTCTTGATAAAAGTTATTTACTGGTTTCATTTCTTTGTTATTTAACCTTCAAAAGTGCTTTTTCAATCAATTTTTCAATGCCCTTGCCCTCAAAATCGCCATCTTGAATACGTTTTTCGTGGTAAATTTTCAAAATATCATCCTTCACCCAATCGGCATCCAATTGGTGTTCGGTGCAGAGGGTTTCAATCAGTTCGAGGTCTTCTTTCCTGATTCCGTAATGAACAAATGTGCTGTCTAATCCTTTTTTCATGTTGGTTGATTGGTTGAAATATTAGCGGGATTGAAATAATCCCAGCCCGTCAAATCGTTGGTATCAGTAATTCTGTTCACAAAGTATCTAAAACTTATTACTCCGTTTATCTCGGCTGAAATTAAAACTCCACCCAGTAATTCTGTTTTACTGTTTGCTTTATTATGCTTTTCCATGTACTCAACC
>JBBRMR010000127.1:0-6590 GCA_038230735.1 Cytophagales bacterium
ATTCGATATTCGGTTTTCGAGATTCGATGTTCGGTTTTCGAGGAAAAGAAGGGTATATTATAATAGTCTTAAGAAAGAAAGATAAAGAAAGAGGTTTGACAAATATATTTTGCCAAACCTAATAATTGATAATTGCTTATTGATGATTGAAAAACTATTTCATCCAATAATCCACCACAAAAACTTTCTCCATGTGAGGCTTCAAAACCTCTTGAAATGCCTTGTGGGCTGGATTTTCTTGATAATTTGCCAAGTCCTTTTCTGACCGATATGACAACACAAAACAGTGCGTAAAGCCTTGATTGAAGTTTTCTGGGCTGTTGTTGATACCCCATTCCATGGCTGCAATTTCAGGAACTTGTCCTTTCAAGGCATAAAATGTATCTGCCACTTTCTGCACATCTGCGGGCGAGGAAGAATCCTTAAATTTGAAAATCACGACATGGCGTAATAGTTTCTCGGTTTGATGCGACATTTTGAGTCCTGATTTTTTAATCCTTTGTGCATAAGTCGATGAGGCAACAAGCACGAAAAGAAGGGTAATTTTGATAATTTTTGAGAGTGATTTCATTGAGTTTTGAGTTTATGAGTGGAAAGTTTATGAGTAAAGAGTTTAAAGTTTACGAGTTTTGGAAGGTAGTTTTCTCTCATAAACTTTAAACTCATAAACCCATTCAAAACATCTCCATCGGGTTGTCCACGATGCGGAGGTTTTCGTGGAAAGTATTAATAAAAAGGCAATCTTCTTGACTAATTTCAAAGTCGAAAATATCAAAATTCTCCTTGATACGGGCTGGATTCGATGATTTTGGAATGGCTGATACTCCCAATTGGATAATCCATCGTAAGATAATCTGAGCGGGAGTCTTTTCATATTTCTTTGCCAAAGATTGTAATTTGGGGTCATCCATCCGCATCCCACGCACCAAAGGTGTGTAGGCTTGCAATTGAATATGTTGCGATTGGCAATTTTTCAATAAATCTTCCAGATACAAATACGGACTAAATTCTACCTGATTCAAGGCTGGAGTAATTGTTGAATATTCCTTCAATTCATCCAAAAAAGGCAACTGATAATTAGCCACACCAATTGCCCGAACTCGTTTTTCTTGATAAATGGTTTCAAGGGCTTTCCAAGTCTCTTTTCGAGTGGCTTTGATGGGCCAATGAATTAAATACAAATCGACATAATCAGTCTGTAATTTCTTCAAACTAAGTTCATAAGAACGTAAAGTTTGGGAATATCCTTGTTCAGAATTATTTACTTTGGTAGTCAAAAAAATATCCTTTCTCGGTACATTGCTTTGGCGAATCGCATTGCCAATTTCCACTTCATTTTCATACATCGAAGCCGTGTCAATCAAACGATACCCTACGTCAAGTGCTTGATTAGTAGCATCTTCCGCTTCTTTTGCGTACATATCATACACACCCAATCCCAACAAAGGCATTTTGATTCCGTTGTTGAATTTAGTGTAAATATTTTTGTCTATATTCATGATTTCAATGTCTATTTTTCTATGTTCAATGTTCGGTTTTCTATGTTCGATATTCAACGTTTTTACCGAACATCAAACATCGAATCACGAACATCGAAATCACCATTTTTCAAGTCCTAATAATTTCTTCCCCAAATCATTCAATTCGGCAGTTCCGTATTTGGTTTGTTCCCAATTTCGAGGGTCGCCCGGAAAAGCGTAACCTTCGGGTGAGATTCTATTTTTCCATGAATTTACTCGCCAATCACGCATGGCTTCGTTATCCTCTTCGGCGGGCATCATGGAAATATATTGAGCAATTCTAACTTTATCAGTCGAATTATTTGGGCGAATTCCGTGCGGTGTTGTACTATTGAAAATCAGTAAATCTCCCGCCTCCAATTTTACCCGATGATACATTCCCTCAAAGGCGGAAGTATCTGGTTTAAAGCGATTTCGGTCTTCTGGTTGGGTCAATTTCCAAGTATTGTATATGCGGTAAAGTTCTGGAATACACTGAAATCCGCCCATATTTTCATCGTTTTGGTCGGCTAATGCCAACACACCTTGTACGTTTTGAGGCTTGGTTTCGGGGTCATAATCCCAGTGGATAAAACCCTTATATTCAAAGCCTGGACGAATGGGTAGATTCAGATTCGCACGGTCGATTGTTACCCACAATTTCTCCGTTCCCCAAATGTCCGCAAAGGCATCATGCACTCTTTCCATCTGGCGATTATTCCACAATTTTTGGTTATTATAAACCTCCACCATGCCCGTGCCAGCCAATTCTTTCATCTGCATCTCGGCACGTGGGGCGGTGTACCAAGTATCTGAATTGGTAGGGTCTTTTTCTTCAAATTCCCAAAGGAATTTAGCTGTTTCAAGAGCCTGTTCTCTCGGAACGGCATTTTTCACGATAACATAGCCATTCTCAATCCAAAAAGCCCAATCGTCTTCACTCAGAACCCGCAAAGGTTCGCCATTGGAACGGTCGTTGAGTTTCAAAGCACTACTGGTGGCGGTGGAAGGATTGCCAGGTTTATCTAAATGATTTTTATTGGCTATCATGGTCGGTGTCATCGTGGGTATCATTGCGGCAACCGTTGCTGTTTGTTGTTGAGTTTCCATGTTCTGTAATGTTTTAGCTTGAAATAGTGATACAAATTTCTTCCAAAATTTTTCAGAAAACTACCTCAATAAAACCCTAAATTTGAACTATATTGATTTTTATTGGTATATTTAGATTAAAAATATACAAAAATAGGTGTTTTGGGGTTATGGAATTGGTAATATACACTTCCCGAAAGTTGTTTCACTTTCGGGAAGTTCTCCAAATTGTCTATTAAATTAAACTTCCCGAAAGTAAAAGGAACTTTCGGGAAGTTCCCCCTCCAATCCTTAATCCCCAACTCATGAAAATTGAATTAGAAAAAATAAGCCCAATCAGTGCCGATACTTCCTTTAACTGGTTGATAAACCCAAAGTTAAATGACTTTTTCATGTGGCATTTTCACCCAGAATTTGAATTGGTATTTATCGAAGCCGAGGCGGGTACAAGGCACGTGGGCGAACACATTGCTCGTTTTGAAGAAAGTGATTTAGTTTTTATCGGCTCAAATATTCCTCACCTCAATTTTGACTACGGAATTAAAACTGAATATCAGAAAACGGTTCTGCATATTCAACCTAATTTTTTGGAAAATGCTTTCGTGAATACACCCGAGTTAAAGGCAATTCATAATCTTTTTGAGGCTTCAAAATTTGGAATTACCTTTGGAAAAGACACGAAAAATAAGGTAGAAAAACTCTTTAAAAATGCTCATAATTTATCTTATTTTGAACAATTTTTAGCAGTTCTTCAGCTATTGAAAACCTTAGCCGAAGCCGCTGATATTACATTTTTGCATTTAGAAGTACCTAAAAATCAATACAATAGGAGGGAGCAAGAGCGTTTGAAAAAGATTTATGGATTTATTGATGAACATTACCAAAGGAAAATTGAAATTCAAGAAATTGCCCAAATGAGCAACCTGAGTGATGCCGCATTTTGCCGATATTTCAAGAAAATGACAAAGTTGACTTTCACAGAATTTCTCAATCATTACCGTATAAATCAAGCAAAACGCCTTTTGATGTTAGATAAAAATGTTTCGGAAACTTGCTTCGAATGTGGCTTTGAAAGTTTGTCGTATTTCAACCGAACTTTCAAAAAAATAACAGGCGAAAATCCTTTGGCTTTTAAGAAGAAATTTTAACAATATAAAAATATAATTAAATGAAAATCAAACTATTAGCCATCATTCTCTTCACATTCTCAACCACTTTCGCCCAAAAACAAAAAATCTGGTTTGATACCGATATGGGTAATGAAATGGATGATATTTATGCCATTACTCGCTTGTTGGTGGAGGCAGATAAATATAATATTGTGGGCGTAAGTTCTGCCCATTTTATCAATGTCGATTTGATGCTTTACGATAAATGGAATCAATATCCAACCAAAGGCATCAATACCGTAAAAATCAGTCAGGAAGAAAATGAGAAGATTCTGAGGGCATTTGGAATGTTGAAAATCCCCCATCCGATGGGAGCAGAACGCATTATGGGTCGTGCTTGGGGAGATTACACGCCCCGACCTTCGGACATGACCAAGCAACTGATTGACATCGTAAAACGATTGCCAGATGGTGAAAAATTGGACGTACTGTTTATTGGTGCAGGAACAAATGTTGCCTCTGCCATTGCCTTAGAACCTTCAATAGCTTCTAAAATCAGGCTTTTTTGCATGGGAGCAAGGTTTGATGCGAAGGAAAAAATTTGGGATAAAAATGAATTTAACGTGCGTGGAGATTTGAATTCCTTTAATTTTTTGATGAATCAACCCAATCTTGACTGGTACATTATGCCCGCCCAAACCTGCGAAGTTCTGACTTTCGATAGAGACGATACTTATTCAAGATTAGAATCAAAATATCCCGTAGAAAACCTTTTGAAACAACGTTGGATAGAGTCAAATCCAGACGATAAAAGCCGCATCATTTGGGACTTAGCTTTAGTAGAAGCCTATCTTTCACCCGATTTAGCCAAAGTAAAATCCGTAAAAACACCTCCCGAAAACCATCAGCATAAGGTAAATGTGTATGTAAAAATTGATAAAAAAGCGATGTTTGAACGGTTTTGGAGTACGCTCAGAGATTACAGAGGGAAGAAGTAATTTTTGAAATTAGGGAAAGATGGTTAATATTGTATAGATAAAAACTAAGAAAATGCTGCAAAGAGTTAGAATACAGAATTTCAAGAGCCTAAAAGACGTAACGCTTGACCTCCAAAAAGTAAACCTCTTCATCGGTCCGAATAATTCGGGGAAGAGTAATTTTTTGAAAGCGTTGGAGTTGTGGAGTAAGATTGACTTAACTGATTACCAATACAATGATACAATCAAATCTAAAATCAGTGAAGAAGACTTTTTTAGAAAATCAAAAGAAATAGAGTTATCGTTTGACTTAAAACTGGGTCGGAAGGAAGCCACCGATAATGGTTTCATTGCTTTCAAGACTGGAAAATATCAGCAATATATTCCAGAGATTAATAATTCCAAACCATTAAACGGCATTCATTGGACGGGGCATAATTTTTGGTTTGATGATTCCATAAATGGATTTTCTGATAGGCATGTAACAAAAGATGGAGATAATATTGATTCTTTTTTTAAATCATTCTTTAAAAATGTAGAAATATATAAGCCCAATCCTGTAAATATAATTATTCCACAAGATTTAAAATCTGTAAAAAATTTAGATAGTGATTGTTCTAATTTAATTGGATTTCTGTTTACTTTAAGCATTGATGATGAATCTAGTTTTGAGAAAATTCAATCAGATTTTTCAAAATGTGTTATTGATTTTACTCGTATAAAAACGCCACCAATTAATACTGATGAAGGAGGTAAACTAAGTCTTAAGTTTTTTGATAAAGAGGGAAAAGATTATTGGGCAGACGAAGTCTCCGAAGGTGTTTTATACTTCCTCGCTCTCCTTTGCATCGTTCATCAACCCAATCCACCCAAATTATTACTCTTAGAAGAACCCGAGAAAGGAATTCATCCACGGCGAATTAAGGAGGTTTTGGACTTTATTTTTCAGTTGGCGGAGGAGAAAGATATTCAGGTTATCCTCACTACGCACAACGAAAGAGTATTGGATGAATTTGCGGATATTCCCGAGGCGGTTTTTGTTTTTGATAAAGATGAAGAAGGAGCAACTATCGTGAAAAACCTTCAAAAGGACATCATTGAGCCTTCTGATAAGGAAATGGAAGAAAAAGGTTACCCCAAAATTAAATTTACGGAGTCGCTTGGCTCGCATTGGCTCACAGGATTTATAGGAGGTGTACCGAGATGAAAATTTTGAAATATGGCTTTTTCGGAGAAGACGAAGCCCAAAGAATATTTTTAGCAAATTACCTTGAACAATTGGTTATTACACTCGGAAAATCAGATGAATTAACCTTTGGATATGACCAAGAATTTGCTTGGAAATTTAGAGGAATGCAAGGAGATAATGTAGATTCTAAGTTTGCCGAAGCCGCACAATTTGGGTTTGTAGATTACCGTCAAGATGTATTTTTTGTAGGAAGAGATTTAGATACAAATGACACTGCCACTTTCAGAGAAAAAGTGAAAATAATGGAAGGAAAATTGCAAGCTGATTTTCGAGATAAAACCTTCCTTTTGCTACCCGTGCAATGTATCGAACATTGGCTTTGGTATTTGAAACTCAAACAGGATAATCCGAATAATAACAAAAATGATAATTTAGAGAAAAATGCCAACAAAGTAGCAAAAACGGCACTTTATGGAAGTCCAAGAGCAACTAATAAAGTCTCTTCGCCCATTGTAGAAAGTTTATCTAAAAACGTTGATATTGAACATTTGGAAAGTCGTTCTGAAAGTTTTAGAATGTTTCATAAAAAATTAGAAAAATTTATCAATAAAATGGTCAAATAATCTTTGACCGTTTTGTCTAAAACGGCATTCCTATCAAAAAATATCTTACCACAAAATACACCAAAAACCCCACTGGTCCAAACATGAACGTCAGTACCAAACAC
>JBBRMR010000128.1:0-6183 GCA_038230735.1 Cytophagales bacterium
GTGAAATGCCTGAATTCTGAAAATTTTAAAAATGTTATCTATTCCGTAACCCACTTCCACGTATGGAATTGCAGGGTCAAGGGCAGAGAAATTGTATCTTGGACGCAAAACAGGATTTCCAGCCTTGTCAATTGAATGTCTGGGATTAACCACTGGTATGGCTACTTGCATCAAATCAAGATTTTCTTGACGCTGACTACCAAACAGTACGTTAGCTGAAGCAATCAAACGCCATTTCAGTTGTCTAATCGCAGGAATACGGTTGAAAAGCAATCCTTCAAAGTTGTGATTATAGTTCAATGATACATATTTATCACTCACGAACTCAAAGAAGTGCATGGTATTGAAAGCAGCACGGTTATAGAAAAATGTCTGGTTACCCAAATGCGGAAACAAAAGCGGTGCGGGTAAGTTTGTCGGAATATATCCAGCTTGTATGGTATAGTCCGAACGCCCAAACGAACCCAGTCGAAATGACTGATAAACTTTGGCGGTAAACTTATCATACTGGAAGTTACTCCCCATCAGACCTTTGATTCCGTGTTGATATGCAATTGAAAAAACGGGTACTCTTTTTGCCCCAAGCGAAATGCGTTCGTTTCCGTCCATGATAAAGGTTTCGTTTTTGGCGAAACGTGCTTCAAGGGTAATGAAACTATCATCATAAAAGTCTTGTGCGGGTGAATTCTTTCCCAATTCTGGATTTGTTCGGAATTGAAAATCAAACAAGGGGTCAAAAGTTCGTGAGGTAAAGGACGCATTGAACGATATTCCCTTTCTCGGTTCGGTTTTCAAAAATATTTCGTTCTCATTGCGGTAGAATGCTCCCGTGTAATTACCCCAACGGGTAAATGCGTAAAAAATCTTATTATCTCCAATTAGCTCAGGAGTTAGTCCGACACGTTCAAGGTCGTAACTATGTTTAATGCCTGCCACCGTCCAATGACGGCGAGAGAGAATATAGTTCACTTCAGCACCATACTTGAACACCAAATCTTTTGTACCAAAGCCCAACCATCCTTTTAGTATCCACTTTTTATCGAAGCCCGCTAAGGTTTTGAAGCCAAAACGTGTTCGTAAACCTTCCACGGTGTTCACGGCGAAAAGGTTGATGTATGGTCCAACGGCAAATTTATTGTTGAATCGCTTGAATCCACTGGCGATAATTTCAGCAACTTCCACGTAAGTCTTCACGATGGGGACATTCCTGATGGTATCAATCAATCTTCTTGCTAAAATATCTTGTGCCGATAGCGATTCATGGCGTGTTTCCAACCAGTATTTAGGGTCGGGTTCTTTGGAGTCTTCCGCAACCTCAACGGGCAAGTCATAAAAACTCATTTCCTTGGGTTGATTGATGACAAAATTTTTGTTGGAAATATACATTTTCAACAACATCCCTGCCGAATTTTTAGAAATCTCAGCAATATCAATTAAGAAACGAGTTTTAACTGGTAACCAAGCACCTTCGGGCGTTTGGTCTAACTCCTGCGAAATCTTGATTTTATCAATAAAGTTGATATTCGCTTGCTTTCCCACTGCTGCATCTATCTGAACGAGGGCATAAGAAGTAGAGTCAATATAAACCTTTCCCGTGAATACTAAATCTTTATCATTTTTCGGGTCAAACTCCATACCGTAACAAATGTGTCCGTCAACGTTGGTTGTATCAGTAATGTACCATGAATACGTGCCTTTCCAGTTGTTTCCAACGGGCGAAATGATGTCTTTTCCCAAGAAGGGAACGAAATTATCGTAGAAATTATAATTGGCGAAGATATTTCCCCCCACAATCTGCGAAATAAAACTACCTTCTTTCACCCCAACGCCCATAATGTTGTTTTTCAAAATCATCTCTTTTTTGCGATTGGGCGTTTCACGGAAATAGAACTTTGAAATCGTCTCAGAAATAAAGGTTGGAATAACTGCTTTTCCGTCTTCCCCCGCAATCTTCTCGAATTTTTCAATTGCCCCTTGAATCTGCTTCATAACCTTCTTTTCCTTGAATTTCTCGGAAATATTATCCACATCCAATTCCATTTTTGAATATGAATCATACTCAAAAGCGGTCAAACGCTTGCGGTCGTTTTTCTCAGCATTTTCACGCAATTTTCTCAAAATCTTGAAGGCAGGGTTTTCACCCGAAAAAACCACCACTTCGTCCAAAGACTTGGCTTCGCCAGTCATTTGAAAATCAATGGTTTGGGTAGCGGCATTTTTATCAAGAACTTTGATTTTCTTCTTATAATTGACCGTACTGACGTAAATGGAGTCAGCCATGAATTTAGTTTTGATGGTATAAACGCCCTCAAAGTTGGTTTGAGCACCAGCGGTTATGTTTTTTCCTTTCAAACCAACCGAAGCGAAAGGGAGTGGGTCTCCGTTTTTAGCATCCGTAATCCTACCTGTGATGATGTACTGTGCAAAGAGATTTTGTTGTGAAAAGATGATACCACAAAGTACCATTAGTCTAAAAATTCGGTTAATAGTCATTATTTTAAAACGAGTTTAAGAAATTAGTTGGTATTTCTAAATCTAAATTAATGATTTTCGATAGATTTTCCAATTTGGTCGCATCTATTAGACAATTTATGGGTAATTTACCCCTACTTCAAAAAATCCACTAATTTCTGAAAAGCCCTTCCTCGGTGGGATATTTCTCCTTTTTCTATTAAAGTCATTTCGGCAAAAGTTCTATTGAATCCTTCAGGAATAAAAACGGGGTCATAACCAAATCCTTCTGTTCCTCGCAAATCTTCAATAATTTTTCCGTTTACAATTCCTTCAAATTGCGTAATGTTTCCATCTTGTATCAAAGTAATGACCGTTCTGAATCTGGCAGAACGGTCAGACTTATTTACGAGATTTTTTAATAACAGGTTTATGTTATCAGCATGGCTTCGTTGCTCGCCTGCGTAACGGGCAGAATATACTCCTGGCTCGCCCCCGAGGGCGTGTACTTCCAAACCTGTATCATCAGCAAAGCAATCAACGTGATAATTATCGTACAAATATTTTGCCTTTTGTAGGGAATTGGCTTCGAGAGTATTGCCTGTTTCGGGTAATTCTTCTTTACAATGGATGTCTTTGAGACTCAAAAGTTCAAAACTGTTACCCAAAATAGCCTGAATTTCTGCTACTTTATGGGCATTATTTGTAGCAAAGCATAATTTTGTCCTCATGATTTTAAATCGAAAAAAGCCTTCTCAGATATTTGAGAAGGCTTTTCAGATAAATTTTAGTTTAGAATATTATCTAACTCCTGTTACTTCTATTTCAAATAGCAGGGGGGAGTATGGCGGAATATTATATTGTCCCGTTGAATTATTTAAAGAACCCTTAACTCCATAACCCAACGAAGAAGGGAAAACAAAAATTCCTTTATCGCCCAATTTCATTAATTTGGCGGCTTCTTCAAAACCTGGAACTACTGTATTTGCACCAATTAAAAATGAAAAACTACCCGTATCAAATTGGTCAGTATAGACAGGAAATCCGTTTGAGTCCCGAATTTTATTTTTGTATAATAATTTTCCCGTGTAAGTAACGGTAGCTGTTTTGCCAGTTTTAACGGTATCACCAGCGGCACTTGATTTTGTGATTAGATATTGTAAACCCGAAGTGGTCTTTTTAAAAGCTAAAGTGCTATATTTTTCTTTCAAATACTCATTTACTTGTTCGGTTTCATCACGAGTGGAGATTAAAGTAGCATTTACAGCGGTTGGTTCGGTCAAGGCAGAAGTTGATGGAAAAACAACCGTTGCTGATTCTCCTTCTTTCATGAAAGCTACCACGTAATTCAGCAAATTATTATAGGCTAAATAGGGAATAGATAAGGGAATCTTTTGATTGGTGGCGGTGCTGTCTAATACCGTACCATCCAATTTTGTATAAGTGTAATATAATTTTACGTATTCAAATTGTTTGGGTACTCGCCCTGCGGCATTTGCATTAGTGATAGCATAAAAAATATCATCCGCACTTCTGATAAAAGTTAGTTTTTTGGATGTTCCGTAAGCCGTAATTTTATCAATGGTTGCTTGCGTAATGACATTTGTTGGCGTTGGGTCGGCAGTGGTTGAACAGCTACTCAAAAAACCAATTACACTCAAAAATAATATATAAATTAGGGTCTTGTTCATCATTACTGTGTTTTATTTATCTTTCATCGCTACTATTTCAATATCGAAAATTAGCGTTGAATAAGCAGGAATATTATTTTTAGCTGTTCCGCCGTATCCAAATCCAGAAGGGAAAATGAAGGTAGCTTTTTCGCCCAATCGCATTTTATCTACTCCTACCTTAAAGCCTTGTACATAATTATTTGTACCACCAATTGTATAATTCAATGAATCCGTTTTTGAAGTGTTGCTATCAAAAACATAACCATTCAAAAGTCTTCCAGTATATTTAATTTTGGCAATTTTGCCCTTGACTAAATCGGCGGCACCCTCTTTTACTTGGATGTAACGGACATAATTGGTGAATCCTGTTGTGGTACTTACCACCGCAATTTTTTCTTTTACACTCAATTTCTTTGCCGCCACGTAATCATCAATCGTGATGTCTTCACTATAATTTTTGAAAAATGTAATATCACAACGAATAGGAGAGTTGGCAGGGAGGTTTGTAAGAACTTGCGAACCTCCCGCTAATTTTGAAGGAATAATAAAAGTGGCTTGTTCGCCCTCGTGCATGATGGGTAGCAATTTCAAGAAAATGTTATTTGCTCCCCCGTTATTAAAAAACGTAAAGGGTTGATTTTTAAGCACCGATGAACTGTCTATTTTGCTATCTGGCTTATCATCTAATCTTGAAATAACGTAATGCAAACGGATGGTATCGCCCAAAGTCAAAACCCTTCCATTGGGATTTGCCTTCGTTACGGTATAATACACGCCATTAGGAGCTTTTGTTGCCACCAACTTTTTACTACTAATGTATTGTTGAATTTGGGTTTCGTTTTGTTGCGTAATCAAATCATCTTCCAAAACTACTTTTGAAAGACAACTTCCTAAAAAACCAATAAAAACGATACCCAATAAAATATTTAATACTTTGATTTTCATAATGTTATTTCAATTTTCAAGAGCGATATTTCGATATTTTGTTTCAGTGGTGGAATCAATTGATGATAAATGGAACATTAGGTTTAGTCTTAATCAAGCCTTCATTTATCAAATAAGAGATTTTGTACTGAAATAGATTTTTTAATAAAACGCAAAGAAACGATTTTCATTACGAAGATGGGCGTTAAAAACTGTTAATTGTTATTTGGGTATGAGCGATGAGCAATAAGAAAACACTTCAATACTTATCTCATTGCTCACACCTCATCGTTCACGCCTAACCTACTGTGCTTTGAAATCAATCAATTCTACTTCAAAAACCAATGGCGTGTTGCCTGGGATTGGTCCGCCACCTTGCTCACCGTAGCCAATTGCTGGGGGAATCAAGAATGTTCCTTTGCCGCCTTTTTTCATCATCATCAAGGCTTCGTTGAAACCTGGAATCATTTGTCCAATTGGCATATCGGCGGATTTATTTTGGTCAAATACTTTACCATCCAAGAATGTACCTTTGTAAGCACATTTACAAACGTTGCCAGTTTTTGGGCTATCGCCAGTGCCTTCTTTCGTGATGACATACTGCAAACCCGAAGCCGTTGTTTTGAAAACTAAACCCGATTTTTTTGCAAAATCTGCCATCAATTGTGGTAATTGTGCCTTACGAGCTTCTGATTCCACTTTGGCTTTGGCTTGTTCGGCTGCCATATCCTTCTCGAATTCTGCTTTGCCTTGAACTTTTACGATTTTTACAGTATATTTCAAATCTGTTCCTTTCTTCAAAAATGGGGGTAATTGAGCCCCCGATTTTGCCAATGAATCAACGGGAACGTAAATTGTTGCACTATCACCCACTGCCAACAAACGCAAACCGTCTTGAAACGAACCTTTGAAACCGCCTTGTCCTTTTGGCTGAATCATATCACGAGCTGGCTTGGCAGGGTCAACGGGGGGACTCAATATTGAATCACTTCCTGTTTTAACGGTTACTAAGAAAGAAAGAATATCGCCTTCTTTCAATTTTTTGGCTTTATCATCGTGCTTATGAAATTGGATTTTTACGCCTTCTACTACTTCGATACGGTTTTTGTTGCATCCCGTCAATGCCATTGCGGCA
>JBBRMR010000129.1:0-6151 GCA_038230735.1 Cytophagales bacterium
CCGCTATTCCGTAGCGGTGTATGCTCAATTTTTTACCACAAAAAATACTTTATAACCATCTTCAAGCATAATTTCTTGTGCTTTTTTGCGATTAGTGCCAGATGATAAAGCCCTTGATAAACCACGTCCCAAACTTTTTCCTGCATAAGCAATTCCAGCGTATGGAATATAAGATAAGGCTTGATTAGAAATATCATCTAATGCTTGCGTAGTTCCTTGTCTAACGTCATTCCTAATCGGATTATCACCATCAAAAGCCAAGCCTTCCACCATATCTTGGTCCAAAGTTTTCAATTTTAACGGGGTTGTTTGATTACTGATTTTAATGGAAGCGATTTCAAACGTGACCCTATTACTTCCTAAATATGCCAAGCCAGTAACCAATGTATTGCGAGGGACATAATTACCATTAATGGTTGTTGCTTCTGTAATTCTGAAACTCACTCTTTTCCCATTTCTAATCAACTGATTTCCATTCACAACGCCAGTAACATAATGTTCATTAGATTGCGGTTTTGCGGGTTGCTCCTTTTCATTGCCACTTTTATTATCCGCCTTGACGGTATTAAAATAGTCGTCTATGTTGGAGGATTTGGTTTGTCCTTCATTTCCAATTGGCTCTGTAATTGGCTCAATAATTCTTGTTTGCGGCTTTGATTCCTCCAAAACCCAATCTTTTTTTTGCTTGGGTTTTCTGTTTTTGGAACGGTCAACAACTTTTCTTTCTTCATAAGACAAATTTTTATTAGTGGTAGGTATCATTTTTACCGAATCACGCTGACCAATTTCAGAGCGATTGCCATTTGCTGGGGAATCTTCAATACTTTCATAAGTTTTTTGCCAATCCATTGAAACAGGATTATCGTTCATTTTTTTCTTAATCGTTTCATCTGCACTACTCAAATGAGGCAATTTTTTATTCACCTTAGAACTATCCTCTTTGAAAGAAGGCGTTGCTGGAACGGGTACTTCTTGCTTAACCAAAGCCATTTCTTGTTTGGCTTTTTCAATGGTTGTCCACGCCACGAAAACCGTTAAACATAGCCCCACTCCTATTACTATCAACGCAATTTTTCCTTGACTTAATAAACGCAATCGTTCTTTCAAACTAAGTCTTTCGGTCTTAATTTCTTTTTGTTCGAGAGGTTTTTCAATCTCAAAAAGCTCTTTTATTTTCTGGAAAATTTCCATATTTTTACAGCAAGTTTGCCGTTAATATTTTTTTGGCAGGAATGTTCATGGTGATTAACCTTACCCCTTTTCCCTCTCTAAAAACTACTTCTAAATAATCATTTTCCGTAGCTGAATATAATGGAATTGCATACATAAAACTTTCCATTCCCCCCGCTCCTATCATCATTGGTGCTTCAAATTCAAGCGGTTCAATTTCTTGCTGTTGGGGTGTTAATTGATTCCTCTTTTTCCGTTTCACATGAGTTTTATAAATGAATGAAACGTAATCAACTTGATAAATAATGGTGGATTCGTTGCTCACTTCAAATTTCAAATACGTTGCTTCTTTGTCATTGAAAATATTAACCAATTTCACAATTACATCACTATTCTTTTCCTTCAAATTAATATTGCCAGATGCTTCTTTAAGCCTTCCAAGGGATAATTTAGGCGATTTATCCATTTTAGGTTTATTTTCTAAATCCGTTTTTGGCAAAGTTCTAAAATCATAGAAAGGCTTATCTATTTTTTCACGATATGCCACATATCCTTTGAAAATAGTGCTACCATACTGAATTATCATAGTAGATGGTTTTGCATAAGGATTGGTTGCTTTTAGAAAAATAATTGAGCCATTTTCAATTTTTCCGATGTAGTCTTTGTTGCCAATATCAAAAAGACTGATTGATTCAGGCAAAATTATATACACGGTACTTTCACGACCCACCCAAATTGTGTCCACGGGCGATGAACCCAAAAACTCCAAATAATTTTGGGAAAATATTGAAGGTTGAAGGCAATTTAATAGCAAGATAAATAGCAACTTTTTCATAAATTATTCACGAATTTCTTCACGAGTTTTTACAGGTGGATTGTAACCAATAAATGTAAAATTTTTCAAGAGTAACCCAAATGGATTATCCTCAGACCGATACGTGCGGATAAGTTCAAACCGTGCCGCAATCGGTTTCATACTTCTTTCTTTTTGGTACAGGGCAATTTGTCTTGCATACACCACCCCATTGTATGGTTCAATCGCCACATTTACTTGAATAGAATCTATTTCAAGGAGCGTTCTGGAATTATACTTGCTGTAATTTTCCAAAACTTGACCACGCTTAAATCCTTCATAAATGGCTAAACCGTCCGTTCTTTCAATCAATTTTAATCCGATATTAATACGGTCTTTAAAAGTTTCGGCATCATGGGCAAACATCATCTGCATAAATGTTTTGATGTGATTTTTTGCCTCATAAATGCTTGGTGTTTGCTCCGTCTTGGCTACTGCCGTCATTGTCCCGTTGTCGGACACCACAAATATTTTGTTATTCAACTTCTCGACCTCGTGGGAAAAAAATATGAACCAGACAATATTTGAGATAAACAAAAGTCCCACCGACAAAGCGGTAATGAACTTCAACGCCTTAAAAGCCTCATTGAAATTTTGTGCAATCCCTTTCATATTATTTTCCTCCCTTCAGACGGCTGTAAGTTTTATCGTACCACTTGGAAACTTGTCTTGCCTTTTGCTGACCAAAGGCAGATGCTTGATTTCCTAACCCTAAAAAAGAACTTTTCGTACTTGCCATAAATTGACCGCCCCCACTCCCACCGACATAATAAGTGGTCAAAGCTGGAATACTGAAATACATCACAATAAATACCAAATTGATACAAACAACGTCCATCGTAAATGCCGTACCGTCTTGTGCGTTGCCGACCAATTGAACAATTTGCTTCTGCATTACAATAACCAAATTATCAACAATGGCGAGCGTAACCGTCCAAAGCGATACCGAAAGCCACACTTTAAACCAATGCGTAGCAATTCCCGTTAGTCCAGGAATACAACTAAAAGCTAATGCCAGAGGTCCAACCGCAAACAAGAAAGCGTACAAAATAGAACGCACTCTTTCTACGAAAAGCCTTACAATCATGGTTAAACCCTGTTCAATACACAAAACAATGTAGGTAATAAAAGTTTTGCCATCGTTGAAAGGGAGCGTGAAACCATCGGTAAAAAATGACTTTTCAAAAGTCGTTGAAGTCTTCGGATTTTGAGCCATTGCATCGGTAATATTATTCAAGGCTTGCATCACATCGGGGACTTTACTGAAAGAGCCAGTGATGGAATTAATGCCACCTGCAACAATCGGCATGAGTGTACTATAATAAGCCACAAAAAATCCGACAGCCACACAACGCAAAATGGGTGAGTAGTCAATGCTTAAATCACTACTCGTTAAATACGTTCGTGCGTAAGTCAAAAAGAAATGCAAAATGGTACAGCAGAGTATAATTCCCAAACATGGTTTCATAGCCATATCCGTTAGTGCAGCAGTGGTAAAACTGAGTGCATTATCTAAATCTTCCATGATAATAGGATTTTTTAATTAAGCAGTTTTAATAGCAAAGTAAGGATTATTTAATCCGTTTCAACAACTCCATTTTTGTCTTCAATGTACTGATTTACAGCAAATTGAATATTACCGTTGTACTTTTTTTGGAGCGTTCTCAAATGTTCTCTTTCCAAAGGTTTTGACGTTAAAACAGCGTTCATTGCCTCTGACACCTCCAAAATATAAACCCTTGCATAATCTCCTTGTTTGATAAAAATTTCACGGTAATCCGTTGAAACCCTAATTGAGTTTATTTTATCCACTTCGTGTTGCGTAAAACCCAAATATTGGGCTAATTTATCCACTTGTACTTTGTCGGTATGGTTCAAAATAATTTGGGTTGCCGCATTCGCAATAATGGCAGAACCCACCGAGGACTTAATTATTTCATCAATTCCTTGCGTAATGATGCACATTGCACCGTTATTTTTCCGAACCGTTCGATACATCGTTTCCACAAAATCCCCCATCGTATCGGATAACATTGACCACGCTTCATCCATGTAAAGATATTTTCGGTCTTTCGGAAATAATCGTATCTGGTCAAGGGCTAATTCCGTTATCAACAAGGCAACAACGGGATATAACAATTGATTAGATTTTATCTTTGCCATATCAAAGCAAATCAATGTATTTGCCGAAATATCTTCAAATTCCTCTGAGTTCAAAACGTCCTGATATTGTCCATAAACAAACGGTTCAAGCACGATAAAAAACTCCTCAAAATCGAAAGAACGAGCAATTCTTTGATACTCCGCAGTCTCTTTAAATTCTGTCTGAAATTCCTTCAAATATTCATAAAACCCTTTGATTGACGGTACACTAAAAGGCATTTTATCCTCAAAGTATCGGTAATACATTGGAATTAGTTTCACAAAAACGGAGCGTTCCGCTTGGGTTATTTCGCCCTTCGTTCCCTTCCAAATAACTGATAATAACGAAGTTAGAAAATTGACTTTATCCCCTGTCATGTTATACCGACCATCCGCATCCCTATCAATGACAAAGGGGTTAAATTTTATCGGACTTTCAGGGTCATACTCAAAATATTTTCCTTGCAAAGCCGACATCATAGAGCGATAAGTACCACCAACATCAATAATAATTTGTCTATTTCTGCCTTCAAATCTTTGTATCATCAAACTGCCAATGGTGAAGGATTTTCCCGAACCAGTTGGTCCTATCGTGATGGAATTTTGATTATTCAACTCCGTGTTAAAGAGATTGACTAATATCGGATTTCCCATTCTATCACACAATAATTCCCCCTTTTCAGCCGATTGATAATTTGTGATAAAATTATTATAAGTCGCTGAATTATCTCCACTCATAAGTAACCAACGGTAATTTTGGTAACTATTGGCGGGTGCATTAGCCACAAATAAATTGGCGGAATCAATTGTTTCAATGAACGTTTCCGCCCCCGCCATTTGGCGAAATCCTGCCACCGTTCTTTGTATATATTCCTCCCTTTTTTCATCGGATAATGCCCAAATGATAACTGAAACATTTACAGAAACTAAGCTCTTATTCTCTGAACGCACTTCTTCCGTAAAATCATCAATCTCTACCATCTTAATTTTGTTGTCCTGAGACATCAAAAAATCAAGATTTCGATTCAATTTTTGTTCCATATCCAAACTACTCAAAACCTTCTCCCTATCCTCAATTAAGATATTTGTGGATAGTATATGAGGGTAGTCCATGTGTAACCCTAACGTATATACGTTACTTATTTCAACCCCGTAATTTGACTTAACTGAATTGAAGATTACGCTCCCTTGTCCAATCATCGAAATAATGTTCACCTGTTTTTCTCCGATGCAAACTTTATCGGATTGAGCGGCAAAACTTCGATTAAATCCACCTTGATTTTTTTCAAAATCCAGATTAAAATATTGTCGGTAGAAATCCATCAAACCTTCATTTTCCATCCGTTTACAATTGATTCCATAAATAGAAATCATGTTGATAAATTCTTTGGTGGAATGCTCCGCCATGCTTACCGTTTTCAAAATATCCTCGAATGGATTTTTGATTAAACTTTCCCCCATTGCATAAAGCGTATTAAATGCGTTGGTTTGTACTTGCTCCTGTCTCCCGAAACTCAGAAATAAATAACTTCTGTGATGCAGTATTTTTTTCTCATAAAACCGATTGACTGTTTTCTCTTCAAAGTATTTTAAACCCCCTTTCTGGGGCAAATATTTCTTGTGAAAATAACAATCTAACTTTTGTACAGCCGTTTTCAAGGGTAATGATTTCAAGGCATTGGCAAACGCTTGATTAATGGAATCATATTCATTTCCCATTAATTTTTCCATTTCCACGGGCGATACCTCAAACCCCACTCCTACCCTACCATCCTTGAAAATCAAGCAGTTATCTTCAATGGAAAATATTGGCAAAACATCTTCAAACGTTTTTATCCTTTTTCTTGGTTACAACTAAAGAAAAGTCAAAAATTTCCCACAACCTCCGTAGAAATTTTTGACTTGCATAATTTTACGCTTGAACGATTCTCAGGCGTTTTAACTTTCCAATTTTCGAGTTTTAATAAAACTTCTCACGGTTAAACG
>JBBRMR010000130.1:0-6007 GCA_038230735.1 Cytophagales bacterium
AAAGTATCTTCTAATACAAAACCATCTTTTACATCATTTACCAATAATCTTCCGATGGTGAAATCGGAGTTAAAATCGTAGCGTTCAACGGTTAGTAAGTCCATAGTTTTGAAATTTAGATTTTGTAATTCTCCCCTCAAACCTAACAAAAAAAGCCAAACCTAAAAGGCTTGGCTTCAATTATTAGCAAAAAATCTTATTATTCGGTCAATCCTATATTTCTACACTCGCAGGGAGGTTAATAAAGTTTAATTTATCATCCGCTCCCACTTCCATCATCACTACGGAATCCTTCGAGATATAATTTCCTAAGATACTTTTCGAGAGTTCGTTCAAAATTCTTTTCTGCATAACTCGTTTCAGCGGTCTTGCTCCCATCGTGGGTTCGTAGCCTTCTTCGGCGAGGTGCATCAGAGCTTCTTCGGTGGCTTCCAACAAAATACCTTGCTCTTTCAAACGCTCTTGAATTTGTTTGAATTGTATCTGCACAATCTGACGAAGATTCTCTTTCGATAATGGTTCAAACATCACAATTTCATCCACACGGTTCAAAAACTCTGGACGAACCACTTGTTTCAACAAAGTCATCACTTCTTTCTTCGCTTCTTCCATCACGATATGATTATTCCAACCTTCCATTTCGCCCATTTTTTCTTGAATAATGTGGCTACCAATGTTAGAAGTCATGATGATAATGGTATTCTTGAAATTGGCAATTCTACCTTTATTATCCGTCAATCGCCCATCGTCTAACACCTGCAAAAGTATGTTCCAAACGTCTGGATGGGCTTTTTCTATTTCATCCAACAGAATTACAGAGTATGGTTTTCTCCTAACTGCTTCGGTCAATTGACCACCTTCGTCATACCCCACATAGCCAGGAGGCGAGCCAATCATGCGGCTCACGGCATGGCGTTCTTGGTATTCCGACATATCAATCCGAATCATGGCGTTTTCATCATTGAACAAATAATCTGCCAATGCTTTTGCCAATTCAGTCTTTCCAACGCCCGTAGTTCCCAAGAAAATAAACGAACCAATGGGTCTTCTTGGATCTTGCATTCCCGCCCGTGAACGACGCACTGCATCCGAAATAGCCTCAATTGCTTCTTTTTGTCCCGCTACTTTATTGCCCAATTCAACTTCCATGTGCAGCAATTTTTCTTGCTCGCCTCGCATCATTTTAGCCACTGGTACACCCGTCCATTTTGCCACTACTTCGGCAATGTTTTCGGGCGTAACTTCCTCTTGTAACATCGTTTTTTCGTGTTCGATATTTGAGGTTTGGGATTGGGTTAAACGTGCTTCTGCCTCTACTAATTTTCCGTATCTTATCTCCGCCACTTTTCCATAATCTCCTGCACGTTCAGCTTGTTCGGCTTCTAATTTTAGGCGGTCTATATTTTCTTTTTCTTTGCGTATGCTATCCAGAACGCCTTTTTCACTTTGCCACTTCGCCATGAGGTCGGTTTTCTTTTCGGTCAATTCCGCTAAATCGTGGCTAATAATTTTCTCCCTTTCTACATTATTTTCTCTTCTAATTGCCTCCCGTTCAATCTCTAATTGCATAATTTTTCGTTGCAAATCATCAATTTCTTCGGGAACAGAATCTATTTCCATTCGCATTTTGGCTGCCGCTTCGTCCATCAAATCAATGGCTTTATCGGGCAAAAAACGGTCAGAAATATAGCGATTTGATAGTTCAACTGCTGCAATAACCGCATCGTCCTGAATCCTTACGCCATGATGCAATTCGTATTTTTCTTTAATTCCTCTCAAAATCGAAATCGCATCCGTAACATCGGGTTCTTCCACAATTACGGTCTGGAAACGTCTTTCTAAGGCTTTATCTTTCTCAATATATTTTTGATATTCCTTTAAAGTTGTCGCCCCGATGGCGTGTAATTCTCCACGAGCCAAAGCGGGTTTCAGTAAGTTCGCCGCATCCATCGCCGACTCGCCACCACCCGCCCCAATGAGCGTATGGATTTCGTCAATGAACAAAACAATATCCCCTTCCGAATCCGTAACTTCCTTAATAACAGCCTTTAAGCGTTCTTCAAATTCGCCTTTATACTTTGCTCCTGCAATCAAAAGTCCCATATCAAGGGTATAAATCGTCTTTGATTTTAGGTTTTCGGGAACGTCCCCCACGATTATTCTTTGGGCTAAACCTTCCACAATGGCGGTTTTACCAACGCCAGGTTCACCCACCAACATCGGATTATTTTTGGTTCGACGAGAAAGAATCTGCAAAACCCGACGAATTTCTTCATCACGCCCAATCACGGGGTCAATTTTTCCCGCCTTCGCTAACTCGTTTAAATTGACTGCATACCGTTCCAATGAACGATAGGTTGCCTCTGCGTTTTGGTCTTTCACGGTTGTGTTTCCTCTTAATTCTTTGATGGCTTCTTTAAAAATTTTCTCTTTAAACCCATTGTCTTTCAACAAGTTAGCAATTTGGTCTTTGCCCATTGTTAAGGCTAAAATCACTAATTCTACTGAAATATATTCATCCGAAAACTCTTTCATCAGGCTTTCGGCTTTGGTCATAGCATTGTGGGCATCATTAGAAAAATAGGGCTGACCACCGCCCGAAACTTTGGGATATTTATCAATAATATCTGCCAATTTCAAGTCAAAAATAGCCTGATTTGTACCCATTTTTTTCAATAAAAACTGGGCAGTATTGGGTTCTTCCTCAATGATTGCTTTCAGTAAATGTCCCGTTTCAATGGCTTGCTGACCATTGGATGTGGCAATCGAAGCGGCGTGCTGAATTACCTCTTGGGTTTTGGTTGTGTATTTTTGCATTTTCTTTGCTTAGGTTTATATCAATTATTGGTTAGACAAATTTTGCAAAATAAAATTATCATACCAATGATTTTCATCATATTTCAAACTTTCATAAATCATAAGCACAAAACACAAGCCATCTTGTTTTTTCAGAATTATTGTCTTGAAATTTTCAATTACATTTAAAAATATATGCCAGAATGGCTTAAAATAAAGGATTAGACAGTTTTTATTGTCATTGAGCCTATCAGATTCTCTCAAGGATGCCATGCAAAACAAAAAACAGCCCCCCGAAATATTCAGGAAGCTGTATGTTATTCACCTAACCACTAAAATAGTTTATCTTTCATATAGTACGGAAACCCGTCACGTACCACATTTATTTCTTTTGTTTAAAAGCTCTAAAATTCTGATTAAACAGGCTTTTTCGCCTTCTCGAAATCTCAATTCGTTGTCCTGACTGCATAATTACGGTCAATTCGCCCAATTTTTCGACTTCTTTTAAATAGTTTAGGTTAATGAGGTAAGATTTTGTAATTCTGACAAAGTCATTTTGCTCAAACAATTCGCAATACTCTTTCATGGTTCGGGAAAGCAATATTTTCTTTCCACATTTCAAGTGAAAATAAGTATAATTTCCTTCCCCAACTAACATCACAACGTCCCGAACGATAATCTGTTTTTTCTTTCGGTCGGTCAAGAGAACGGGTTGGTAATTTTTACTAAAATTGTTTGGCGGGTAAGCGTAATTTGATACTGCTGATGTGTTCATATTTTATTAGAGATAAGAAGGAAAAGGTCAGTTATTTGTCCGATTCAACGATACAAAGTAAACAAATAGAAACCTCTCATTTTAGCGTAGATTTACCCATTTTTTAAAAACAGGTAATTTTACGTGTGACTTTCTTATTCTAAATCAGTCCGTATTTGATTAGTCGAAAAAGCTATCAGATAGCAAACAAATTACCTATAAAATCTTTCCATATCTCAAAAACTTATAATGCCTGACCAAAAATCAGGCTCTTTTTGTTTATCCGTGTGTTTGTGGGTAATTTTGCAGATAGAAATAAAAACAAAAATGATACAACTTTCCGAACAAGAATTGCTTCGCCGACAGAAGCGTGAAGAATTAATGAAAATGGGCATCGACCCATATCCTGCCGAAATGTTTGACGTAAATGTTACGGCTGACGATATTCTTAAAAATTATGAGGACAATAAAATAAATTATCAATCAGTATCCATTGCAGGGCGTTTGATGTCTTTCCGTATTATGGGAAGTGCCTCATTTGCGGAATTACAAGACTCAACGGGACGTATTCAAGTATATTTTCGCCGTGATGAATTGTGTCCTGACGAAGACAAAACCCTCTATAATACGGTCTTCAAAAAGTTATTGGACATTGGCGACATTGTAGGAATAAAAGGCTTCGTTTTTACAACCCAAGTCGGTGAAATATCAATCCACGTTACGAAATTCAAGATTTTGAACAAATCCTTGAAGCCACTTCCAGTAGTAAAAAGGGACGAAGAGGGAAATATTTACGACGGTTTCACCGACCCAGAAATGCGTTATCGCCAGCGATATGTGGATTTGATTGTGAATCCTGAAGTGAAAGATATTTTCTTGAAACGTTCAAGAATTATTACCACAATGCGTGCCATGTTCGACTCGAAAGGTTGGTTGGAAGTGGAAACCCCAATTCTACAACCTATTCATGGGGGAGCATCGGCACGCCCGTTCAAGTCGCACCACAATACGCTTGATATGCCCTTATATATGCGTATCGCCAACGAACTGTATTTGAAAAGATTAATCGTTGGTGGTTTTGATGGCGTTTATGAGTTCGGTAAAATGTTCCGCAACGAAGGAATGGACAGAACCCACAATCCAGAATTTACCTCTTTGGAATTTTACGTAGCCTACAAAGATTACAATTGGATGATGGATTATACCGAACAAATTTTTGAAAAAGTAGCCATCGCCACCAACGGACAAACTTTAGTAAAAGTGGGCGAAAATAAAATCGAATTCGGAGGTTCATTTACTCGCTTGACCATCGCAGGAGCTATCGAAAAATATACGGGTGTCAATGTAGAAGGTATGGACGAAGAAACCCTCCGTGGACATTGCAAATCGTGGGGAATTGAAGTAGATGCCACTATGGGAACTGGTAAATTGATTGATGAAATTTTTGGCGAAAAAGTGGAAGCAAACCTCATTCAGCCTACTTTCATTATTGATTATCCCGTGGAAATGTCGCCATTGACTAAAAAGCACCGTAGCAAAGAAGGGTTAGTTGAACGTTTTGAATTATTCATAAATGGCAAAGAAATTGCCAATGCTTATTCTGAATTAAACGACCCAATCGACCAAAGAGAACGTTTTGAAGAACAATTAAAATTGGCAGAAAGAGGCGATGATGAAGCAATGGTAATGGACGAAGATTTCTTGCGTTCATTAGAATACGGAATGCCCCCAACGGCAGGAATTGGAATTGGTATTGACCGTTTGACGATGTTGATGACCAATCAAACCTCAATTCAAGAAGTTCTTTTCTTCCCACAGATGCGTCCAGAGAAGAAAATAGAAATGGCAACCAATACAGATTACGAAGCCCTCGGCGTACCAACGGCTTGGATTCCAGTTTTACAAAAAATGGGCTTTATGACCATTACAGCTTTGAAAGAAGCAAATCCCAATAAAGTTTTCAACGATTTGGGAGGCATGAGAAAGAAATTAAAATTAGACATTTCGATTCCAACAAAGGATGAAGTAATTAAATGGTTTGAATAAATCAAAAAAGCCCAACCAAGTAAATGGAAGGGCTTTTTTTATGAATTATAACGAAAAGTCAGACTATGCTTTCTTTACATTTACAGCGTTTAAACCACGCTTTCCTTCTTGTACTTCAAAGGAAACATCATCATTTTCACGGATAGTTAATCCATTTAAACCTGTTACGTGTACGAAAACTTCTTCTCCCGTGTTGTCATCAACGATAAATCCAAAACCTTTTGATTCGTTGAAAAATTTAACTTTACCAGTTTGCATAAAAAATAAAAATTAATAGAATTTACGGTTTACTTGCTGAAACCACTATTTTTTTGTATATTTATACCTAATAGATTAATAATCAAATAGATATGGATATTTTCAAAGGTATGAATTTATTAGAATTTACGGATAAATTCAAGGATGATGATA
>JBBRMR010000131.1:0-5879 GCA_038230735.1 Cytophagales bacterium
ATGCTTTTACTCATATGTTGGCAGCAATGTGTGCCTACTCTTTTTACCAGAGAAAACCCAAAGTTTCTATCCAAACCCACAAAGCCTTAAAACAATATAATGGCCTGATTGCCGCTTAGAATATGAAAAGTTCACGTTAAATTAAGTAAATAGAGATTAGGATTTTACTTTTCAAATTCAACTAAACACTTTAAAATTTTGCAAATTAATGACATTTCAATTTAGCGTAGTAAATAAAATTATCAGAGCAACAATAGGATTCTCCCTTTTTATATCAACCATCAGTTGCAATAATTACGACTTACCCGAAGTCGTTAATGTGATGCCTCCCGTGGGCAGTGGACAATCTTTAACCGACAATTCAAAACGTAGATTAGAAGGCGTTTACAAAGTAACAAAGGGCAACGAAGTATTTGGCGATACCTTAATTTTAAAATGGAATAATTTGAATAATTTGTCCATTTTTGGAGAAAAAAACGGATTTTATGCCATTACGAAAGGATTAAAAAAAGATTCCTCCATTTATATTTATGGCTATTGGCGATATGCCCTCAACAGTGAAACTGGCTCGGTAAATTTACAACTCAAACCTGTCGATGGAAGTAATGATATTTTGGGCGAAAACCCTTCCAAAACGCCCAATTTAAAGATTTCAGGTATGTTCAGCTTTGGAAACAATGTCCCTGACCAAGCCTTAACATTAACGTATATTAGATCTTTTTCAGAAAAAGTTTTGAGCGATGATTTCAAAATATTGGCTCATCGTTCGGGTGGGCGAACTTCTGATTTGTTATCCATTTCAGAAAACTCGTTAGAGATGATTGGTTTTACGGAAAATTTTGGCTCAACGGGCATTGAAATTGACGTACGTCTTACCAAAGATAATGTGCCTGTGCTGTATCATGATGAAGATATTAATATTCGTCTGACCCAAAAAAGCCCTTTGAATGGACCTTTAATAAATTTTACTTATCCTGAAATTTCAAGCTTTGTTCGTTTAATTGATGGGGAAAAAATTCCCAAGTTAGAAGATGCTTTGATGAAAGTGATTGACAGTACAAAATTAAAGGTAGTTTGGTTAGATATGAAGTCAGTCAATAATGCTATGGCAATTGTCATTCCGATTCAACAAAAAATGTTACAGCGAGCAAAACAGAAAAATAGAGATTTGGCTATCTATATCGGATTGCCCGAAATTGGAGTCTTAGATTTCTTTAAAACGTACCCTAATTATAAGAATATCAGTTCTTTATGTGAACTATCGACAGAGGACGTTACCAATATAAACGCTAAAATCTGGGCTCCCCGATGGACTTTGGGCTTACTACAAGAAGATGTAAAAACGATGCATGCCCAAAATAGAAAAGTATATTGTTGGACATTGGATAGTAATGATTTTATCAAAAAATTTGTTAATGAAGGTAATTTTGATGGTATTTTGACCAATTATCCCACCATAGTTGCTTACCATAATTATCTCAGAAAATAACATGAAGCAAAATTTATATATTGGATTTTTATGCTTGCTAAGCAATGTTTTGTTTGCCCAAAATACGTGGAATACACGGGATAGCGTAGCCCGTGGCGTGAGTGTAACGGTGGGAACGGGCATTAGTCATTACATCAATACCTTACAAGATGCCCCCAACAGGACGGCTCTGCGACAAAATTTCTCATGCTCCTCTTTCAGATTGATGTGGGAACCCGAACATCGCCTAAGTTTAGGCATTGAGACAGGATATTACAAAGTTTATGAAGTTCAACTTTCTGATAGTAAGCAAGTTAATACCGCCAGTCTATCCGTAATTCCTGTTTTGTTCCGAGTACAGATGCGAGTTTTCAAGCGATTTTATGCCTCGGTGGGTACGGGGATTTCATTTCATCATTCTTATGTAAATGCTCTTGGGAATCAATCAGATAGCCAAACGATGGCGTTTTCTAATCTGCAAATTTCAGCAGGATATATCTATCCCATTACCAGACAATTTGGGCTGGGCTTGGAAGCGAAGTTTTTGAGTGAAAACAAAACGGAAGATATGGTATTATCTTTTGAAGCCGTAGCTCGGTATCAGTTTAAGAGGCGATTTAAGAAAGTGCGAGAATGAACGAAATGCTGGGAACGATAGTGTTCAATAAACTCGTGAATTTAAGTATCAAGTGCAATTTTGGCAAAATAGCTAAAATTGATTAGGAGTAAAAAAGCCTAATTTCTTTCTCATTCAGCCTATTTATTTGAATAATCCCAAAAAAAACTGTGGTCTTGAAAATTAAAATTTTCTTATTTTACTACCTTTTTAATTAAAAAAGGTGTACAAATTTCTGCTTTACAAACGGATATTGGAATAAATCCCGCATCAAGGGTATGGTTATTTTCTCCTGCATTTCCAGTATTAAAAAAAATAGAGGCGTAAGTGTTGGTACCCGAAACGATTGCATCAGAATCAATTTCGTTATTTGTTCCCGCTTTTGTGGTTGTTAGCATTAAACCCGCTAATTGCGTTTGTTTGGAAGTTCCACTTATATTTGGTACACGGATTTCATAATTTACACTGCTGGCAGCCAAACCCGTGAAATAATATTCTCCCGTTACAGCATCCGTTGTTTTAGTTTCTATTTTAACACCACCTTTCCACAATTCAACGGTAACTCCCGTTAAAACTGGTTCGCCAGCATCTTGAATCCCGTCTTTATCAGTATCGTACCAAAGTCGATTTCCAACTTCGATTGGTTGTGAAGCACAGAGTAATTCCAAATCTCCTAATCCATTCGCTTTTCCGAAAGTCACACCCTGTCCACCAGCATCTTGACCAAAAACTTCGTATCCTCTTGGTGAAGAACCGTTTGTATTGTCAAACCAGCGAATACCACCCGCACGAACCGCACTTACGGGGTCGAAAACGGTTTCTACTACTTCATTATTTCCCAACAATATAGCTAACCCTCCTAAAGAAATCTCTTGATGACCCGAACCAGAAACTAAACTTGGTAAATTTTTATTAGCATTTTTGCTGTACATATCCTGCCAATAAAATTCCCCATTGCCAGGTCCTTGACTTGGCGATTGATTATTTCCACCCGATATAATTCCGTTAGCGGTTGCGTCTTTTTCTAAAGTATAAACACCATTTGAAAAACCTATTCGTAATAAATCTCCCGCTGACACTCCTTCGTAGATATTAAAATCATTTTTATTGGGGCTATAATTTTTATTGCCTAATTGATGACCCGCCCTGTCCATAAAACCAACAATCATTGAGCCATCCACATCAAATTCTATATCAGAAAGAATTGGTTGAGGACAAATGGTTTGATTAAAAGCACCAGTTCCTGGGATGGGGTTTGTAATATCACTCCATTTGGCAATCCAAGGTTTCCAAGCGGCAGAAGTCTGAATGATTGCATCTACGCTGGTAATACCTCGGGGATAATTTAAGGGGAAGGAAATAATTTGGGTAAAATTATCTGGATTAGCATCCCCAGGATTGAATGAATAAATGTATGCTTTTAGGTCGGCATTTGTTCCGCCAGATTTTTCTGCTGTGCAAACCCCACCAACATACACCTTCCCTCTCCAAAACTTGACCGCCCAAGGGCGAAAAACACCATTTGTGCAGCCAGGGTCAGGTAAGGTATGAGCAATTTTGGTGGTTGGTTTTATGGCAGGAGAACCGATTGGTAATTCGTATAACTTTTTATCAAAATTATTAATTACCCACATTGTTTTTTCATCGTCAGAAATCTCAATTGCCCCCAAAGACATTTTCCCTACATTCCCAAAAGCGGTTGAATCATGATTGGGCAGGGTTTTAATCTTACTCAAAGAATCAACCGCTGAGGTTTGATTACGTGAATCAACGCCAACGTCTATTCCTAAGTCTGCCTTTAAATCAACAAACAGTGTCGTAATTTGTGTACTACCCGAAACATCAATTTTATAGATTGCTCCTGGACCACCCAAACCAAAACCCGAATGTCTTTTCAATAAAGCACTGGTAAAAATAAATTTCGAACTTCTTTGATACGCCATTCCCCACGTTGAACCCACCTCCGCCCCTTTTGATAAATATCCGTTTTCAGAAGTAGTACCAGCCGTACCATTTCCTGCGGGTGTGTAGGGGATGGTAACTATAAAAGGATCATTGGCGGAATTCCCTCCGTTCAACGGAGTCCCATTCTCGTAACAGGGAGTTACTAATTTAGGAGATGTTCCACAAAAATCAGCAGGATAATTAATGCCCAAGTTAGCCGTACCTCCACCATTCACAAACTGAATTGATGTACCACTACTTACCCCTTTTGGTCCTGAATAATAGGAAGATGGAAGATTAGAGAATTCAATTCTTAAGGGTGAAGCCGTACCTACTGCAATGGTGTAAGTACCATTGGCAAGGGTTGTAGCCGTTGAGCCAGCTTGCGTCCCGTTGGTGTTGAAAGCCTTTACGGTTACGCCTGCAACGGCGGGTTCAATTGGACTAATTGAAGTTTGTTGCCCATTAGCGTCAAAATCACGAAAAACTTTGCCCGTGACATTTTGTGCATGGACTTGAGAAAGTGATGCAATAACGAAAAGTGGCAAAAAGTAAAAAATAAAAGCCTTTACTTTTCTAAGAAGCAAGGATTTTTTCATTGATTTTATGATTTTATGAACTGAATCAATGAGTTTATTGAGTTCTGTTATCTTCCAACATAGTTTCTCAAAACTTGAGTGATTCTGTAATTTTATAATGAAATATTTACACTGTATTCTAAAAGGTAGAACTGAAAATATATCAACCGAAGTTCAATTTAAGATGAAATTCTTGCTAAAACATTACTAATATCTTGAATACTGTCAAGCTATTTTAGCTGTCAATTTCATGCTTGAACGCTAAATTTTGCGACTATTATGTTCATCGGATAGTCTTCAACGAATAGAATAGCACTTTTACCCCCTTAATAATATTTTCATTTTCTAAGCCAATTGTTGAATTTTCATAAAACGACCTCAATGTAATAAACCTTTTTGAAGCAACAATTACACAATTGATAAGTGTTGGGTTTGAAGTATTTTATGAAGATAGTAATTATTTCATGCACAAATTATAAGCCAATATTTTCAAACCATGGAAATTACTGAAATAGCTTTTATTGGGTCATTTATTTTTTGCCTGTTTTATTGCTTTTATCCCAATAGGTGATGTTTATTCAGGGAAAAATAAATAATATCCTCAGTATATATTTGGAACGATTTTTGATAGATTTTAATAATTATTTTTGAAGGTATGATTATTTTAGTCCTGTATCTCAAAGATTGATTTTGTGAATTATTAGTCCCTTTTATTACTTGAAATTTACTTTTAAATTTTTGATTTTATCAACCATAGGGTTTTAACAGGAAAATCATGCCCTATTCTAACAATATTTACATTATAGTTGTTAAAAATATAGCATTACCTATTTCCCTTTCCCGATTCATTTAGATTGTTTTCATAAAACATATAGCGAATAAAAATATTGTTGTTTATTCCAGAAAATGATTCCCTTCCTCCTTAACATGGTACTTAAAGAAAACCAGCGTCTTTATTTTTGAAAAATAGTTAGAATAAGGGAAATTTAGCATGATTCACCGATTCAAGTGAATTTAAATGAACGATAAACCAACTGATAAATATAAAAATGATGAATCAAAGAATAAAGGTGCTAATTATTGATGATGAGCCGAGCACACGAAAGATATTAGAACACTTTTTAAATAAGGAATTTGATGTAATCTTGAAAAATGATGGAATGGAAGGGATGCGATGGCTGGAATCGGGAAATGACCCAGACTTTATTATTGTTGATTTGAATATGCCAAATCTGAATGGTAAAGAATTCATAAAAGTTATTCGGTCAAGTAA
>JBBRMR010000132.1:0-5693 GCA_038230735.1 Cytophagales bacterium
CAAACTTTCAAGAAATGACATAGAAAAAGTAGATTTCTCCCTAAAACCAGACAATGCGTTTAATGAAAAGGTGTTTGGAAAATTCCTAACTTCTAACTCCCGGCACCTAACCACCAAAATAGGTTGTCCCGTCTGGTCAAACAAAGATTGGCTTGGCAAAATATACCCTAAAAATGCCAAAACGCAAGATTTTCTGAAATTATACACCAAACAATTCAACACTATTGAGTTGAATGTTACGCATTACCAAATTCCGAGTGATGCCACCATCAATCATTGGCTGGATGAAGTACCCCAAAATTTTACCTTTTGCACTAAATTTCCCCAAGTAATTTCGCACGATAAACTCTTGCAAAACGCCGAGGATTTAACGTATGAATTTTGTACGCAAATTATGAAATTGGGGCATAATTTAGGCTTGCCATTCCTTCAATTAGCTCCCTATTTTACGCCTCGACAATTCAAAATTTTGGAAAAATATTTAGAATTATTACCCACCAAATTGAAAATTGCGGTAGAATTTAGGCATGAAGATTGGTTTAAAAATGAAGCTATTTGGCAAGAAACTTTACAGATGCTTCATGAGAACGGACACGCTACCGTCATTACGGATGTGGCGGGAAGAAGGGACGTGGTGCATCAAAGTTTATCCGTTCCCAAAGCCTTTATCCGATGGATTGGTAATGAACACCCCTCCGATTATCAACGCATTGACAAATGGGTGCAACGAATTAAAACTTGGATGGATAATGGTTTGCAAGAACTCTGGCTCTTTGTCCACGTCAATGAAAATATCCTCTCTCCCGAATTTTCAAAGTATTGGATTGAGCAATTAAATGAACATTGTGAGTTGGACATTAAAGCACCTAAATTTTTGCCAAAAGTGGAACAGATGAGCTTGTTTTGACTTTATTACCATATTAGGAAGGATAGTAAGGTTAGTGTTTTTAGTGTTTAGAAATACGGAATCTGAATTATTAATCAGAATTGTGTAGGTTGCTAATATTTGGATAAACCTATTCTAATAATTTTCAACTAATTATAAAGAAAACCTTTAAATAAGGTCTCAATAATGATATTCAGTTTGCATTGCTTTCCAACATTTTTTTCCGAAATTGTAGTTTCATCAATAAATTAATAAATATGAAACCACGTTTCCCTAAAATCCTTTTTCTTGGCGTATTTCTTTGGGCTTCAATCGCCAATCTTCACGCCCAAAAACTCAACACTGATTTATTCAAAAACATGAAAGCCCGTGCCATTGGTCCAGCGGCAATGTCGGGGCGAATTACAGCTATTGATGCTGTCGTAGCTAATCCTGATGTTATTTATGCAGGATCGGCTTCGGGTGGCGTTTGGAAAACCGAAAATGGTGGCACTACTTGGTTACCCATTTTTGATGAAACCCCCATCATTAATATTGGAGCAATTGCCATCCAACAATCAAATCCATCGGTGGTTTGGGTGGGAACTGGTGAGGGAAATCCTCGAAATTCGGTCAATTTGGGAGGAGGTATCTACAAGTCTTTGGACGGTGGCAAAACTTGGAAAATGATGGGTTTGGAGAAAACCAAAAATATCCACCGCATCATCATTGACCCAACTAACCCAAATGTTATTTATGTAGGAGTAATTGGCAATCCCTTTGCCGACCATCCTGAACGTGGGGTTTTTAAAACGATTGATGGCGGACAAACTTGGGAGAAAATCTTGTTCACCAACGAACGTTCGGGTGTGGGTGATATGGTAATGGATCCCAGCAATCCCAATAAATTATTGGTCGGAATGTGGGAACACCACCGTAGTCCTTACGATTTCAAATCGGGAGGTAAAGGCTCAGGATTTTACGTTACGTTGGACGGGGGCAAAAACTGGACTAAGCTCAATAATAAAATCAATGGAATCCCCGAAGGAGATTTGGGTAGAATCGGTATTGCCATTGCCAAATCTGAACCAAATCGGGTGTATGCCTTGATAGAATCGGCTAAAAATGCTTTGTATCGTTCTGATAATGGGGGCTTTAAGTGGGAAAAAGTAAATGATGATGATGCAGAAACGATAAAGGGCAATCGTCCCTTTTATTTCTGGGATTTAGTCGTTGACCCCAAAAATGAAAACCGTGTGTATGGCGTTTTTCAAATGATTTCGATGAGTGAAGATGCTGGAAAAAGTTTCAAAGTTATTGTTCCTTACGAGGGTGTTCACCCCGACCACCATGCCTTTTGGATTCATCCAGAAGACCCTTCATTTATCATTAATGGCAATGATGGTGGCGTGGCAATTTCGAGAGATAGGGGCAGAAAGTGGACGTATTCAGAAACCCTTCCGATTGGGCAATTCTACCATATCAATGTGGATAATGAAATGCCCTACAATGTCTATGGCGGTTTGCAAGACAACGGTTCTTGGCGTGGTCCAGGGTATATTTGGCAAAATGGTAGCATCAGAAGTTGGCATTGGCAAATGATGGTGGGCGGCGATGGTTTTGATGTTGTGCCAGACCCCGACAATGCAAGATTTGGGTATGCCATGTCGCAAGGCGGAAATTTAGCAAGATATGATTCTGAAACGGGAGCAGATATATTCATTCGTCCAACTGCCCCTGATGCAAAAACCCGCCTTCGTTTCAATTGGAATGCTGCCTTGGCGATTGACCCCATCGACAAAAAAACGATTTATTACGCCTCCCAGTTTTTGCATAAATCAGCAGATAAAGGCAACAATTGGGAAATCATTTCCCCCGATTTAACGACCAATAATCCAGTTCACCAAAAAGCATCCGATGAAACGGGTGGTTTGACCATGGACGTAACATCTGCCGAAAATCACAACACTATTTTATGTATTGCACCTTCTCCCGTGAAGCAGGGAGTATTGTGGGTAGGCACGGATGATGGCAATGTGCAAGTAAGTCAAGACGGTGGTAAAAAGTGGATGAATGTTTCACCAAAAATTATGGGTTTTCCAAAAGAATGTTGGATTCCGCAAATTAAGGCTTCGACTTTCAACGCTGGCGAGGCGTTTGTGGTTGCCAATAACTACCGTCAAGGGGATATGGGAACGTACATTTTTAGTACCAAAGATTTTGGACAAACTTGGACTCGTTTAGTGGACGAAAAGAAGATTACGGGCTATGCCTTGGCAATTCAGCAAGATGTGGTTGAACCGAAATTAATCTTTGTCGGCACAGAACAAGGACTTTGGGTAAGTGTGGACGAAGGAGCAACTTTTACCCAGTGGAAAGCAGGTTTTCCGCCCGTTTCTACGATGGATTTGACCATTCAAGAAAGAGAAGCCGATTTGGTCATGGCAACTTTTGGACGAGCAATTTATGTGTTAGACAATATTCGTCCGCTACGCCAAATTGCGGCATCAAAAGGTAAAATCTTAGAACAAAAAATCTCTGCTTTTGCCCAAGCCGATGGCTACAAAGCCAATTATCGAGATGCCACAGGAGCAAGTTTTGCGGGAGATGCCAATTACAGCGGTGAAAATCGAAAAAAAGGAGCAAGATTAGCCTACTTTTATAATGTTCCAAAGAAAGACACTGTATCGGCTGCAAAAAAAGATTCAATTGCAAACATTACTAAAAATTCCGTAAAAAAAGGGGCGAAAGAGATGGCTATTTTTAAAGCCCCAATCATTAAAAAAGACTCAATTAAAAAAGTTGAGATTAAATATGATACGGTGTTTATCAAAATTTATGATGCCAAAAACAAACTCATTAGAACGTTACAACACAAACCAGATTCATCAGGTTATCAGGTAGTTATGTGGAACATGACGGAGAAAGGAATTCGGAATCCTGGCATACCCAAGCCCAAGAAAAATGCCCATGATGGTAATGGTATTGATGTTATGGCAGGAAAATATAAGGTAGTCTTCTCGGCTGGCGATGTTAAAGATTCGAGTTTTATAGAAATTAAAGACGACCCCAGATTACCCATTGCCAAGGAAATCCAAGAAGCCCAAAGAGCCTTGTACACCCGCATGGAAAAATCCATCACTCAACTCACCGAAGCCACTGACCGCCTGACCGAAGCCGAAGACGTTGCCAAAATGATTCAAAGCCAGTTGAAGGACAAAGAAGGCAAGGAGTTGGAAGAATTGAATAAGGCAAGTAAGACTATTCAAGACACTATAAAAGTAAAAAGAGAATTAATTACGGGCAAAAAATTTGAAAAACAAGGCTACGGCAGACCCTACCAAATAACCCCGCAGTCCAAGATTTTTGAAGCAAATGGTTATATCAATTCCAAACAAATTGCCCCCACCCAAGCGGACATCCGTTTAGTAGAAGAGTTAGAAACTTTAACCAAAGGTGTTATCGAAAAAGTAAATAAATTTTTCACTACTAATTGGGCTGATTATCGAAAAAAGGTCGAAGCAACACCCATGAAAACATTTAAAGATTATGTGCCGATTGGGGAGTAGTGTTCTTTTCTTTTCCTAAATTGAGTATTTTCACTTCCCGAAAATTACACCAATTTAAAAACGGAATTATAAACTTTAAGTCGCAATAACCCTCCCAAGGGTTCAAAACCCTTGGGAGGGTTAATTTGGGATGTAGAAACCTTTCTGCGACTTAATCTTTATAATTCCGTTTAAAAATGACAGTGCAGAAATCCTTATAGGTTTTAAAAACCTATAAGGATTATTAGTTATGTGGTAAAATTAACCCCAACCCGAATCAATGAAAATAGTCTGTATTTCAGATACCCACAGTTTGCACAACCGTATGGAAATTCCCGATGGCGATTTATTGATTCACGCAGGAGACATTTCTTCAAGGGGTGGCTTAACTGAAATTGCGGATTTCAATGAGTGGCTTGGTACTTTGCCACATCCCCATAAAGTCATCATAGCAGGCAATCATGATTTCGGTTTTGAGCATTTTCCCAAAGAAGCAAAAGCCTTGATAACAAACGCTAAATATTTGAATGACAGTTCAGTAACCATTAAAGGCTTAAAGATTTGGGGTTCGCCTATTCAGCCTTGGTTTTATGATTGGGCTTTCAACCGAAAGCGTGGTAAAGACATTCGTAAGCATTGGAAAATGATTCCGACAGATACTGATATTTTGATAACGCATGGACCTCCTTATGGCATTTTGGATGATACCGATAGGGGTGAAAAAGTAGGTTGTGCTGATTTAATCGAAATCATTCAAACTCGTGTACGCCCCCGTTTGCACGTATTCGGACACATACATGAGGCTTATGGTCAGAAGCAAGTGGATGAAACTTTATTCGTAAATGCTTCGATGGTAAATTTAGCTTACCAACCTGTAAATAAAGCAATTGTGGTAGAAATTTGATAGATAAAAGATTTTGCTGGCATAATTTTTTAGTTTTTGAAATCACATCATATTTTAACGTAATATGTAAATTTTTGAAATAATTGTGTAAATCCTTTTGTTTCAAAGAGGATATTTTGCTTGAATTAAAATTGTACATTTTTAAATATTCTAAATCTAATTATTGATGAAAAGTAATTCAGAAAAATCAATAATTTTAAAGGAAGAAAAACCGCTAATTTCGAAAACCATTGATGGTTTCTTCGTTGATCTTTACAACGTTTACCAGTTTGTTATCAAATTTTTCAAAGAAGTATTTTTCCCTCCTTTTGAATTTAAGGAAATTGTCAATCAGTGTTATTTGATTGGTTTTAAATCCTTACCCCTCATTTCATTG
>JBBRMR010000133.1:0-5590 GCA_038230735.1 Cytophagales bacterium
ATTACTCTGCAGACAACCGCTGTCAGGGTTTTGACTCTTAACCCTGACAGGGGCTTTTTTGCCCTGTCAGCGGTTGTCCGCTCTATAATATATGAACCTCTGTTTGATTCAAATACAGTTAGACGATGCTTACCATAACAAATTCAATTTTGAAATCTAATCACAACCGTACAAATACGATATCTATATACAAATTGTGGTATAAAGGTAATTGAAAATCTCTAAGATATGGTATTTGTACGGGAAAATAATTTTCCCGTACAAATACGGAGTCTTGTATTTATCGACAAATTTGGCTTTAATTTAAATTAATTCATTTATATTGCGATAGAATTCGGTTGTTTCAACTAAGAATTAAATAAATCAAAAAAACCAGACGATTTTCTTTTGCGGAGATGCTTCGTCTGGTTCAAATTGATTCTCACTTTATCAGTAAAAATCATGACCAATTTACCCAAAAATTCGCCAAATACACGGTGGAATCAACAAATTACTCATATCTTATTGAACCGATTGGTTCGGTGTGCAGGTTGTCACGGATGTAATTATTCTTCCTCTGAAATGGATGAAGAAGGTCATTGTGGTACTTGTAACCATCAGTTTAATTAATTTGAGAATCATGGGCTTTTTCTCTAATATTTTTAGAAGAAAAAGCCTATTTTTATGAACATCTTTTAAAAAAAATACAATGTCATACGTTTTAGGCTTAGATATGGGTGTTTCGTCCATCGGTTGGAGTTTAATTGATACTTCTGCTGAAAAAATTATTACTACGGGTTCACGAATTTTTCAGGCTGGGGTTAATGTGCAACCCACTGGCAAAGAGGAATCCAGAAATGTAAAACGAAGAGCGGCTCGCCAAATTAGGCGACAGATTTTTCGGAAGCATCAACGCCGTGATTTATTACTGCAAGTTTTCCAAAAAATAGGTTGGTTGCCCGCAGAGGATATATTTCTTGAACAAATCTTCAAATTAAACCCTTATGAACTTCGCAGAAAAGCCCTTTATTCGGCTTTGACTTTGCCCGAATTGGCAAGAGTTTTCTATCATCTTTCCAAACGTAGGGGCTTCAAAAGTTCTCGAAAATCGGGCGGTGATGAAGAAGGAACTATCTATAAAGGGAGCGATGGAAAAATGGGTATCTTGGATTTGCAAAAAAACATGTTGGAAACCGACAGCAAAACCATTGGAGAATATTTTGCCAAAGTCCAAAAAAATGAAGTTGATAACTTAGATGAAGACAAAGTGCGTGGTAAACACTTCACGCTCAGACAAATGTATTTGGATGAATTTGAATTGATTTGGCAAAAACAATTAACTTTTCATCCCGATATTCAAAAGCCCATCACGTATGAATACATGGTGAGAAATACCTGTTCCGACCAACAACGGGACAAATGGATTGATAAAGATTTTTACCAATTCCTGAAAGAATACGTGATGTATTATCAACGTCCACTGAAATCTCAAAAGGGTTTGGTGGGTAACTGTACCCTTGAACCCAAGAGCAAAAAAGCTCCCATGAGTTCCTTGCTATTTCAAGAATTTAGAATCTGGGATAAACTCCACAGTTTTAGAGTAACGGGTCCAGACCGCAATGATACGCCCTTGACTTTTGCTGAAAAACAAATAGTCTTTGAAAAACTCAACGTTAGCAAAGAACAAACCATTGAGCAAATTTTGAAATTGTTGAAATTGGAAAATTACAATAGTAATTTCAAAAAGGACATTGATAAAATCAAAGGAAATCGTACTGCACACGCTCTAATGGCAGTTTTTGGTAAAAATAATTGGATAAATTTAGATTATGCAGAAAGAGAAAAACGTTGGAAAATTATTTATGATGCCGAGGATAATGATTTTTTAGTAAACTACGGTATCACAAAATGGGGCTTGTCACCAGAAGAAGCCGTTAAACTCAAAACCGTTTCCTTAGAATCTCAATACGGCAATATTAGCCAAAAGGCAATCAAAAATATTTTGCCTTTGATGGCTGAACAAAATCTGGATTATAGCAAGGCTTGCGTAGAGGCGGGATATAATCATAGCCAACCAGATAATCAAAACAAAGGTACGGATGAGTTTTTGGATAAAGATAAAATTCCAAATCTACGAAATCCCATTGCTGAACAACCTTTGCACGAGTTACGGAAAGTGATAAATACTTTAATTAATGAATATCAAACCCCAGATATTATCAGAATTGAGTTGGCTCGTGAATTGAAAATGCCGAAGAAAAAGCGTGAATCTATACTATCAGACAATAAGGCAAAGGAGCGTGAAAACATTCGAGTAACCAACCGCATACGTGAGGATTGCGGTTTGGTGGATGTCAATTCAGAAGATATTGCCAAGTATAAATTGTGGGAAGAATGTAATCATATATGTCCTTACACGGGTGAAAATATCTCCTCCACTCAGTTATTTGGTGGATTGTATGAAATTGAGCATATTATTCCATTTAGTCGGTCTTTGGATGATTCTTTTCAGAACAAAACACTTTGCCATATTTATTTCAACAAAATGAAAGGCAATTATACGCCTTTTGAAATGGATAAAGTGGGTAAAATTGAGGAGTATAACCGTCTCTACAAAACCAGCATTACGTATGATGCCATGTTGGAAAGAGCCAAAAAACTCATGAAAGGCAAGACTGATACCTTAACTGGACAGTTTAACTATAAAAAATATAAGAAATTTATTCAGCAAGCCGTCAATAAAGATATGGTGGCTCAACAGTTGAACGATACCGCCTATATGAGTTTGCAGGCAAGGGCGTATTTAGAAACGATTTGCAAAAAAGTGCAGGTTTCAAAAGGTGGGGCAACGGCAACTTTACGGCATTTTTGGGGATTGAACCGATTGCTAAATAAGTTTGATTTGAATATCAAAAATCGAGACGACCATCGCCACCATGCCCTTGATGCTATTGTGGTGGCTTTTACCACACCCGATAAATTGCAGTCTATCAGCACTTTACATCAAAAAGGCATTAAACCCAATCCTAAATTATTTCCAAAGCCTTGGCATAATTTTGAATATGATGTGAAAGATGCTTTAAATGAAGTATTGGTGGCTCATCGCAAAAAGCAAAGGGTGCGGGGGCAACTGCACGAAGAGACAATGTACGGCAAAGTGAAAACCATGGATGGAACGGATAAAACGGACGATAAAGGATTGTCTTATTTCACGATTCGGAAAGATTTGGCGAGTTTGACTCCCGCTATGATTATGAAAGTTGCAGAACCATCAAGAAGTATTATTTTGAAACGTTTGGAGAGTTTGGGCGTTGATATTAGTACCAAGAAAATTACAGAAATCCCGCCCAATGCGTTTAAAGAGCCTTTATGGATGCCCAACAAGCAAAATCCAGACAAACCCAATATGATTAAAAAAGTACGAGTGCATGATGTAGGTTCAAACAAAATTGAGGTACGAAAGGATGTCTTTATGGATTCAGGAAATAATCATCACATCGTAATTTTCCAGAAACCCAATGGCAAAAGGGATGGAACGGTGATTTCGTTGTTTGAAGCTACGCAACGCAAAAAACGCAAAGAGCCAATCATCAACACTGATTGCGGAGCAGACAATGAATTTATAATGAGTTTGGCAACCAATGATATGGTTTTGATAGATGATGAAACCTTCAAAACTGCGGACATCAATTGGGCAAATTTGAACAAAACCGAATTAAGCGAACACCTCTATCGAGTTCAGAAAATGGATATTTCTCAGACTATCACTTTTAGGCATCATTTGGTGGCGGTTTTGAAAAATGAAGATGGCAACGAACCAGGCAGAGTATTTGCTAAACCCAATACTTTCAAAGGTATTAAGGTGATTATCAATGAAATAGGTGAAATAAGACATCTATAATTGGTACGAAATTTGCTGATTATTTTCCACCGTTCAGGCTTCTGGGCGGTGGATTTTTTTGTTTTGCACGTTATTCCCTTCCACAATCAAATTTTAAAGTTTTATTGAAACTTGTTTCTTTGAATGATTCCGTATGTCTCATTCGCAAGGTTTGTGATTTCCTATTTTCTATCTTTTTCAATTACCGCCATGATTAAAAGAACCCTTCTTTTTAGTTCAGCCATGTATATTTCTACTCGGCACGAACAATTAATTATTCAGCCCAAAGGCTCAGACGAAATCCAACAAGTTGCCATTGAAGACATTGGGGTTTTGGTAATGGAACACCCAGAAGGCATGATGTCGCAGGGGGCAATGTATAAACTCTTGGCGAACAATACAGCCGTGATTTATTGTGATAAAAATCATATGCCCGCTGGACTTTTATTACCCATTGATGGCAATACACTTCAACAAGAGCGTTTTACCGCTCAAATCTCCGCCAGTATTCCCCTCAAAAAACAGTTGTGGCAACAAACTATTATTGTCAAAATTAAGAATCAGGCGATACTTTTAGACCAATCTGGCAAGTATTCTTTACCCCTTCATTACAAAGCTAAACAGGTAAAATCTGATGATATTACCAATGAAGAAGCACAAGCCGCCCGACATTATTGGTCAGAGATTTTTTCGCCCATTCGCTTCACTCGGGAACGTTTTGGGCATAATCCTAATAATCTTTTGAATTATGGCTATGCCATTCTGCGGGCTTCGGTGGCAAGAGCTTTGGTGGGTTCGGGACTTTTGCCGACCCTCGGGATTCACCATCATAATAAATATAATGCTTTTTGTTTGGCGGATGATATTATGGAACCCTATCGCCCTTTTGTGGATTGGTTGGTACTGGATTTGGTTTTGAAAGACGAAATGGGCAATTATGAACTGGACAAAGAAGCCAAAAAGAAATTACTGAGTGTTTTGACGATGGATGTCGAAATAAACGGACATCGAAGCCCGCTGATGAATGCTTTGAGCCAAACCTCGGCATCATTGGTTCGTTGTTTTGAGGGCGAAAGCAAAGAAATTATTTATCCAAAATTTGTAGTTTGAAAAGCCTCACCCTAAATCCCTCTCTCGTGGAGAGGGACTTCAAAAATGAAAAAGATTCCATTTATTTCACGTTTTAGCGGATATAGAGCTATGTGGTTATTTGTATTTTACGACCTTCCGACGGAGACCAAAAAAGACCGTCATAATTTTCAACAGTTTAGAAAAAAATTGATGCAAGACGGTTTCACGATGCACCAGTATTCTATCTATGTACGGCATTGTGCCAGTACCGAGAATGCGGATGTGCATGAGGCACGAGTACGCAAATTTATACCTGAAAAAGGAAAAATTAGTATTCTAAGAATTACCGATAAACAGTATGGAAATATTGTAAATATTTGGGGTAGAAGTGCTATCAAAATGCCAGGAGGAGGCTCACAATTAGAGATTTTTTAAGAAAAAAATGGCTATTCTGAAATCCAGAATAGCCATTTTAACCCATTTTTGTTGTGTGAAATGTCATTCAAACACTTGAAAACCAATCGTTTAGGATAGGTAATACTATAACAAACTCAATTTTGAAAGCAAATCACAACAAAGGCAAGTCGCAATAAATTAGGTCAACTATAACAAACTCAATTTTGAAAGCAAATCACAACTATCGGTCAAGACATTCCGTAA
>JBBRMR010000134.1:0-5240 GCA_038230735.1 Cytophagales bacterium
CAACTATGACAAAGAATTAATTGATATTCAAACACTTAAAAATCGAGTTATTGAAGAAAATCAATCTACATTAGTCATTCTTAATACGATTGATGATACGAAAGACTTGTATAAAGCCTTTTTAGATGATGGCTTTTCAAAAGATGAAGTTTTTTTATTGAATACTCATTTCACTCCAAATCATAGGAAAATTAAAATCTATTTAGTTAAAAGGCGATTAAAGCAAAAGAAACGAATAATTTTAATTTCAACACAACTTATTGAAGCAGGAGTAGATATAGATTTTCCAGTTTTATATCGAGATTTTGCAATAGTAGCAAGTATCATTCAATCAGCAGGGCGGTGTAATAGAAATGGTAAATTAGAAAATGAAGGTAAAACAGGTCAAGTTAAACTTTTTCGACTTGCAAAAAATGGACGACCAAGAGCAGAAGTAATTTATCGAGGACTTGATAAAGAAATTTTACGGATAACAAAAGAAGAATTTACCAAAACAAAATATGAAGAAAAAACACTAATTGATGTTCAAAAAGCATTTTTTACAAGGATTAAAGATGAATTGAATTTTGCAGAACACAAGCAGGCTAAATTCAATCAGTATTTTAATTTTTTGAAAGATATTCAGGAATGTCAATTTAGTAAAATTGGGAAATTTCAACTTATTGATGAACAAGAATATGGGGAAGCTGTGCAGTATTTCGTACCTAAAAATGACCAAGACAATAAATTTGAACAGTTATTAATTTTGAAAAATGAGTTAGATGAGATTTTAAGAACAAGAAATTCAAAAGTAAAGCCATGGGAATTAAAGAAAAAGATACAACTTCATTTAAAAAAAATGTCAGGTCAAATTATTCAACTTCGACTAAAACCTAATCATTATAAACCGATATTGGCGAATAATGAAGCATATTTTGACTATTTGTTCAAAATATCAGAACTCTCTTATTCATTTGAAAAAGGGGTTAATTTATTAGGAGATGATAACATATTCTAACTTGACTTATCATGTTATCATCAACATACACTTTACCTTAATCAGAACATCATCTATTTCATTAGCCGCTTATAGAACTTAACACTGACATCGCACATAATGGAAAACTGATTCGGAACATTAAGTCAAATTTAATTTGAGAGATTGAAATGTTTGTTATAGTTTACCTTTTATTATACTAAAACCTATTATATTTGCCATATAATATATTAAAAAGTAATATGGATAATGTGATTTTATTTTTGGATGATGCGGAAATAGACATTTTTGAAATTTCAGACTTGGCAAATAAGATGCAAATTTCAAAAACTCGTTTACAACCAACTCTCGAATCGCTCGTGAAAAGAGGATTGCTTTCTCGGATTGAAAAAGGTAAATACTGTAGGCATAATTTTAGAAATGAATACGTTATTGCTAATTTTCTTGCTCCCGATGGTGCAGTGGCGTATTGGTCTGCCTTGAATCTGCACGGGCTGACAACACAGTTTCCAAATACTATTTTTGTGCAGACTCCAAAACTTAAATTGAGCAAAACGGTCTTTGGGGTTAATTATCATTTTGTGAAGGTAAAGCCTTCAAAGGCAAGCGGCTACGAGAAAACAGGATATGGGAATCATGCTTTTTGGATTACAAATATCGAAAAAACGATTGTTGATTGTTTCGATTTGCCCGCTTATAATGGTGGATATGCAGAGTTGATTTTTGCCCTTAATAAAGCAAAATTGAATAGTAAAAAATTGATTGAGGCAGTAAAAACTGTTGATAATATTGCCGTTATTAAGCGGTTAGGATATTTGATTGAGGTATTAGAAAAAGGGAATTTGGGTCAGTTTATAGATTTTGCATTGAGTTGCGTAAATGATAAATATAACCTAATTGACCCTCAAAGTGATGATAATGGGGCTTTTAATGCCAAGTGGAAACTTAGATTGAATGTTTCGGAACAAGATATTTTAGAAATGGGTAACAATGTTTATTAACAAGAAATGATTTTACAAAAAGAAATAAGGGCAATTGCTGAAAAACTGAAAGTGCCTGCTCCTACGATAGATAAAGATTACGTGCTTGGGCATTTTTTGAATGAATTGTTTAAGCAGTCTTGGGCTATTGATAATTTTTTATTCAAAGGAGGTACTTGTTTGAAGAAATGCTATTTTGAAGAATATCGTTTTTCAGAAGATATTGACATCAGTATCATCAATCCAAATTTTGTGCTAACCCAGAAACAAATGGAAGAAGTTTGTCAGATAATTACGGAAAAGACGGACATATTTTTTAAGATTCTAAAATTTGAAAAGGCACTTTTTAAAGATGTATTGGTAGGTTGGGATATTGAAATTTGTTTTTTGGGAGCAAATCGGAATAAAAGTACAAAACCAACTTTTGGTAATGATTGTCACACAAAAATTTCATTTGATATTAGACTTTACGAGAATCAACTCTTTCCAAGTGTCCAAAGACCTTTGATACATTTATTCAGTGATGTTGATTTGGTTTCTGTTCAGATTCCTTGTTATTCATTGCATGAGGTGTTGGCAGAGAAAATGCGGTCGTTGATTCAAAGGAATCGGGGTGAGGCACGAGATTATTTTGATTTGTGGTACATCAAAACTCATGTTGAGGATATTGATTGGGCAATCGTAAAAACGGCTTTTGCTGAAAAATGTAGTTTTAAAGGGATTGAGTTTAAGGGAGTTGATGATTTTTTTAAACCCGAAAGAATGAAGCAAGTGGAAATTACGTGGGAAAGACGGTTGAATCATCAATTGCCTCAACAAGTGGATAAAAAGCTGGTAATGAACGAATTGAAGACATTTTTCTATCAAATATTTTCTTAAAACTATGAATATTAACGCCACCTTAGTCAATTACTATCACTTATGCCACCGCAAAATGTGGCTACACGCCAACGGTATCACGATGGAACATACCTCGGATATTGTCTATGAGGGCAAACTGATTGGTGAAGAAAGTTATCCGCAACGGGCAGAAAAAAATCAGGAATTGGAGATTTCGGTAGAACTGGAAAATGGCGTGATGGCTTCGGCTAAAATTGATTTCTTTGATGCTAAAAATGGGGTGGTGCATGAAACGAAAAAGTCGAATTCGATGGAGAAGGCTCATGTGGCTCAGGTGAAATTTTATTTGTATTTGCTTCGTAAAAATGGCGTAAAGGCTGATTCTGGGATTATTGAGTACCCTAAAATCAGGCAAACAGAACGGGTGGAATTATTGGATGAAGATATTATTGAAGTGGAAAAATGGATAGCGGATGTAGTTCGGATTATCGGGCAAGAAGTTTGTCCGCCAAAATTGCCCGTTTCAAAATGTAAATCGTGTAGTTATTTTGATTTTTGTTGGGTTGGAGAGGATTGATGATTTTTAGGTGTTTGATGTTCGTTTTTCGATGTTTGGCAATATTGAATAATTTACAGCAAAATATTAAGTCATTTAGGCAGTCATCTTTATTTTATGAATCAGTAGGCATAAATAATTAATAGTTTTAGAAACCAATTGTTTTACCATGAAAAAATCTTACTACCTTTTTAATCCTGGGCGGATGTCTCGCAAGGACAATACGCTATGTTTTACGCCCATTGACGAATACGGCAACGAAGGGCAACCACGCCATATTCCGATTGAATCGGTGGATAATATCTACTGTTTTGGGAGTTTGGATGCCAATAGTGCGATGTACAATTTTATGGGTAAAAACCATGTGGCGGTACATTTTTTTGATTATTACGAGCATTATACGGGTTCGTTTATGCCCAAGGAATATCTGCTGGCAGGGAAAATGCAGGTGGAACAAACGAAGCATTATATTTCGGATAAAAAGCGGTTGGTGATTGCTCAAACGTTGATTGACGGGGCAGCATTTAATATGAGCCGAAATTTAAAATACTATCAGAGTAGGGGCAAAGATGTTTCGGAGTCTTTGGGACGGATTGAGGAATATACCAAGTCAATCGAAGGCACAAAGCGAGTTGATGAATTAATGGGAATTGAGGGGAATATTCGGCAAGCCTATTATGGAGCTTTCGGAACGATTATCAATGATTTTGAAATGGGGAATCGGAGTAAACAACCACCGCAAAATGAAGTAAATGCTTTGATTTCGTTTGGAAATATGATGTGTTATACGGTGTGTATCGACCAGATTTATCATACGCAATTGAACCCAACGATTAGTTTTCTGTACGAACCTGGCGTGAGACGATTTTCGTTGGCTTTAGATTTAGCTGAGATTTTTAAGCCCATTTTGGTGGACAGAACTATTTTTAGTTTGATGAATAAAAAGCAAATTCAAGCCAATGATTTTAGGCAAGATACCAATCGTTGTGTGTTGAAAGACCCCGCCCAAAAGGTATTCACACAGGCATTTGATGAAAGATTGAAAGAGACATTTAAGCACAGAAGTTTGGGCAGAAATGTGAGTTATAAGCATTTGGTAAAGTTGGAATGTTATAAATTGAGTAAGCATTTATTGGGAATTGAGACTTATAAACCCTTTAAAATGATGTGGTAGAGGCAATGGGTGAGTTGTGAATGAGTGATTTAGTGAATAATACTTATGAATTTTATAATCCTAAAATTTATGTATGTGATATTGGTTTATGATATGGGCGAAAAGCGAGTCGGCAAGATGTTGAAGCATTGTCGGAAGTATTTGAATTGGATACAGAATTCAGTTTTTGAGGGAGAAATCACGGAAGTGAAATTGAAAGAAATGGTGCTGGATGCCAAAAAAATAATGAATGAAGAAGAAGACAGTTTGATAATTTTTAAGAGTAGAAATGAGCGATGGTTGGACAAAGAAGTGATTGGTCAGGAGCGAATGAGTACGGATAATTTCTTATAATTGGGTAACGTATAGCGATAGCGGTTGTCGTCGAACCCGAATAATGTTCTTTGAAATCTTGATATAATTTTAGCGTTTTTGGATTTTTTGTGTGTAAGTATCTGATTATCAGGAGTCGTCGAAGCTACTATAAAAACATACTATTATACTTCGATGACTTTTTCATTGTTTTTTAGCGAAAAAAAGTGCATTTTTGAGGAATCAAAGCCGTTTTCGGAACGGCTTCTAATCGTACCATTTTGGAATTGAAATTTAGACGAAATGGTGTGCAAATAGCTTCCGTTATTCACTTCTAATCGTACCATTTTGGAATTGAAATAAAAAGAAACTTTGACGTTCGGTTTGGTGAGCCGTACTTCTAATCGTACCATTTTGGAATTG
>JBBRMR010000135.1:0-5033 GCA_038230735.1 Cytophagales bacterium
TAAATGTGGATAGAAAGGAAAAAGAACAATATCAAGCGGAGGTAATCAGGCAGCTTCAAGCCAACGATCAAATGCGAAACCGTATCGCCCGAGATTTACACGATGACATTGGATCAACCCTGAGCAGTATCGGAATTTTGAGCCAAGTAGTTGAAAATCAGATGGGTAATAATTCTGAAAATGTCAAAGATATGGTTAGAAGAATTGGCGAGAGTTCACAAAAAGTGCAACGTTCATTGAGTGATATTGTCTGGACAACTAAGCAAACTGAAGATAATTTTGATAATGTTTTAGTAAAAATGAAAGAATTTACCTCCGAAGTTTTAGAGGCAAAAGACATTTTTTATAACTTCAACATCGACTCCATGCCCGATGTAAAACTCTCACCCTCAAAGCAATACAATTTTTATTTAATCTACAAAGAAGCCATCAACAACATCGTAAAATACTCAAATGCCGATGAAGTGAACATAGATTTAGTGCGCCAAAATGGTTCATTAACCTTAAATATTACTGACAACGGAATCGGCTTTGATGAAAAGAAAGTAAAAATAGGCAACGGTCTCGCCAATATGCGTAAACGTGCCGATAGTTTGGATGGTCAAATTCGAATAACTTCCAAAGAAAAAGAAGGAACTAAAGTTAGTTTGGAGATTCCTGTGTGAGATTTTTACGGCTTCTGATAATTCTTAGAACTATCATCCAAAATCAAAACCCAATCTTGTCCTTGCCCCTGCGTGGGTGGTGTAAAGGCTTTCGTGCCTATGTTATCTACTTTCCCAGCCTCCGTAGTTTTGCCTGAACGTGGGTCAAACCAAGAGGCAATTAGTTGATTACCAGTAATTTTATCCAAATTTACCGTAAAAGCTTTTCCTGAAGTCGTATAAATAAACGCATAATATTTGCCCCGGGTTGCTTGAATTCTATCGGCAGGAAAGTAATTATTTTCTACAATCAACGACTGGTCAGGCACACGGTCAAGCATGGGGCGAGATTCCATTAATTTTCTCACAAAAGCCATCTGTTTTGCCCCAGGTAGTTCCATAGCATCTTGCCAAAAAATATGAGGATTATTGACCGCCTCCCGATACGGCGAGTAAAATTGCCACATATCATGGCAACCATAAGTATGCCCAAAAGCCCCCGAAAACAAATCAACGTAAGCGTATTTTCGTACATCATAAGCATTTGACGTGCCTAAATCATTGGCATTGAAACACACAGGATGATCTTCATAAATGGGTTCGCCGTCCATAAAAGGTTTGGTAGGAGTACGATTATACGCTCCTTGATTTTTATCATAAATGGCTTGGTCTCGGCAATGTCCATGTTGGAACATATTGAAATCCAACCAGTTATCACTATGAAACCACTCCGCTGAACCTTTTTCATTGGGTTGTGGGTGATAACTTATTAGGGCTTTATCATTCCCGCCAATACCTTCGACAATTCCCGCTGCCAAAGCTCGCCAAATTTCTACATCCTTACTCCCTTCCCGTGGATTACGGTCTCCCCCCAAAAGCCAAATCATATTTTTCTTGTCTTTGTAACGATTTCCAAGCCATTTTCCGTAAGGTTTAGCATTGTCAATTGTGAAAATTTCTGGACCTTTCCCCCAACCACTTTTGAAAATTTTATCCCCCCAAGTAGGTAAAAAAGCCACATAAATGCCATATTCTGCCGCTTTGTCAATGATATAATCCACGTGCTGAAAATATTTTTCATTGGGTTGATTGGGGTCATCAAATTTTAAGGGAACTTCATTGTATGGATTAGGTACGTGCAAGCCGTCAAACTCTGCCAAAGCCACTGCTTGCACCACCGTAAAACCTTGTTCTGCACGACGTTTGAGGTATAATTCAGCTTGTTCACGGTTGAGTCGATGGAACAATTCCCATGAAGTATCGCCCAACCAAAAGAAAGGCTTTCCGTTTTCATGGACTAAAAAACGATTGTTTTCAGAAACCTTTAACGCTCCGTTTGAAAGTATGTTTGGGAAATTTTGGGCAAAAGATTGACTAATAAATGAGACAATCACCAAAAATAGTATCATTTTCTTTTTCATGTTAATCGGTATTAAATGTTTTCGTGGGTAATCAGTTTATAACACTAATGAGTGAATTATTTCTTATTTCAATTTTATCTCTGCCCTGCTTCCATCCATAGCACACTGATAATGAAGCACTTCTATAATCTTTGCATTAGTTCCGTCAGAATTTATTACCCAAATAGGTCGTTTATCTCCTGCCTTTTCATCGTAGGTTTGTTTCATCTTTTTTGCATCTCGCCAATATGCCTCATTGGTTACTCTGAAAGTAATAAAAGAACCATCGGGCGAGAAAGCCTGAGAGCTACTAATCTGCTTTAAATCAGTAAGTTGCTTCAAATCTGAGCCATCAGCATTACAAGTAAAAATCTCTGCAAACGCTCCCGCTTGACCTGAAAAGGCAATCTTTTTACCATCCGCCGACCAAACGGGGGCAATTCCACCAATTTCTGATTCATTGGGAATAATCTGTTTGCGATTCTTTCCATCATTATCCATCGTCCAGACACCAAATCCTGTTTTTCCATATTGCGTAAAAACTAAGTGCTTTCCATCGGGTGAAATATTGGCATCTCGACCTTTGGCAATTTCTTCCTGTTTACTCCCGTCTGGATGAACCCTTAGAATCATGGCAGTATTACCTTCATTAAAATAAACCCACTTGCCATCCGCCGTGAATGCACCCCAATATGCTACTGAACCTGCTGGTAAATTGGTAATTTTCTTTACATCAGAGCCGTCAATATTAGCAATATAATACTGGTAAGTTTTACCATCTTCTCGATTTGAAGTAAAAATCACTTTCTTACCGTTGGGATGCCACGCAGGATAACGCTCCTCTGATTTTGGCGATTTGGTAATATTGAACGCATCACCAGTAAGAGGATTCACCGAGAAAACGTCTGTATCGCCAGTACGCACCGAAGTAATTAAAAATTGTGATTTTTCAAGTTGAGCAAAAACTGCCATGTTCTGAAAAAACAATAAAGCACTGAACAAATATTTTGTTTTCATGGTTTTACGATTGGTTTTAACTACTTTCTACTATATAAAATTCTCTTCAAAATAAATACCTAAAATCCATTGAGACTTCTCCTATATTTCCAGGCATTATTGTCGAACGGCGGAATAAGCATAATAAATCGTTCGTTTTCATTACCCATATCTTTGAGTTTGAAAGGAATGTAACCTTGTAGTGTTGTTTTCTTTTGAGCAAAAATTAAGATTGAAGGAGAACAGAAATGAAAGTGATACGTAAAATTTCATGTTTAGCGATTTTGAAATCGTTTCTACTGTTTTAATAATAATTTCAAATTTAATACTCAAATAATTTGCTAAAAATTAAGAACATAATAGAAGGATGATAAATTTATGCTTTATCGACCAATTTATAAGTCAATAGTAAATGTATAACTTTAAAAGCCAAATTGCATTTTTTCATTTTCCCGATAAAAAATATTACTAAACCTATATAACAATCAAACCCCGTTGCCCATCTTATTTGCTGAAATTCAATGACTTAGCCCTCTATTGGCTTTAAATCGGCTCTAAATAAATTCTCCATTATTTTTCCTGTCAAATAGCACTTTTCTAAGAAAATCTCCGTACCTTTGCACCCTAAAATTACAAATCATGGAAAGCATCCGTAACATTGCCATTATCGCCCACGTTGACCACGGTAAAACTACCCTCGTTGATAAAATTATCCACGCCTCAAAGTTGTTCAGAGACAACCAAGAATTTGGAGATTTAATCCTCGACAGCAACGATTTGGAGCGTGAACGTGGCATCACAATCGTTTCTAAAAACGTATCTGTTCGCTATAAAGGCGTAAAAATTAATATTATTGATACCCCTGGTCACAGTGATTTTGGCGGTGAAGTTGAGCGTGTATTGAAGTTGGCTGATGGCGTTTGTCTATTAGTGGATGCTTTCGAGGGTCCAATGCCACAAACTCGTTTTGTGTTAGGAAAAGCACTTGACTTAGGATTGAAGCCAATCGTAATTATCAATAAAGTTGATAAAGAAAACTGTCGCCCAGACGAAGTACATGAGCAAGTTTTTGACTTAATGTTTAACTTAGGAGCAACGGAAGACCAATTAGATTTCCCAACGCTTTACGGTTCATCAAAACAAGGATGGATGAGTTTGGATTGGAAAGAGAAAACGGAAGACATTACCGCTTTATTGGACGTAATCATCGCCAGTATTCCTCCCGCAGCCACCAACGAAGGTATTCCACAGATGCAAATAACCTCATTGGATTATTCATCTTTCGTGGGTCGTATTGCCATTGGTCGTGTTCACCGTGGAACTTTCAAAGAAGGTATGCAAGTAGCTTTAATGAAAGCAGATGGTTCAGTAAAAAGAATGAAAATCAAAGAACTTCAAGTTTTTGAAGGTCTTGGAAGAATAAAAGTAAGCGAAGTTTCTTCGGGAGAAATTTGTGCCATGATGGGAATTGAAGATTTTGAAATCGGGGATACCGTTACTGATTATGAAACGCCAGAAGCATTACCAAGAATCTCAATTGATGAGCCAACAATGAATATGTTGTTTACCATCAATAATTCTCCATTCTACGGTAAAGAAGGTAAATTCGTAACCTCTCGCCACTTGCGTGACCGTCTATTTAAAGAAACGGAGAAAAATTTGGCACTGAAAGTAGAGACGACTACTTCAGAAGATAAATTTTTAGTATTTGGTCGTGGTATTCTTCACTTGTCGGTTTTGATTGAAACGATGCGTCGTGAAGGGTATGAATTGCAAGTGGGTCAGCCACAAGTAATTTTCAAAGAAGGTGAAAACGGTGAACGTTTAGAGCCAGTTGAAATCTTGGTAGTGGACGTTCCAGAAGAATCAGCGGGTAAAGTAATTGAATTGGCAACCCAAGGAAAAGGGGAATTGTTGATAATGGAGCCAAAAGGTGATTTACAGCATTTAGAATTCAATATTCCTTCACGTGGTTTGATTGGTATGCGTTCAA
>JBBRMR010000136.1:0-5028 GCA_038230735.1 Cytophagales bacterium
AAAGCCCTTTTAGAATACGAATTTATGAGAATAGAGACGGCAAACCAGACAAAGAAATAACAGATAGAAACATTGTAGTTCATGGTTATAAACGAAACCGCTGGAATAAATTTGATTTGTTAAAATACGATTTAAAAATGCCCATTAATGGTTGTTTTGTCTCAATGGAATGGCTAAATATCTTCAAATATAGATATGAACTTTCAGTCAATTCTAACGAAGGTATTGGGCAAACAATAGGTTTAACATCCGAATTTAAAGAATCAACAGGATTTATACGTTCAAACGGAGGCATATGGTACTCTGGTAAAAGTATTTTTACGATAAAAGAAACAGTGAAAGCCTCAGAATTTTTAACAACAACGGTTTATAATCCTATGATTTGGGTAGAAATATTATTATAGTCATCGCTTAAAAATTTAGATCTACCCACTTCCCTTTTAATTCCGTGGCACATTTTTTAGTATTGCCAATATTGAGAAGCTTAGTCAAATAGCTCGGAATGTAGAATTTACAAATTAATAATATTTTTTAACTTTTTAAATCAAAGAAAATGAATAATTTAATGTCAAATTTCTCTGGACTTGCGATGTCAAGAATGGAGATGAAAAAAGTTAAAGGTGGACAATGTTACGTTGGAGGCGGCGGCGGCTCCCCCACTAAATGCTCTGGAAAAACGCAGTGCAAACAGGATATAGCCAATAACTGGGGAACAAATTATTGCTGTACTAATTGTAATAAAGCCTCTTGGTGTAAAGGAGGAAAATGTAGATAATCGTTAAAAATAATTATTATCACATTAGTACAATATTAGGCTTTTTTAGATTGTGATAGGCTTTTGTAAAAAGTAATATTTGATGGCAACAAAAATAGAAATTAAGTTGTGTACAGAGGTAACTATTTACAAAAGTCTATTTAAAAATGAGAGTGGTTGATTTAAAAAATGAAGTTTTAACCTATTATCTTAAATTCATTCATTTTTCAAATTTCCAGTCTTAGATTAATTGAATATCTTTTTCTCCATATAACTAATCCAATTATGAAATTTTCAATGTTCGCTTTCGTAAGTTTAGGCTTGATATTTATCTACATCAATATATCAGCTTGTTCTGAAACAAATTCAAAAAATGTTGCAAAAGGATTAGAAATCAAAGATTCTATAAGGAATACACAGAAAGGATTAGTTCATATTCAATTTATAGATAAACCTAAATTTAACGGTGATATCAAAACAAAAACAAGAGAAACAGGAAGGATTGAATATGTGGTTTTTTATAATGATTTGGAATCTGAGTTAATTCCTTTCGGAGATATTGCGGATAAAAAAATGGCATCTTACTCGACATACTCAAATCAAGTAATGGTTCGTAGATATTTCAGTTTTTTCGAGTTTCAAGACTTTTTAGTCCACAAAGGAGATTCATTAATCATAAGTTTTGATAAAAATAAACCCGTTGTAATAAAGCATTCAAGTTATAATTATGCACCACAAGACTTCAATATTGAGAGTAATCTTAATAAAAAATGGACGGAATCATACTTAATAGCTGGTAAGGCAGATGACACCAGAAGGGTAGCTTTCGTACATTTTTATGATGACCCGCAGGAGAGTAAAAACCAACTTGCGAGGAAAGGTTATGAGAAGGGTTTATATAATGAAAATCTTGAAAATCAAATGGGTAAAATGTTGATTCCTTCTATGGAAATACTTAATAAAGATGCTCAGCAGTTTTTGGATTCATTATCCCAAAACAGGCTTATTTCTAAGGATGTACATACTTTTTATCAACAAAAATATTCTAATTTACTCTTGAAATTAAAAATAATGTCTGGTTTGATTGATTCTACAATTGCTGTAAATGAGATAAATGAAAGGTTCAAAAAGCAAAATTTTCATGATGAGTATCTTAATCAATGTCTTGATAATTATGAAAAAAAGTATTTTACCACCAAGGCAAAATGGACTGCAACTGGTCAATTTAATTTTAGAGACCCCAAAGAAAGTTTCACTTTTGTCCGAAATTCGTCTTCATTAAGCTCCGAAGTAAAAGAGAAAATGCTCTTTATCAGTCTGAATAAAATTGATTTGTTTTTCTATGATGAAGTTAGTAAATATTTAAAGTCTTTTACAGAAATAGTTACGGATAAAAATCTTATTGAAAAAGCACAGGCACGATTTCAAAAAGATATATTTTCGTTTAAGAATCCGTCCAACCTACATCTACTAACCTTAGAGAAAAAACAAACTGACATAGAAGATATATTACTGAAAAAGAAAGGAAAAATTCTTTACATAGATTTTTGGGCAAGTTGGTGCAGACCTTGTATTGAGGAAATGAAATACTCAAAAAAACATATTCAAGCATATAATGGTAAAAACTTGGAAGTATTATTCTTGTCTTTGGATGATAATTATCAGAAATGGAGTAAAGCATCTGAGCGTTTAGAAATCAACAATTTAGATAACAGTTTCCAAATTTTAAATCTTGAAAACTCAAAATTTATGAAAGAATATAAGCTTAAAACAATCCCTCGCTATATGATTATTAACAAAGAAGGTAAAATAATTAACCAAGATGCTCCACGACCGTCTGACCCTAAAATTCAGAAGGTTTTTGATGAGTTATTAAAAAGTAAATAGGCACAAAACATCTAACCCTCTAAAAAAATTATTATACAAAGAGGTTTCATTTAATTCTCTAAACTCAAATGCCAAAATTCCCCTTCTACCAACAACTCGACCAAATGGATTGTGGTCCCACGTGCTTGCGGATGATTGCCAAGTTTCACGGGCGTTCGCTCAATTTGCAAAAGTTGCGGGATAGTTCGGGGTTTAGTCGGGAGGGGGTTTCATTATTAGGTATTTCAGAGGCTGCCGAGGGCGTAGGTTTCAGAACCTTAGCCGTAAAAGTCCCCTTCCAGAAACTCATCAAAGATGCCCCTTTGCCCTGCATAATTCACTGGCAACAAAATCATTTTGTGGTATTGGTAGAAACAAAAAAAGGCTTGGTAGTCCTCGCAGACCCCGCCAAAGGTTTACGCACAATATCCGCCTCAGATTTTTGTGAGCATTGGGCAACTACCCAAGAAGATGGCGAACCAGTGGGCGTAGCATTATTGATTGAACCAACCCCCAAATTCTTTGAGCGGGAAGACGATAAAAGCAATGGCTTAGATTTTAGTTATTTGCTGAAATACCTTTGGGCGTATAAAAAACTACTTTTGCAACTTGTGGTGGGGCTTTTGGTGGGGAGTGGCTTGCAATTGGCATTCCCATTCCTGACGCAATCCATCGTGGATGTGGGGATTCAGACCCGTAATCTCAACTTTATTTACGTCATTTTGGCGGCTCAATTGATGCTTTTTGCGAGTAGGACTGTCGTAGAATTTATCCGTTCTTGGATTTTACTGCACATCAGTATTCGCATCAACCTCTCCATTTTATCGGATTTTCTGATAAAACTGATGAAATTACCGATGTCGTTTTTTGATACCAAAATGTTTGGTGACATCATGCAACGCATTGGCGACCACAGCCGTATCGAACAATTCCTGACGGGGCAAACCCTCAATACGCTCTTTTCGATGTTTAATTTACTGATGTTTGGCGGTGTTTTGGCGATGTATAGTATGTCCATTTTCCTCATTTTCATCATCGGTTCGGTACTTTATGGGCTTTGGGTGGTGCTGTTTTTGAAGGAAAGACGCAAATTAGATTTCAAAATGTTTGATGTGGCTGCCAAAAATCAAGGCTCACTCGTGCAACTGATTCAGGGAATGCAGGAAATCAAATTAGCCAATGCCGAACACCTCAAACGGTGGGAATGGGAGCGAATCCAAACCAAAATGTTTCAGTTCCAAACCAAAGGTTTAGCCCTCAATCAGTACCAACAGGCAGGGGCATTTTTCCTGAACGAAGGTAAAAATATCCTTATCACTTTTTTCACGGCAAAGGCAGTGGTGGACGGACAACTGACCCTCGGAACGATGTTGGCAGTCCAGTATATTATTGGACAATTAAACGCACCCATTGAGTCATTGATTCAGTTCGTACAATCCGCCCAAAGTGCCAAAATTAGTCTGGAACGTTTGAACGAAATTCATCAATTGGAGGATGAAGTAAAGGAAAATGAGGCAAAAAACCCTGTTCTTAATCAAGGCGGAGCAATCTCTTTGAAAAACCTTACTTTTACTTACCCAGGAGCGGGCAATGAACCCGTTTTGAAAAATCTAAGTTTAGAAATTCCACAGGGAAAAGTTACTGCCATCGTGGGCATGAGTGGAAGCGGAAAGACGACATTATTGAAATTATTACTGAAATTTTATGACGTAAAAGGCGATATTTTTATCAGTAAAAACGGTATTGCTTCGGGCGAAGGACAAGGTTTGCGTTTGGAAAATCTCAATGCCAACCAATGGCGTGGCAACTGTGGTGTAGTGATGCAGGACGGTTTTATTTTCTCCGATAACATCGCCCGAAATATTGCCCTTGGAGACGAAAACCCCGATATGGATAAAGTCTATCATGCTTGCGAAGTGGCGAATATTTTGGAATTTGTAGAAGGTTTACCGTTGGGTTTCAATACCAAAATTGGTTCGGAAGGAAATGGGATTAGTCAAGGGCAGAAACAACGTCTATTGATTGCCCGAGCCGTTTATAAAGACCCTCAGTATTTATTTTTTGACGAAGCTACCAACGCTTTGGATGCCAATAATGAAATGAAAATCTTGGATAATCTCGAAAAATTCTTCAAAGGGCGAACTGTTATTGTGGTAGCTCACCGATTAAGCACCGTGAAAAATGCTAACCAAATCGTGGTGCTTCACCAAGGCGAAATTACGGAAATAGGCACACACGAGAGCCTGACCCGCAAGCGTGGAGAGTATTATAATTTAGTAAAAAATCAGTTGGAATTAGGGAATTGAAAATGTCTATGCGACTCAGTCTGAATTTGGATTCATGGGATTTATGGATTCTTTAGATTTTTATTGAGATTAAATCCTGTCAATCCGTCAATCCCATGAATC
>JBBRMR010000137.1:0-4939 GCA_038230735.1 Cytophagales bacterium
ACCGACTGGAGGAGTTATAAGTTGTGAGTTGAACCTTTCAACGTTAAACTAAACCTCTCTTAGAAGAAGTGCTTCGTGCCAACGAAGCGAACACAGAGACGTGCGGATGTTGTTTTTGTACTAATTTTGCACAAAGGTACGCCAATCTTTTGGATTCGCAAATTTATTTGGATTATTTTTAGAAAACTTGAAGATGCAAAGCTTTCCGAAATAGGAAAGGAAATTGATTTTAGATTTCTAAACTAATTAAAATACGTAGTTTTAAACCGAGGTTCTACTGTTAAGTTTCGGTTATGCTTTTTATAGTTGAACCAACTATTTTTAATTCATCAAATGTCAAAGAAATGTAATAAGTCGAACCTATATACGGATTGCCAATTGTGGTTCGATAAATGTCTCCGCCAAGATTTGTTCCACCCAGTTTGACTATTGTTTTTAAGGATGAAATTTTCTTAGAAATTTGGGCATCGAATAAATTCAATGCTGGAATAAAAGGCTGATTCTGAGTTGCTTTGGCAGCTTTTGCTACGATACTGGTAAAATTTGACGAAGGTGATTGATGACGATAGCTGATATTTAGGCTAATTCCAGTTTTGAAAAGATTGCTATTCCCCAATGAAAAATTCCACCTATTTCTTGGTGGAATGTCGGCTAAAACATTTCCAAGCGAATTAGTTACCGCAAAATTCTCAGCACTGAAAAGGGAACTATTGCTTACATCTTTAGAATAATTGGTAGTGAAATAGCAATTTAGAGGCAATCTTACATTCATACTAAAAGCCAAACCATGTTGAAAAGTATTGTCTGGAAAAGATTCTACGATATTAAAAACTTCGGTACTCTTATCTGGATTTACTTTTATGACATCTATGCTACTAATTTTATTCAAAAAAGTGGAGTGGTAATAAACAATGTCGAACGAAAAGAAGTTTTTTATTTGAGTTTTATAGCCAACTTCAAAGGTCTGTACTTTCTCTGGCTCAAATTTTCCATACTGATACAATTCGGGTTTTCCTAAGTTGTATGATTGAAGTGTAAAAGCCTTTCCATTCAAATCGTATTTATCTACAATTGTTCTTACTCCCCCTAAATTATGCTTTCCAGGGACGCTCAAATCAATGAATTGGTCCTGTGAAGTGGGTAAACGAAAAGCTGTTTGATAAGAAATTCTGAAATTATGATGGTCTTTGGGGGAAATCAATAATCCCAATCTTGGGGTAAGTTGCCCTTTGAAACTCAAGTTTTTATCGTATCGTAAACCAAGTGTAAATTTCAATTTATTGTTCAACATTGATTTTATTGCTTGTCCATACGCCCCGATTTCGTGAATTGAATATTCTTCGCCTGTTTCTTGATTTCGAGCAAAAATTGTTCCTTCCGAACGCAATTGATATTGCCTGTAACTTCCTCCAAATAAGATATTTGCAAATTTTATTTGTTCAAAATTATACATAAATTCCACATGATAAAGATTGGTTTTATCCAAGAATTTTGCCCCATTTGGAATGGGAATTTGAGCAATTTTATCCGATAATTGATTGAAATTCTCTGAGCCATATACTGGACGACCATTATCTGCAAAAGCCCTTGAAGATTGATGAAGGGCATTATTAGCTACATTTTTTGCGTCAATGGCAGTTTGATAAGCCTGTTGAGAAGTCTGCCCGCTTAAAAGTGCATTTCTATACGCCGTTGAGAAAACTTGCATTGCCCCACCCGCATAACTAAGCCCGTATTGCGGAAACCACGAAGCTGCCGTAGTTTGTAAATTAGTGTTATCAAAACTCTTTTTCCAAGCCTCATTCATCAAAGCTGACTGTATTCCAATGGCATAAGAATCCCCACTTCTTTCTTGATTGGTATAGGCTCTTATGAAATAGTTATTCCCTTTCAACTCTATTTTATACTGCCCCATGTTGAAATTTTTGATAAAATAACGGTCGCTGGCGGTATAAACGGTTGTCCCTGTTCCATAATTTGCCTGTAAAATTAATTCCGCTTTATCGTTGATTCGGTAGTGAAGGGCGGCATTCAGTTTGAGATTGTAAGAATTATAATCCGCCAAATCTCTTTCTCGATAACCCGTTCTGCCAACGGTTACACTCGGGATAAATTCGTTCACCAGCGTGTTGATTGGCACATTGGTTAATTGAGAAATTTGTTTAATTCCAGTAACAACGGGCGAAATTGAAGCGGGTAAACTCTGGATGGGTAACCCCAATAATTGCGTAAAAACTGGTCGAAGATTAGTCAAATTGGTGTTTATTTCATCACCATAATCATTAATCCCATTGTATCCTGGGTTGTTTTTGCGAGTACCATTTTCATAAGTAAAACCATTTCGATAACCCGCATCTGTGCTATCATTTGCTTGCCAATCAGAGGCTTTTTGGTAGCTGACATTGATTTTGAAGGCAATTTTATCGTGAAAAGATTTAGCATAACGTAGCGAAAAATCAGTCAAAGGTGTTGTTCCCAAACGGCTTCCATCATTATTTACTCGGTTGCTGGCGTTCATGATTCCATTTTTCAACATGACGCTCAAACCTTGATATTGAAATGGGCTTTTACTATTCATCAAAATAGTGCCACCAACCGCCCCAGAACCATACAATGCCGAGGCAGCCCCTGGAATAATCTCCACTTTTTGTAAATCTAATTCTGAAATCCCGACGAGATTTCCAACGGCAAAATTTAGTCCTGGGGCTTGATTATCCATCCCGTCAATTAATTGAACGATTCTGGTATTGCCTGTGGCATTTGCCCCCCTGATATTGATGGAACTAAAAAAGATTGAATTAGTCGTGAAATCAACGCCTTTGAGGTTTCGGATGGCATCATAAAAATTCGTGGCGGGGCTTTCTTGAATATTTTTGGCATTCAAAGTTTCGATGGTGGCGGAGGATTTTAAGGAAGATTCTTCTATTCTTGAAGCAGAAACCACCACTTCGGGAGCTAAATAATTAGATTCTTTCAAGAGAATCTCAATATCTTTTGAAACCTCATTGATTGTTTTTTCTTGGGTAACAAAACCAACCGATGAAATGGAAATTATTAGAGGAAAATTTTGTTTTACATACAATGAAAAACTACCTTTTTTGTCAGTAATTGTTCCGTTTTGTTTACCTTTCACCATTACATTTATTCCCAACAGAGGTTCATGTATGATTGCATCTTTCACATTTCCTTTGAGTTGAATTTGAGCAAAAATTTGAGTTGAAAAAAGAAGAATAATGAGGATTATCGTGTATAATTTTGGCATGGTTATTAATTTTATTATAAATGCAAATAACTGATTATCAGAATTTTAAATCTTCTGGGGAGATTTAATTATGGCTAAACGTTTCTTTAAATCAACCTGTTTATTATTGGGTAATTTGATTTTTTCTTCGTGGTGATTGAGGGTTAGAAACTCAGTATCAAACCATTCCAAATAATCTAAATTGACGATATAAGACCTTGAAATTTGGTAAAAATTTGGCGTGGTGAAATATTGAAATAAATGCCCCATATTCATCGTAAATAAATAGGGAGTTTTAAGGTTTTTCACATATACATCCACATAAGAACCATTCGCTTTCAGAAACAAAACATCGTTTTTGGCAATTTTTTGATAGCCATTATCGTAGGATAAATACACGTTCTCGGCTCTACTCGGATTGTTTTCTAAACCTTTATTGACCAAATAATGACTATAAGCCAACTCTACCTGAAAGACCAGTTCTTGATTACGAAATGGTTTAATTAAATACGCCGCAGGGTTAGTTGCCTTTGCTCGTTCAAAAGTTGGCGTTTCTTCATTTGCCGTTAAAAAAACAAACGGAATCATGTAGTTTTTAGCAATTTCGTGGGCAATTTCTACTCCATCAAGTGCTGAATGTTTGAGTAAAATATCTATTAGAATCAACTCGGGAGTTTGTCTTTCGAGTGCCACGACTGCCTCGGCGTGGCTTCGGGCAATGCCAATTATTTGGTGTCCGCTTTCTTCAAGAGCTGATTTGATGTGATGGGCTATCACCACGTCATCTTCAATGATGAGGATATTAATTTTGTTCATTAGAGGTTATGATTAATTGAGAAACTTTATGATAAATTCTGAACCATTGTGATACTGATATGCTATGTTTCCATTCAACTGCGTAACCATCATATTGATGAGTTGCATACCAAATGATTTTGTCTTGCGTGAAAATTCTAAAGTGTTTTCTTTGAATAATATTTTCTTTTTTCCATTATCTTTTACCTTCAAAACAAGGTTTTTTTGATTTTGATAAAATGAAATTTTCAAAGACGGTTTTTCATTATCTCGGAACGCATATTTACAAGCATTAGAGACTAACTCGTTGATTAACAGACCTGTAAAGACAGCTTGGTCAGCATCAAGCTCCTTGTAAGGGATTTCATAAATCGTTTCAACCTTTGAAAGTCCGTAAGATTCAATGATAATTTCAGTCAATTCGACAATGAAAGCCTCCATATCAATTTTATCCAAAGCCGCTTGATTATTATACAATTGTCTATGCAGAATAGCCATAGTTTCCACCCTTCGCTGACCTTCATCAACGGCTTCTTTGGCTTTTCCTTCCTCCAAAAGTTTGGCTTGAAGGGTCAATAAACTGGAAACTACTTGTAAATTATTCTTGACCCGATGATTTTGTTCTTTTAATAAAATGGCATTCCTTCTACTAATAGTTCGATTTTTCTTATACAGTTTGAATAAGATATAACTGACAATCAACATCAAAATCAAGAATGAACCCACCGCCCAAAGAAACCTTTTTTGAAGACTAATATTTTTATTTTGTTCAACAAGAAGTTTATCTTTTTTAACCGTTTCATATTCAATATTAAGTTTGCTAACTGCCCCATTTCTATCAGCAAGATAAACTTTATCAAGAAAATTGTTTTTTTTCTGTAAGTGTTCAAAAGCCTGTTTCCA
>JBBRMR010000138.1:0-4767 GCA_038230735.1 Cytophagales bacterium
AATACTAAAAATGCGAATACTGTAATTAAGTTTTTCATTTTTGATGCGGTACGTCGCCACGTTTTAAAATTATTTAATATATCATTAAAATCATTGTTCCACTCATAACAATCATCAAAGCGTCTTCAATGATTGTTACCGTACTCATGGGCAAATTGAAGACTGCACCCAAACAAGCACATTGAATTTGCTTTTTATTCAAAACACTTTCCAGTACGCCAATAATACTGATTATCATTACTCCCAAAGCAACGATATTGGTTAGATAAGGATTAAAATTTACAAGATATGCAATGCCCAAGCCCGATTCTATGAAAGCATAAACATAACCCCATGCAGGTATTTTTTTGGCGATAACATCATACATGGCATAACTTTCGGCAAAGCCTTTTAAATTTAGTAATTTGAAAAACGAGAACACCAAAAAGAAACCTGCCATAAAATGCCTCATAGCTTCCATTGAGTTGAATGATTCATTTTTAAATTGTACCAAAAGTGTAATGCCAGTGATGTAGAGAAAAATCAATAAAATGGGTTTATAGGTTTCCAGCCACGATTTTGCTTGCTCGGCAGTTTCATTATGCCGCATTGCCGAAATTTGGTATTTACTATCTTTTTGGCTTAAAGCTTTTTGAAAATCTTGCAGAGCAATATGTTTATCCATTGTGATTTTTGCCGTATTTTCATCTTTTGATACTTCAACATTGGTAACGTTTTCTATCATCAATAAAGCCGATTTCACTTTGGCTTCACAACCTCCACAGGTCATGCCTGTTAAATTATATGTATGAGTCATTGTTATTATTTTTTAAGAAATAAGACAAATGTTTGGTTTGCCTTATTTCCATTTTTTTACATAGCTACACAGGCTTCCGCACATTTTTTACAGGCTTCTGCACACATTCTACAACATTCGTGAGTCGATAGTTTTTCACATTCAGCGGCACAAGCATTACAAACATCCGCACACATTTTACAAAATACCTTCGTAAATACTGAACCTCGGGCTTCTAACCTTGCACACAAGGCACATATATCCGCACAATCACGGCAAAGGGCAATACACTTTTCGTGTGCTCTATCAGTCATTGCGATACAATGCGTTGCACAACTTTCACATTCGATGGCACAAGCCAAACAAGCGTCAATACAGATTTTTGAGTGTTTCATTTTTTGATAAATTTGTTTAGTGAACTTTATTATTCACCCAGTAAATTTCCAAATTTATCCGCCGCCCATGTTATATAATCATTATTATCATTTATATAATTATCACATTATAAGTCAATTGTATTTAATTTTTGATTTAAGTTGCTTAAAATGGCTTGGGGTAAGTCCAGTACTTTTTTTAAACTGACTCGAAAGGTGTTGAACGCTACTGTAATACAATTGGTTTGCAATCTGACTCAGACTAAGTTCGTCATAGACCAATAATTCTTTTACTTTCTCAATTTTTAGGTGAATCATATAATGTTCAATGGTGATACCTTCTGCCTCCGAAAATAAACCACTTAAATATTTATAATTCTTCCCCACATTATCAGCAATGTAAACGGATGGCGTTAGTTTTTTAAGATTTTCGGGTTCGGAATAAATCAAGTCTCGCACCACGATTTTGACCCGTTCCACTATTTGTTTTCTTTTATCATCCAATAATTCAAAGCCCAATTTTATCAAGGCTTGATTCACCACCAAAATTTGTGATTCATCCAGCGTTTCAACGAGATGAACCTCTCCCAATCGAATGGAAAGGAGCGTGTAACCTAATTTTTCAAGTGTTTGTTGAACCACTATAATACAGCGATTACATACCATATCTTTAATGTATAAATTCATGGGAATAGCTTAAAGATTAAGCCAAAGAGGAATCATTCCAAGAAATTATTTCGAGGAAAACCGTCAAATAATAATGTGATAGTGTCGTTGATTCATCTTGGCTAAAAGGAATAAAAAGCCTATGCTTGTGATAAGCATATATTAGTTAATAGTCTGATAATTAGACCATTAAACTATGAATCAAATAAGGAAATATTGTAAAAAGAGGAGTCTATCACGCCCAGAAAGCGGTGGAGCAGGACTGTAATAATGCGTAACATTAAAAGATACAGGATCTGTTATTCTTGGATTTAATCCAAAAAGTACAACTTGGTTCACTATCCAAACAAGTGGCTGAGGGTTAAATTCAAGGGTATAACCTTGTGATGCGTTCACACTTATTTTGTTGTACGTGAAGGCATCTTGACAACATTTTGACCGCTTAATTTGCGACTTCGAGGGATTCTTAACCACCTTCATTTTATCAAAACAGCACGTTTTAGGTTTAGAAAAAATGTAAGTTTTTTTACCTCTGAGTTTACAGAAATGTTCGGTCATAGCAAAACCCGTGCTGGCAAGAAGCATCTGGATTGCCATGAAAAAACAAAATATGCGTTTCAGTCTTTGAATCATTATTGATGAAATATCTTATAAAGATACTGATAATCAAAGTATTAAGTGTTTACATAATTAGCGATAATTGTTATATAATTTTCAGATTTGGCGGTTGGAAACCAAAATTGGTGGTAATCTTTCAGTAATTACTTTGCTCTATCCACAAAAAGTACGTAAAACCTGTAAGGTTTAGTGGCTAAATCAAATACGCAATTGAGAAATAAAATGGTATAGGGCTGTTATGTGAAGCTGTCCGTATTACAAAAAGAAAGCCCCCAACTAAACAGTCAGAGGCTTTGCATATTGGGTCAGGGTTAGTCTTCGCTCGCATTGAAAACTTTTCTTCCTTTAATTTCCCATTTTTCTATTTGTACTATCTTTTTGAGTTTATGATTTCAGAATTTTGAGATTTAACTCCTATAAACTTTGAACTCATAAGCTTTAAACTCTACCTATTTCTTTCCACTTTTCGTTTTGATTACGCCATACGGTACGCATTTCGCTACGCCACAGTCGCAAGTAACTTGCTGAATTGTTACGGTATAATCGGTATAACAATTATTGGCGTTGAATACCCTTACGGTATATTTAGTGCCTGCCGCCGTTGCTGGGTTAGCAATACTTGATTTCACAATTCCATCGGCTGAGATGTTTGTGGCATCTGCGTATTTCTTCGTACCTGTGTAAGTCGCCCCTTCGACCACATCGTATTTCAAGCCTGTGAATGTTCCAGCTAATTTAACTTGTCCGTCATTTTTAGAGACATTACCATCGCAAGTTGAGTTGATAGCGGTGGCAGTTAATCCAGATGGTCTGTCATACACTACTAAGGTTGCAACCACGGTAGCAGTACATCCAAAGCCAGTAATAACTACTTCATAAACACCCGCATCAGATTTCTGAACGTTCAATAATTTAGGGTCTGCCGATGATGAAATGAATATACCATTCTTAGACCATGAGTAAGTTAAACCTCTCAATTGAGTAGCCGTGAATCTGATACTATCACCTTCGCAAACTGGTCCACAAACTGCCGTTGGTGTGAATCCTGCGGTTACGGTTACTTTGGCAGTGCCTTCGCAACCTTCAACTGTTTTCACTAACACTGCGTAATCACCTGGCGTACTGACGGTTATCATTTGGCTGGTTGAAGTAAATCCTCCCACGCCTGTCCATGTATAAGTCTCGCCCGTTACTCCTTCATTGACCGTCAATTTAGTTGAACCCGATGCACACAATGAAGTATTTCCAGTAATGATGGCACTTGCGGCGGCACTCTCCGTTACGAAGAATTTACCTTTCGAGATACAACCCGATGTATCAGTTACCGTTACGTCATACGTTCCAGCGGTGCTTACTTGAATACTTGAAGTAGTGAAACCGCCAGTCCATAAGTAAGTTGCATTGAATCCGCCATTTGCCATTAAAGTTGCTTTACCACCTTTACAGAAGGTTACTGCTGCCGTTGTTGTCAGAGCTGGCGTTACGGTGATAATTGCCGTTGCCGTTGCTGTACAACCTGCATTTGTAATAACCGTCAAAGTATAAGTAGCTGATGCCGTTGGTTTGATTATCCACGGTGATTGTTCCGTTGACGTAAATCCGTCAGAACCAATCCATGCGTAAGACAGAACACCCGATTTAGTGCTTACAATACTGGTTAAATCAGTTTTCTTGATTCCTTCGCAAACTACTTGTCCAATTGCTTTCACATAAACTTCATCCGCAATCACATTTACAGTTCCTACTGCTTGACAACCATTATTGCTAACTGTTACCGTATATAGTCCTGTTTTATCAACTGATACGTCTTTGGATGTTGCCGAGAATCCATTTGGTCCAGACCATAAGTACGTTCCGTTACTGTTGGCAGTCAAAGTTGTTGAACCAACCGTGCAGATGGTTGTATTACCCGTAATGCTCACCGTTGGATTCGCTTTGATGGTTAATGAAGCCGTTGCTGTTCCTACGCATCCACCCGCATTTGTACCCGTTACCGTATAAAGACCTTCTATGGTAACCACTGGATTCGCTCCCGTGGCGGTGAAAGTTCCTGGTCCTGTCCATGAGTAGGTTACGCCGCCCGTTGCCGTTAAGGTTGTTGTTCCTGTTGCACCCGTACAAATTTCTACAGAAGTAGCTTTGATATCTGCTAAACTATTTGCTCCTACGCTCGTTGTAGCAATCGCTGTACAACCTGCCGATGAAATACCTGTTACGGTATAAGTTCCTGCCACACTCACGACTGGATTTGCTCCCGTGGCCGTGAATGAATTAGGTCCCGTCCATGAATAAGTATCGGCTCCACTTACGGTTAAAGTTGTCGTTGATCCTGCA
>JBBRMR010000139.1:0-4624 GCA_038230735.1 Cytophagales bacterium
GGCTTTGATGGGAAGACGTGGGACGATGGATTTAGCAAACGAAGAGTCAATGATTTTTCAAGAAAAATGGAAATTAAACATGATTTACGGCAGGTGGTTGGTAAGTCAAGAGAGCAACTAAAACAGACAGGAAAGGACGAAACTTTTGTGAGTCAGAACCCTTATTTAGCCCCCTTGCGAAAAGATATAGACGAAGCCATCTTGAAACACGATGATTTTAAAGGCTTCAAAAAAGCGTTGGAAAATAAGGGTTACAAAGTTCAAACAGGGTTTGGATTAGGCTATACCAATGCGAAAGGCGTTAAGATTGGCAGTAAAGAATTAGGGGAAGGTTACAAGAAAAATGAGGTAGATAACCGCATTGAATCGGGACGATTGAGCCGAGAGCAGGAGCGAGAAGCCACTCGAAAACTATTGATACAACGGGGCATCGAAGAGCAGCAACGCATGGCAGAAGTTCGAGAAAAGCAGCAATTAAAAGAATTGGCGGAGCAACGGGAGCAAGAAGCTATCCAACGGCAAAAGTTAGCGGAAGAGCAAAATAAGCGAGAACAGGTACAAAAACTCCCGATGTTTCCAAAGCAAGGCGGTGGAATGAAACTATAAAAATTTCGTCAATTATCACAAATAATTTGAAAATAAAAAAAAGGTTTGTAACATTGCGACTATAATAAACAATAAAAATATAGACCAAAAAATAATTTAATTAAGACATAGATTGTGTTTTAAACTGAGAATCCTGTAATCGAAATCAGCAAAATTTCCAAACTAAACAGGGGGTAAAGTTCTAAAACGCCACGTTGAAAGCGTGGCGTTGCTTTGCTTTTGTTTAGTGGGCTTTTGCTGAGCCTCGGTTACAAAGTGTATAAGTAACGTTCACGCTTTTTTCATTTCCTTTCGTGAGCTTCATACTTTTCTTATTTCTGAAAATCATTCAGAAAAATTCTTTCAGTTTCCTGCAACTGCCTTTTTTGAATTTTACTGATTCATTCAAAAGAATATACACCCATGCCTGAGCAAGATTTACAAACAAACTTTGATAAAGCGATACAACTTATTTACGATTTGAAATCTCACTATTTGAATCAATTATTGATTGATGCAGATAAAGTAAAAAAAGATTTTTTTCGAGATAAATTGAGCGAATTGGATGAAAAGAAATGCAATTTGTATCGCATTAAAGCGGAAGAGATTGAGCCATTTATGCAAGTCTTGGAACTTCAATATTCACAGATTGGCAACCCGTAGAATTACCTAATTTAAGTAAATGCGTAATTATACGCTAAAACGAGTAAAAAATTATGTAGAGATTTGTAGTGAGACATAAATTCACCACTATTTTCTCAATTGTAAGGAATCATTAGATTAAATCCAAACCGTTCACCGCCCCCTATATAGAGGCTATTTACCAAATTAAACCATGAATAAAATTCTATTCAGTTTGCTGTGCTTAGTGTGTCTAAGCACCAGTTTTACCGTCTTCGCTCAAAAGCAAGACTCCACTAAGCGGGATTCAGTCATTACCAATCTTGTAGTTCCCCCCGCCAATAATCCCAACAAATACACGCCTAATTTGGTACTCCCGTCTCCCCATGCCGCAACGTTAGGAAATTATGGGAATGTTCCCGTTAATCTTAGTTCTGGCTTGCCTTCCCCTTCTATCGTCCTATTCGATTTGAAAGAAGGTGATATTGGTTTAGACGTTGGTTTATCGTATCAATACCGAGGATTCAAACCTTTTGAATCGCCAAGTTTATTGGGCAGGGGATGGAATTTGAATGCAGGAGGCGTGATTACAAGGGTAATTAAATCAAAACCTGATGAACAAAGACCTATCGGTTCGTCAAGTGGTAATTATGGTTATGCTAATGCTGAGAATAGAACCGACCTTGCCACTTACATCAATAATGATGGTACGATTGTGGGTTCAGGAGGCGGTAATGCAGTCTTTTATACTATTCCTGACGGCGAGCCCGACATTTTTATTTTTAATTTTATGGGTATGACGGGTAAATTCTTTTTTGGGGAAGATGGTGTAATTCACGTAGTTTCGGATAGAAAAATTAAGATTGAATACCGAGTTTACCAATTTTCGCAATTCATTTCTGGCACTTACAGTTCAAACCGTCACCATTTAGTAGAATTTACCATTACCGATGAAAACGGAACAGTTTATAAATTTGGCGATGCTACCCCCACAGTAATCTATCCCATCAAAAATGTAGAATTTTCTACTTCTGGTTCAGACTTTGACTGTCTCTCAGGAAATTTGAATATTACGTCTTGGTTTCTGGCGGAAGCCACTGATAAAAATGGTCGTAAAATTACGCTCAATTACACCAATGATTATATGACATCGAGCGGTAATTTCAATTACGCTACCCGAGGTAGAAGTGTGAGTTCGCCCGTTACCCGTGGACAATACAACAGTTCCACGCAGACCTATTCACACGATAATATGTGGCATTGTGTAGGCTCATTAGAGAACTTTTTGACTTCGGTGAGTGGTACTAACTGGAAGGTTGATTTCCTCTATAACAAAACTGGAAATGTTAGTTATTTAGTCCAAGCCGCCTTTTCTGCCAATACTACGCCCAGAAAAGGCATTAAAAAATTTACGTTTGATTATGCGAATTTGACTAATCCAGATGGACTTTTGTTATCAAGTCTATCGGAATCCTCGGACGATTTTTCTATTTATAATTATCATTATTTTACTTATAATGATGCGGCAAACTTGAACTATAATAATTTATATGGGCTTGATTATCAGGGTTTTGATAATGGGGCTGTTACTAATACTTCGCTCATTGCCGATGCTCCTTTCAATGCCAATAGAAGCTACAATTTTGCTAAAACCCTGAAAGGAGCATTAACTAAAATTGTATATCCTACGAGTGGCTCAACCGAATTTGAGTATGAACAAAATGAATACGGACAAATCAGGGAATCGGAATTTGAGAACAGCGTTTTAATTAACAAAAAGCCCTACGGAGGTATTCGGGTAAAAACCATTACCGATAAAGATATAAGCGGAACGGTATTGAGCCAACGAAATATTAACTACGATACTTTCACGAATGCCAGTAAATCAAGCGGTATCATTTCCGCAACGATTGGACTCACGAAAATAATTTCTAACGGTGTTTTTGTAAGTAGCCAATCCCCTGCCCCTTTTTTCCCAACGCTTGCCAATGGCACTATTTATTTTTCGGACGGTTTACATTCGATTGCTGAGATTCCTATTTATTATACCAATGTTACCGAAACATTAAGCGATGGGGCAAATACCAAAACGGCTTTTACTTCGCACAATGATTACAACGATTATTTAGGTATCAACTTTGGACGGGGGAATAATCAAATCGGCAGTCCTGCCAGTTATTTATTGATGCGTTCATTGCCCAAATCCATCAAGCATTATCAAAACAGTGTTTTAATTAAGGAGAAAATAATTGCCTACAATTTGGTGGATAGGCATAAAGCTCGTTCGCTTTATACGGGTACGATTACGGCAGGTACTATTCCCACCACCGATTTGATGAAAACCTACTATACGTATTCGGGTTGGTTGCAAAAGATTTCGGAGACGGAACGCCTTTATGCAGATGCAACGAATTATATCGAAACAGTCAGTACCAGTGCTTATAACAATTCGACTTACTTACAAGCCAGTTCTATAACTACCCAAAGTAGCAAGGGTGAAACGTTGTTGATGAATTTCAAATATCCACACAATTACAGTGTAGAGCCGTATTTGACGATGGTTACTAAAAATATTATCGCTCCCATTATTGAGGAAACCAGTTTTCTAAACAGTACCCAAACGGCTTCAAAGATTACAGATTATGCCACTTTCGGTACTTTACAAATGCCCCAAAAGATTAGAACAAAAATTGGGAGCGGTGCAGAAATAACGCCTATTACTTTTGATACTTACGATACCCGTGGAAATCTGACAAAATATACCCTCCGAAGTGGACAAACCGCCACCATGGAATATTACGGCAATATTTCGATTTTCGATTTGGGTAAAACCGACTTGTTGAAATCTCAAACCGTAGGTGGTGGTAGCACGGGTACAGTATTGAGCCGAACGATGTCTTACGATTACTCGCCCTTGGTCGGGTTAAGTTTAGAGACGGATATCAATGGATATACCACTACTTATTTGTACGATGTATTCAGCCGTCTGATTTCGATAAAAGACCATCAAAGTTATTTGTTGAAGGATTTAGCGTATCATTATGCTGGACAGGCTGCCATTACAGGTTTAGGCGTTTCGCCCACCAATACCCTCAATTACATCATCAGTCGAACCGCCCGAGAAGCCCAAACGGGAACGGAGTTGGATTCGGATATTGATAAGACGACCACGCAACTGGAATACATGGATGGCTTGGGCAGGAAAATTCAGTCGTTGGTGTGGAAGGGGTCGCCCAATAGATTTAGGGATATAATATCAGGGACAACCCAATTTGATTTGAACGGACGTGCCAATAAAGCTATTTTACCCACGCCTTCCGATGATGTTAAGGGAGAGTATAAGAGCAACGCCCAAACGCTGGCGAGTGCTTTTTATGATAATGATACACACCCCTACACGGAAACCGTTTTTGAAGCA
>JBBRMR010000140.1:0-4567 GCA_038230735.1 Cytophagales bacterium
GAAAATTTAGGTTTCATTTTTCAATTTCATAATCTTTTGGGCGAATTTACGGCTTTGGAAAATGTCTGTATGCCCGCATTCATCGGAGGCAAGGAGAAAGGCGTAAAAGAGAAAGGGGAGGAGATTATGGTTTTATTGGGTTTGCAGGATAGAATTCATAATTTGCCCTCCCAGATGTCGGGTGGAGAACAACAACGTACTGCCGTGGCTCGTGCTTTGATAAACTCGCCTTTAATCGTTTTTGCGGATGAACCTTCGGGGAATTTAGATTCTAAAAACGCCCAAGAACTTCATCAATTATTCTTCGATTTAAGAGATAAATTCAAGCAAACTTTCATAATTGTTACGCACAATGAAGAATTAGCTAATATGGCAGATAGGAAATTGGTAATGCAGGACGGCTTGCTTCTGAACTAAAAAAATGTTGAAATTAGAAAAAATTACGAAGTCATATCAGGAAAATACAGTTGTCAATCAAGTTTCCATTGAGGTACAATCAGGTGAAATATTGGCAATAGTAGGGGAGAGTGGTTCGGGGAAAACGACTTTATTGAATATTATTGCTGGAAATATTATGCCAGATTTTGGCACGTTAAGTATTGATAATCAAGAGATTGACCTTTATTTTAATCGTTTGATAAATGAATTACCTAACATCAAACTCGTCCCCCAAGATTACCGACTAAAACCCGAACACAAAATTTGGGAAAACATCGACCTTGCCCTCACCCAATACTCGCCCGAATACAGGCGTGAACGAGTTGCCGAACTCTTAGAACTTTGTGGTATCACCGCAATCAGAGACAAAAAGCCTCGTGAGGTTTCGGGCGGAGAAAAACAGCGAACTGCCATTGCTCGTGCCATCGCCGAAGAACCCTTAGTATTGCTTCTGGACGAGCCTTTCAGCAATTTAGATTCTATCAATAAAACGCATTTGCGGACTAAAATTGTGGAAATTATCAAGCGAGAAAGCATTACTTGCATTTTGGTAACGCACGATTTATTAGATGCCTTTTTGGTAGCCGATAGAATTGCAATAATGCGAAAAGGTGAAATTTTAACAATAGATTCGCCCAAAAATATTTTGGAATCTACTGATAATGAATACGTTAGAGTTTTTGTGCAAAGTGCCATTAAGCCAATAAAGGAGCTTTCAAAAAGGTATGAGTTTTGAGTTATAAATTATGAGATTTGCTATTTTATAATTCATAACTCATAAATAATCTACACCATCTTCACGTAACTTCCCAAACATTTTATCTCAGAATTGTGTTTATCCATGATTTTTTGTACGTTCTCATCCATGAAATATCCGTCAAATTCCATCAAAAACCAAAAGTTGAAATGGTCGCCTTCTCGGACAGGGCGACTTTCGATTTTCAGAAGGTTAATTCCCTGATTCTCAAAGTCTTGCAGGAATCTTACCAGTGTTCCAGGCTTACCATCTTCGGGCAATCGGGCAATGATGGTAGTTTTATCATTATCGCTTTTCTGATTGATAAAATCTTTGCCAATTATAAAGAAACGAGTACGATTTTGAGCCGAATCTTGGATGTTATCAAACAGTATTGGCACATCAAACAACTTAGCCGCAATGTGCGAACATATTGCGGCAGAATCAGGCTCTTGCGAAGCCAATTTTGCCGCCTTTGAGGTGGAATCTACCTGAACAAAAAAGTCATCTTCTTTTCCGCCAAAGTATTCGTGTAAATACTTCTCGCATTGTCCGAAGGCAATATCTTTGGAATAAATCCGCTTAATATCTGATAATTTTGCGGCTTGGGTTGCGAAGGTAAAATGTACCGAAATTACCACTTCTGCCACGATTTTTAGGTCGGTTTCATTGAGTAAATCAATCGTTTCTTTTACAATTCCTTCTAAATTATTTTCAATCGGCACAACGCCAAACCTTGCACGCCCAGTATCAATGCTTTCAAAGACCGACCGAATATTTGGAAGGGCTAAATAATCACTCATGGCACCGAATCTACTTTCGGCGGCTTGGTGCGTAAAACTGCCTTCTGGACCCAAATAAGCTATTCTTTCGGGTAATTCGAGGTTTCGAGATACCGCAAAAATTTCTAAATAAATGGCTTCAATTGCCGCTCTATTTAACAGACCATCGTTCATAGAATCAAGCCTATCAACAATCTGTTTCTCTCTTTCGGGACGATAAATCACGGTATTTGAGCTTTTTTTAAACTCACCAACTTGCTTGACAACCTCCATTCGCTTGTTCAAAATTTCAAGCATCTGATTGTCAAGGGAATCTATTTGATTTCTTAATTCTTCGAGGGACATAATTTCAGTTATGAGTTACCAGTTATCAGTTACCAGTTATTACTGTTTACTGTTTTTTACTGATAACTGATAATTGTTTACTGTTAAATGAATCAGGCTGCTAATTCGGCAGAGTCTTTTTCAATGATTAGATTTTCTATGATAAATTTTTGACGGTCGGGCGTATTTTTGCCCATGAAATACGTCAAAATTTTGGGAATGGTGGTATCCTTTGTCAAAATAACGGGTTCAAGGCGAATGTCGTCATTGATAAATTTACCAAATTCTTCTGGAGAAATCTCTCCCAAACCCTTGAAGCGAGTAATTTCAGGCTTTGGACTTAGTTTTGCAATCGCTTTTTGGCGTTCTTCGTCAGAATAACAATAGATGGTTTCTTTCTTATTTCTTACTCGAAACAAAGGCGTTTCCAAAATGTATAAATGCCCATTTCTGACTAAATCTGGAAAGAATTGGAGGAAAAAAGTCATCATCAATAAGCGAATGTGCATCCCATCGACATCGGCATCAGTCGAGATGATAATTTTGTGATAACGCAAACCTTCTAAGCCTTCTTCAATATTCAAAGCGTGTTGCAAAAGGTTAAATTCTTCGTTTTCGTAAACAATTTTTTTCGTTAGCCCGAAGCAATTCAAAGGTTTTCCTCGCAAACTAAATACCGCCTGATTCTGGACATTTCTTGATTTCGTAATCGAACCACTTGCCGAATCTCCTTCTGTTATAAAAAGCTGGGTATCATAACGATTCTCGGCTTTTTCATCGGTTAAATGGATTCTACAATCACGTAATTTTTTGTTGTGAAGATTCGCTTTCTTGGCTCTATCATTAGCAAGTTTTTTAATGCCTGCCATATCTTTCCGTTCCCGCTCCGACTGTTCAATACGTTTTTTGATGGCTTCGGCAACGCTTGGATTTTTATGCAAATAGTTATCAAGATTAGTTTTGATAAAATCGGCAATAAAACTCTTAACCGACTGTGAACTTGGGTCGGGCGAAACCGTATTTGACCCTAATTTAGTCTTGGTTTGCGATTCAAAAACGGGTTCTTGTACCCGCACTGCAATTGCCCCCACGATACTCGCACGGATGTCTTCGGGAGCGTAATCTTTCTTATAAAATTCTCTAAAAGTCTTTACTAATGCCTCCCTGAAACCTTGTAAGTGCGTTCCTCCTTGGGTAGTATTTTGCCCATTTACGAAAGAATAATATTCCTCTCCGTACTGATTGCCATGGGTTATAGCTAATTCAATATCATTCCCTTTTAAGTGAATAATTGGATAACGTCTTTCATCTTCGGCGGAATATTTACTCAAAAGGTCAAATAATCCATTTTGAGAGAAATATTTTTGTCCGTTGAAATTTACCGTCAAGCCTGCGTTCAGATAAGCATAATTCCAAATCAAATAATCCAAAAACTGGGGGATGTAATGGTAGTTTTTGAAGATGGTATTATCGGGTTCAAAAACTACGTGCGTACCATTTCGACCGTTAGATTCCGTTCCGTTGGGAGACTCTGCCATTAATTCACCTTGACGAAATTCTGCCCATTTGGTTTTGCCTTCACGGAAAGATTGTACTTTGAAATAAGAAGAAAGGGCATTGGCGGCTTTTGTACCTACCCCGTTTAAACCCACTGATTTTTGGAAAGCCCCAGAGTCATATTTACCACCCGTATTAATTTTTGAAACGCAATCAATAACTTTTCCCAAAGGAATTCCCCGCCCATAATCACGTATTTCAACTCGGTGGTCTGATATTTTTATCTCAATAGTTTTGCCGTTACCCATCATGTGTTCATCAATGGAGTTGTCCATGATTTCTTTTACCAAGACATAAATACCATCATCGGCAGACGAACCATCGCCTAATTTACCAATATACATCCCTGGGCGGAGGCGAATATGCTCTTTCCAGTCGAGCGAACGAATATTATCTTCATTATAAATTACATTTTCGGGTACTGTGGACATATCAAAGAAAGGATTTATTTATAAGGTTTGGTTATTTGTTTCCGTTTATGCAAAAATAGCAATTTATCAAATCATAAAGTTTAAATATTGATGCAACCAAAAATGAATTTTGTGCGTCAATAGCAGAACAAAACTACAAAAAACATTAATAAATTATGAAATTAGCAAGATTTAATTGTTTTCCGTATAATTAAACTATCCAATGGTCGTGCAAATTAAGGCAAATTTGTTTTACTTTGCATCTTAGAAAAAGCTAACACATCGGAATTGGCTTCTCCATACTTTGAAAATAATCCTAA
>JBBRMR010000141.1:0-4560 GCA_038230735.1 Cytophagales bacterium
GGCTTTGTTGCATGAATGAATACTAAATAGGGTGGTAAAAGAGTTAATAGAGATAGCGATATCAACTAAAAGCTCCCGCACCACCCATGAGTAAAGATAAATACAAAGTAACAAATTGGTCAACCTATAATAAAGGATTAAAGAAACGCGGATCAATCAGTTTATGGATATGTTCTGATTTGAGCGAACAATGGAAATGGAAAGGCGAATCAAAACGGGGTGGTCAGTATCAATACAGCGATGTTGCAATAGAGTTATGTTTAACGATAGGGAAAGTATATAGTTTGCCGTTACGGCAGACGGAAGGGTTTATCGATAATTTTTTTGAACAGTGTGGGTGGAAATTATCAGTACCGTCTTATACAACCTTATGCAGGCGTAGTCAGGGATTACCGATCAATCTTCGCAGCAAAAGCAGAAGAGGTGTTACTTATATATTGGCGGATAGTACCGGTTTAAAAGTATATGGCGAAGGGGAATGGAAGGTTCGTAAGCACGGAGCAGGCAAACACCGGACCTGGATGAAACTACATATAGGGATAGATAGTGAGAGTCAGCAAATAGAGGCCGTTACCCTTACTTCCAATGCGGTGGATGATGCCACAGAAGTGGAGTGGTTACTTGGTCAGATAAAAAAGAAAGTAGGGAGTTTTACTGGCGATGGAGCTTATGATAAAGACAAGGTAAGAAAGGTGCTGAGCAAAAGCGGAATCAGGCAGGTGATACCCCCTCAACACAATGCAGTATCAGATAAAGAGCAACGGAAACACAGGATTGAAAGAGACCAGGCCATTAAAACGATAGAAGCCATAGGGAGAAAAGAGTGGAAAGAGCAGCAGGGGTATCACCAACGTAGCAAAGCGGAAACAGTAATGTTCAGATATAAGACCATTATCGGAGGGGCGCTTGCTGCAAGAATAAAAGAACATCAAAAGACTGAGGTGACCATTGGGTGCAAAATACTTAACATCATGATGCAAACGGCAAAACCGAAAAGCATAAAAGTAGCCTAACCAGATTATAAGGATAGGTTAGTTATAACTAAAATATTATTCATGCAACAAAGCCATTCAGAAATGAAAGTATCGCCATCAACTAGCATCAAAGTTTACTCAATATTACAGTATACACCTTTTGAACATATGTGAATTAAAAGCACTTACTCTTTCCTACATAAATGCGTTTAATCTTCATTATTGAGCAGCATCTACTTACACAGAGGATTCGATGCAAAAGATAAGCCTAAATAAGATTTTCTAAAAAAAATTGAAATAGTAATCAAAAACTACATTTATTTTAGGCAGAATGTAAACAACCTTCAAATACTAGAGGCAAAATCATCTTGCACTTTGCATTACTAGTAATTTCTATTCACGGATGTACCAAATTTCCCCAATCTATATTGTTATCTATAATTTTAAGGAAACTTTGATTATTAAAGAGTTTTGCTTATTTTCATATTCTACAGTGTCAACCCTCCCCCCATAAAGAAATGTGATTGCATGGTATTTATTTTTTTTCTGCAGAATCAAGCACCATAGTTAAGCAGTACAATATCATAAGAGAATATGACGGTAACAAAAAAGCGACTTACGTCGCTTTAATAAATTCACAACGGAATAATCCTTATTGTGATTTGCTTTCAGGGTAAAAGTAAAAAATAAATCTCAAAAAAATAAATCGGATGAAAACTATATTAGGACTAGATCTTGGAACCAACAGCATTGGCTGGGCATTGATTGACAAAGAGGGTAGGAAAATACTGGGAATGGGTAGCAGGATTATTCCCATTGATGGTGCAGAGATAATTGAATTTCAAAAAGGGAATGCGCAAACAAAAAATGCCAACAGGCGTATTTTGAAGGGAATCCGTAAACTGAATAAAAGATATAAGCAGCGCAGGAATAAACTAATATATGTATTACAGCAACTCAATATCTTACCTGATCAGTTTCAGTTGACAGAACCATTCAGCAATCCTAAAGAATTGCAGAAAATTTGTATTAAGCCTATTGATAAAAATACCGTGCAACCTACTGCTGCAGACCTGATGGAACTCAGAGTAAAAGCATTACATCAAAGGATAGAGGAAAAGGAACTTGGCAAATTACTGTACTGGTTTAACCAATTAAGGGGGTATGCCGGTGGTGGCGAAGAAAATGAAGAAGCAAAAGAAGCAGACGACAACATTGAATCAGAAACTTCAACAGATAGTTTCAAGAAATATGAAAAACTTGTAAAGCCTGTCAGGATACTTAATATAACAAAAGAAACACAAAAACCGGAAGAAAAAAAGAAGCCAAAATTCACAATAAACGTAGAGACTTCAGATGGAGAAATTTTATGTGGTGAAACAGAACTTGAAAACCTGATCATAGAAGAAACACTTGAACTACAGATAATTATCCGAAGAAATCCTAAAAGTAGCAAAGTGAGTTCTGTCAACTTTTCCCTACCCAGGAAAACGGATTGGCGTAAAAAAATGGAAGATTTGGAAAAAAATTTGGATGAACTTAAGGGGGAGCATGGCAGAGAAATTTACATAAGCGAATATTTTCTAAATGTTTTACAAAAAAACAAATGGGCAAAAATCAGGAACAATGTGGTTCTTCGCTCAAGATACCAGGCAGAATTTGATGCAATATGGATAGAACAGAGTAAGTATCATAGTTTTTTGAATACAATTGATGAAAAGAAGCTTACTGAAATTGCAGGCTTCCTGTTTCCCGGCGAAAAATTCAACCAATTAAAATATAGAAAAGAAGCAATTAAAGGAGGGGTAAATCACATCATCAGAAATCAGATAATTTATTTCCAACGGGAATTGAAAGATCAGTCAGACCTAATATCCAATTGCCGTTTTGAACCGGGTGAAAAAGTAGTTGCAAAAAGTCACCCTGTTTTTCAGGAGTATAAAGTTTGGGAACAGATCAATAAGCTTTCTATAAATACCAAAATTGAAAAAGGGTTAAATAAAAAAGGGGAATTGAAATATGATTACATAGATAAGCCTCTCCCTGCTTCATTAAAGGAATGGCTGTACGGTGAGTTGCAGGATAAAAAAGAAATAAAATTCGGTGTCGTATTAAATAAGCTGGTAAAAGAATATGGGCTTAGGGATAAAATAGATTTTTTAAACGGGATGAATGCAAAAGCAGCACTCAAAGGAAATGATACAAGAATATTGTTGAAAAAACAACTAGGCGATTTATGGGAAACCCTCAAACTCAACAACGAAGACAACTTAGTATCCTTTTGGGAAATTCTTTATAACGGTAAAGGCAATGAATATGATCTGACCAGTGACAGGACTTCAAGGCTTTTATGCTTCATTCAAAAACACAACCCTACATTAGTAAATATTGAGAGGCTCGCTGTTCAATTCGCCAAGATAAACTTTTCACGGGTATATTCAGCCATGTCTCTAAAAGCGATACAAAATATTCTTCCCTTGGTAAGAACTGGGAAATATTATGACAGTAGGGAACTCAATGAAAGGCTGGCCGAAAAAATTACCAGGCTATCCAATGAACATGTAGAAGAAGTTTTTGAAAAAGCAGTTCAAGAATACCTTGAAAAAAATGAAACTATTCTTGAAACAGGCGGAATAGTCAATGCTTATGCAACTATCTTGGTTTATGATAAACATACAGCGAAGGAGTACTCGAAAGAAGAATTATTTACTGGCTATAAGCAGATAGTTCGGTTGCCACAGGGTGAAGTAAGAAACCCCCTAGTTGAACAAGTGATCAATGAAGCGCTAATGGTCGTGAAAGATATATGGAAAACATACAAGGTGGATAACAAAGAACTGCTGGTACGCGTAGAACTTGCCAGAGATTTAAAAAGCAGCGCAGACGAGAGGCATAAAATGTTTAAAGCTAATAACAACAATCAAAAAATAAATGCCCGTATCAAAGATAGGTTGAGGGAACTAGGAGTAGAAATGACATTTTCCAATATTGAGCGCTACAAATTATGGAGTTCACAAGAAGATCCAAAAACAAAAAACATCATTGCAGACCCATCCAAAAGTGATGTAGCAAAAATGAAACTATGGGAGGATCAGGGATTTGTTTCGCCATACACAGGTAAGCCTATACCATTAAGCAAACTATTTGATAAGGGATTGTATGATATCGATCATATCATTCCCAGATCAAGATATTTTGATGATTCGTTGGCTAATAAAGTTGTTTGCGAAACGGCTGTGAATAAAGATAAAGGCAACAGGACTGCGATGGAATATTTTGAAGCAGGTTCTGTAATTCATGACATAAAAAAGAAAGAAGCTTTTATTGATGATGTAAATGAAAGGTTTTATGGCAGGAAAAGAAAAAACCTGTTAGCGACAAAAATCCCGCAAGATCCCATCGCCAGACAATTGAAAGAAACACAATACATCAATGTAAGGATAAAAGAAGAACTGAATAAAATCGTTGGCAATGACAATGTTAAAACTTCTACGGGCGGTGTCACAGATTACCTAAGAACCCATTGGGGTTTGACAGAAACATTCAAGGAAATTACAAAACGACGTTTTCAGGATATTGGACCTAC
>JBBRMR010000142.1:0-4471 GCA_038230735.1 Cytophagales bacterium
AATTCATCAACTTCGTAGTATATTTCGTCCAGCATAGCGATTTGATGGTTATTCTTTAAGTTTTGCAACTCTAAAATAGTACCATTTTGAATCCTATGCTATTTTTTATACTCGGAATCTGAAAAGTTCACGTTAAATTACAATTATAAAAAACGCATTTTACCTTGAAATATTACTTAAATGTACGACAATTTTTAAAGCAAAGACCCTAAAAAAATGTTAAATTTTCTAAAATATGTTTTTATTCACTGAATCAAGAAATTACCCAAATAAAATACGAAAAAAAAGGAAAAAAAGGCGTAATTTTGATTTCTACCAAAAAAATTAATAAATTACACTAAAATATAATCCCCAACCCCCATAACATACATTAAACCCATGAAAAAATTATCCACCCTTTTGTCTTTTGCCCTACTTGCTTTTTTAAGTGGTTGTACCGATACTAAGCAAATCACCGACCTCCAAGACCAAGCACGTCGTTTGGAAGCACAAATTACTAAAGAACGTCAAGAAAATGCTGAGTTAAGTAGCTACCGTTTTAGTATGGAAAGCCAATTCAAGCGTAAAAATGAAGATTATGTAAAATGTCAGGAAGAAGGGAAAGATAATTTTGAGTCATTGAGCAAGCGTTATGGTGAATTAAATTCGGATTATGATAAATTGGGGGCGGCATACAAATCCTTGAATGAAGCCAATGATGCCAGCCGTGAAATGTCGGCAAGGGTTATTGTGGATTTGGAGGAAAGAATCAAACAAATGAGAAATAGCGGGGAAGAATTAGCCGCTGATGGAACATTCAGACCCGTAAAAGTAGCCCGTAGAAAAAGGGTGAGGAGACGTTAATTTTTGGGGTTCTGTGAATTGTTCACTTTGAATATAAAAAATAGGTCATTCAATAATGTTGGTTTTTATAACCCATTTATCGATTGACCTATTTTTCTTTAAGATAAAAACTGTTGGATTTAATTATGATTTTTGAAATCAGAACTATTTGAAAATTATAATTGTCTCATCATTGATTTACACTTATTTCTCCATATAATCAACCACCAAACTTGCCATTGATTTCATGCCCAATACAAAGCCACCTTCGTCAATATAAAAATCGGGTGTGTGATGGGGGGCAGTATCTTTTTCAGCTTTGCCTTTAGGAGCCCCACCCAAGAAAAAAAACAACCCAGGTACTTTTTGTTGGTAAAAAGCGAAGTCTTCCGCACCCGTTGCCGCAGGCGTGATTGATACATTTTCTTTCCCCGCAACGCCTTCCAAAGTAGATACCATTTTATCGGTCAAAGCCACATCGTTGAAGGTTATTGGACACATTTTTGTAATTTTTACCTCCGCCGTTGCCCCTGCACTTTGGGCAATATTAGTGGCAACCTGAGCAATACGAGCGTGAATCATATCTTGTACAACGGGATCTAAAGTACGAATTGTACCATTCATGTTCACTTCTTCGGGAATGATATTACTCCTTACTCCACCATTAATTTGTCCAACCGTAACCACCGCCGCCGATTCGGTCAGAGGGGCATTTCTGCTCACAATCGTCTGCAAACCCATCACCACTTGCGATGCCGTAACGATTGGGTCCACCCCTTGCCAAGGACTTGCCCCGTGGGTTTGCTTACCTTTAATTTTGATTTTGAACCAATCAGAACTTGCCATTGTGCCACCTGGACGATATTTAATTTTTCCGATTTCGGTTTGGGCATTGATGTGTAAACCAAAAATAACATCTACTTTGGGGTTGTCCAAAACCCCTTCTTTCACCATCAGAGCCGCCCCGCCTTCTTCCCCTTCGGGTGCTCCCTCTTCGGCGGGTTGGAAGATGAATTTTACCGTTCCTTTTAAATCCTTTTGCATACCCGCCAAAATCTCGGCAGTACCCATCAAAATCGCCACGTGCGTATCGTGTCCACAAGCGTGCATTACGCTCACGGGTTGTCCGTTGTATTCGCCTATTGCCTTGGAAGCAAACGGTATTTCAGCTCTTTCTTTTACGGGTAAACCGTCCATATCAGCCCGCAGAGCCACCACTGGACCAGGTTTTCCCCCTTTCAGAATTCCCACGACACCCGTTTTCCCCACACCCATTTTTACTTCAATTCCTAACGATTTCAAATGAGTCGCTACTTTTTCAGCGGTTTTAAATTCTCGATTACCCAACTCTGGATTTTGGTGAAAATCTCTTCGCCAAGCTACCACTTTTGCTTCGAGTGTTTCGGCTTTCTGGGCAATTTTCGCTTTCAAAGCCACGGCATTTTGCCCCCAAGAAGTAGTTGAGAGCAAAATTATTAGACTTATTGATGTAATAAATTTTTGCATGATAAATATGTGATTTTTAGAAAGATGAATATTTAGTTTAAATTACAAAAAAATAGCCACCTAACAAGTTTAGGAGGCTATTTTTGAAAATTAACATTGTATTATACCTCCACCAACATTGCCCCATAGGAATATCCCCCCCCAAAAACGGTTACAATAATCTTATCCCCTTTTACAAATTTATCTTTATTTTCATCCAAAACAATGGCACATCCTGCACAACCCGTATTGCCTAAATATTGAATATTAGAAAGCATTACTTCATCGGAAACACCTAAAGTTCCCGCCACATTTTTGGATATTCTTAAATTGGCTTGATGGGGTGCAATGTACTTTACATCCTTGATTGTCAGATTATTACGTTCCAAAATCTGCAAACTGGCTTTGGGCATGTAGGTACAAGCATTAATAAAAACGTCTTTACCAAACGGCATCACAATTCCCTTATGAAGGGGTCTCAACGTTACACTTTCCGAGGCTTTCCCCACGTTGGCAGCTCCCGCAGTTAATACGTCTTTTATTTCCCAATCAGATTCAGAAATTCTTTCTTTGGTAATGGATAATGCCACTGCACCATCGCCCCAAAGATGTCCCGCTTTGGTATCGTCTTCGTTATTATAGGCAGTGTTGTGTTCAGAAGCAATCAAGAGGGCTTTCGTTGCTTTTCCCAAGGCAAAATATCCTTGAATAATTTCCACGGCATTCAATAAAGATGAACACGCCGAAGAAATTGTTACCACGGGAATTTCACTCACATTAATATGATGCTGAATGGCGTGGGCAAGCGTAAATATACAGTCGTGGGGCGTGTAAGTTGCCCCCACAATGAGGTCAATTTCGGAAACGTTGTAAGGAAGATTAGCGGTCAATTTATCAACCGCTTCAATTGCCATCGTGTGCGTATTTTCATCGGCTGATGCCTTTCTGCGTTGGCGAATTCCTGTGCGTTCAGTAATCCAATCGTCAGTCAGTCCATTGAGTTCTTCAAAATAAGCATTCGTTATAATTTGCTCGGGCAAAAAGCTGGCAATGGTATTTATAAACATTATGGTTTTGTTTCTGTGTTGATGTTTCAGAGGATTTCTCCCAATGAATACTTTTCTAATAGTCTAACCTCTTAAAATGGGTACAAAGAAACTCAATGTTTAGAGACAGAACAAACAATTATTGAAAATACACTATTTATACTTGATATATTCATATAAAATTTTGTACTATTTCCATGTTTTTTGTATAAAACTTATAAATGTCAGGAAAATGAGTTGGAATATGTTACAGTTGAGCCACACATTCCTAACCACAAAAGAGCCTATCCAAGTGATTTGAATAGGCTCTTTTATGATTTTTTAAATTTATGCCATCGTATGATGTTTTACCTCTAACATTTCAAAAAGTCTTTGAATCTGCTCATCTTTTTTTTGAATTTGATCACTGTATTTACCAAACTGATTTTTCAACTCTTTTACCTCCTCTTTCAATTCTGAAATAATTGTTTTGGAGGTTTTTAATTCCTCTTCGGATGCGTCCTCTTTATAATGTACTTCCTTGATTTGTTTGAAATTATTGCCGATTAATACCAAATTCCCTTCATGTTTCAAGATGTCTTCGGCTTTAATTCCGAGGGCATCCATGAGGGCTTTAATCTCTTCTGCATTCAATTCTTTATCTTCTGCTTCCATTCTGCTTATTGTTGATTGTTTCTTATTGATGGCTTCTGCCAATGTTCCTTGTTTGATGTTAAATGCTCTTCTGAAATCCCTCATTAGTATTCTTTTTTCAAAGGTAGTCTTTTGTATTAATTTTTCCATGATTTAAGTTAGTTTGATTTTAAGCGTATATTTTACGAGTTGTTTAAATAATTATCAGGTTAATTTTTAGCAAATATAGGAGTTTACTCAGAATATCAAAGTTTTTTCTATGAATATTTTATGCATAAAAACAAATAAAATATCCACTTTTTATGCAAATTATGCACCGCTACCTGTCAAACTTTGAGGCGTTAAATTATTATTCAACCCTCAAATTTCAATGCCAACATGAAAAAATTAAAACTCTTCACAACACTTTTTATGCTGTGTCTGCAAGGTATGCTTGCTTGTAGGTCCGATGACATTTCACCCCAAAAACCTCCCTTAAATCCTTC
>JBBRMR010000143.1:0-4387 GCA_038230735.1 Cytophagales bacterium
GTAGAGAATTATGGACTTATAACACCTGTGACAATTTAACGAATGTACAATCCGTTCAATCAGGAACTTGGGATGATGCTGGAACGTGGTCTTGCGGACACGTTCCAAAAGTAACTGACATTGCAACAATACTTAACAGAAATACCGTTGAAATTTTACAAGACACGTATCTGAAACGATTGAAATTGCTGAATGGAAATTTGTTTTTGAATGGGGGGAATTTGATATTTAGGTAATTTCCCCCATTGATAAATATTAATTGTATGATTCCAAAGGCAAAGGCAGAATAAATTATAGACTCATTCCGCCCATTCGCCTTTGCTGGTCTTTTTTCTTCTCTTCTTTCGAGCGTATATCTTTTGCCAACTCGGCATCATTTACATTTGCATGACCACTTTGAGGAGTCTTGATTTTCAACGTGTTAGCTTTTTCAAATTGCTCTTTTTCCTGCAAAAGATTTCCTTGACTTTCTTCTTTCAACTCATCTTCTGATTTTTTAGGGATATTTTCACCTTCGAACTGCCGAATTTGGGCTTGCTCTTGGATTCGTTCTTCAATCTTCTGTTTGGAGTAATCACGTCCTAAATTGCTGCCTTTGGTTTTTACGCCAGTTGATTTATCGACAAAGGTTATTCCTCGCCCTGTGAATGATTTTATGCCTACTTTAATTAAACTCTTCTGTAAATCTTCAAGATTTTTGACCTTGGGATTTTGAATTCCTAAATCAATGAATTTCTTGATTTTTTGAGCATGGTCATTTTTCAAGCTGTCTTTTTTATCTTCTCGGATTCCCTCTGTGGGAGTCAGATGATATTTTTCCTCCATTTTATGAGCAAAATCAACGATTCTGTAATGGTCGTTACTGTCTTTTACTGAAACTCTACCATTTTCATCAACGATATTGCCAATGAAATGAATGTGCAAATGTTGTTTATCGTCATGTTTGACAGATAACCACTGATTGAAACCAAACTCGTCAGCAAATTCTTCACTAATTACTGCTAAGATTTCGTTACTTGGGCGTTCATTATGTGGGAAAGAAAAGATTTGATGCCAGCACGGTTTTTTCACTCTACTGTTTAAATTAGCCTGTGATTGCATCATCTCATTTGCCATTGAAATATTGATTTCTGTCTCGCTATTCATCGCCATTTGTAAGGAGTCAGAGATACCCACTAACTCACCTCTGATGCCTTCCTGCTTATCATTAATACAATATTCGATACGACCCTTAAAGCCACTACTTCGTCCAACTTTCTTTCCAATCATTTTTGTTTTTTGATAATATCCTGATACAATTTTTCTAATTGTTCTTGCTCTTCTCTAATCCTTTTGATGGCCATATTCTTATCAAATTTTCCCTCTGAATTAAGGTCTTCAACGATGATTTTCAATCGGTCTGAAACCTCTTTAATCTTAATTAAGTACATTCCAGATTTAGTCAATTCCGTAATCTTTTTATAAATTTCTTGAACTGCCAAACGAATATTCTCAGAGTCTTTTTTGAAATCATTTGATTGTAAATAGGGTACTTCCTTACTCTTTGCCATAAGAATAAAAGCACTCGCCAAACGACTTGAATCAATCAACAGTTTACGGGTTTCTGCATCAATTTCAGCCATTGAAAATATGATACTTTCTTCTCCTAAAAGTTTTTCTCGAATGAAAACTGAGAAAGGAGTATTGGGTTTTACTCGCAAATTCTCCTTCCTCAGTTTTGCTTTTTCAGTAGGCGAAATCTTGAATTTAAACTGTACTTTTTTCTCAGATTCTGGTAGTAAAGGGCGACCAATTTTATTGATTTTTTCTTCTGAATTTAAGTTTTCCATTGCTTTAAAAAATATGAGCCAAAGGCGAATAAACTCCATTGTAAATGGCAAGGGTTTTGGGGTACACCAAAACATAACTTGCCCTACTTCCGCATTGAAAATATTTGGAATTTGAAAAAAGTCGAAAAAAGCCTAATTGGTTTGAATTGGTTTCAATCAGTTTGAAAATAGTCTAATTGGTTATAAAATATCCTAAATCCTGTCTAATCAGCCTTTGAAATGGGTACTATTATTGATTTTACAATTGGGGAATAAAAATAGTGCTTCCCAACCTTCGCATTTTTCAAGGTAATTGCTGGTTTCAAAACAATATATTCATTGTCCAATTTATCAGACTGAATCTCAGATTTTTCAAGCAATTGTTCAATCTCATCAGCGTATTTGTAATACTTAAATCTCTGCCCAAAATCGTAATAAATGTACCCTGCCCAAAGTAAAATTCCTGCGAAAATTGTAAGGGCAAAAGTTGGCACAAAATAAAGCCAGAACGCTTGCCCTTTGGTAGTCAATTGTACAGGCTTAATCTGTTTTTGAACAGCCTGTACAATTCCCCTTGTCACTTCTGTTGAAGCATTTAGACTCTCAACAACTTTTGCGAAATTATCTTGGATTGTATCCACCAAAACGATACTAAATTCATCCGCTTGGTAGTTGTGTCTAACCAGTAATTCAGCCTTAATTTTATTGAGTTCATCTTGACTAATTTTGGATCTCATCTTTGAAATTTTCGGTTAATTCTTTCTTCAATCTTAATCTTGCCCCTGTTTGATAATCACTCAATGAATAGCCTTTTCTTACACCGTCTAAAATTTGACTTCCCAAATTTGAACTTGGGTCAAAATCTGCAAACTGCCTTAGTGGTAGATTCATTTTTTTGCAATTCTCAGACAATTCTTCGGCTAAATTTTGAAAGTTATTAAACGTTGTAATACTCTTCCAAATCGTTACATCAAAATCTCCATTCAACGATTTCAAAATTTTCTTCATGTAGTCCACCGACGATTTATAAGCACCACCGCCTCCGACAACGATATGAAAGTGAGCTTTGAATTCCAATTCTTCCATAAATTCTTTTAGGGGCAAATCTCTGTCAATTAAGGCTGGGACTTGTTCGCTTTCGGGAGCTCCAAAATCAAAAAAGACATTATTGAAAGGTAGATTTACAATACTTTCAAGATAAGACACAAGATTATCTCTTACCAAAACTTCTTTGTCATTCAATAATGAGAGGGTTTCCATACGGTTCTCTCCCAAAAATTTAAGCTGTCGGGTAGATGTTTGCGTGGAACTATCCACATCGACAAAAAGAGATTGATTTTTATCATCGTCTTTTGCGAGTCCCAATAAATAGGTTAGCATACTTTTACCTACGCCTCCTTTTGCTTGCACTATAAAATGTAATTGCTTCATTGTTTTGAAAATTTGGATTTAACGGTTTTGGGATTATTTATTTCATCTGGGTCAGTCCAATCAATATCACTGAGTGATGTATTTGATTTTGGAATATTGGAAATCTTAGGCTTGTCTTTCGCTGCAAGATTGGATTTTACTTTATCCATAAAATAGAATCTACAATACTTTATGTCGGATTCAGATACGAGATTAGCAACCTGTAATTCCTTATTTATTATATCAGCAATGAACGTTAATGAAGCTGGCAATTTGATTGTAGTATCAAAAAGCTCCCACAAAGCACGTTTGCGTTTCTTGTCTTTCTTGCGATACATTTCTATCAAAAAATCTATGTTCATTTTGAATAATTTTTCCTTTTTACACTTTTGTGGCGTGCCACAGCACAAAAAATGCCACAAAGGATTTAACTAACTGATAATCAATATTTTACACTTTTTATTTTGTGGCATTTTTTCAATTAAAATGCCACAAAGTGCCACAATGCCACAAATGCCACACTTTGCCACAAAAATGCCACACTTTTTAAAGATATAAGTAATTGATAATTAGATAGTTATATTAATAAAATAGTATTTGTGGCATTGTGGCACTATTTTTTTTATTTTCACGAAGTGTTTTTTATATTTGTAAAATCTACTCCCAATTCATCTTTCAGTTTTAAGTATTTGATTTTGAATGAGTTACGAGCGTAATCAGTTTTATTGGGTTCAAATTCTTGTGAGAATCTTTGCTTTTTAAAGTAGTTTTGCCTTATTTCTTCACTCTGAGAGTCCAAGCCTTCAAAAGCTAAAATTTCATCTTGAAGCGTTTGCATACTTGGTGGAAGTACCTCAAATCGGTTTTGTCGCTTAAATTCAACAGTATATTTTTGATAAAGTCTTTGAAGATTTATCACAATATCTTGCCCATCAAACTTGTGATGAACACCTTCTATAATAAGTCCTCGATCAAACATTTCTTGAACAATATCGAAGAACTCCTGCAATGATGATTTCTCTTGAACAAATTTTTCAGAAGTCAAGATTGATTTCACACTTCTTTCAATAAAATCATTCAGAATTGATGCTTGGTCTGTTGATTCACACATCGCTATTTTACCCTGTACCGATAAAATAAATGGGACAGTCAGTATTTGTGCTACGTTA
>JBBRMR010000144.1:0-4290 GCA_038230735.1 Cytophagales bacterium
CCCGTATTTTCAAGAAACTAATTTGATTAATATTTTTGATAAAATTTTCTTCGGATAAAATCCAACCCACCGAAGCCGCTGGGAAGAATCCATAACGATTATTCGCTCCAAAACGAGATGAACCGTCAATACGACCACTTAGACCCAATAAATATTTATTATCAAATTTGTAATTGAGTCTTGAAAAATAAGATAGGAATGAGAAAGTTCTTTCAAATGAATTGGCATCGGCTTTGGTAGCTGCCGACGCAATGGTCTTGTAGGCATCACTCGGTAAATTACGCCCTGTAGCATCAATTGACGTTCTTTTTGACTGTTGATAACTCATACCAGCTACCAAATTCAAGTCATGCTTTTGCTCAAAAACTTGATTGAATGAGAAGAAATTGTTGGTATTATAATTAAAAATATTGATGTTTTGTTTGATGGACTCACCATTGCCCGCATTCACCGAATTTCTGACCGTTTTCTTGCCAAAATACTGGTCATCATTTCTAAATGACATATCAGCCCCGTATTCGGTACGGAATGAAAGGCTTGGTAAGATGTTATATTGTCCAAAAACATTACCAATGATACGAAACGTTTCTGTTGTGTTATTTGAATTAGCAATACTGACCAGCGGATTGTAGTATTGGGTAACAGAAGCACCATTGTAGGTATCGGTATAATCACCCGTTGGGTTGGTAGGCGTAACCGTTCTTGGGTCATAAATGGGAGACAAAGGTGCCAAGGCGATAATCTGCAATGGCGTTGAAAAAGCATTGTCATTAGCCAAACGAGTATTGAAGGTACGAGCAATATTCGCATTCAATCCAATGGTTAGTTTATCGGAAGCCTTGTGGTCGAGGTTGAAACGACTACTAATACGCTCAAAGCTATTTTTTAGAATAATTCCCTCTTGCTTACTGTATTGACCAGAGGCATAAAATTTAGTTTTGTCATTTCCACCGTTCATATTCAAATCAAACTGATTGATACTTCCTTTTCTGAGAACGGTATTTTCCCAATTCGTATCAGTATAGTTAGGTGAGGTTGGGTCTGCCCATCTTGTTTTATCATTCACCGCATATCGGGTAAAACGGGTTTCAGCACCTGCTACTGAGAATCCTCCGTTGGTTCGTGCTTCTCTAAAAAACTCAACGTACTGAGCGGTGTTAAAGAATTCACGATGCCCCGTTGCTTCACTTGACCCCGTGAAATAGCTTAGATTGATATTAGTTTTTCCAGATTTACCCCGTTTGGTGGTTAATAAAACCACTCCATTTGAACCTCTCGCTCCGTAGATGGCGGCAGCTGAGGCATCTTTTAAAATTTCGATTGATTCAACATCATTAAAATTGATGTCTGCCATGGGGTTTGGCGTATTACCTGCCGAACCGCCTGGGGTTGTTGTCATTGGAATTCCGTCAATCACATAAAGAGGCTCATTACCCGCAGAAACGGATGACGCTCCACGAATACGCATTTTCATACCTTGACCCACTTTACCATTGCCAGATTCTACAAAAACCCCCGCTGCTCTACCTTGAATGGCTTGTTCTGCCGTAAGTACTGGTAGGTTTTCAATAGATTTTGCACTAATTTGAGCCACATTTCCTGTCAAATTAGATTTCTTCTGAGTTCCGTAACCAACTACCACGACTTCGCCCAAGGCACTTTCATTTTCGGTTAAAGCTACATTGATAGCACTTTGAGTACCGATGGTAACGGTTTGCGTATTGAAACCCACTGAACGGATTTCTAAAGTGCTTTTTCCAGTTGGGATGCTTATTGAATAATTTCCCGTGGCATCAGTAGAAGTTCCTTTTGCCGTTCCTCTAACCTGTACACTAACTCCTGGTAAGGGCGAGCCATCTGCTGCCGATACTACCTTTCCTGTGATTCGACGGTCTTGAGCAATCATGCTCAATGAACAGCCTAAAAACAAGAGTAAATTAAGTAATAATAAACGTTTGTTCATGAAAATTTGGGTTTTAATTTGTTGATTATGAAGTTTTACTAAATTCTATTTGTTTCTAAGAAGGTAGCAGTAATGAAACTTTTAAACTAAGTGAAAATTGAAATAAAACAATGAAGTTTAGTTTTTAATAAACTGATTTTCAAGACTTTATTGGTTAATTTTATTCATATAACCATAAATTATCTCTAAGTAATAATGCTTAGAACAATAAATTTTTAGATAAATTAGAACTCGAAATTAATAATTATTTAACACAAAGTCAAAATGTAATATGCTCTAATTTATTCTTTTGGGCATATTTAGGATTGGATACTGTAATTTTGAATCACCTCTGGAAGTACCAATTGACGAGTATATTCATACCCTGCCTTAAAAATATCAACAGATTTTCTAATATCGGCAGGGTCGAAATTTTTGAGTGAAGGAGGTTCAATTAATAAATCACACTGAGCTAAACGACTTTTGGAATTATTATTAATTGCCAAGAATAATGCTTTGGTAATAATGGTGGTCATTGATTTGGAATTTTGTTGCATACCGTAAGGATTGCAATGGCTTCCAATGATAAAATCGCATTTACCGATTAACGGTTCAATGGGCATATTGTTTAAAACACCACCATCAATCAGGGTTCTTTCGGCTATTTTTACGGGTTCAAATAATCCTGGAATGCTGCACGAAGCCATCACAGGTTTTAATAATTCGCCTTTTGAAAAATAAACGGTTTCCCCTGCGTATAAATCGGTAGCATTGACCATTAAAGGTATTCTTAATCTTTCAAAGGAATTATGGGGGATGTATTTCAGATAAACTTCCTCGGCTCGGTTCATGTGCAGTAAACCTCCTCTGCTCCAAGCAGGACGCATGGCACGCAAAGTATTGGTCGAAACCACTAATTCAAAAATATGGTCAGGTGAATATCCTGCGGCAAACATTGCTCCTACGATTGCCCCCGCACTGCATCCCGAAATCATAGAAATTTCAATGCCTTTTTCTAATAAAGCCTTCAAAATCCCTAAATGAGCAATTCCTCTTGCCCCACCGCCCGATAATACTAATCCAATTTTCATGTTTTATAACTTTGAATGATATAACACCAAGTAAACGTTTGAAGTTAGGCAATGTTTTTGATTTCAATATCTACTTTTTTTCTTATCTTCATTCTTTTATAAAAAATTAGATTAAAATGAAAATAAATGTGATTGATGCGGGATATTTCAAGTTGGACGGTGGTGCAATGTTTGGGGTTGTTCCCAAAACTTTTTGGCAAAAAATGATTCCTGCCGATGAAAACAATCTTTGTTCATGGGCAATGCGTTGCCTTTTGATTGAAGATAGCAAATCCTTGATTTTGGTGGATACGGGCATGGGCAATAAGCAAGATGCTAAATGGCAAAGCTATTATTACCGCCACGGTGAAGGGGAATTAGTGAAATCTATTCGGGAAAAAGGATATTCAGAAAATGATGTTACGGATGTTATTCTGAGCCACTTACACTTTGACCATTGCGGCGGGGCAGTTCAATGGAATAATGACAGAACAAAATTTGAAATGACTTTCCCAAACGCACATCATTGGACTCATTCTGAACACTTTAACTCGGCAATGAATCCGAATCCGAGGGAGAAAGCTACCTTTTTTAAGGAAAATATTTTACCCATTCAAGAAGCCAATCAATTATTTTTTGTGGATAAAATAGACAAACCTTTCCAAAATATAGAAATCCTCACGGCTGATGGACATACTGAAAAAATGTTAATGCCTAAGATTTCATACCAAAATAAAGAAATTCTATTCATTGCCGATACCATGCCATCTCATGCTCATGTTTCTGTTCCGTATGTGATGGGTTATGACATTCGTCCGCTACAAACGATGATTGAAAAACAAGATTTGTTCACACAATCTCTGGAAAAAGAATGGATTATCTTTTTTGACCATGACCCTTTGTATGATTGTGCTACGATTGGACAAAATGAGAAGGGATTTGTAATTAAAGAAAAGGGAATGTTGGGGGAGTTTATTTGAGTAATGAGAAAGGTGAGGTATGAATAATGAGCAAAAAAAGCGAATCATTGGAATTTGAGTTCCTATGATTCGCTTTTTTTGTGAAATCTAATTTTCTACTTATACCTCACTCTATACATTAAACCTAAAATGCATAATATCGCCATCAATTACAGTGTATTCTTTCCCTTCTACTGATAATTTACCAGCTTCCTTACAAGCATTTTCTGATTTATACTGTTGATAATCAGCATATTTGATTACTTCTGCACGAATAAAACCACGTTCAAAATCTGAGTGAATTACACCCGCTGCTGCG
>JBBRMR010000145.1:0-4242 GCA_038230735.1 Cytophagales bacterium
ATTGATTTTTCTACAAATGATGGTACAAACGTTTTGAATGATATTTTAGAAGAGTCTGGAAGTTTTAACAATCCTAAAAACTTAGGAATGATACAATATTTTATTAGGCTTATACCCAATCAATCCGCCACCATCCTCGATTTTTTTGCAGGCAGTGGCACAACGCTTCATGCGGTGATGGCTTTGAATGCAGAGGATGGCGGGAGTCGGCAATGTATTTTGGTAACAAATAATGAAAACAATATTTGTGAGGAAGTCACCTACGAGCGTAACAAGCGGGTTATTGAGGGTTATACCAACGCCAAGGGGGAAGCGGTGGCAGGTTTGGGCGGTAATAATTTGCGGTATTACAGAACGGGGTATGTGCCAAAAGCCAGTGATGAAAACACCAAACGCTTACTGACCCAAAGTTGTACTGATTTGCTATGTATCAAAGAAAATTGTTACGAAGATATTACGGCAGCAAGTGGCTTTGAGGCAATCAAAACAAGGGTTTTCAAAACCGAGGCGAATGGTAATACACCCGAAAAATATATGATTGTGGTTTATCATAGTCGGCAATCGGTGGCGATTTTTAAGCAACTGAAAGCCTTTATCAATGCTTTGGAAACCAGCGAGAAGATACGGGTTTATGCGTTTAGTGCTGGTAAAGACAGTTTAGAAGCTGAATTAATAGACGTTGCTGATAAAATTGAAGCCGTTCCCCTGCCCGATGCCATCGTTAATGCGTATAATGCTTGTTTGAGAAGAAAAGTGTCATTACAGGATTGAGAAGATTAAGCAGGATGGACAGGATTTTAGGATACTTTTGAATTGCGAACGCAGTGGGTTGGTAATTCAAAAAATGTTAAAATTTGAATACAATATCACTTTTAAATTACGTCCGCACTGCGGACGCAATTCAAAAGTAAAAAATCCTGTATTTCCTGATTAATCCCTCAATCCTGTTTGAGACTATTTTATAACAATTTAACCACAAAGAAGATGGAAATAAACGAAATAACGCACAAGATAATTGGTTGCTGTATGGAAGTACACAAAACGATGGGTAACGGTTTTCAGGAGGTCGTGTATCAACGAGCATTAGCCATTGAAATGAGGCTTCAAAACCTTAGATTTGAAAGAGAAATGGAGATGCCCTTGGAATATAAAGGCGAAAGTATTGGTACTCGGAGGGTTGATTTTTTTGTAGAAAATAAAGTGATGCTTGAATTGAAAGCGGTTGAACAATTATTGCCAGCCCACAAAGCCCAAGCGATTAATTATTGCGAAGCCTATAAAATTGCTGATGGATTGTTGATTAATTTTGGCGGAATGAGTCTTGACTATAAACGGGTTTATAATAGAAGACTTAGAACGCCATTTAAGCAAGAAAATAGTCTTAAACAGGATTTAGGGATTAATCAGGATGGACAGGATTGAAAGCAAAAAGTCAGAACAGGATTAAAGGATTAGAGCAGGATAGTCAGAATTTTGAATTATGTCCGCAGTGTGGACACAATTCAAAATCAAAAAACATGAATCTCCTTAAAAATCCTGACCATCCTGTTTAAATCCCTTAATCCTGTATAAGACAATGTTACATCCTGACCATCCTGTTTAAATCCCTTAATTCTGTATAAGACAATGTATATCCTAAAAGATTTTCAAGAAAAAGCCGTCAATAAATTACTCGAATACACGTTCGATGCCTTGACCGAAAATTCAGAACAAATACCTATTCAACTTGAATCGCCAACGGGTTCGGGCAAAACCCTAATGATGGCATCGTATTTAGAACGGGTCGTGGAAGAATTATCACTCCAACCTGGACTGAGCGACAATGTGGCTTTTATTTGGTTTGCCCCCAACACGTTGCACATCCAGAGTTTTAAGTCCATTCAAAAACTTTATGAGGACACTAATCGCTTGAATTGTATTGATTTGAGTGATTTAACGGCAAATCCATCTTTAAATTCAAGGGATTTACTTTTCGTGAATTGGAGTAGTGTGGACGGCATGAAGAAAATTTGGCGTAAAGAAAATGAGACCAATACCAATCTTGAAACGCTGATAGAGAATACTAAAAGCAATGACACGCAATTGATTTTGATTATTGACGAAGCCCATTTAAGTGCCTTCACGGGGACACAGGCAATATCAGTACGGAATTTAATCAAAGCAAAAGTAGAGATATTGGTGAGTGCAACGCCCAACAATCGCCCAGCCCGTAATGTGTATATCGACCGCAAAGAAGTTATCAAAGAAGAGATGATCAAAAAAGGGGTTAGGCTAAATATTGGTTTAGACCCCGTTCAACAAAGTAGCGATAACGTTCACATTCACTTATTGAGAAAAGCCTTTGCCAAAAAACAAGAATTAGAGGTTTTGTATGATACTGAATTGGGCAGAGGGAAAGTTAATCCTTTGTTATTGATACAGTTACCCTCCGAAAATACAGCATTATCAGAAGAAGATAAAGGCGTTAGGGATATTTTGGAAGGGTTACTGAATACCGATTTTAACATTTCAACCAATAATGGAAGATTGGCAGTATGGTTGTCGGGTGAACAAAACAAAGAAGGTTTAGAAAAATTGGATGGTACACAAGACGTATTGATTTTCAAACAAGCCATTGCCCAAGGCTGGGATTGCCCGAGAGCATCGGTTTTGGTGAGTTATAGAACTGTTCAAAGCCCGAATTTTGGCATTCAGACGGTGGGCAGAATTCTGAGAATGCCCCACCAAAAGCATTATCAACACGACGACCTTAATTATGGATATGTGTTTACGAATATTCAGAGTAGTATTATCAATTTTGTTCCTTCCGATAGTGATTATTTCAACTTGCAACTCGCTGAAAGACAGGACGATAAGCATTGGACTTTTGATAAATTAACTTCTGAAACCATCATCAACGACCGTGCATCACCTGGGGTTTTAACCTCTGAATTTGAAGAGTTTTTCTTTCAAATTATGGAAGAGAATTATCCCGAACTGAAACAACTACCAGAATTTACAACGGTTTCTGAAAGTGAATTGAAAGATAAAAAGCAAAAAAATAAAGATTATATGCTTGAGAAACTTTGGGTATTCGACATTGACGAACATCAAATTAGAATACCTATCAATGTAGATATAAATCCGTATCAGGTAGGAGCAATAAACGTGAGCAACGACCACATGGGGCGTTTTGCCATAACAGACAATGAATTTAGTCAGTTATTTGACGAGTTTTGTTTTGAAAATATTACCAAACTCAATAAATCAAAAAGCTGGAAAAAGTTGAGAGAAACGCTCATTCATTTTGCAGAATATTACTTGGCGATAAATGAGTATAAGATTTGGAAAATCTATTTGTTTCAGCAAAATAAAGCCATGTTAATTCCTCATATTCAATTGGCTCTTGAAAAATTTATACATTGGCAAAACCAACAACAAAATGATAAACGTAGAGTTGAACCTGCGGAGTGGGAAGTGCCAGAAATACGGTATTATAATGAATTGTATAAAAGGGAAATAGTGCCAAATCATGCCTTGAAGCCATTTTTTGAAGGAAATAAAGCATCAGAACCCGAAAAACTCTTCAAAAAATACTTGATAGAAAACGAACGTCATATTGATTGGTGGTATAAAAATGGTGACCAAGGAAGGGAACATTTTTCAGTATCTTATGAAGATAATAAAGGAATTTTGAGATTGTTTTACGTTGATTTTGTAATAAAATTCAAAAATGAAAAAATTGGATTATTTGATACAAAAACAAAACGTTCGGATGCAGAAGCACCCAACAAACATAATGCTTTGGTTGAGTACATGGAAAAGCATAATAAAGCAAACAGTAAAACAGAATTACTGGGTGGAGTTTTAATTTCAGCCGAGATAAACGGAGTAATAAGTTTTAGATACTGTGTGAACAGAATTACTGATACCAACGATTTGACGGGCTGGGATTATTTCAATCCCGCTAATATTTCAACCAATCAACCAACATGAAAAAAGGATTAGACAGCACATTTGTTCACTACGGCATCAGAAAAGAAGACCTCGAACTGATTGAAACCCTTTGCACCGAACACCAATTGGATGCCGATTGGGTGAGGGACGATATTTTGAAAATTTACCACGAAAAACGCATTCAAGATGGTGATTTTGAAGGCAAGGGCATTGAAAAATTGATTGAGAAAGCACTTTTGAAGGTTAAATAAAACCGCTAAATTAAAAATCCATGTTAATAAAACGCCTAAAAGTTGAGAATTATAA
>JBBRMR010000146.1:0-4075 GCA_038230735.1 Cytophagales bacterium
AAGAATATATAGCCAATTATGTTGAAAACTATCTTTCAAATGCCGTAACAGAAGGACTCAATAACCTCATAAGAAGTGTCCGAAGAACGGCTTTTGGAATGACTAATTTTGAAAACTTAAAATTAAGGGTTTTAGCTATAACTTGCTGAATCCACAAAAACTGTCAGAGAACCACAATTGATTTAAAATTTTATAATTAAATACAGTAACTTATTCTTAAGGTTTTAAAATTTCTATACCAATATTTTAATTGAGTAATTTTAATAATTTCGGGGAATTTAATACCCATTTTAAAACTCACCTTTTATTAATCCAATATTTTTTGAATGTTCGATAGCTTGGTCAGTATGGTTAAATTGTAGCGTTTCAATTCGTTTATTTTGGATATTTGATAATAATCTTAAAGTAATTTCCTCCTTTTCGTAGCTCACGTTTCTGATATAAATGGCAATGATTCTATTAGCATATTTATTGGCAATTGAAGCGTAGATTTCAGGGTCACGCTGAGAATTATCGCCTAATAGAATAAATTTTTGTTTAGGAAATGCCTCTAAAATTCTGATTGCACGGATAAATTTACCTTGATGTTTGGTGTTGCCTGTACTGAAAAGTTGATACCATTTTTTAATACCATTCAATAGAAAAGCCCCTTTCGGTAAATCATTATACTTAAAAAACTCGTTTAAATCATCGTATAAGTTCCATTCGCTACTGGAAACATAGAAAAAAGGATTAAGCAAATCTGGTGTGGTGTGAGCAAGGGAAAGCAACTGATAAAATTTTACTACATCATCAAAAGTTTTTCTACTTCGGGGATTTTTAGTAAACATGGTTCTCAATTTTTTACCCGTTTTTGAGGAATGAGATACCAAAACAGTATCGTCAATATCAGAAATAAAACCGTATTGGGTGGAATGTGGCACAAAGATTTTGCCCTCGCCCGTGGCGGTAACTAAACCTTGATTATCAATCGAATTAACAATTATTTGATGCCAACCCGCTTCGATATGTTCATCAGATTTCCATTCAAATTTAAAGAATCCGTCTTTTTCAGTAGTGCTAAAATAATGTTGATTATTCCACCACATATGAACTTTCACCTTAGGAACTGGGCTTACAAAAAATAACTTTATTAAGTGGATAATATTGAGCAACAGATTATTAGTATATTGGCGAATACGGACGGGTTTATAGGCTAAGACGTGTCCATAGACCACCATATTTTTTTGGTGTCCGTATCCATGGTAAATTCTGATTGTATATTTTGGTTGGTATGATTCTTTATCCATAATATTATAAAAACGCTTACAATGGCTTGTAAATCAACTATTTTGGGATTTGCGATGTTTTAATTTTGTTACTATATTTAAAAATGCGTGTATGAAAAAGACGATAAATGAACGATTATTATTTATAATAAATCCCAATTCGGGTAGTAATTCTCACGATTGGGAAACGATTATTAATACTTATTTTGTTCATTTGAATTACGAAATAGAACTTTATTTTTTAACAAAAAACTGCAACCTTGACACGATAAAAGAACAATTAAATTCCTTTAAGCCGACCTGTGCTATTGCCATTGGCGGCGATGGAACGGTAAAATTAGTGGCAGAGTGTATTATGCAAACTTCCATCACTTTGGGTATTTTGCCAGGTGGGTCTGCTAATGGATTAGCCAAAGAATTAGGCATTCCCGAAGACCCCATCAAGGCATTAGACGTTTTGGTTCATGGAACAATAAGAAAAATTCATACCACAACGGTTAATGACCAACTCTGTATTCACCTCAGCGATGTAGGTTTGAACGCTTATTTGATGAAAAAATTTGAATCTAATGGTGTGCGTGGAATGTGGGGCTACATGATTGCTTCCATAAAAGTGCTTTTGCAGAATTCCTTGATGGATATTGAGATGGTAATGGATAACGAAAAGATAAAATTGAAGGCCTTTATGGTGGTGATTGCCAACGCCACTAAATACGGAACGGGGGCATTAATAAACCCGATTGGGAATTTGGACGATGAGTATTTTGAAGTGATTGTAATTAAGCAAATTTCTTTGCTGGAAATTTTCAAAATGGTAGTTTCCCATCAAAGTTATGATGAAGAAAAAACGAAGGTATATCAAACCAATTCATTGACGATGAAAAGCCGAAAGAAAGTGCATTTCCAAATTGACGGTGAATATTTGGGGAAAGTAAATGCCGTTACCGCCAAGCTCGTACCAGATGCTTTACTCATAAAAGTGCCAAAATGAATAATCCTTACAGGTCTCGAGACCTATAAGGATTATAGTCATTATAATAACAAAATTAGCAATAAAACGATAATGATAATTGCTCCCACCGAAAGATAAACTCCTCCGTTAAGGTCAGCCATGGCTGTTTTGATAGTTTTGACTTCCTTTCGCAATGCCTTCTTTTCTACCCGAGTCATTTCAGACTTATCCATCGTTTTGATTTCTTCCAAACGGTTCATCATCACTTGGGCTTGTTGTGCTTGCTCTGCCGTCATCTCAATCTTTTCTTTGGAATTGATGATGGCTTCAGCCTTGGAGGTTGTTGGTACAAACGACAGCAACGAAACGGCTGTCATTAGGTAAATAGTGATTTTTTTCATGTTTATTAATTTTTAATTTATTATCAATAAAGATTAAAAAAAATTGTGCCACGGGAATTGGGGATTGGAAATTATTTTATAATACCCGACTAACGTCACCTTTTTACTCTCATATACACCTCTGTATTTACTCGGTTTATGCCAGCACCTTCCACCTTTTCGATGCCCGTTTGCGTAAGGGTATCGTTTTTGAGGGTAACAATAAATGAAAATTCACCGCCTTCCCATTCTTTTTGTTTGTAATATTCCAGACGCTCCGTATAAAGACTGTCTTTGAGGGTATAAGTCCCTCCACCCGCATCAAAAGCCTTGGATTCGCCTTTCCCTTTGGTTAAATCATGTTTTAAAAACGCAAAATGCGTATCATTGATAATTTTGATGAAGGACAGATTTTTGGTATAATCAGTAACGATAGTATCACCTTTTTCGATAATCGTGCCTGTGATTAATTGCCATGTACCTTTGATGGGTAAGATGGGATTCTGTTTGGGGTCTTTGGGCTGGCAGGAGAAAAGAGTTATTGCTATGAGTGAGAAAAAGTACTTTTTCATGGGTATGTTTTAAAATCAAATTTCCGTAAATCTTTTCAAGTCCAGATAAGACGTACTCCTTTATTTCAAATGAATGTCTTTTGTGGATTCATAATTTTATGAATGTAGTTCATTTACAAACCTCTATTTCAACAAATTCAATAAATACTCCCCATAACCACTTTTCACCAAAGGTTCGGCTATTTTTCTTAATTGCTCAGCATCAATGAAATTCATTCGGTAAGCAATTTCTTCAATACAACCAATTTTCAAACCTTGTCGCTCTTCAATTACTTGAACAAACTGCCCCGCTTGCATCAATGACGCAAATGTACCCGTATCTAACCAAGCCGTTCCTCGGTTCAAAACGCCTACTTTTAGCTTGCCCATTTTCAAATACTCTTTATTTACGTCCGTAATTTCGTATTCTCCACGGGGCGAAGGAGCAATATTTTTGGCAATTTCTACTACCGAATTATCGTAGAAATACAAACCTGGTACCGCATAATTTGATTTGGGATTCTTCGGTTTTTCCTCGATAGAAAGCACATTGAAATCTTTATCAAATTCCACAACTCCGTAACGCTCAGGGTCTTGCACTTGATAGGCATACACAACGCCACCTTCGGGGTCGTTATTGGCTTGAAGTAATTTACTCAAACCGCTGCCATGAAAAATATTGTCGCCCAAAACTAAAGCCACTTTATCACCACCGATAAATTCTTCGCCAATCACAAAAGCCTGAGCCAGCCCGTTGGGTAAAGGTTGTTCAGCATAAGAAAACTCACAACCCACCTGCGAACCATCCCCCAAGAGTTTTTTGAAATGAGGTAAATCGTGGGGCGTAGAGATAATCAAAATCTCTTTGATACCCGATAGCATCAAAATCGACAAAGGATAATAAATCATCGGTTTGTCGTAAAC
>JBBRMR010000147.1:0-3702 GCA_038230735.1 Cytophagales bacterium
ACCTGTGTGTCCATCAAAAGTCTGATTCATTTTTACTTGGTACAAAGTTTCGTAATTTTTATGATGTTTATTGGCAGAAACCTCATCGTATATCCAAAGCCCGATGAGCATTGCCACTGCCATTCCCACCGCCAAACCAGCGATATTAATGAACGAATAAACCTTATTGCGGGTAAGATTTCTAAGGGCGATTTTTAGATAGTTTTGTATCATTTTCTTGGAGATAAAAAGGTTAATGGTTTAGAGGTCAAACGGTTTATCCCTTATTGTTCCAAACTTATGCCAAAATTTTAACTAATTGATTATCAAAATTTTATAAGTTAAGGCAAAATAAAAACCGTCCGTTTTCGGACAGTTTTTGTGCGTTTTTGGACGGTATTTTTTTTGCAGAATTAGCCCTATACGAATGGTTTGGAATAGCATATTTTTAGAATTGAATTAGATAAATGATAAAGTATTGACCTTTAATAGTGAGACAATTGGCTATTTAATTTAACTTTTAGTACTTACTTTTAACAAATCGTTAATATTTATTCTGAACTTTTGACACGTAGATAGAGTTTAGTCTATTTAAACAAAATGCTATATTTCGTGAGCATTTCAAAGCAGTAATTATTTCCCACAATGAATGTAAAACTTGTACTAAGTATAATTACGATATTTTTTTGTAGCCAATTGGTCTTAGCCCAGAACAGACAAATTACTGGAACCATTACTTTTGCCGATAGCCTAAAAACCTCAACTGGCGTTACCGTAATTGTAAAAGGAACTAACATTGGCACTTCAACCGATAAATCTGGCAAATACAGCCTAAACGTCCCTCAAACTGCTTCAACCTTAGTATTTTCTTTTGTGGGAATGAAAACCGTTGAAGAAAAAATTGCGGGTCGTTCGATAATTAATGTTTCATTGGCAGAAAATATTTTGGAAATTGAAACGATTGTTGTTACTGCCTTGGGGATAAAAGGTGAACGAGATAAATTTGCTTCGTCAGTATCCACTCTAAAAGGAAATACCATAGCCCAATCGGGTGAAACGGGCGTTTTGAATGGGTTGAGCGGTAAAGTGGCTGGCGTGTTAGTAACCCGAAACGGTGGCGACCCAGGGGCAGGTTCGTACATTCAGATAAGAGGACAAAACACAATTAACGGCAATGCCCAACCCCTTTTTATCATTGATGGAATGCCCGTCAGTAATTCTTCGGATAATATTGGGGCTGCTCGAAGCAATGGTATCATTCAACAGTCTCGAATCAACGATATTAACCCCGAAGATATTGAGCGAGTGGAAGTTTTGAAAGGAGCATCAGCTGCCGCCATTTGGGGATCGAGGGCAGCGAATGGCGTTATTGTTATTACCACAAAAAAAGGCAGAAATACGGAGGGTAAATTAAATGTTTCGTTCAAATCAACCGTATCTTTTGACCAAGTAAATAAAACCCATCCTTTGCAAACTCGCTACGGGCAAGGTTCTAATGGACTCTATTCACAAGGTAATCGTTCTAATTTCGGGGATTTAATTTCCGATAGAAAAGGCGGAATTGACCAATTTATTACTGACCCCAAAGCCCCTGGCTATCAAGGATTTGTAACCCTTTCGGACGGTACAAACAGATACGCCATTGCTTCTGGCACACCCACAAATCCGCACGGGGGCAAAAATTCTACCGAAACTTTCAACCATACAAAGGACGCCTTTCAAACGGGATATTTTTCTGATAATACCTTGAACGTAAGCGGAGGTAATGAAAAATCTACTTTTCTGATTAGCTATGGCGACCTTAATCAACAAGGGGTTGTGAAAAGTGCCAGTAATTATGGACGTAAAACGTTGAGACTTAACGTAACAAGCCGTTTTACCAACTGGTTTACTGCCAGTGCCAATGTGGGTTATACCAACATCCATTCTAACCGAGTGCAAGAAGGCGATAATGCCGACGGAATTTTGTTGAGTAGCTTGCGAACTCCCGCCGATTTCAATAATGATCTGTACAACGGTACTTACACCGACCCCGCTGGACAAGTTTTTCCCGATGCCCACGTATCCTACCGAAACCCTCTGGGCAAAGATTTAAGCACGATTTATGCCAATCCAAATTGGAATATTATCAATAATGTTAATACCAGCGATGTGGATAGATTGATTGGCAGTGTCCAATTTGATATTGCTCCTGTGAGTTGGCTATCCGCTACGGCAAGAGCTGGAATAGATAATTTTGGCGATAATCGTTTAGAACGTTTTGCCCGTAATTCTGCCAATTATCCAAGGGGTTTTTTGTCTAAAAATTGGGTATCGGAAAAACAGTTTAATACTGATTTATTTGCCGTAGCCAGAAATACATTCAGTAATGATTTGAGTGGTTCTTTGTTAATTGGTTTTAATTATAACAGTCGTCAAAGAGCCAGTCTGACGGGCAGTATTACCAATTTTATTATTCCTACGGCTCCCGATATTTTGACCAATGCGGTGGGTAGTAATTTATCCGCCAATAATTTCAATTCCTTAAATCGGACGTATGGATTTTACGCCCAAGCGGATGTGGAAGCCTATAATATGCTGTTTTTTACTTTTACGGGTAGAAACGAAGCGGCATCAACCTTTGGGGCTAATACGAAGAATAGTTTTTTCTTTCCCTCCGCTGCCGTGGCTTGGCAATTTAGTCAGTTGAGATATTTTGAGGAGAGTTCAGTTTTTAGCTTTGGTAAACTCCGTTTGGCTTGGGGACAAGTGGGTATTCAACCTCAGCCGTACCAAAATTTCAACAGTTTTAACGCTGCCACGTATAAAGATGATTTTTCGAGTGGTTTATCGGGAATTAGCCCAACATACAGCGGTGGATATGTGCAAAGTACGACCTCGGGTAATGAGTTTTTACGTCCCGAAATCAAGACTGAAACCGAGTTAGGGATTGATTTACGGTTCTTGAAAAATCAAATTGGCTTCTCTGCTACTTTTTATCAAAACCGCACGAGAGACGTTATTTTACCGATTAATTTACCAGCCACTACGGGTTTTACTACCTTTAACAGCAATGTGGCGGAATTAGAAAATAAAGGAATTGAATTAGAATTGAATGCCGATGTGTGGAAAAAACGTAATTTTAGATGGAATATTTTCGCTAATTTTTCTCAGAATAAAAATAAAGTAGTGTCTTTATCTGGAGCAAATTCATATACTTTACCCGATAGTTTCATACAAAACTCTTCGCTCATTGCGGGTCAGCCGTTTGGGGTTTTTCTTTCTACTGATTTCTTGAAAAACGATGCCGGTGCTTACGTTTTAGATGCGAATGGCTTCCCTCAGGCGGGTACGGGTGTAGAAATTATTGGTGACCCAAATCCTAATTGGCGTGGCGGGCTGGGTAGTACATTTTCTTATAAAGCATTGTCTCTTTATGTACTGTTTGATAGAGTGCAAGGGAATGATTTTTTTAATGGTACAAGAGGCTCGTTGTATTCTTTCGGAACTCATGCCGACCAAGGTAATACAATAGTTGCTCCCGCTGGGGGATTGAAAGACGTAAACGGCAAAACGATTACGGCAGGTACGTCTTTTCAAGGGCAAATAAAAGATTTTGGAGCGGGGCCCGTAGCGATAAATCAAGCTTGGTATCAAGGCAGAGGTTCTGCCTCAAATACGGCTTCATACAAGCAGTTTGTGGAAGATGGCAGTGCTTCTCGGTTGAGAGAGGTTACTTTATCA
>JBBRMR010000148.1:0-3692 GCA_038230735.1 Cytophagales bacterium
ACCTGTGTGTCCATCAAAAGTCTGATTCATTTTTACTTGGTACAAAGTTTCGTAATTTTTATGATGTTTATTGGCAGAAACCTCATCGTATATCCAAAGCCCGATGAGCATTGCCACTGCCATTCCCACCGCCAAACCAGCAATATTGATGAATGAATAAACCTTATTTCTGAGAAGGTTTCGGAGAGCGATTTTTAGATAGTTTAGTATCATTTTCTTGGGGGTAAAAAGATTAATGATTTAGAGGTTAAACGGTTTATATCTTATTGCTCCAAACTTATGCCATAAATGTAAATATTTGATTTTAAGTATTTTATAAGTTTAAGAAAAATAAAAACTGTCCGAAAACGGACAGTTTTTGTACGGTTTTGAATGTTATGTTTTGCATTATATATCGCTTGTAATGGCTTTGTGTGGCACACTTTTTTAGATATATTTTGATGGATTTATTGTCTTTACGATACATAACCCTCACAATGGTTTTGAACACTTTTGAGGGTTGATACTGATTGCCTACATAGTTTATTCTAAACTTTTGAGACCTATTTGGAGTTTAATCTTTTCAATCAAAATGCCATCTTCCATAAGTTTTCAAAACAGTAATTCTTTTTATGATGAATATAAAACTTACTTTAATTGTAATTACAATAGTTTTTTATAGCCAATTTGTATCAGCCCAAAATAGACAAATTAGTGGAATAATTAATCTTACTGATAGCTCAAAGGCCTTGTCTGGCGTTACAGTACTTGTGAAAGGAACTAACGTTGGTACAACAACCGATAAATCTGGAAAATACACCCTAAACGTCCTTCAATCCGCTTCTACCTTAGTATTTTCTTTTGTGGGTATGAAGACGGTCGAAGAAAAAATTGGAGGGCGGTCAATCATTAGTGTCTCTTTGACAGAAGACGTTTTGGAAATTGAAACGATTGTCGTTACAGCATTGGGTTTGAAAGGCGAGCGGGATAAATTTGCTTCGTCAGTATCAACTTTGAAAGGTAATACCATCGCCCAATCGGGTGAAACGGGCGTTTTGAATGGGTTGAGTGGTAAAGTGGCGGGTGTTTTAGTAACCCGAAATGGAGGCGACCCTGGTGCAGGTTCATACATTCAGATAAGAGGGCAAAATACCATCAATGGCAACGCACAACCCCTTTTTATTATTGATGGAATGCCCGTGAGTAATTCTTCCGATAATATTGGTGCCGCCCGAAGCAATGGCATCATTCAACAATCTCGAATCAACGATATTAATCCCGAGGATATTGAGCGAGTGGAGGTTTTGAAAGGGGCATCGGCTGCGGCTATTTGGGGTTCAAGAGCAGCCAATGGTGTGATAGTTATTACCACAAAAAAAGGCAAAAATACGGATGGCAAAGTAAATATTTCTTTCAAATCAACGGTATCTTTTGACCAAGTAAATAAAACGGTTTCTTTGCAAAATCGTTATGGACAAGGTTCTAACGGGCTTTTTATTCAGGGCAATCGCTCCAATTTTGGGGATTTAATTTCTGACAGAAAAGGCGGAACCGACCAATTTATTACTGACCCAAAAGCCCCTGGTTATCAAGGATTTGTAACGTTTCCAGACGGTAGTAAAATATACGCTATTCCCGCTGGCACAACCGCAAATCCGCACGGTGGCAAGAATTCTACCGATACTTTCGACCATACAAAAGATGCTTTTCAAACGGGATATTTTTCTGATAATACCTTGAATGTGAGTGGAGGTAATGAAAAATCAACTTTCATGATTAGTTATGGCGACCTTTCGCAACAAGGCGTGGTAAGAAGTGCCAGTGATTATAATCGTAAAACGTTGAGGCTCAACGTAACGAGTCAATTCACGAATTGGTTTACTGCCAGTGCCAATGTGGGTTATACCAAAATAAATTCCAACCGAGTGCAAGAAGGCGACAATGCCGATGGAATTTTATTAAGTAGTTTACGTACACCCGCTGATTTTAACAATGATTTATACAGTGGCGTTTACACTGACCCCGCTGGACAAATATTTCCCGATGCCCACGTATCGTATAGAAACCCCTTAGGAAAAGATTTAAGCACAATTTATGCTAATCCAAACTGGAATATTATCAACAACGTGAACACCAGCGAGGTTGATAGATTGATGGGTAGCGTTCAATTTGATATAACGCCCGTGAGTTGGCTAACCGCCACGGCGAGGGCTGGAGTTGATAATTTTAACGACAATAGATTAGAACGTTTTGCCCGTACTTCTGCCAATTATCCGAGGGGATTTTTGTCTAAAAATTGGGTATCGGAAAAGCAATTTAATACTGATTTATTTGCCGTAGCCAGAAACACGTTTAGCAATGATTTGAGTGGTTCTTTATTGGTGGGGTTTAATTATAACAGTCGCCAAAGAGCCTCTTTGACGGGCAGTATTACCAACTTTATTATTCCAACCGCTCCCGATATTTTGACGAATGCGGTGGGTAGTAATTTATCCGCCAATAATTTCAATTCCTTAAATCGGACGTATGGATTTTATGCCCAGGCGGACGTGGAAGCCTACAATATGCTCTTTTTTACCTTTACGGGCAGAAATGAGGCGGCTTCAACTTTTGGGGCAAATACGAAAAATAGCTTTTTCTTTCCCTCCGCAGCGGTGGCTTGGCAATTTAGCCAGTTGAAATATTTTGAGGATAATTCAGTTTTCAGTTTCGGGAAACTTCGTTTGGCTTGGGGACAGGTAGGTATTCAACCACAGCCTTACCAAAATTTCAATAGTTTTAATGCTGCCACTTATAAGGATGATTTTTCGAGTGGATTATCGGGAATTAGTCCTACGTATGGAGGCGGATATGTGCAAAGCACGACCTCGGGTAATGAATTTTTACGTCCTGAAATCAAGACTGAAACTGAAATAGGCGTTGATTTACGGTTTTTGAATAATCAAGTTAGTTTCTCGGCAACTGCCTACCAAAACCGCACGAGAGACGTTATTTTACCGATAAATTTACCTGCAACCACGGGTTTTACAACCTTTAATAGTAATGCGGCGGAATTGGAAAACAGAGGAGTTGAATTAGAAATGAATGCCGATGTATTGAAACAACGTGATTTCAGATGGAATATTTCGGCTAATTTTTCTACCAATAAAAACAAGGTAGTTTCCTTGGCGGGCGTAAATTCATACACCTTGCCCGACAGTTTTATTCAAAATTCTTCTCTCGTTACGGGTCAGCCGTTTGGCGTTTTTCTTTCCACTGATTTCTTGAAAAATGATGCTGGTACTTACGTTTTGGATGTTAATGGTTTTCCACAGGCGGGAACGGGCGTAGAGATTATTGGCGACCCAAATCCCGCTTGGCGTGGCGGTTTGGGCAGTACATTGTCCTACAAAACCTTGTCGCTTTATGTCTTGTTTGACAGAACGCAAGGAAACGACTTTTTTAATGGAACAAGAGGTTCATTATATTCTTTCGGAACTCATGCTGACCAAGGAAATACTGCCGTTGCTCCCGCTGGGGGTTTGAAAGATGTAAATGGCAACACGATTGCAGCGGGTACATCTTTTCAAGGACAAATAAAAGATTTTGGAGCGGGGCCCGTAGCGATAAATCAAGCTTGGTATCAAGGCAGAGGTTCTGCCTCAAATACGGCTTCATACAAGCAGTTTGTGGAAGATGGCAGTGCTTCTCGGTTGAGAGAGGTTACTTTATCA
>JBBRMR010000149.1:0-3673 GCA_038230735.1 Cytophagales bacterium
ATACCAACGACAGTCCCGTAATAGTTAATCCGCTGATTATTAGGGATTTTGTGTATTTTTTTATGTTCATTTTTGTAATTATTAAGTCGTATATTTTTTAATTATAAGTTGGTTAAAGTTAGTTTTAAACTAATATTTCCCCATATCTTTTCCTATTCTTTTATGATTCCAAAAAGAATAATTTGGAGCTGATATCTTAAAGAATGTATTACTTTCTACATCAAAGTATTCTAACTCTCCCTTAATTCTTACTATTAATATCATATCATCTTCGTGTGAATTAAATTCTCTAATATCATCCATCTCAAAAAACAGTTGAAATGGCTTATAATCCCTATCAATATTCCATGTCTCTTCGTAAAATTTTTGAACGTATGTTTTACATTTTTCTATATTTGCTTTCCGCTTCGGTAACCATGAACGATTATATATTCTTACATGATTAATGAGTGTATCTCTATTTTTTGATGGATTATTTATTACAAAATATTCGGTGTAGGTTGTACTATCATAATGTTCTCTTTCTAATTTTAACCTAAAAATTTGATCTTTCTCTGAACAACTTGTTAAGAAAAAGCATAACATTGAAAAAATCATAATTTTTTTCATATTCCAACCTTTATTTTGCCTCTATTGGTCTTCCCCGTCGTCGTTTTCGCCTTTGTTGGTCTTCCTCGCTTTCCGTCGTTTTGTGTTTTCACCAACGACACTTGCGAAAGCAATCGGACAAATATATTTGTGTAATTTTACTTGTAACTATCTGATAATCAGTTAGTAAACATTCGCTAAATTTAAAATATCACCTCACTCAAAATCATCTCTAACCTCTTTTATTAGTTTTTTAATATCACTATCTTTAAGGGTCGAGATTTCAGATTTGTCGTAAATACTTACCAAGTATACTTCTTTTTGTTCTGTAACAACGTAGGTAATTACCCTTGCACCGCCACTTTTACCACTATTTTTACTTTCAATAGCAAGTCTAACTTTATAAGTATTATTGCCCAAATCTGTTCCCTGAATAGGATTTTCAGATAAAGATTCTTCAAATTCAATCAGTTCACTGACTAAAGATTTGTATTTCTTTTTGAGTTTTTTAACTTGTCTTAAAAACCTCGGCGTAGGCACAACTTCAAACATTAAAAGCTTCTTTTAAAGACATTTTTTTTAATTTCCCTTGCTGCATCAGTTTTATTTCACTGAATGATGCCTTTAAGTCTCTTTTCACTTTCAGAAGTTGTTCATATCTAATGACTTTTTCTTGAAGCAAATTCCAATCCTCAATCGGCATTTGGACTAATTTACGTCCTGTTGTGTCGGTAATATGTTGAATATGTGATGTAAGCATTTTCTTGTTATTATATTTTATATTTTCTCAATTGATAAACTTTCGATTTACTTGCAAAATGTAACAAACAAACATAGATTTTAAATCCTAAATCTCCTCTCTGTCAATATCGCACTGTTTCAATATTTTATAAAATAACCCTTTCCTAAATCCTTTTTTCCGTGAATGGGAATCGGCACAGATTTTTGTAGTTCATCATTTTTATAAACGTGATGGCTACCTCTGATTCTGTTAAGATACCAACCATTTTCTTCTATACTTTAATAATTTCTTTTGGTGAATATCGCATTAAGCGGTGGCGTATTGATAAGGTAACGTATTGATATTTAGGAAAGTATGAGTGGTAGTTGAGTTTCTTTCGAGTTCGGCATTATCATCAGGCACGGGATAACCGTTCTCTAATCTTGATTCAACAACTGCCTCAATGGCTTCTTTAACCATTTCTATGGCTTCCTCAAAAGTTTCCCCGTAGGTAATACAAGGACTTAATGTAGGCACTTCTGCCACAAAATATCCTTGTTCTGGGTCTTTGGTGATATTGACTTTATAGAGTCGTTGCTTTATATTTTCCATGGTTTCAAGTATTATCTTAGTACTTCTAACGCAAAATCAAATACAATATTTCAATCAAAAACTACCCCATCTTCTGAAAAACCATTTTCATAGATTTTTCAATTTTGGCGAAATCTTCAATTGTCTTCGCAATATACACAAAAGCAATGTATGCAGGAATTTGAGGGGCTGGTTTTTGTAGCAAAAGGTGCTTGTTGAGACGATATGCCTCTCTGATTCGACGTTTTACCAAGTTTCTATCAACAGCACGTTTGAAAGAACGCTTGGAAACGGAGATTAAAATTTGTACTGGGGGATGGGGGATGGGATTTAGGATTTGGGTATTTGCAGGTTCGGAGTCTAATTCACTAAATCCCAAATCCAAACCACTAACCCCTAAATATGAAACACGAAAAGGGTAGTGAAAAACCGATTTGATTTCTTCACTACCCTTTTTATCAAAGAGTCTTTCAATAACTTTTTTTGAATTAAGCCTTTCAGACTTCTTAAAAGTAAAATTCACGTCAGTATAATTAATAATTAAAAAGTAATAAGTAATAGTTTTAAACTAATACAAGCCTTTTATCAATGAGAACGAAATAACTATTCTCTATTAATTATTAACTATTCTCTAAAATTATTTGCCTCTTTTCTCGTCAGAAACGGTTAATTTATGTCTTCCTCTTGCACGACGAGCCGCCAATGTACGACGACCGTTTGGAGTGGACATTCTTTCACGGAATCCGTGCTTATTTTTTCTTTTCTTTACCGATGGTTGAAATGTTCTTTTCATGACTTATATCTTTATGAAATCTTGTTGCGTTCTAAAACAGGACTGCAAAGGTAAGGAACTTATTTTTATTAGCCAACTCTTTTTGGGGAAAAGGGGGAATTAGGGATTGGGGAATTAGGGATTGGGTATTAGAATGAGTTAAATTTAATGATAACTTACTGAAAATAAAATACTTATCTTTTTTTGAGTCTTTCAAATATTTTTGATTTGGGTAGATGATTTGATTTTGACTAACTTTGAATTGAAGCAAAATTTCTTCAAGAGCCATCTCCCGAACAACAAACATCGAAACACGAGCATCGAAAACTTATGATTCAATACAAAATATCTTCCGAAAATCCACACAGCCATTTCTTAAATATTGAGATGGTGATTGATAACATTGAGTCCGAAACCATAGAATTACAACTCCCCGCTTGGCGACCTGGACGGTATGAATTACAACATTTTGCGAAGAATATTCAGCGGTTTGAAATAACGAATTTGGAAGGTAAAGCTATTGATTTTCATAAAATCACTAAAGACCGTTGGCTAATTTATACGACTGATTTACAAGAAGTTACCATTAAATTTACGTACTTTGCCAATGTCCAAAATGCTGGAAGTTCGTATGTAGATGAGGGGATAATGTATGTCAATTTTGTCAATTGCTTACCTTACGTGCAGGGGCGGATGAATGAGCCTTGCGAGGTAGAAGTAGCCCCCCCCGTCGATGCGTCGAACCGCCCCAAAGGGGGAGCTTTTCAGTTTGCTTGTGGAATAACTCCAATTATATCAGAGGGTGGTGTTGCGAGGCTCTCCCCCTCTGGGGGTTGGGGGGCTATTGTTGATTCCCCTCTTCTCGCAAGTCCTTATTTACAACATGAAATTTATCGGGTAAATGACGTTGATTTTTATGTTTGGTTTTTAGGAAATTACACGCCTAATTGGAAAACATTAATTCCTGATTTTCAGAAGTTTACCGAAAAACAAGTGGAAAT
>JBBRMR010000150.1:0-3653 GCA_038230735.1 Cytophagales bacterium
CAAATGCCGTAACAGAAGGACTCAATAACCTCATAAGAAGTGTCCGAAGAACGGCTTTTGGAATGACTAATTTTGAAAACTTAAAATTAAGGGTTTTAGCTATATCTTGCTGAATCCACAAAAACTGTCAGAGAACCAAAATTTTAATAGCTGCTTTGACAATTATTTTCATTATCTATACACTTTGTTCATATCTGTCAATCATAAATTCTTGCTTTAATATCCCATTAAATCGCTCTGCGATAGCATTTTCATAGGAGTCAGAATTTTGTATCACACTACACATAATTTTATGTTTTCGTAATACCTTTTGATAGAGGTCAGCACAATATTGCAGTCCTCTATCTGAATGATGAATAAGAGCCAACTCCTGATATTATGGTTCTTTGATTCCCATTTTCAGAGCCATTACGCTACTTTTAGTATTTAGGTTGTCTGCTACATAACCCATAATCTTCTCTGAGTAAGCATCTGTAACCAAACTTAGATAACAAGGATTATCTCTTTTACCAATGTAGGTAATATCAGATACCCAGACTTGCTCAGGTCTTTCAATGTTTACCGAAAGAATCAGATTCTCCTATTTTCTAAACCGATGGTGAGAGTTGGTTGTTACATGATAACGGCGCTTAAATTGAATCAGCAGATGATTTGCTCTTAAAATTTCAAAGAATTTGTCTCTACCAATATCCAACAATCTGAGTTTATCCATCAAAATATGATACAACTTTTTAGTCCCAATTCGAGGCATTGATCTCCTAATTTTACTAATCATAGAGATAACCTGCTCGGCTTTATCATGCTTTTGTACTCTTTTACGAATAATTCGATAATAAACCTGGCTATCCATCCCGAACAAGTAACAGGCAAAACTTACGGTCTCTTTTTCTTGTTTGATAAATCTTTCGATTGTTCGAGGAGTGAATTTTTTCTAATATCAATGCGATATTCTTGCTCTGCCAAATCTATCATCATATCGAAAATTATCGCTTTCTTATCAGCAACGTGAACCTGTTGTTCCAAGAAAGTTTTCTGCTTTTCCAAGAGCTTTACTTTAGTTTGAAGCTCCATTATTTTTTGTTCTGGGTTTTTGGGCATATAACTGGGGGTTTGATTTTCCCAGCTTAGGCAGCCCCATCCAATGTACCATATTTTCTTAACCAAGTAATAACTGCAGCATTGCCTTGAATCCCATACTTGCGTTGGGCTGATTTTGTCGATAATTCTACCCCTTCAATCTCCCGAACAATTTGAGGTTTTAAAGACATCCTATATTTACCTTGGGTACGCTTCTCGTAATTGTGTTTCTCTTCCATAACGATGACTTTTTTTGTATCGCTATTCCAGGACAAGACATTCTTCATAAAAAAGAGGCTCAACCCGCTGGTTAGCCTCTTTTTTATGAAGAAAATGTTAATTTCTATTTATTATTACTATCCCAATCTACTTCATTTTGTTGCTTAGGAAATTTGTCAAGTACTTTATGCGTTGGTAAATCTAATGGAAGTTTGGCAAGTTTTGCATATCTTCTCATATCAAACCAGCGGTGTCCTTCCAAAAATAATGAATAACGACGTTGATTCAATAACTCATCAATTAGAGCATCTTTATTCCCAACAACAGTTGGCTTGGCGACAGCAATCTTTTTCAGACCACTTGCTACACGAATAATATCCAATTCTATTTCTGCATCTGCTAATTTTCCAGTCTGAATATCAGCCTCCGCCTTCATCAAAATCAATTCTTCATTACGGATAATTGACATGGGTGATACGTTTGTCCCAGCAATTTGAGATTCAAAATCTGAAACAGGATAACCTCCCAATGTTACAGAAGCTGCTCTTTTACGGATTTTTGCAGTACCACCTTCTGAACGGCTTGCTCCAAAAATACGAGTATCTCCTGCTTCTGCATCTTTTACTAAATCTTTTTGAGCTGCCCAAGGCGTATTACTTTCGTCTTTTGGCTTGAAGAATGGATTTACCGCATCACCAGAAGTAGTTGAGTAATTGAATGATGGACCTGTGGCTAAACTTCCTTTCAAATCTAAGAAAGAAGCTCCTAATGCTGTATTCATACCTGCCCAATCTTGCTGATACATGGCTACACGAGCAGCAATAGCACGATTTACTTTTTTGAAGTTTGCAGGAGTATTAAATCCAGCCCAACCAGAAGCCATAGGGAAAGGGAAAGCAGTTGCGCCTGCTTTGTCTAACTCTGCTCCACCTTCGTCCACTAATTGTTTGATGTAAGTTAATGCGTCTTTGTAAGCAACAAATGGACCTGGTTTCAATAAGTCTCCTGGACTTTGCAAGTCTGTAAATGTTGTTCTGATGCCTGTTTCTCCGTTCATGTTCAAACAGTTCAACATTACGTAGGCTTGAATAGTACGAGCTGCACCTTTCACGGCAGATTTTTCCGTGGCTGAAAGAGCGGCAGTATTATCAGCCGAACGAGTTGTCAATTCCGCTCTACGACGAGTTTGATTATAAGTATTATACCAAGGATACATAATTCCACCTGCATCAATTGCAGCCTGACCTTGTAATTCAGTATAATAACGGTTATCAGTTTTAGCAAAAATAACAATTTCACGTCCAATTGAACCCGAAATAGATGCTAAATCTGCGTATCCACTACGCATTACTAACATCATTCCATTTCCTAATTGCTCAATCTGAGTACGTGTTGCATCTTTCAATACTGACTCTACCGTTGGATTATTTGGTTCTTTTACTGGATCAATCTCAAGTACGCTACATGATGTTGCGTATGTCAAGAGTGACATTCCAAGAACGAATGATTTTATATTCATTTTCATGATGTTCATTTTGTTAAGTTAATTTTGTATTAAGAATTCGTTTTCGTTAAATCCTGATTAGAAATCAAGTACAACTTTGAAGAAAACTTTCTTTGAACTTGGGAATGGGGTTAAATCAACGTTTCCACCAATCGGGCGATTACCAAAATTTGATGACTCAGGGTCATAATTATATTTGAAATAATCAGAAACATTAATCAAATTTTGTCCTGATACACCAATTCTTGCTCCCTGAATAACATCACCGAATACTTTAGTCAAAGCTGATTTAGGTATATTATAGTTCAAGGCTACTTCACGCAAACGGACATAAGTAGTGCTGAATACGTAATTTTCGGTAGCATACCCAGGATTTCCAAACAAACGTGAGCCTAAGCCGACAACAGTTTTGCTACCATCAGCCGCCGTGGTTGGTTCGCTCCAATCGAATGTAGTGCCTGCCTCATCTTTTAATTCTCTGTTCAATGATGAATTTGCACCGCCTTGTTGCCAGTGCAGTAACATTGAGAAGTCAAAATGTCCAACGGTAACTGAGTTTTTCCATGACATTTGAAAATCAGGCTGTCCTTCTTTAATTGGCAATGGCGATTTTCCAGTGGCATCACGTCCCCATAACAAAGTTGGCGAATATCCTTCTTGAATTCTGCTACGTCCAAAATTTCCAAAGCCCGAGTTCCCAACAAATGAAGGGGCAACTGTTAATCTTGGTACGTTTGAACGGTTATTCCAAAACTGTAATCCAGTATTCCAAGTAATTTTTTTAGTTTTCACTGCCTGAACATTCAAACCAATTTCAATTCCTTTATTAGTTAAGTCTCCCGCAGGGAATACA
>JBBRMR010000151.1:0-3606 GCA_038230735.1 Cytophagales bacterium
ATATTCAGAGGAAAAGGCAATGACACGACTCGCCCAAACGGTCTTTTGAGCAATGGATTGAAGTGAAATAAGGGAAAGTATAAATACGGTTAATGTGAATCTCATTTTAGAGTTTATGAGTTAAAAGTTTATGAGTTAAAACAAATAGGATTGTGCAATCATTTAGATTTCATGAACTCATAGACTCATAAACTATGAACTCATAAACTAAATTAAAATATCATAATCTCCTCAAAGGTCTTCTTAGGCTCTTTTTTAATTTTCTCAAAGGTCAATTTTGGCTGTTTTTTCTCCATTTTTAAACCCTTTTGAATTTGGAGATTATGGTCGTAAAATTCAATGGCTCGTTGCACTTTATTCTTATTAATCGTCAAAAAATATGGACGGCGACCATTTTTCTGAATTAAACGAGCGTCTAATTTATAAATTGTTCCTTCGGGAAAATCTGAAATAATTTTTAGGGGGCAACCAATCTTCAAATCGCAAGGAATTGTTTGTCCTTCCAACGTCTTCAAGCGTGGACGATTTCTGCGAGTGTCGAAATACACTTTGGCATAAATATCTAAGAAGATTTTCTTCTCTAATTCGGGCATTGCAGAGACGAGCGAAAGTTGCATAGTACAGTTATCAGTTAGCTTTATCAGTTATCAAAAAATGGTCACAATTTGATTTGGGTACATATTGTCCTAAAATTAAAGATAAATTCCTAATCTTTCAAATTACTTTTTCAACCAGTCGCCAATGCCATAAGGGTCTTGAAGCGGTGCCGAGACGTGTTCATGCTTGATTTGCCAATCATTAGCTTCATTTTTACGCAAAACGAAGGTAGATCGAAACTGTACGGCGAATTCTTTTCCCTTCACTTCAACTGTCAAAACTATCATTCCGCCAATCCAAGACATATCCGTGGAGGTTTCTTCAAAAGGACCTTCAATCCATTCTATCTTGTTCAAAGTCAAAGGAGAATCACAAAAATCTCCCCAACCTTTGGCAATTTTTTCGTAGCCCAAAGTCGTGTAGCGTGGTCCTTCCAAAATGACATAAGTTTCATCGGAAGGTACATAACTCCCTCGGATGTCATCAACTCTTTTGTCAATAATTGATTGGTAAAAATGATTAATGGTTTCGATTGGAGACATATTTTGATTTCGAATTTTTAATTGATGACATTTTGTCTTGGCGACCCCGTCTGAATTTGGATTTATCAGATTAACAGATTTTTAGGATTGTGGACATTTTTAATCCCTTAATCCTTCAATCCAATGAATCTGAGTTCAGAAGGGGGTCGCCAAGACAAAAAGTTAATAAACCTTTCCAAAGATACCCAAAATCTATTATATTTGAAAAACTGAAATACCATCTTCCGTAAAATGAATCAAACTAAATACGACTCAATTTCTCTTTCTATTCTCTGGTCGAGGCTTTTGGCAATCGTTGATGAAGCGGGAACAACCCTTCAACGAACCTCTTTTTCAACCGTAACTCGTGAATCCAATGATTTTGCCGTGGTTTTGATGGATGCCCAAGGGCGTTCCATTGCCCAATCAAGCACATCTGTGCCATCATTTTTGGGCGTTTTACCGATGCTTACCAAAGCTCTTCTGAAAGACTTTTTTCCTTTAAATACTTGGCAAGAAGGCGATTGCGTAATTACGAATGATCCGTGGCTTTGTGCGGGACACAAACCAGATATCGGCTTGGTTTCGCCTATTTTTAGAAAAGATATTCTCATTGGTTTTATTGGTACAATTGCCCATTCGCCCGATATGGGCGGTAGTTTATGGGGTGCGGGGGCGAGAGATTTGTACGAAGAAGGTTTGATGATTCCGCCCATTAAATTAATTTCTGCGGGGGTGGTCAATGATATGCTTTTTAATATTATTGAAGCCAATGTGAGAGCATCCCGCCAAACCTTGGGCGACATAAAAGCTCAATTGGCGGCAAATGACCAAGGGATTCGTTCTTTGAAAAGATTGATGGACGAAAACGACATGAATAATTTGGAAGTCTTTTCAGAACAAATCATTGAAGCCTCCGAAAAAGCCATGCGAGAAGCCATTTCAAAAGCTCCCGATGGTGTTTATAACTATAAATACGATGCTGACGGTGATGGTTTGGAGGCTCTGGTACATATCAATTGTACGCTCACAATTGCGGGAGACGAAATTTTAGTGGATTATGCGGGTTCATCAGGTCCGCATTATTTAGCGATAAATGCCGTCATGAATTATGTATATGCCTATACTGCTTACCCAATTAAATGTACATTCTCGCCCGATGTGCCGAATAATGAAGGAGCATTTCGTCCGATTAAAGTAACGGCACCGTTAGGTTCATTACTAAATGCTCAGAAACCTGTGCCTTTGGGTGGTAGAAATATTACGGGAAATATCCTTCACGCACCCGTTTTTGGGGCTTTGGCTCAGGCAGTACCTTTGCAAGTACAGGCAGATTGTGGTTCGGCTTGCTGGTGTATTGTTTTGAATGGACAGAAAGATATTGTTACTAAAAAAGGTACTGAAAAAACTGATTTCGTAGAATATTTCTTCTTGAATGGAGGATATGCCGCCCGCCCAAATCAGGATGGCGTGAATGTGTTGAGCTTTCCAACTAATGTGGCAAATGTTCCCATTGAAGTATTGGAAAGGGATGCCCCGATTATGGTTACGGAGAAATCTTTACGCCCCAATACGGGTGGAAAAGGTAAATACCGAGGAGGTTTAGGACAAACATTTTCTTTCAAAATGACGGGCAAAGAACCGATTAACCTTTCGATTTTAACCGAAAAAACGAAGACTTTTCCACATGGAATATTAGGAGGAGAAAACGGCTCGGGCGGTTCCATGGAAATTCGACCTCATCGTTTTGTGCCGCCCAAAGGATTAACCAAATTTTATCCAGGCGAAGAATTAATCTTAAATTTGCCAGGTGGCGGAGGTTATGGATTGAAATCAGAAAGGGATGAAAAATTGATTCAGCGAGATTTGGAATTGGGGTACAATGATTGAAAATTATAATCAGAAAAGGTTATATTCTTAAATTATAACTAAAAAAGGTTATGATGCGTTATACAAAAGAATTAAGAGTTAAAAATCAAATTTACCAATTAATAAATACCCAAATGACCTTCCCAAAACACACAGTTAGAAGATATTATTTAATTTACATTGCTTTGTTCTTCATCGTAACGGGTTGTGGAACTTCCACATCGCCCGATCCAACGCCCGTTGCGGATAAGTATTTAGTGAGTAGCACGTTGATTGGAAGTTATACCAAAGCCTCCTTATCTTCTCGGGCTGATGCCTTTTCGGGAGGGAATCCTATCGTTACGGGTATTGTGATAGGTTTATTGAAATACGATATAAAAGCCTACAAAATAGTTTACAAGACAAAAAATACGGATGGAACTGAAATTCAAGTTTCAGGAGCGTTAATCATTCCAACCACTACGGATGCGATTCCCTTGATGAGCCAACAGCATGGCACTATCAGAACCGATGTTTCAGCTCCTTCAAATTATCAAAGTAGTAGTGAATCTTATTCAGTAGGCTCAATTTTTGGTTCTAATGGTTTTATCATTGCCTGTCCAGATTATATTGGTTATGG
>JBBRMR010000152.1:0-3455 GCA_038230735.1 Cytophagales bacterium
GAACAACTTACGCTTTGATATTGATAAAATAAGGGCTTGGAAATATAAAAATGTAGCGTAAAAAAATACCCTGTAAATTACTAATAATCAGCGACTTACAGGGTGCTATGTAATTTTGGGCCCAATAAGGGACTTGCAACCATATTAATGATTTACGTCCCATTTTTGGTAAAAATCCAGAAATGGGGAAAGATACTATTGAACAATATCTACGAGTAAAAACAGGCATTGATAAAACGGAATCAATGCTTAATAATTTGGTTAAAAAGGGATTATTAGAAAGAACGGGGCGGGGGAAATATAGTATTGGATTGAACAGAAAAATTTATACTCCACCCTTAGAAATCGGAATAATGGGTATTTATGGCTTAATTCATGAAGAAAAACCACTACTCGAATGTTGCGTTTGGCGGACATCCATTATCAATGAATTTACGCTTCACCAGCCTGGGCGATTTGTTCAAATGGTTGAGATAGAACGGGATGGATTAGAAGCCGTTTTTGATTTATTACGGGATCATTACCCAAATGTGTATCTGAATCCATCACCTGAATTATTGGATAGATACATTGCCTATCAAAACGATGCAATCATCATTATTCCCTTGACAACGGAAGCTCCTACGCAAGTGGTTGATGGAGTCAGAACGACAACCCTTGAAAAAATATTGGTTGATTTGATTTGTGAACCTAAACTATACGAAACCTTCCAAGGTTTAGAATTGAACTATATTTTCAAGGAAGCCTTTGAAAAATACCCAATCAATAAAGATAAAATGTTTCGGTACGCAAGGCGAAGAAAACGTAAAGAAAAAGTGGAACATTTCATAAAAATCAGTTTACAGGAAGCAGACCAATAATTCATGATTGATAAGGAAAGTGTCTATTCTCAAAAACATAATCAAAAAGTATGGCTACCAATAAGGAGATAGAAAAAGTAGATAACCTGTTTAATAAGGTAATCCAATTAGTAGAGCTTGCTCGTATGCAGGTGATTACTGCCGTCAATTTGGCGATGGTACATACTTATTTTGAGATTGGGAAGATGATTGTTGAAGAAGAACAGGAGGGGAATGACCGTGCAAAATATGGTAAACAAGTTATAAAAGTTCTCTCAAAACGACTTACTGAACAATTAGGTAAGGGTTTTTCTGAACAGAACCTTCGTAATATGCGGCAGTTTTTTATAAAATTTGCTGATTGAGGTAGTTCAATTCCCCAGAAGCCTTCTGGCGAATTGGAAAAAGAAGAAAATTCCTTTTTTAATTCGTTCAATCTGAGTTGGTCGCACTACTTGGTATTAATGCGAATTGAAAATTTGGTAGAGCATTTGGAAAGTCAATGATAAACCAACCGCATTTCATTTGAACAATACTTAGCAAACTTGTTTATCAGCAGCCCCCCTCCTATCTAATTTCTTTTTTCATAATTTTACCCACAAAGTTCATATTTCAACGAAAAACTTTATCTTTGAATATTAGTTTCAAACCATTGATATTAATTGATTTAGATGTTAAGACCAGAAGATTCCGCCCGATACACCATTGATAAAAAACTTACCGAAGCAGGTTGGCTAATTCAGAAATTTCCCAAAATTAACCATTCCGCAGGTATTGGAATTGCCGTTGAAGAATTTCCCACTGATTCGGGTCCAGCCGATTATGCTTTATTTATTGAGCGTAAAATGGTAGGCATCATTGAAGCCAAAGCCGAAGGCACAACTTTATCGAAAGTAGAAGAACAATCCGCTCGATACGCCAACTCTAATACCAAATGGAAAACCGACAATTCTACTCCCGTTTTTATCTACGAATCTACGGGCGTTGAAACCCACTTTACAGATTGCCGAGACCCTCGACCAAGAGCCAGAGAAGTATTTAATTTTCATCGTCCCGAAACCTTGAAAGATTGGCTAAAACAAGGCAACTCTCTCAGAACAAGACTTTTAACGTTTCCCCCTTTGAACCCCGCAGGTTTCCGAGAATGCCAAATCAATGCCATCCAAAATCTCGAAAATTCTTTTGCTAAAAATCGTCCACGTTCTTTGGTTCACATGGCTACGGGAGCGGGAAAGACGTTCACCGCCATTTCGTCAATCTACCGTTTGTTAAAATTTGGCGGGGCAAAAAAAGTTTTATTTTTGGTTGATACTCGACAATTAGGCGAACAGGCAGAACAAGAATTTCAAGCCTATACGCCCAGCGATGATAAACGAAAATTCACGGAATTATATAACGTTCAGCGACTTAAAAGTAGTTTTGTTGCTCCTGATGCTCAAGTATGTATCTGCACTATTCAACGGATGTACTCCATTCTGAGAGGTGAGGAAATGGACGAAAGTTTAGAAGAAACTTCACTGAACGAAATCCAGCAAACAGGCAGACCCAAAGAAGTAGCCTACAATCCCAAAGTTCCCATTGAAATGTTTGACTTTGTCATTATTGATGAATGCCACCGCAGTATTTATAATTTATGGCGACAAGTGATTGAATATTTTGATGCTTTTTTGATTGGACTCACCGCTACGCCCGATGATAGAACCTTTGGTTTTTTCAAGAAGAATATTGTCAGTGAATATCCTTGGGAACAGTCCGTTGCCGATGGGGTAAATGTGCCTTTTGACGTGTTCAATATTGTAACCGAAATTTCCAAAAATGGGGCAGTCATTACCAAAGAAGCCACCCAATATATTGAAACGAGAGTAAAACAATCTCGTAAAAAAGTATGGGAATCTTTGGAAGAAGATACCGCTTATACCAATAAACAGTTGGATAATTCAGTCGTTAATTTTACTCAAATCCGTACTGTTATTCAAGAATTTAAGAAGGCTTTACAGACAAAAATATTCCCCGATAGAATTAATAAAGACGGTGAATATGAAGTGCCTAAAACTCTAATTTTTGCCAAAACGGATGCTCACGCTCAGGATATTATTGATATTGTTCGAGAAGAATTTGACGAAGGAAATGAATTCTGTAAAAAGATAACATACAATACCGAAAAACCCGCCGAAGTACTGAGCCAATTCCGCACGAGTTATCACCCACGCATTGCCGTTACGGTGGATATGATAGCCACGGGAACGGACGTGAAAGCCTTGGAATGCCTTTTATTTATGCGGGATGTGAAATCTAAATCGTATTTTGAACAAATGAAAGGGCGTGGAACTCGTACTTTTCAAAAAGATGATTTGATGAAAGTAACCCCATCCGTTACCCATCACAAAAGCCATTTTGTTATTGTGGATGCTGTGGGAGTCTGTAAATCCAATAAATCCGATAGCCGACCTTTGGAACGGAAACCCACCGTTTCACTTAATAATTTGATGTTGAATGTGGTGATGGGTCAAACAGATGAAGACACCTTTACGTCATTAGCCAACCGTTTGATTCGTTTAGAAAAACAATTGGATCATAAAGAAATTCAAAAATTAGAAGATTTAGGCGGAATGTCTA
>JBBRMR010000153.1:0-3432 GCA_038230735.1 Cytophagales bacterium
ACCAGTGGTCGTCCGTATTACAACCCCAATAATCAAAATTTCCTTACAGAACGCACGCCAGACGTACATAATACCAGTGTTTGGATAAATTATTTAACCAATATCAAAGGTAATTTTATGGTGATTTACTTATCGGTAGATAATATTTTAGGAACAAAAAATGTCTATAATTATCGTTATTCAGAAGACGGTAAAACCCGTACAGAAATCACGCCAGCCGCTTATCGGATGATTATGATTGGAACATACATTACGATTTCCAAGAAGAAAGTTTTGCCCGAAGATATGCGTAAATAGTGTTTGTGTTTCGATGTTCGGTTATTCGGTGTAAGGTGATTATTGTCTGTGCGAACCTGTATGAATTTGGATTCGTCAAATTATTAGATATTTTGGATGAAAATTTCGTAGAAAATAATCCAAAAATCCCTTAATCCCACGAATCTAAATTCAGACGGGGTTGCCCAGATAGCAAAACCCTAAACTCGCCCCCAAAAACACTTAATTCGTCAGATTTTAATTCATTTCATATCGTTCTCCCACTAATTTTGATTCAATAAAACATCAGACATTTCTCCGAGTTTGATTCACACAAACATAATGCTTCTTTCGGGGTTGGAGGCTAATAAAGAACATGAAAAATTTACTCTTAACAATCAGCTTTTTTATTGTTGCTAATATCGCAAAAGCCACTGATTCTGAACGGTTTATGAAAGCTATGGGTGTGGCACTAACCGAAATGGGACAAGCAAAAGATGTTACTGCTTTACAAGAAATAGCCAATAAATTTGAAAGAATTGCAGGTTCTGAAACTGCAGAATGGTTGCCCAATTATTATGCCGCCTTGACTTATACCTTGATTTCGATGCGTCAGAAAGAGGGTATAGAAATTGATAAATACCTTGACAAAGCGGATTCATTTATGGAGAAATTAGCGAAACAAACGGTAAACTCACCCGATGAAGTGGAAGTTTTGAAAGCCCAAATTGCAATGATGAGAATATCGGTGGACGGGCAAAGCCGTTGGGTAAAATATGGTTCGGCTTTTGAAGGAGCAATTGCCAAAGCGAAGGGAATTAATCCAGAAAATCCACGTGCCTACGCTTTGAAAGCTATGATGGTTTATAATACGCCCGTACAATTTGGTGGTGGAGCTGAAAAAGCCTGCCCAGAAGTGCAGATTGCTACTCAAAAATTTGCTAACTTCAAACCCACAAGCCTAATTATGCCTAATTGGGGCGTTGAGCAAGTGAACGGAATGGCGAAGGCTTGTAAATAAAAAAGTTATGAAATCAAGTTTTTGGAGTCGTTTTTGGCTATTAGGTTTTTTTAACGTAATGGCATTTAATGGACATATTTATTTCTTAGTGGGCATTCTGAGAGGGAAAGCTGAATGGAGAGATTTTATTGTGAATATTGTTTATGGCAATATTTTCGATGCCACGATGATAATTATTGGGTGTTGGATTATGCTGAAATTAGGGAAGAGAATTCGGCCTGTTTTTTTACGATATCTAATCCTCAGTTTCTTCTCCATTTCTTGTGATATATTCAAGTTTTTTACTTTTAATTTATTTTATAACCTATTTAAAAAACAACAATATACCAATATCAATAACACCACCAGAGATTGGTACGATTTATTTTTTGTTTTAGGTCCAATGATTGGGATAAATATTGTCTATTATTGGTTCTCTCGTGAGCGGAAACAAATCATTAAATTGACCGAACAAGAGTATGAGATTCTCCAAATGAATGACCTCAAAACTAAGGCAGAATTGCAGGCTTTGGAAGCGAAAATTAATCCTCATTTTTTGTATAATTCCTTGAATTCCATTGCTTCCCTTGTACATGAAGACCCCGATAAAGCCGAACACATGGTAATGAATTTATCTAAGTTTTATAGGTATTCTACGGGGCGAAATAATGAACATTATGATACATTAAATAATGAATTAGAAATTGTAAAAACTTATCTGGAAGTTGAAAAAGTGCGTTTTGATGAACGATTGAATTATCAGGTTATCTTTCAAAATGAAAAATTAGGAAATTGTCAAATTCCAAGATTTTTGATTCAGCCAATTGTGGAAAATGCTACTAAACATGGAATTTCTAAATTGGCAGGAAAAGGAATAGTGAAAATTTGTATTTCAGAAGAAAATAACAATCTAATCATCAAAATTCACGACAATGGTGTGCCTTTTCCAGACGATATTTTTTCGGGTTACGGGTTGAAATCTATTCAAGATAAATTGAGACTTTTATCGGGTGAAAAAGCTACCATGAGCATTGTAAATGAACCTGAGAAAGCGGTTATTTTGAGTCTGGGGATTAAGTTATTAGAGTGCAATTATCTGAATTTGCATTCGTCAGATTAATGGATTTATTTAATCCTAAAATCCACTAATCTGACGAATCCAAATTCAGACATCACCTAATCACCAATTTCCAATTTTTCAATTGAATAGTTTGCCCAATGTGTTCGGTTACCCCAATTGAAAATTCTCTGAATCCTGCTTTTTTGAGGACATTTTGAGAAGGAAAATTAAAAAATGGCGTATCGGCAATGATAGTTCTGAGGCAAGGCTCTAATTTTGCCCAATTTATTAAACAGTTTAGTGCCTCGGTAGCAAATCCTTTTTCACGGTGGTTTCCATCAATGAAATAGCCAATCATGGTTACGCCTTCTTGGTCGGGAAAACCTGCAAAACCGATTCCGCCAACTGAAATATTTTCAGATTCTAAAATGATTTCCCAATTGGTGTACCAAAAGAAATCGGCTTCATGTTGGGCAGTCATCGGAAGCCAAAAATTTTGAAGGGCATCTTCGGTTTCATCACGGTCAAAGTCGGACATTTTCCATTCGTTGGGTATTAGTCCTAATTGTTCGGTTAATGCCTTTTTGCCTTGTCTATTCCAAATTTCGAGGAGATTATTGTCGAGAGGAATAAGTTTTAATCTTTCAGAATATATTGCTATCATTTGTTTTAAATCTGCGTTACGAAGTACCTGCGGTAGCTGCGTTCCATTTTTTTACTCTACGGACAAAGCTGTCCGTCTTACATATATGTTAAAAACCATACTCATTGACGATGAAAAATTAGCTATCAGTCGGCTGGAACGATTGTTGGGCAAATATACTGATACTTTCGAGATTATAGGGCGTGCCAATAATGGTGGAGAAGGACTTTCAATGGTAGAAACCCTTCGTCCCGACCTTATTTTCTTAGACATTGAAATGCCCGTTATGACAGGTTTTGAAATGCTTGCCCGCCTAACATACGTACCTTTGGTGGTGTTCGCCACTGCATACGATGAATACGCTATCAAGGCTTTTGAGGAAAATTCGATTGATTATCTCTTGAAGCCCATTGAAATAGAAAGATTAGATAAAACTGTTCAGAAATTGAAATCTTTGCAGACTTCCATGGGAGG
>JBBRMR010000154.1:0-3109 GCA_038230735.1 Cytophagales bacterium
ATTCGTCTCGTTAAACACCATTAAAACACACACTGCCAACATTTACTCTAAGATGGGTGTTAAGAGCCGTACGCAAGCCGTCTCAAAAGCAAAATCTCTAAATTTAATTAATTAAATTTTCGCGCTAAAAGTCACTATTTTTGGTGATTTTTGCTAAATCATACTTTAGGGTGATGCATTCACAACTAAAACTTAGTATTTTTGTATAAAAAATTTAAAAATTTTATGGGAAGACCATCTTTAAAGTACGGTTTGTATGCCGGCGTGATTCTGGCAATCATTTTTTATACTCCATTTATTATTTTTAAAAAAGAGGCATTCTTTCTGAGCGCAAGCGAAATCGTTGGTTACTCTACAATGATTTTATCAATGCTTTTTGTATTTTTCGGAATTCGTTCGTACCGTGATACTGAGCTGGGCGGCACAATTACTTTCGGCAAAGCGTTTCTTGCCGGACTTTTTATTTCGCTTATTGCCTCAGTTATTTTCGGGATTTTTACAATTATCCTTTATAAATACATTTCTCCAAATCTTGCAAATGAAATGTTTGATTTTTGTAAACGCGGAATTATAGAAAGCGGGAAATCAAAAGATATGATTGATACACAGCTTGCAGAAATGGATGCAAACAAGGAGCTTTTCACTAATATTCCATTTAACGGGTTAGTTATGTTTGGAACTACTTTAGTGATTGGAATAGTTATTGCACTAATTTCATCTCTTATTTTAAAAAGAAAAAATTCTTAAGTTAGAGAAACAAAACAGAATAATTCTATTGGCATACAATGAAAAATTAGTGGGACGCATCGAAAAAATTTTCAATTCAAACAAAGTTAAGTTTGAAGGAAAAAAATGATGGGTGGTTTATGCTATATGGTAAATGATAAAATGTGTATTGGCGTAGAGAAGGATAAAATTATGGCGAGAGTCGGTCCCGATAATTACGATGCAGCTATGAAAAGGAAAGGCGCAAAGCCAATGGATTTCACAGGGAAAGTTATGCGTGGATTTATATTTGTTGATACAAAAAATGTTGCAAAAGATTCCGATTTTAAATACTGGGTTGACTTGTGCCTTGAGTACAATCCTAAAGCAAAAATAACTGCAAAAAAAATATTGTCAAATAAAACATCTAATAAAATGTTAAAGAATCCATCAGAAGACATTCTTGGTAAATTGCAAAAAATAATTCTCAAGAACGATAAAAAAGTAGAAGCAAAGGAAGGAAAGATTATGGGAGCAAGCGGTACTGTTTTCAATCAGGAAAACGTATTCAAATACGCTCTCGCGAAAACAAAAACTGGATATACATTTCACTCATTACCAATGTATGGAAATCCGGATTTATTTGATGATTTAAAATCTAAAATGCCTGATGCAAAATTTCAAAAGGGTTGTGTAAATTTTAAATCGGAAGAAGATTTTCCGGTTAAATTGTTTGAAGAGCATATGAAAAAATTGACTAAGTGTGATTTCTCGAAGATGATAGCTCATTATAAGAGCAGAAAGAAATAGATTCTTAAAATACATGGGCGCCGCGTTCCGATGAAATCGGAACATCCCGCAAATAAAAAATTGAATTCTTCAATTTTTTATTTGCGGGATCCGAACCTGCGGTTCGGGCGGCGCCCCGAATACACGCCTTCAATTCCAATCCTATACAATTTTTGTTATCTATTAATTATTAGAATTAATTTCTATTTTTAATATATGAAAAAAGACCTTTACCCGCCGGTTTACTACGCAGAGTACCTTGACCTTGATAAACTTCTCAATGCGCAAAAATTAAAAAGTGATGAGTACAATGACCATGCCCATGACGAAATGCTTTTTATTATTATTCATCAGACGTATGAGCTTTGGTTCAAGCAGATTTTATTCGAGCTTGATGACGTAATAAAAATTTTCAGAAACGATTTCATTGATGAAAGAAGTCTGTCCCGCGCGCTTTCAAGAATTAATCGTATTACTGAAATTCAGAAAATTATGATTGAGCAATTGCACGTGCTTGAGACAATGACTCCATTGGATTTTCTTGACTTCAGAGATTACTTAGTTCCTGCATCCGGATTCCAAAGTTTTCAGTTTCGTACAATAGAAAATAATCTCGGATTAAAAAGAGAAGAGAGATTAAAATATAACAGTAAAGATTTTGATAATACATTGAAGAAGGAACACAAAGAAAAAATCGCAGAGAAAAAAGAAAGTTTATTTGACTTAATTGAAAAATGGCTCGAGAGAATTCCGTTTATTAAAACAAAAGATTTTGATTTCTGGGAAAAGTATCATCAGGCAGTTGACGGTATGCTTACACACGAAGAAGACATTATAAAAAACAATAGTTCACTTTCAGAGGAAAAAAAACATAGTCAGTTAGAAAATTTTGCAAAAACAAAAGAAGGATTCCTTTCTTTGTTTGATGAAAAATATCACAATGATTTAATTGCACAAGGTGAGAAGAGACTTTCGTTTAAAGCAACACTATCGGCATTATTTATCAATTTATATAGAGACGAACCAATATTGTTTACGCCGTTTCAGTTCCTTACTGCTATAGTTGAAATGGATGAGCAGTTTACTATTTGGCGTTACCGCCATGCAATCATGGTGCATAGAATGATTGGTGTGAAAATCGGGACAGGTGGTTCATCGGGTCAGCATTATTTAATGGCAACGGTAGAGAAGCATAGAGTGTTTGTAGATTTATTTAACCTCTCAACTTATTTAATTCCACGCTCCGAACTGCCTCAACTTCCAAAAGATATTTTGAAAGAGCTTGGCTTTTATTATGACAAAGAGAAATAATAACGGAAATAGAAAATGAACTTAGACCTTTCAAATAAAAACGTCCTTGTATGTGGAAGCACTCAGGGAATAGGTAAAGCAGCAGCAATGGAGCTTGCATCACTTGGTGCAAACATAACTTTGCTCGCAAGAAATGAAGAAGCATTAAAAGCTGTAGTAGACGAGCTTCCTAATAACGGAAATCAAAAACATAACAGTATCATTGCAGATTTTTCCAATCCCGATTATTTAAAAGTTATAATTAATCATTTCATGGAGTCCAATCCGGCTTTCCATATTCTTGTAAATAATACAGGCGGACCAA
>JBBRMR010000155.1:0-3101 GCA_038230735.1 Cytophagales bacterium
AGGGATTTTGAAGGTAATGAATTTGCTAAACAATCTCATTTTTAGCAAGAAAGTGTGAGTTCGCACCCGTGGCGGGTGTCCCCACCCCTACTCACCAGCGAAAGCCACATGTAAGCCGAGAGTAAGCCCCATTGGGAAGGGGGGGCACACCAGCCACGGGTGCGAACTCACAATTTCTTGCTAAAAATGAGATTGTTTAGCAAATTCATTACCTTCAAAATCCCTAAATTTGAATCTATCAGTTTTTAGTCCGAAATTGTACTTCCAAAATTATTAGCAATCCCCAAACTATGCAATACCCCAAAATTAACCATATCCTAAAAGATACTAAGTTTTCCCTTGATGTTTTTAAGGAGGCTGAAATACAGATAGTTGAAGACCGTTTGTTTGAAGCAAAAGATAAAAAAGGCAATCTGTTTTATTCCGTTGAATGTTTGAAAAGAGGTTCAATCATCAAAGTAACGCCCGAAGAAATTGTCCATCAATTATTCTTGAATCGCCTATTTACGCAATATAAATACCCCAAAGATAGAATTACCGTAGAATTTCCCGTTCGTTTTGGAACTGATACCTCCAAACGTGCCGATATTGTGATTATGGAAAAAGACCGACCCGAGGTGGTTTATTTGATTGTTGAACTCAAAAAACCAACTTTAAAGGATGGTAAAGAACAATTAAAATCATATTGCAATGGCACGGGTTCGCCTTTGGGCGTGTGGACGAATGGCGGAAGTATTGAATATTACCATAGAAAAGACCCTAATATTTTTGATAATATTCGTGATATTCCAGCCGTTCATCAAACCCTTGAAGATGTACTAAACACTCGATTTACCATCGTGGATTTAATCAGAGAGGATGTTTTGAAGAAAAAATCTTTGAAACGAATCATTGAAGAATTTGAAGATGAGGTTTTGGCAAATGCGGGCGTAGATGTGTTTGAGGAGGCTTTTAAACTGATTTTTACCAAATTATTTGACGAACAAAAATCTACGGGAGATAAACGCAAAATTAGTGCTTGGTTGGAATTTAACGAAGGAAAAACCATTGAAGACCTCCCACAAAAAACGATTGATACTTTCAGAAATTTGGAATTTAGAAACAGAGGCATTGATTCGACTACCAAAGTGGCAATGGAGGCTCTTTTTGAAGAAGCCAAAGAAAACTGGAAAGGAATTTTTAGCAAGGATTCTAAATTAGAGTTAATTCCTTCGCACCTTCAAACGTGTGTGTCGTATTTGGAAAAAGTAAAATTGTTCAACTCCAATCTGGAAGTTGTCGATGAAGCCTTTGAATATCTGGTAAACAAGGATTCTAAGGGTGATAAAGGACAGTATTTTACGCCCCGATACGTGATTGATATGGGCGTGAAAATGTTGAACCCCAAAGCTGATGAATACATGATTGATACGGCTTCGGGTTCTTGTGGGTTTCCCGTTCATACGATTTTTCACGTGTGGGAACAATTGAATCCATCGGGGGCAAATCATTTTACGATTGATGAAAAAACACCCGAGCAAATCAAATACGTGCGGGAAAAAGTATTTGCTATTGATTTTGACTTTAAAGCCGTGCGAGTAGGCAAAACCCTCAATTTGATTGCGGGAGACGGTGAAACCAATGTGCTGCACTTGAATTCGTTGGACTTTCCCCGTTGGGAATTGGACAATATGGAAAGCGAAACTTGGCGAGAAAATTTTGAGAAAGGCTTTAAAAATCTTAAAAAATTAGCACGTAAAAAAGGAGAATTTCGGGAATTTGACTTTGATGTTTTGCTTGCCAATCCTCCTTTTGCGGGGGATATAAAAGACCAACGAGTTATCCATTTGTATGACGTAGCCCGTAAATTTGAAACGAAAATTGACCCCAAAACGCAAAAGAAAATTACGAAAGACAAAGGTTGGTCGGAAAAAATTAGCCGTGATATTCTTTTCTTGGAACGTAATTTAGATATGCTCAAAGATGGCGGACGGATGGGCGTAGTATTGCCACAGGGACGTTTTAATAATTCATCGGATAAGGAAATACGCCAATATCTTGCCCAAAAATGCCGTATTTTGGGCGTGGTGGGTTTGCACGGAAACAGTTTTAAACCCCACACAGGCACAAAAACTTCCATTTTATACCTCCAAAAGTGGCATCCCGAAATTTGCCCACGGACGGATAATTACAACATCTTTTTTGCCACCCAACAAAAAGAAGGTAAAGACAACTCGGGCGAAAAACTCTATTGGGCAGACCTTACCGAAGAACAAATTGCCAACCAAGATATGACCAGTGTAGGCACAACTACCCAAGTAGAAAAAGCCCTGCACGACCGTTTTGGACACCCCATTGTTTACCACGATTTGTTTAGTACGCAAACAGAATACCCTAACATAAGCACCCCCGCAGGTATCACGGAAGCCTTTGAACAATTTTGCAAAAAAGAAAGTCTCAGTTTTTTCTAAAAAGCCCCTTTGATGAACGTTTGTATAACGAATTGTTGGAGGGGCTGGAAATATCGGAAATCAGTAATTTAGAATTAGAGAGAACCACACGATTGGATTCTGAATTTTATAAGAGAGAAAATTTAATAACACTTGATTTATTGAAGAGACATGAAATTTTAAATTTAACTCAAATTGTAGAAGTTTCAGATGGAAATCATAATGCCATAAGTGAAAAGTTTCAAGAAAGTGGAGTGCCATATTATAGAGGGCAGGATGTAAGTTCATTTTTTGTTGAAAATGCAGACCCAATATGTATAGATGTAGAAACGTTTCATTTACCAGTGATGAAACGTTCACATCTTAAAAAAGGAGATGTATTATTATCAATCGTGGGAACAATAGGTAAACTCTCATTAGTTTATTCCGATGAAAAAGCTACTTGTAGTTGTAAGTTGGCAATTCTAAGACCTTTTAATGTTTCAGCAGAATTTTTAGCCGTATTTCTGGAATCAAAATATGGGCAAAATCAAATAAAAAAGTTTACACGTGGTGCAGTACAAATGGGACTGATTTTAGAAGATGCAAATCAAATCTTTGTTCCAACACTTTCCAACTCCTTCCAACAAAAAATTGAAACCCTTGTAAAATCTGCCCACACCGCCCAAGAAA
>JBBRMR010000156.1:0-2923 GCA_038230735.1 Cytophagales bacterium
CTAACACAGCGTGAAATAGCTTTGATTTATTGGTATGATAGGGATAGTTTGGGTATTGACTTAAATAGTTCTCAACAAATTGCAGAAGAAAACGGATACCAAAGCCCGACCAGTGGACGTAGCCTTTACAATGACCATTATACAAAAGTAAGAGATAAGGCAGAAGAGAGAACTGATAATGCCACAAGTGAAAAATATTTGAATAATATCATGCCAAAACTTACAACCGAAAGAGGAAAAAGAGAAGCTAACGAAGACTTGAAAAAAGCCAGAGACAAAAAAGTAAAGAAGAAAAAGGGATTATTTTATTAGTGGTAAGTCCCTACTAAATTGAGTAAAAAAATAAATTCAAAAAGCCTTTCACAATAGTGTGGAGGGCTTTTTTATTGTCATTTTAAAATTGGTAAGTCCCTATCAAAGCCCCTACCAGCATTAAGCCAGCATAATTTCGAACCATAATTTCACGTAAACAAAAATTAGATTATGGTACAATTTGCAAATCCTTATGAAGTATTATCGAGCCAACTTTCAGAAATTAAGAGCCTTTTAGTGGAAATACGCCACAAGAAAGAAGAGCCACAACCCACAGATAAATCTGATACTTACATCGACCAGAAGCGAGTTGCTGAATTGTTAGATGTTAGTGGTGTTTCCGTTTGGGAATACGAGCGTAAAGGGTTTTTAAAATCTTATCGAATTGGAAATTCAAAACGTTTCCTCTTATCCGAAGTGATGGCAAGCCCTAAATTAATTCAACGAACTGCAAAAAAATAAAAGGCAAACATGAAAGAAACGAATCATTCAAATTTGCCTTTGCAGTTGGGAGAGATGCAGGGCGAAATTAAGGGAAAGTATTTTAATACGACACACTTAACGGGAGAAAATTTATCGAAAGCCAAATTACAGTCAGGAAAACAAGAAGACAAAATGTTATCATTCTTTCAAGATTACCCAAATAACAGCTTTACAAGGCATGAAGTGAGGGATTACATGATTCAGCAAAAGAGAATCCACGAAATTACGCCTGAATCAAGTATTGGCAGGAGTTTAAATACACTGATGCGTGAACATAAGATAGTGAAACTTTCCGCAATGAGAATGGGGAAATACGGGAAACCGAATCATCTATGGACGATTAAAAAAGAAATTCCCCAGGTTCTCGAAACCCCAAATCCACAACTTGATATTTTCTAAATGATTGACGGAATCAAAACATACGATTTGAAGGTGAACCCCGACCGCTTGGAACAAAACCCCTATTTAGCAGAATATTGGAACACCACGGTACACAATGCGGATGCCGTGGTGAGATATGGACTTGCTGAATATTTGGGGTTGAAATTTCAGATTAAGCACCAAAAAGTACGGATGCAAGGGAGTTTGCACAAGTACCGCAATAACGGAAAACACAATTACGATGATTTTACGGTCGTGGAAGTGGGAAAGGTTGTCAAGGAACTTTCAGAGCGTTTCGGAATTGACATTCAATTAACGGAACTAAATAACGTAGAGTTTGGCGTAAATGTGATTTTAAACTTTCCTGTAAGGTTTGTACTCGATAACCTTATTCATTACAAAGGCAGTCCATTTACCAAGGTCGTGGAGGATGGAATGAGTTATTACCAATGTAAAAAGGCTCACTTCATTATCAAGATTTATGACAAAGGTTTGCAGTACGGTTTACCTGACAACGTTTTGAGGTTCGAAATTAAAGTAATGCGGATGCAGTATTTAGAAAAAAAGGGTATTGCACTCCGCTATTTATCCGACCTAATGAACGCAGGGATTTACGAGCCTTTGGGTAATATCCTGACTGAAACGTTTGATAGTATCTTGTTTGGTGATAACAGGCTCAACGAAAGACGATTGAACGATAAGGAACTGCAAACCTTTTTGAGAGCCAGCAACCCCAAAACGTGGGAGGTAACGGAGGGCAAACAAAGTGAATGGAAAAAACTTCAAAGGTTAGAAAGTAGCTATCTGAACATTTTGGACAAATACCGTGAGGGCGTAAATTTTAAATCCGTGGTTGCTGAATTAATCCGAGCCAAAAGTTTAGAATTGTCCACTATTTACCGACCGATGGACACGGTTTTATCATTGGAAAACGTACAGTTTTTACCAACTGAATACCAAGACGAAAAAACCCAAAATGTCCACTATTTACATTTTAGTTATAGTGTAAATAGTGGACATACAGGTAATTCAATTTCTACCTCCGCCCCTGACAACCAAACCCCAAAAATAAAACTTTGTTCGGGTTGTGGAAAACCGATTGAAAGAGACCAATTATATCACAGTTTGGAATGTAAAATTAGGAGAGACGAAAGAAACGCACGGAGTAATGACAGGAATAATTTTAAAGGACGTTATCGAAAACTTTTTAAAGAACCTTCATTATTTGACTTATCGGTATTGATAAAATTAACACCCCAGCAAAAGGCATGGGTAAACAATTAGCAAGATGAAAAAAAGAAGAAATAAATTAACAGCTAAGGAAATAGAAGTTATTTCAAAAGTTTCTATTGATGCTCCTTTTTGGGATGTTCCCGTTTATGATGCACCCGCTTATGTAGTTCCTTCGTGGGACGTGGAAGTTTATAAAAAACCCATCAAAGTTGAAACGGTCAAGAGTACCGAAAAGAAAATAAAATCAATTTTAAACAAAAAAACAAAAACAAAATAAGACCATGAGAAATGCAACAATCAATTTAGATTATTACCAAGTGCCAGTGGAACAAATGCCAGTAGTGGAAATGCCGCAGTTTTTATTAGAATGGGTAGATGATGCCGAGGGCTTTGTACAGATAAAACGTGAATTTGCGGAAATATTTACGACTTACTTTCATTCAGACCAATTCAAAGAAACATTAGGTAATGAGTTAAGCCAAATGTTATTCAATGAGTTAAACCGAATGTTTGA
>JBBRMR010000157.1:0-2609 GCA_038230735.1 Cytophagales bacterium
ATGTGAGATATATTGAAATGAGAGCAATCCATAACGAAAAATATTCCACAGAAATCCTAAACGAGCAATTGATTGAAAACCTCCCGAAGCAATTCTGACTTTACGTTTCATTTCGTCTTGAATAGAAAATGAGGGTCTTTCGCTGGCGTAAGCGTTAGGTTCGTAAATAACCCGAAACCCATTGGCAGCCACTCTTAAAGACACCATAAAATCATCAAGTAGTGTGTCTTTTTCAACCTCACCGAACAAGGTAGTTCTAACCGCAAAAAGTTCACCCGCCGCCCCAACAACCGAGTAAAGTTGCGTATCCAATTTTTTTAGGAATGATTCGTATTTCCAATAAATCCCTTCTCCTGCACCCGCTGCGGCTTCGTTTTCTTGAATTTCAATACGCTTTTCACCCGCAACCGCCCCTACTTGAGGGTCTTGGAAATGCCTAACGATATTTCTGATAACTTGATTATTCAAATTTGTGTTGGCATCCGTGAAAATTACAATCGGGGTATCAACCGTTTTTATGGCGATGTTCATGGCTTCAATTTTCCCTCTTCTAATAGTACCCGCAATCATTTTGAGGTTTGAATACTGTGCTTTAAGCGATTCAATATATTCCGATGTCCCATCATTTGACCCTTCAGTTACGAACAAGATTTCCATTTTATCGGATGGGTAATCTAAACTAAACGTGTTTTTAACTTTCGCTTCAATACAACTCATTTCATTGTAAGCAGGAATCACCAAGGTAACATTGGGAAGAAAAGCGGGGTCATTATATTGTATGAATTGTTTACCTACGAGCTTTCTAATTTTTACCAGAACCCACGCTAAAATACCGTAACCAATATAAGTATAGACCACTAAGCCAATGCAAAACCAAAAAAGAAATTCGAGCATAAGTTTCATTATTAGCGTAAATATGAGGTAAATTGACTAAACACTTTCTGACTGAAGCAGAGCGGGGAATGTCATAAAAAATATTTTCATATCGTATTTGAAAGAGAAATTTCGGGCATATTCAATATCTAATTCAATCCGTTCTTCTTCGGTCATTTCTTGTTTACCTTTTCCCCGTTTGGTTACTTGCCAAAGCCCAGTGAGTCCACCAGGTCCAGCAAAACGTTCAATATATTTATCAGTTGTTAATTTTTCGGCTTCATATAGTGGCAAGGGGCGATTACCAATTAATGACATATCACCCATGAAAATATTGAATAACTGTGGTAATTCATCAATACTGCTATTCCGTAGAAAAACGCCAAGTTTTGTAATTCTGGGGTCATTCTGAAATTTCATAAATGCTACCTTCTCTTTTTTCTGAGTTAAATAAGTTTTTTCACAAACTACTTCACCATCTAAAAATAATTGCTGCTGGCAAGACCCCGATAGCGTACATTCATGACAAAGTCCATCGGCTTTTTTTGCGGTAGTTTGTTTAGTGTACATATTCAATGACCCCATGTTTTTAATCATTTGATCGGCATCGGTACGCATTGTTCTAAATTTATAGATTTCAAAAACTCTGTACCCAGCCCCAACTCGCCATGATTTATAAACCACGGGACCTTTTGAATCCAATTTAATTAAAACTGAAATAATTGCTAAAATTGGGGATAATAAAAATAAAGCAGAGCCCGTGAATGTTACATCAAGAATACGCTTCCAGATTGGGATTCTTACCTCCAAAATATTAGTTTTTGCTTGTTGACTTGCCTGATATTGTCGCCGTTTGATAAAATATTCTACTCGAGTAACTAAGTCACCTTTACTGAAATTGCTGGGGAATAAGTCATCGCCTTTTTTCTCATAAACTTCTTTAATCAAACCTTGCGTGATACGCTCACTGGTTATGACCACGGGCAGTGTTTGTGTCCAACTTTCTTGCCGAACCATTTCCAAAAATTTTAGTCCTCCCATCTTTCTACTGATTACAATGGCATCGGGGGGATAAGTATTTTTTATAAATGAAAGGCACTCTTCCATGTTATCAATGACTTTTATGTTGAAATAAGTACCAAATTTTTTTAAGAAATTTATTACCGCATTATCATCATTTTCAACCAAAATAACCCTTATCACAGAGGAGTCTATTTTCAAATCATTCTGCTCGTTTTTGTTCATTGTAGTAGTTTTTCTGGTTTTACTCTTCGCAGAATGGCTTTTATTTTAGCATGCACTTCCATTGGGTTGAAAGGTTTTAGCATAAAGTCATCCGCCCCCAAATTTAGACATTCTATTCGCTCTTTACTTTCATCGGTTCCCGAAAGAATAATAATTGGCAGGTCGCAATAAAAATTACTTGACCGAATAACTTTTATGAATTCTTTACCATTCAGATTTGGCATATTCAAATCCACAATAATAAAGTCTATGTCATTTTCCGATTCTATCCATCGCATCCCTTCCATTCCATCATTTTTCAAGATTACATCAAATTCCTTACTTAAAAAGTGTTTTAATATTTTTCGAGTGCTTGGTTCATCATCAATAACAAGCACCTTTATTCTTTGATTCATCATTTTTATATTTATCAGTTGGTTTATCGTTCATTTAAATTCACTTGAATCGGTGAATCATGCTAAATTTCCCTTATTCTAACTATTTTTCAAAAA
>JBBRMR010000158.1:0-2588 GCA_038230735.1 Cytophagales bacterium
AAATTCCATATCAAAAAAGTGTAAAGTATGTCCTGACTAAAAGTGTTAAGTATGTCTTGATTCTAAACAATTCTTTCAGCGCATTCGCGCCTTTAGCAACAAATTCTAATCAGTAACAGTTGTGGGTAAAAGTGGGGATTAGATACAAAGATGAGTTAAGCTGCGGAGCTGCGACAGGAATAAGTATGTATATTTTCTTTCGCAGCTACGCAGCTCAAACTCTTAATAATTATTAACCCCCAAGCTTGTTCCCAAGCTCACTTCGCATGGGGCTCGTGCACTTTCATTACTCCGTGATTCATCTAATTTTGTATCAATGATTTTCTAACCAGTTGCAACTCGGGGTCAATTTACCTGAGATCATGGATAAGTCTATTCTAGCTATACTCCGAAGGAGTTTAACATAGGTAGCCCCGTGTAAAACGCCGGAGGCGTTGCAACTCGGGGTATAAAGAAACATAATTTCGGACCCCGAAGGGCGTCCAAACGGTATTGGAAATGGGATTAATTTGAGTATAGGAAAAGTCCTTGTATGAAAAGTTAACATCTCTGCGCGAAGTTTCTTTTCGGTTGCAGAAAACAAAAGAGATGCCCTTGGAATTAAGTATTTCATTACTTCTTCAAAACCTCCTTTCGAGGGATTGAATAGTGCGAATTATTTGAGCAAAGCACATCGGACTGGGAATGAAGCATGAGTTGACCTCCAATTTTAGGGGCAAACTTCCCCTGTATTTCCTGAGTTCAAGAAATTATCCGAACACTTGATAAAAAATATTTGAATCTGACATAGACATTTCTATAACTGGGGAGTTATTAAAATGGGCATTGTTAGAAGAATTTCTTTTGAAGAGCGTGAACATATTTCAAATCTCATTTCGCAAGGTAAAGGTGTCAGGGAAATCGCACGAGAGTTAAAGCGAAGTCCATCATCAATATCAAGTGAGCTACGTCGTTTCCACATGGGAATAGCTGAGTACAAGGCTATTTCAGCCCAAGAACATGCAATTCTAATGAAACGCAACGCTGGAAGAAAAAAAAAGATTGATTGTCATCTTGTTCCAATCCTACAAATTCTCATGAATGACAGACATTTTTCTCCCGAACAAGCTAGTGGGTTTCTAAAACGTAATTACTGTAATTGCAAAGAATTACATATTTCTCATGAGACGATCTATCAATTTATCTATAATTCTCCAAAGGGAATATATTTTCCGTTAAGACGAAAAATGAGGGCTCGAAGAAAGCGTGGACTTTCCTTGAAAAGAAGATGCAAAATTCCAAATCGGATTTCAATTCATAGTAGACCTATCGAGGTAAATTTTAGACAGCAAGTTGGGCATTGGGAGGGTGATCTCATTATAGGTAAAAACCAACAATCAGCTATTGGTACCCTTGTTGAAAGGGTTACCAGATTTATGATAGTGGTATGGCTAGATGGGAAAAGAGACTCAGAAACATTTTTGGAAGCATTTGCAAAGCGCCTTGAAACTCTTCCCCCACCTATGAGACTTAGCTTAACTTATGATAATGGAAGTGAAGCATCTAAGCATGAAAAACTTACAGCAAGGTGTGGAATGCCGGTATATTTTGCAGATCCTGGAAAGCCTTGGCAAAGAGGATCAAATGAAAATGCAAATGGCTTACTGAGACAATACCTTCCTAAAAGCACGGATTTAAAATGTTATACAGAATATGACCTACAAAAAATTGAGAATTTAATAAACAATCGACCTCGAAAAATTATAGATTATGCAACGCCATCAGATGTTTTTGCGGGAATGATGTCATCAGAGATTTATATGCTTGATGAATACTTACAAAACACTCAAATTTATCGGGTTAGCTGAGGGCAGGAGGGTCACGGCTACTATTAACTGGGGAGCATCAAATAATAATGAGAAATTCACCGTGTCCCTTCGGGCAGAAGGGTCACGGCTACTACTAACTGGGGTAATTTAATATATACTTTTTTAAAAATATTTAGGCAACTTTTTTAATCTTTGTCATTCCTTAACAAAAACAAGCAATAATTACGTTATATTCAAAATCTTGAAATGGATATGTTCATTTTTTCCTCGTCAAGTGTTCGGATAGAAACTTGAATTCAGCTTTGCACGAAATTTAAATTAACTTAACAATAACTTAACAATCAACATCTATTATTAGGTCATTAATATTAAAAAAAGGATATTATAATGAATACATTAAGTGGAAAACCAAATAGTAATTACAACAGTTTTGTTATTACAAAAACACCTTCAACAAATTCTATCAAAGGATTAAAACCTTCGAATGCCGAAACGGCTTTAAAAATCACAAAAATTGTCTTATTTGTTTTTGGTTTAATCTGCGCCGGTACTGCTGGCGGGTTTCTTGTTGCAGGAATGCCGTTTGTTGCGATCCCCCTTATGGCGGGCGCTTTCACCGCTATGATAATAGTCAATATTATCCAACATCTAATAAATAAAAAGAATGAAAGCAAAATTGATAATCTCGAAACAGAATTTAAAGTCTCTGAAAACAACTTACATAAGGCAAAAAATGAAAAAGCGGAAATTGAAAAGTTAAAAAATGCTGAAATCACTGTC
>JBBRMR010000159.1:0-2581 GCA_038230735.1 Cytophagales bacterium
ATGAAGAGTTACTTTTTGACTTAGATAGGCTGTTAAAGATAAAATTAAGCCGTTGAGAATCGTTTAAACGTGATTTTATCCGACTCGAAAAATTCTACGGAAGTCGTGGGAAATTTTTTACTTTTCTTTAGTTGCAACCATGAATCAAGCAAAAATGGACTTTGTTGAATACGAGGGAACGTTAGATTTCTTTGCCAAACCTCGTAATAATACTAAAAAAGCAAACCGAAAATCCATCCCTGATGAGGCCAAGAAAATGGCTAAAAAAAGACCTATTATTGAAACTGTTATTGGACTTCAAAAGGGAGTTTTGGATTTAGAGCATACTCGCCACAGGTCAGCTTTGAATGCTTTTACGCATATGTTGGCAGCTATGTGTGCTTACTCATTTTACCAAAGAAAACCAAAAGTTTCTATTCAGACTCATAAGGCTTTGAAACAATATAATAGCTTAATAGCTGCCTAAAAACTGAAAAGCTCACGTTAAGTTAGATATTTACAAAGCCGAAATAGAAGCACTTCTTCAAAATGGCTCAAAGCAGAGTTTTATTGCGAATCGTTATGGAGCTACCGAGGCAACTTTGAGTAATTGGATTTCTAAGAATAAAATTGTGAAGCCTAAATCTAACAGAATGCAAAATAAAGTTTTGGTTTAGATTTTCTATTTGGTGATACAAAATAAAACTTACTGCCCAAACATTAAAATCTAAACTAACTTCTCCTCAACTACTCAGTTTAAATCGGAATTAGATGCTCAATTCCATCGGAATATGTACTACCAATAATATTTGCTGTAAATAATCAGACAAGAGGGAATAAATAAGTTTCAAAAATTAGGATATTCTTCATCTGGAAATTCCTCTTTAAATTTTTCGTATTCGAAACATGAACTTTCATTTGAAAATTTCCAGTTGTTTGATTTTTTGGCTTTTGGTCTCTCTGCATTAACTATTTTTGGAACAGTATCTCTTTCGAGAAACGCCATATATGCCTTGAAAATCCTTTTAAATAAATTCGGAGTTTTCAGAAATCGAACGATGTAAATTATCATCGAAATAAAAATTCCGAAAATGAAAATAGCAAACATGATAGTTTCAGTCATAAATCAAGTGTTTTTCCAAATTGCGAATTCTTCAACAGCAAGATGTTTTTTCATATATTCTTCAAAACCAATATCATTAAGTTCCATATAAAAACGTCTGAACGGTAAGGCAAGTAGTCCTTTTTCAAATCCATCTTTACGAAAAATGACAGCGGCTCTTTCTGGTAGTCCTCCAAGCCAATCTTCCCAATCTTGCCGTGAGGGTTCAAATTTTATTCCGTCCCCATTATGATATTTAGTGGCAACTATACCAATGCGAAGCATTCGCTCCACTTCAATTAGAGTTTCTCCTTCAAATTGACTCAGATATTCCAATTGCTTTATTGAGAAATTTGTATTCATTTTTAATATTTTACCTACTCTAAATTACAGAAAATTCATGATAATTCAAAACGCTAATTATTGGCACTTAATCCAATTTATTGCCAATAATAATTCTTATAAGTGCTTAGACATAATTATTTAGCACTGTTATTGAATGGGCTAAAATTTATAAAGAGTTGCGTACCGACTGCCATTAAAGCAAGTTGCACTGCATAAGTCAAAGTTTCAAACGAGTAGTAATCTTCGATTGAAATCCACCGTTGTTTTAATTCATGCCAACATTTTTCTATAATGTTTAAGTGAGGCGAGTAAGGTGGTAAATAAACAAAGAAAAGACCTCTTGCTTGCCAATACTGACATCTGATTTTAAAGGCTTTTGACTGATGAATTTTAGCATTATCCAAAATTATTACTGTGGGCTTTTGTATTTTCAGTACGAACTCATCAAAAAAGACAATTAAAAACGCCGTATTAATGGTCTGCGTGGTAGTTTTAAAAAGCAATTTATTATCACGAGAAAGTAAGCCAAAGATGTTCAATTGTTGTCCATGACCGACAGGAATACTTACTTTTTCATCCTTAAATTGCCAACCGTAAGGGCTATAACCTTGTTCTGAGATTCCGCTTTCATCAGCATAAAATAAGTCAATTTGTTTATTTTCAGCCTGCTGCTCTAATAATGCTAATCTTTCCACACGAACAGCGTAGAGTTGAGAATCAGGTTTTTGTTTAACCCTTTTTCTTATTCTTCGGTAAGTACACTTAATGTTTTTAAAAAACGAGTTAGGGTCTTTTTATTCATTTTAACATCTAATTCTTGTTCTATTAATGATTTAGCATAATCTAAACGCTGACGTTCTGATTTGACTATTTCTTCAACTTTTTGACGATGAAGCACTGGATTTAGAATACTTTTACGACCTTGACCATTTTTGTTTTTGAGTCCAGTTATTCCAAGTTTTTCGTATCGAGTAACCCAATTGTTTATCGTACTTTGATGCTTTGGATAGTCTTTCAAAGAGGTTATATGCTTTGAACTATGTCCTTGGTGCTTTAACAAAACAATATGACACCGCTGGCGTAAGGCATGGCTTTTACCATGACGATAACCATTTTCAAGTTCTTGAATTTGAACTTTACTAAATATTGGAATAC
>JBBRMR010000160.1:0-2576 GCA_038230735.1 Cytophagales bacterium
ACCTTTGGTGGACTCAGGTATTGAATATTCCATTTTTGGTGATATTTTCTTAGAAGATTTACGCAAACATCGAGAAGAGCGTTTGGCTCAAATCGGCATGAAAGGAGTCTTTCCGATTTGGAAACGTGCCTCTTTGGATATTTTGAATGAGTTTTGGGATTTAGGATTCAAAACGGTAGTGGTTGCCATCAACGGAAATCATTTAGATAAATCATTTTGTGGACGGATTCTTGACCGTGACTTTGTAAGAGATTTGCCCCCAGGCGTTGACCTTTGCGGTGAAAATGGCGAATTTCATACCTTCGTTTTTGAAACGCCTTATTTCAAAAATCCTATCAATTTTGAGATTGGAGAAACCGTTGACAAAACTTATAATTTCAAAAATTCAGATGGTGAAAATTTGACTTCCACTTATTTTTTTACAGATTTAATTCCCCAGTAAATGAGAGAAAAACACGTGGCTGATAGTTGCCCAAGATGCGGCGATATTTTCATTTGTAAGGCAAATAATGCCCTGCAATGTGACTGCATGAAATTGGTTTTGACCAAAGCCGAAATCCAATACATCGCCGACATCGCTGAGTGGGAATATGAAGGGAGTTGTTTGTGTAATAAATGTGTGTTGGAATTGAAAGAAGAGTTTTCGATACTCAATGTTTGATGTTTGGAAAATAGGGATAAACCTTCGCATTATATTATTTCAGAAATCCCATACAGAGGTATATTCGTCAACCAATCCTCTTTTCGATATTTGCTCATAGAGGTTCTAATGGCACTTTTTGGTATATATTTCTCCACATAAACTTTCAAACTTTTGGATTTTAAATTCTCTTCCGCTTTCACTTCTATCGGTATAATCTCGTTTTGAGATTGTAACACAAAATCAACTTCGGCAGTAGCATTTGAGGCTGTCCAATAATATAATTCTTTCTTTATTTTCAATTGCTGACAAACAAATTGTTCGGTCAAACCCCCCTTAAACTCGGTGAGAATATTATTTTTCTCTAAAAGAATACTTTGGTCTAAATCTGCGATGACGTTCAGCAAGCCAATATCAAGCAGGAATAATTTGAAAGCATCAAAATCTGCGTAGGCATTGAGGGGAAAAATAGGCTTTTCAATCCTGTTTACTTTCAAAACTAAACCCGCATCTACTAACCAATTAATGGCAGTTTCAAAATCCTTTGCCCTTCCCCCCTTTTTGATTTGACTATAAATAAATTTTCTATTTTCTTTGGCTAATTGACTAATCAAGGCATTCCAAACCAATCGTATGCGGGGGACAATCTCGTTTTGTGTGTGTTTGGCAAAGTCATTTTCATATCCCGTAAGGATTTTATGTTGAATTGCCCCGACTGTCTCTAAATTTTTATCTTCAACATAATTAGCAACCACCTCTGGCATACCGCCAATGAAATAGTATAATCGTAAAATCTCCACTAATTTTTCGTGAAAAATCTCAATTGATTCCCAATTTTTATGTTGTAATTGATTGGCTAATTGACGCTCCCCAATGTTGTCCAAAAACTCCATAAAACTCAGGGGGAACAAAGACATAAAATCAACTTTACCGACTGGAAATGCGTTATTTTTTTGGGTAGAAATCCCTAACAGAGAGCCTGCCGCTACGATATGATATTGGGGGGCTTGTTCGTAGAAATATTTTAAGGCGGTCAACCCTTTGGCAGCTTCTTGAATTTCATCAAAAATAAGAAGGGTATTTTTGGGGTCAATTTTCTGTTTTACCTCAATTTCAATGATGGAAATTATTCTTTCAATATTAAAATCAGCCGTAAACAAGTCTCGCAGTCTATTGCTACTTTCAAAATTAAGATAAGCTACATTTTGAAATTCTTGCTTTCCAAACTCTTTCATCAACCAAGTTTTGCCTACTTGTCTTGCCCCTTTAATGATTAATGGTTTCCTGATTTTTGAGTTTTCCAAAGGAAAAATGCAAAGATATTACGCTTTTCCAAAGGAAAGTTAAAACCTATCCCACTCTCGGGCAACGCTTAAACTCTTTCGTTCTATCAAATAAAAAGCGATAAGTAACGTATTCCTTATCACGAGTTGTACCCAATTGCGACACAAAACGGTTCATTTTTGGATTGAAATCACCCACCCAATTCATGTCAATGGTTTCATATTGATAATGCGGATTATCCCTTCCCGCCTGACGAAAACGCAAAGCAATTGCCGATTCTACGCCCTTCCCTTGATAGTCTGGAATAACTCCAAAAATGATTCCGCAAGTACGAGTAATGACCCCACGCATGAGTAAAAGGGCAAATTTTATTTTTTGCCAAAGCCCGAATCTTCCATTCATGTATTTCACAATCTGATTCAAATCTGGAATTACGATAAAAAATGCCACGGGACGCTCGCCAGCATAAGCAAACCAAGTCAGTTGTTCATCAATGATGGGTTTCATCGTTTTTACCAAACTTTGGGCTTGGTCTTTGGTCATTTCTTTTACGCCAGGAAATTTTGCCCAACCTTCATTAAAAATATGGCGAAAATCTTCTCCATATTTGTCTAATTTGCTTTTCTCAATTTTTCTAAATGTATATTCTGGA
>JBBRMR010000161.1:0-2574 GCA_038230735.1 Cytophagales bacterium
ATTTACAATCAAATGATTTCAAAAAAGACTCTGAGAATATTCGTTTGGCAGTTCAAGAAATTTATAAAAAGATTACGGAATTGACTAAATCTGGAATGTACTTAATTAAGATTAAGGAGGTTTCAGACCGATTGAAAATCATTGTTGAAGACCTTAATTCAGAAGTAAACTTTGATAAAAATAGGGTTATCAAGAGGATTGGCGAAGAGCAGGAACAATTAGAAAAATTGTATCAAGACATTATCAAAAAACAAAAATGATTGGAAAGAAAGTTGGTCGAAGTAGTGGCTTTAAAGGTCGCATCGAATATTGTATTAATGATAAGCAGGAAGGCATCAGAGGTGAGTTAGTGGGTATCTCTGACTCCTTACAAATGGCAATGAATAGCGAGACAGAAATCAATATTTCAATGGCAAATGAGATGATGCAATCACAAGCTAATTTAAACAGTAGAGTGAAAAAACCGTGCTGGCATCAAATCTTTTCTTTCCCACATAATGAACGTCCAAGTAACGAAATCTTAGCGGCAATCAGTGAAGAATTTGCTGATGAGTTTGGTTTTAATCAGTGGTTATCTGTCAAACATGATGATAAACAACACTTGCACATTCATTTTATTGGTAACATCGTTGGTGAAAATGGTAAGGTTTCAGTAAAAGACAGTAACGACCATTACAGAATTGTTGATTTTGCTCATAAAATGGAAGAAAAATATCATCTGACTCCCACAGAGGGAATCCGAGAAGATAAAAAGGACAGCTTGAAAAATGACCATGCTAAAAAAATCAAGAAATTCATTGATTTAGGAATTCAAAATCCCAAGGTCAAAAATCTTGAAGATTTGCAGGAGAGCTTAATTAAGGTAGGCATAAAATCCTTCACTGGGCGAGGAATAACCTTTGTCGATAAATCTACTGGTGTGAAAACAAAAGGCAGCGATTTAGGACGTGATTATTCCAAACAAAAGATTGAAGAACGAATCCAAGAGCAAGTCCAAATTCGACAGCTTGAAAGTGAACATATCCCTAAAAAATCAGAAGATGAGTTGAAAGAAGAAAATCAAGGGAATCTTTTGAAGGGAAAAGAGCAATTTGAAAAAGCTAACACTCTGAAAATCAAGACTCCTCTAAGTGGTCATGCAAATGTAAATGATGCTGAGTTAGCAAAAGATATACGCTCGAAAGAAGAGAAGAAAAAAGACCAGCAAAGGCGAATGGGCGAAATGAGTCTATAAATTATTCTGTCTTTGCCTTTGGAATTATACAATAAATATTTAACATTTGGAATAATTACCTGAATATCAAATTCCCCCCATTCAAAAACAAATTTCCATTTAGTAATTTCAATCGTTTCAGATAAGTATTTTCTAAAACTTCAACGGTATTTCCGTTTAGTATTGTGGCAATGTCAGTTACTTTTGGAACGTGTCCGCAAGACCACGTTTCAGAATCATCCCAAGTTCCTGATTGAACGGATTGTACATTCGTTAAATTGTCACAGGTGTTATAAGTCCATAATTCTCTACAATGCAGAACATCATTGCCTGTAAAGAATAATCTCTTTCCATCGGCTACAATTTTGCTGGTTTCATCAAAATCATTTTGAAAGTGGTTTGCTGTCATATTCACCATAAAAGTTGTTCCTTCGGGTGTACCATCGCTTTGCCAAAGTTCAATTCCTGTTGTTTGATTTACTACTTGAAAATACAAGTGTCCATTAATATAATTGAAGTCTTGGATTTTATTACCGTAAGTAGTAGTACCGAATGTTTTAATTACCGATGAACCAGTATTAGTTCCATCAGTTTTCCACAAAACGTTTTGAGAGGCAAAGAATAAATTGTCATCACCAACTGTAAAAGTCTTACTATCTATTTGCCCAATCGTTAAAAAGAGTGTAGTGCCGTTTGCAGTTCCATCCGACTTCCATAACCCTTTTTTTCCTAAATTATCATCTGCAAAGAAAAACAACCAATCCTTAAAAACTATCATTGATTTACCTTCAAATGAAGCATATATGGACAAATCTTTGATATTCTGTTCTCCGCCAATTTCACCATTACTTGACCATAGAGAAAATGGGTTCATCGTTGAAGTGCCAACATAATAAAGTTTATTATTGTAGCTTGTTAAGCCTTGTACTGGTTTCCCAATCTGAGAATGACTACTTCTTTCCGTTATTTTTTTAGTATTTGCAATTGTTCCATCCGTTACCCACAGGTTATAATCTACCGTATCATCTCTGGCAATGAAATAAAGTTTTCCATTTAAAACAGTCTTTGATTGAATCGAATTATAACTTGAAAGGTATGGGTCATTATTAATTGTGAAAAAATCTTTTAGCATATACGTTCCACTATTACTCCCATTAGAAACCCACATTTCTCTTCCGTGTAACCCATCATTTGCATCAAAAAACAGCTTGTTCCCAAGTCTTAGTAACGTGTAAATAATAAGTTGGTCAATCTCTACCTTTTACAAGGTAGTTCCATTTGGGTCTTTTATCATCAAAAGTAACATAGTTTTCGATATTATCCCTAAATGTCTGAGAGACCTCTCTTTTAGTTAAATATTG
>JBBRMR010000162.1:0-2504 GCA_038230735.1 Cytophagales bacterium
CAAAAATATTTCAGCCTGACTGATTTGTACCTCCGACTGCCATTCTAATAATAATTCATTTTTTCGATTATCCGCTTGACGTAGGGTCAGTTGAGTCGTGGACATAAAGGTTTGAATGATTACATCGTTGAGATACAGGTACTGATGCTTGACAAAACACAATAGGAAGAGATACTTTTGGTTACGCTGTTGAACTTGGAAAACGTGGGCAGAAAGCACATAATTGGCATAATACTCCACCAGTTCGTCCGAAAGTTTAAGGGAGTTTATGAGTCCAATCAATAAATGATACAGATCTTTTAACTCTTTTAGTTTAATCATATTCTCCCGAATGGCAGAGAGTTTCATCAGTTCATTTAGCGTTGTGTAGCGAGAAATTTTGTAAGTGTTTCGCCCTAAAACTTCATCGGGTAGTTTATCAAATAGACTATCTAAGGCTTTAATTTGTGCTGATGTTGAACCTGTTGCGATTTTTTCAAGCAATATTTTCTCAAAACGCTGTAACGTTTGGGTAATAATAACCGCCAAGGTATTGTAAGAAGGGACTTCTATGCCCTGTGAGCGAAGATAATCACACAAAGACCTAAAAATACTGGCAGGGCTAAACTGTTTAGTTGCCAAGTGATTCGCTTCTTCCAGCGTGAGTTCTCGATATAAACCCGCAAAGCGATGAATCCCAAATTCTCGAAGAATCATCTCCCGATGGCGAGCTAAGGAGGTACTGGCGTAAAGCGTTAGGCTAATGGTTTCTCGCTTAATTTTCAGCATACGACAGATATAAAGCAAATCGTTTTCATGAAAGGTCTGTACTCTAAAAAACCGTCCACAGGCTTTGAAATACCCCATTTGAGTTACCAAACCGACACTATTAACGGGTGAAATAAACTCATTTAACTTACTTTTCAATCCCATAGGAATTTCAAAAAAGACCTTTCTTTGTTGGTAAGAAAAGATTGGAGGATTTTCAAATTCCCTCGTTTCCCCAGAGTTGAGAATGTCAATAATTCGCATGAGCCTATTTATTTAAACGACCATTTTTTTACACAGTCAATCTTTACCTAATTTACCCAAATTTACTTATTTAAATTGCCATGTAATTAATTAAAATATATTATATTTGAATTAATTGAGTAACGTAAATAATTTATGATAAAATTAGGCTATGCTCGGGTTTCGACACTTGAACAAAATTTAGATATGCAAATGGATGCTCTTCATAAAGAAGGATGCAAACAAATATTCACCGATAAGGTGTCAGGGGTAAAAACGGTTAAACCAGAATTTGAAAAATTGATAGCCTACGCAAGACCAGGAGATACGATTGTGGTTTGGAAACTTGACCGTTTGGGCAGAAGCACGGTTCAACTCATTGAATTAATTGAGAAATTGAAAATTCAGGGAGTACATCTCAAATCGTTGAGTGAGTCAATTGACACATCAACAGCCACGGGCAATTTATTTTTTCAATTTATGTGTATTTTGGCGGAACACGAAAGAAATGTTATTCGAGAAAGAACTAAGGCGGGCTTAACGGCTGCCAGAGTTAGAGGAAGAAAGGGAGGAAGACCCTTTGGACTAAGCGAAAGGTATCAACTCATTGCCCCAGAAGTGAAAAAAGCCTACGAATCCTTAGAATATTCAACCGATAAAATAAGAGAAATCTACTCAATCAAGAGTCAACCGACACTTTATAAGATTTTAGCTTTTGCCAAAGTTGATGTGAAAGGATTTTTGAAGAAAAGAGAGAATGGAACTAAGAAAAGATAATTTTACGCACAAGTAATTGTTAATCAGTTAGTTAAACCATTTTCGTGGGAAGTTTGCCCCAAATTTAAGTGACTCCCCAACGTTCCCCCTGCGGTGAAATTGAACATAAATTCTTCTTTGCTATCGCTTTCAATATGGTTTTGTGGTTTATAACTGCTCAATGCTAATTCCGTTAAAAAATCAGTTTTTTCTTCGATGTTTTCTTTTCTCAACTGTTGCATGATTTTTTGAGTGAGTCCACTTTCTGAATCAATTAATGAATGGATTAAATCAACTCTTCTTTGAAAAAATGCTTTTTTCAAATCGCTCTTGCTCTGCTCCTCCCCTGCTTCCTGTTGCCTAATTGCTTGTTGTTCTTGGGTTTGTTGTTTTTTCTTGCTCTGCTCTTGTCTCTTTTGTTCCCCCGAATCAAATAAATCAGGTGTGGCTACCATTTTTTGTAAATATCTCGCCATATCCTTAACTCTCCCCTCCTTCTTCTCGTTGATGCTATACGATACGCCTTTCTTGATTTGTTCATGTGAGAACTTTTTAAACCATGTTATTACCGTCTCCTCACTTACATACTCTTTAATGAGGGCGTGAATATCCTTCACGGGCTGAAATCACCATTTGGGCCAAAAATAAAATAAGGCTCATAATTTACTGATTATCAGCATTTTGCAAATTTCGTTCTTGCCCCATTTCTTCCAAATATCGGTAAACAGTTGCCCTCCCCACCCCAATAATTCCTGCAA
>JBBRMR010000163.1:0-2482 GCA_038230735.1 Cytophagales bacterium
CAATATTTAACTAAAAGAGAGGTCTCTCAGACATTTAGGGATAATATCGAAAACTATGTTACTTTTGATGATAAAAGACCCAAATGGAACTACCTTGTAAAAGGTAGAGATTGACCAACTTATTATTTACACGTTACTAAGCATTGTTAATTTCATTTTTAGGAATAAATTATGAGTTGGAAAATCCCCCTTTGAAGGGGGCAGGGGGATGTAAAACTGTGAAAACCCAAAATTAAATTACTGCCCAAATAACTTCAATTTCTTCTTATTTTTAAAGGAAGAATTATAATCTAAAATAGGATTCAATTTCTTCATAATATCCTCATAATCAATATTTTATGTTGTATGACTCTATTCTTTATTCCTTAACTCCCATCTCTTCCTGCACTTTTTTCTCAATAATTTAGTTAATTTTGAAATCAGCATACAAACATCAACAAACAAACATCGAACAACGAAAAACTATGTCCACAGGATTTTTCAAAGTACCAAGCCCCAAAAACGAACCAATCAATTCCTACGCACCCAATACGCCTCAGCGAGCAGCATTACAGGCAAAAGTGGCAGAAATGCGTAGCCAAGTCATAGACGTACCCATGTATATAGGTGCGGAAGAAGTGCGAACCGACAAAAAATTACCCCTAACTCCCCCACACGACCATCAGCACATTTTGGGTTATTATAACGAAGGCGATGCTACCCACGTAAACAAAGCCATCGAAACCGCACTCACTGCTCGTGAAGAATGGGCAAATATGCCTTGGGAAAATAGAATCTCCATATTCCTAAAAGCCGCCGAACTCTCAGCAACCAAATATCGCATGGATTTAAACGCCTCAACGATGTTAGGTCAATCCAAAAATGCCTATCAAGCAGAGATAGATGCCGCCTGCGAATGGATAGATTTTCTCAGATTCAACGCCCATTTTGCCACCCAGATTTACGCCCAACAGCCCGAATCTTCAGAAGGAGTCTGGAATCGCCTTGAATATAGACCATTAGAAGGCTTCATATTTGCCGTAACTCCCTTTAATTTCACAGCTATTGCAGGAAATCTCCCAGCATCAGCCGCCATGATGGGCAACGTAGTAGTATGGAAACCCTCACCACAGCAAATATATTCAGCCAATATCCTAATGAAAATCTTAAAAGAAGCAGGATTACCAGAAGGAGTTATCAACCTAATCTATACCGATGGACCACTTACTGGCGAAATTGTTTTCAAACACCCACAATTTGCAGGAGTCCATTTCACAGGAAGTACCAAAGTATTCCAACACATCTGGAAAACTATCGGAGAAAATATCCACCACTATAAAACGTATCCAAGAATAGTAGGTGAAACAGGCGGAAAAGATTTCGTAATAGCTCACAAATCAGCCGATGCCAAAGCCCTTGCCGTAGGATTAGTCAGAGGGGCTTTTGAATATCAAGGACAAAAATGCTCAGCCGCCTCACGTGCCTACATCCCAAGCAATCTATGGGAACAAACACGGCAATACATTAAAACGGATTTACAGGAAATAAAAATAGGAGTAACCGAAGATTTCTCGAACTTCGTAAATGCCGTAATTGACGAAAAAGCATTTGATAAAATTGCTATATATATAGAAGAAGCAAAACATTCAGATAAAGCAGAAGTAATAGCAGGAGGAAATTACGATAAAACAAAAGGATATTTCATCGAACCAACCATCATCCTAACCCAAGACCCATATTATAAAACAATGTCAGAAGAAATCTTCGGACCAGTTTTAACAATATTTGTTTACGATGAAAACAAATACGAAGAAACCTTAGACATCCTAAACAACACCTCCGATTACGCACTTACAGGGGCAGTTTTCGCCCAAGACCGATATGCCGTCGAAATAGCCAATAAGAAACTCGTAAACGCAGCGGGTAATTTCTATATAAATGATAAACCAACAGGAGCAGTAGTAGGACAACAACCCTTCGGCGGAGCAAGAGCATCAGGTACAAATGACAAAGCTGGTTCAATGTTAAACCTCCTAAGATGGGTTTCTCCAAGAACCATCAAAGAAACATTAGTATCTCCCACAGATTACAAGTATCCATTTTTAGGATAAATCATTCAATCTGTTCATCAGTATTACGCATTCTATAGCCCGAATCTCAAAATCCTTGAATTTGGGCTACTTTTATTTTTTCTAAAAGTATTCTATAAGTTACAATTGCATTATTCATAGTATAAATTGTTTTGGTGATATGATTGATTGTATTATTTTACTTTGGTTAAATATTTTTCAAGTTTTTTTCGTGGTATAAACTGTTTGGTATTCAGTTGGTTAGGTTTTTTTTCATTTTTTTTTCATATTTCTTTGCGAAAGCGTTTGGTTAATAAAATAAAATCTTGCAACTTTGCACTCCCAAACAGCGGTAGCGGGTTTGTGGAATGGGGAAAATAGTAGAGTTGATTACGGGTTTTGTTATTAAAACCGCAGGAAAGTTGCTTAAAAAG
>JBBRMR010000164.1:0-2277 GCA_038230735.1 Cytophagales bacterium
AAGTATCATCATCCTTGAATTTATCCGTAAATTCTAATAAATTCATACCTTTGAAAATATCCATATCTATTTGATTATTAATCTATTAGGTATAAATATACAAAAAAATAGTGGTTTCAGCAAGTAAACCGTAAATTCTAATATTTTAAATCAATTATTATGAAAAAGTTATTAATTTTAGCTGTTTTTAGCGTAATGGCACTCTCAGCTTGCAACAACAAGAAACCAGAAGACAGTAAAGAAGTTGCCGAAGAGCGAAATGAAGCAAAATTTGACAGCACTAAAATGGACGATGATGCCGAGTGGGCGGTGGAAATTGCAGACGGTGGAATGTTAGAAGTAAAATTAGGCGAACTCGCACAAACAAACGCTTCAGCGGCATCCGTGAAAGATTATGGCATGATGATGATAAAAGATCATGGTGCAGCCAATAACGAATTTGAGAAATTGGCGGAACAATATAACATTTCACTTCCGACAACTTTGAGCGATAAATCTCAGAAAGTGTATGATAAAATGGCAAGTAAAAAAGGAGTAGATTTTGATAAAGCATACGTGGAAGACATGGAAGACGACCATGAAGAGGATATTGAAATGTTCCAAAAAGAAGCTGATAATGGCAAAAATGCAGATTTGAAGGCATTTGCTATGAAAACACTTCCTACCTTAAAACATCATTTAGATACCGTGAAAGGAATTAAAGCAAAGATGTAATCTTGGAATTATCTTTTTGTACATGAAAAATGTAAAAGCCAAATGCTTATTCAATTAAGCATTTGGCTTTTTCGTATTATACAGCATAAATAATGTTATTACCGCATCAGTAAAGTAGTAGAAAAAAAGCAAAACAAATTTTATCAATCAGTGTTCCATATTATGACTGATAAGGCTTTCCATTTACATTTGATTAATATATTAGGGTAAGTTAATGATCAAATTAAACCATTATAAAATGAGATTCAATAATTTTTTTACATCCGCTTTTATGGCATTATTTATTTTTTCTAATGAAAAAATGGTTGCTCAAAAGCCCAACGTACCCTCTTCTCCTTCAGCTACTTACAACGTAGTGGAAGTTCACTCAATAACAGATTTACCGAAACCCGTTAATGGTGAAATTACGCTCAATGCTACTAAAATCTATACCTTTTCGGGTTTTTTAGATATTACACCCAACTTTATTAATACAAATGGAGCGGGTTTGAAGGGCAATGACCCAACCAAAGATGGTATAATGTCTGCCGTGAAAGGTGCAGTTTTAAATAGTACGGATGTGGACGTATATATTGAGAAGTTAGGGATTATTCCGCTTTCGCCCATCACGAAGGGATATAATTTTATTGATAATACGAGTACAAAATTTTGCAATTTATTGGCGGGAAACTCGGTTATTGAGCTCCCTAAATTACCGAGTATGGGTGTTGGAACTATATTTGGTTTTAATTCGGTTTACATAACGGGTAATTTTTGGAAATGTCGTGATGGACTTAAATTGAACGGACAAACAGGAAAGTTTTGTTCTTCTTTCAATTACGTTAATAGCATCTCGGCAGGTGCTGCGATTGAATTTCTTAATAATTTCAGTGCTAATGACGTTGATTTATCAAATAACTATTTCGTTTTTTCAGGACAAACTGCTATAAAAATGGACGAAGGAGCAACCGTTGATCAAGCTCGGATGTCGGGAAATTTATTTCGTGGTGTTGGCACTCTACTCAGCGGATTTGATTCGCACAGTCCTGGTTGGCAAATGCGTCAGAACGGAGCGGGAGTTCCTGACACCAAGCCTTATGGATTTATGTATATGAACGATAATTACAAAATCACGAAGTTTATTTCGCCAACGCTTTACACCAAAGTAAACGGCAAAACCAACACCGTGAAAGCCAATTCATTCACGGCAACCGATAACCGTTTTACCTATACAGGCAAACGAGTGCTGACGGCAAAAGTTTACGTAAACGTTGGAGCAAGTCCGACAGAAGGGAGTTCAAACTTCTCAATTGCCATTCTCAAAAATGGTTTAGAGCAAGTTGCCCCGAATGCCTCAAAAGCAACGGATTCTAAATCAGAAAGCTTTCAGATTGTCTTAGAGACAGAAATAGACTTAGTTACGGGCGATTATATTGAAGTTTTCATTGAAGCTGTTTAAACTTTCTTTTTTTTGTTGATTTTGCGTAAGAAAATGACTGAGAATGCGATAAAATGCAATGACATCCAGTTTCTGACTGAGAATTCAAACCTTACAAGTAACGCTTTAAATCCGTCAATCCAGGC
>JBBRMR010000165.1:0-2214 GCA_038230735.1 Cytophagales bacterium
AAATATTGAAGATGCTTATGCCCTTATAAAATCTGAAACATACAGGCAGAATATCGAAATAATCCGTAATTCGGATGATAAAGTAATAGTGAATGCTCAAAAGAAAAAACTTGATTATTTTACGTTCTCAGGCATTTTTGAACAACGTAAGGCGGATGGATTAATTTCCCGTAGTAGCCTGATTTGTTTGGACTATGATGATATAGAAAACCTTGAAAAATTCATGTCAAACGTATATACTAATACGTTTACGTTAATGTCGTTTTTAAGCCCTTCTGGGAAGGGCATTAAATTGATTACACGTACTAATGAATCTGACCATAAAGTAGCTTGGAATACACTGAATGCCTATTTTAAGAAGATTACAGGTATTGAGGCTGACAAGTCTGGTATAGATGTTTGTAGGGCTTGTTTCGTCAGTTATGACCCTAATATTTATTACAATCCTAACGCTAAAATATTCGATGTTTTACCTAAAAAAATAGAGAAAGAATCATCAAAGAATGAAGTTAAAATTCCTGATTCTGAATTAGTTAGAGCAAAAAAGTTAGCGGAAAGAATCATTACTGATAGGACTGATATTACAGGAAATTATGATATATGGTTGAAATTAGGTTTTGCCTTGGCAACTTTTGGAGAAAGTGGGCGTGAGATTTACCATTCTATCAGCCAGTTTCACAACGATTATGATTCAAAAGAAACAGATAAGAAGTTTGATAACTGTCTTAAAACCAATCGTTTTGATAATCCAGCATTCCTCTTTGCACGAGCAAAAGAATGTGGATTTACTGTCGTCAAAAATGAGTATTCTCAGTCGTCAAACACTGTTATTCAGACGGAAGATGTATTGTCTAACACCCATGTAACCTATGACTTGCAAGATTTTCAAATTGCAGTTGCAACGGGTAAAGCTAAAATGATAGTGGCTGAGGGGTTCTTGATATTCATAAAATACCAAACTACTGACGAGAACAATAATCACACGTGGATTTTGGAAATTAGACTACCAGCAGCAGCTCCTTGTTACATTGAAGTTAGCCATGATGATTTTTTTGAGCCTAAAAATTTAGAGAAAATATTAGGGGCAATGCGTTTGTCAATGAATATCAATTACCAGCAGTTGCAACAGTTGAGACGATTTCTATTTACTTGTACAACTTTTTCGTCCGCCGTTAAAGTTCTTCGTTATGGATTACATCCTGAGACAGAATTATACTTTTTTGCAAACTGTGCTATTTCAAAGGAGGGTAAAATATTGCACCCAGATAAGTTTGGTATCATCAAATACAAGGATAAATATTTGTCCTTACCCCAAATCAATAAAGGGTTCGATTCTCCTTTTACCTTCATTGATAACAAAGTATCCTTTAACGAATGGTATAGGCGTTTTTCAAAGGCACAGAGCGAAGAAATGACTTTCCTTTCAGCTTCATTCTTACTGTTTTCACTCTTTCGAGATACTGGAATTGAAGCAAATTCTTTTTCTCCAATTCTATTTGTTACTGGACTACCTGGCACCGCAAAAAGTACCTTGTTTTATCACATGAATTATGTGTTTGGTGCTGATGGTAAGGCTATGACAATAAACTTGAAAGGTAAAAATACAGAAGCTGCATTTGTGGCTAAAATTGAACAGAGGCACAATGGCTATCAGTTTGGTGATGAGTATTTTCCTAATCATCCGCTTACGCCATTATTTCAAGCCAGCTACGATAATAAAGCATATTCTAAAATGAATATGAACTCAAAAAGCTATTTGGACACCACAGATTTAGTACCGAAATGCACCATTGGTTTTGCCTCAAACTTCTTACCAGCATTACCCGCAGACGAGCCGTTTTTTAGTCGTTTAGTTGTATTGGTAAATAATAACCGTAAGCGAACTGAGGAGCAAAAAGAAGCCTACCGAGAACTCCTAATAATGCAAGAAGGTGGGATTACAAACATAGTCCGTGAGATTTGGCAATATCGTGATTTAATTAAAAAGGATTTTAAGAAAGTCTATAATTTGCTCAGAACGAATTTGGAAGAATATTTGAAAAGGCACAAAATAGGTAATCCACGGTACATCTATAACGTAGCACAAATACTGACTGTCCCATTTATTTTATCGGTACAGGGTAAAATAGCGATGTGTGAATCAACAGACCAAGCATCAATTCTGAATGATTTTATTGAAAGAAGTGTGAAATCAATCTTGACTTCTGAAAAATT
>JBBRMR010000166.1:0-2198 GCA_038230735.1 Cytophagales bacterium
GGTTCAACAACGGTAACTTATACCGCAACGGATGCCAAAGGAAATAAAGTAACTTGTTCATTTGTGGTAAATGTGGTGAAAATTATCACTTGCGATGTTGATACCCAAGCTCCTGTTTTCTATGACTGTCCAACTGACATTACCGTTTCAACGACAGGTACTTCATCAGTAGTTTATTGGAATCATCCTTCGGTGGGCGATAATTGTGGTATTCCAAGTGTAACATACAATTACGATCCAGGTACTTCATTCCCAGTGGGTGTAACAACTATCACGTATATAGCGAAAGATGCCAAAGGAAATACTTCATATTGCACGTTCAAAATTACGGTAACGAACAAAGCAGCAAGAACAGTGGCAGTAACGGCAGCCAATCCAGAAAAAGTAGTTTCTGAGGCAGATGTAAACACTGAGAACCAAGTAAGTATCTATCCAAACCCATCAAACACTGATTTTGCGATTGAATTATCAGCAGATTTGATGAAAGCGAATAGTGCCGTAGAAGTAAATATCGTAGGAATGACGGGCAACTCACACTTCTCGCAAACTGCCGTAGGCAAAGAAGCGATAAGCGTAAAAGTACCAGTAGAAACCATGCCATCGGGAACGTATTTCGTAAACGTAGGCTTGGATAACGGACGCATGATTATCAAGAAATTACAGATTATTAAGTAAAGATTGATAGTACAATAAAACAAAAACCTCCTGCAAGTTTAGATTTGCAGGAGGTTTTGTTTTTGGGGAGTTAAAACAATTTTATCCGATTTAGAATAATTTTACGAAATTGCGTATTGAAACACAGACACAAAGTTGAACACTAATTTTATTCATGGAAAATCAAGGAAGTAAACACCAAAACTATGAAATATTGAATTTGATAGGATATGGTTTATCAAAATTCAATGACAATTTTATACGAGAATTTGGTTTTTCTACAAAGACAGCTTTCTACAATTATTGTGTTGAAAATAATATCGCTGATACCGTTGGAACTGTCAAAAATCGAATGGATTTATTTGACCACTTTTTCCCAGAAAATGGCAGAGTGGGTTGGTGGCAAAAAGGCGATGCTTATATTCATAGAAAAATACTTATTGATAGCCTATTTGGAAATGAAGAGGTGAAAGGTTACGCCAATATCGTAAAACTATATTTGAAAGAAAGTTATAAAATTGAAGGCTTGTTAGTCGATGTTAAACCAATTACTAAATCAAGATTTCGCAAAATGCAAGAGACGGGATTAGAGGCAGAATTGTATTTTTTGAATAATTATAATTCCGTAGATATTTTCAAAAATGGTATTATTGAAGATGCACGATTGTTTGGGGATGGATATGATTTTCAAGTAAATGTGAATGAAAGTTTTTTGTTGGCGGAAGTGAAAGGAATTAGAGAAAAGAAAGGAAAATTCAAATTGACTGAAAATGAATATAATAAAGCATTAGAATACAAAAATGATTACATAATTACGCTCGTAATGAATTTGAACGACATTCCTACATTTTTGACAATTGATAATCCAGTAAATTCACTTAAATTTGAAAGGAAAATAATTACTCCTAAATCAGTTAATGAGTACCATTTAGTTGATGTAATATGTTAAATAAAAATGAAAAAATAGATATTTTAAAAACATCCCTTTCGGTAAGATATGAAAGTTATGGAGACGTAATGAGAGATGAAATAAGGGATTATTTTGCTGAAAATCAAAATGAATTATCTTTTTTAGATGAATTGAAAACCGTTGAAGAAATTGAGCGTAAAGTGAATTTTATCGTAAGCAAAATGATTTTGCATGAACATGAAGATAGTTTGCAAAACATCATTGTAAACTATATTTGAAGTGGTTTAAATTAATGGAATGCGAGAGGACGGAAGCGAGATTTTGGGACTAAAATATGCCAGCAAAACTCAAAAGCATTAATGACTAATCCCAATAAAGCCTTGTCAGATTGGCTTTTACGCAAGATTTTTCAATTGAAAGAAGGAGAGTTGGCTACTTATGAAAGACTAAATTTATTAGGTTTCGATAGCGTAATGGTAACAAAAGATGCAGCAGGCAAATACTCCATCGACAAAGCCGCCATCGACAGTTATGAGCAATTTATTGGTGATTAATAAAATCTATTATAAGTCGATAAATCTTCATCCAATTCTTCCCAACGAATCCAGGCACCAACGTTCCAAAGTTCAAAACC
>JBBRMR010000167.1:0-2155 GCA_038230735.1 Cytophagales bacterium
ATAGTGTCGTTCGCCTACTGTAAGGTTTTCTACCCCCCAAGGTTTTCCCTCCATTGAATACATTGCAGTGTGTTGTATCGTAATACTCCAATCAGTACAAACTACACCGTCATATTTGTATTTGGTACGCAATAAATCGTTGATAAGGTATTTGTTGTAGCTATTTCCTACATTTTCACCATTTTTGGTATCCTGATTCCAGGAAATAGTGTAATAGGGCATCACTGCCGAAGCCATTTTGGTTTTACCTTTTAGCTTAAATGCGCCTTGCAAAAAGGGTATCATGTGTGCTTCAAAATTATTACCAGGATACACCGCATATTTTCCGTTCGCAAAATGGGCATCACGTCCTGCCTCGCCAGTGCCACCACCAGGCCAATGTTTTACCATCACATTTACACTTTTTAAACCCCAGGTATTTGATTGAAACCCATCGCAGTAGGCTTGAGCCATGGCTGCTGAGAGTAAGGGACTTTCACCAAAAGTACCATTAAATCTTGCCCAACGAGGCTCAGTGGCAATATCTACTTGTGGCGAAAGTGCTGTGGTAATGCCCAAAGCTCGGTATTCGGCGGCAGCAATCTTTCCAAATCTTTCTATCAGAGCTGGGTCAAAAGTTGCTGCCATCCCTAATGAACCTGGCCACATCGAAATTTCACCACCTGAAGCAGCATCGTATTCTGCCCTTGCAATTGTGCTGTGGCGTGGGTCCGTACTATTATTAGCAGGAATTCCTTTACCTAAACTTTCACAAAATGCTTGTAATTTATTGTTCCATTGAGCCGCAATTTCTGGGCTTTGTACGGTTGTTAATAATACATGACGAAGGTTATCTTCTTGCAAAAATTTCTTTTGTTGGTCAGTCAAATCGCTTGGGTCGGTTTCGCCTTTTAAAAATTGTTTTCCATTGTATGTTCCTGCAAAACGTCCTCCCGCCCGTGCAGGAATAGATTGGTGAGCCGAGTAAAGCATCAAGCCTGCAATTTCTTCCACAGTAAGTTTTGTTGCTAAATCTTTTGCTCGCACCTGATAGGATAAACGCCAATCTTCAAATTTATCTAATCTTCCATTTTTATTCAAATCTTTAAAAGCTAACCCATTAACTGTCAGAAGTTTAACTCCCGAAGAAGGTGAATATCCCAAGGTTTGACCATTTGGGTTTTTTACAATATTGTAAGTACCTTTTGAGATTTCACTCCATTTTTTTTGGGCTTGTAACGAGGGAATTAGCACAATAAGCAAGAGTAACGATAAGGAATATTTCATTATTTCTCTGATTTTACTTGATCCTATTAATTTTAACCAACCAACTTTTTTAAAATATTTTTTGTTGATAATTTCTGTTAATCAATTACCAAAGTTGTAATGGAATGTGCGAGGATATTAGCCTTTACGGCATTTTTTGCAACAATAAGGTTATATGAAATTGGGGTATTGGATGCATTCATTACCACAACAACCAATTTACCATTGGTATTTAAAAAGGAAGTGGCTTGCAGTTTATCTTTATTAGAGATGCAGGCTACCCTTTTAGCCCCAGGGCGGATAAATTTTGAAAAATGACCGATATAATAATAACAATTGGTGTAGTGCAGCATATTGTCTCGTGTATCAGCAATGACAGGTGCAAAACAAAAATTACCCACGTGGTTAGGGCCACCTTTTTCATCCAAAAGTATGTTCCAATCTGTCCAGCCGCAAGTACCTGAATTAAAATCTTTTATAATAGACATCCCATACTTTTCGCCTAAAGACCAATTATAAATGCTGTCAAATTTAAAACGCTCAACACAACCTTCTGTAAACAAAAGATTTTTTGTTGGGAATGATTCTTTAACCTGTTTCACATTATCAAATTGCATCGCATTTCCAGTCCAGGTTTCGTACCAATGATAGCCAATGCCCCAAACATATTTTGCTGCTAATGGGTCATTTAAAATAACACTTGCACGTTGGTATATTAAATCTCGATTATGATCCCAAGCAATCAACTTTTTATCTTTCAAGCCATTTTTTTCTATAGTTGGCCCTAAAAAGTTTTTTATAAAATCACGTTCGTCTTCGGCAGTGTACACACAAGATTCCCATCTCTGCTTAGCCATAGGCTCGTTTTGCACCGTAAAGCCCCAAACTGGCATACCTAACTTTTCGTAAG
>JBBRMR010000168.1:0-2093 GCA_038230735.1 Cytophagales bacterium
AGGTTTAACAAAATACAGGCTTGACCTGGTTATCTTCAGCATTTGTAATTCTGTTGCCCAGTGGTTCGAAGCCGGACATTTACTATTTAGCTTTTTGTTGTTATCTTCATCGAAAATTTTTCAATCAGCATTTGTTCCCGGATTGACAAGCATCTATTCACGTACTTCGCCAAGTCCCGAACGTTGGCTGCAAACCATAAAGAATATTCCGGGGAAGTAGAGAGAAAAGTGATAAAGGGAAAGGAACAGACTATATTTTCATCCGGCAAGAAGAAAATAGATTAACCTCAATTAGATATGGAAAATTTATCAGCTCAAACTTTGCCTTGGAATATTTATCAGAAGATCGCATTCCGTTTTATTTTGATTTTCTTCATTCTCTTCATCGTTTTACTTGATTGGTCTGTTAATACTATTTTGTCGTATATATATTATGATGGACACCTCTCGAATTTATTAGATATAGTCATTTCCTGGACTGGAAAACACCTTTTTCACATTTCATACACCATAATATCACCTTATGATGGGCAACATCACGACAGAGTTTATATCTATTTACTTTATTTCACAATAGCATTTCTTGCTGCATTGGGAGCAATTATTTGGAGTGTCCTGGACAGAAAACGAACAAACTACCAAACACTTTATTATTGGCTAACGGCTATCATCCGTTATTATTTAGCCTTCACGTTATTTATTTTTGCTCTGGAGAAATTTTTTAAAATGCAATTTCCTGACCTTGGTTTTTACACATTGACCGAGTCGTTGGGGGATATGACGCCCATGAATCTGGCCTGGGCTTTTTTTGGATACTCTTATGGATACAACGTTTTTATGGGCATAGCCGAATGCGCTGCATTATTGCTGCTGTTCCGCAGAACAATGACGTTTGGTGCAATTCTAACATTAGCGACCCTTGCCAACGTGATGGCAGTAAACTACAATTATGATGTTCATGCTAAAATGTATCCAACGGCTTTATTTATGATGGCCTTTTTTCTATTACTCCGTGATGCCAACAGATTAATCAGATTTTTCTTTACAGGTCAAGCCATTTCGCTTCCGGTTATCAAAGCCCCTGTATTTAAAAAAAGGTGGATGAACATTTCAAAATCAGTGTTAAAAATTTTAGTGATCGGCTATTATATAATTTTTCCGGTTAAGGACTATTTTGGTTATAAAAAAAACGCTGAAGAAAGGGGCAAAGCTAAATCCAAAATATCCGGGGTTTATGATGTTGTCTCGTTTGTTGTTAATAAAGATACTTTATCAAATGAAAATCCATTGCGGTGGAACCAACTTTTCATTGGAGACAGAATGATAGAGGCGGTGCGCCTCAGGGGCGACAGTATTGCATTCCTATATGTATCAGTTGATAAAAAAGAAATTATAGTGTCTGAAGATCAAACTGCCCTATATGCAAAAATGCAGGAGATACATAATGAACAAGGGATAAATATATGGGATAGTAAAATGGATTCAATACTCATTGCACGACAAATAGAAAGCAGTCTGCACTTCGAATTACCTGATTCAACTACACTAAAGCTAAAAGGGATAATCAAAAACGATTCCGTTTTCATAACCGCCAGGCGAAAACTAATAGACATAAGAAAATTCAGGTTGATGAAAAGACGCTACCATTGGATAACTGAATCGGCCTATATCTATTGATAGGATTGGGTTTGCTGCAAGGCTGGCTGGAAGTTGGAGCCATAGGCATTTTATCGCAATCATCTTCTTCAGGGCAGGCTAAACATCGCTGAACTTTTGTTTGTTAACTTTTACATTTATATCTTTATTCAGCATCGGTTTCGGGCGGGACGAACAATGAATTCCAGCCCACTAGCAAAGCCCTGCAAGTTATTTGCAACCTTTTTTGAGCATTCCGTTAACTACAACTTTCCGACAAGACAATGTAAAATTAAAAAAACTGCACAAGAACGTATGCCCCGGGATTTATAGGAAATGAAATGCCGACAAATACAATTCATTTGTGAGTGAAAATTGAAAATTAAGAATAACTATAAAATACTAAAAATGGAGTACGATTATATTATAATAGGTAGTGGTTTTGGAGGCTCGGTTTG
>JBBRMR010000169.1:0-2077 GCA_038230735.1 Cytophagales bacterium
GGAAAAGAAATTGATTTAGCAACTGGTCTTAGTGATTTTGGAGCAAGGATGTATGGAGCTGCGGAAGGGCGTTGGTTTACAATAGACGCAATGAGTGAGGTTTCAAGGCGTTGGTCTCCTTATAATTTTAACTACAACAATACACAAAGGTTTGTTGACCCTGATGGAATGCTTCCTAAAAGTTTAATTGATGACCTTTGGAATAATTCGGGTGAGAATACTACTTGGATGAATAATGGTAACGGCTCTTTTGGTGGGGATAATGGGGCAACTGTACAACAGGGAGAGGATGATAAAGGAAAAACAACAACTCTTCCAACACTATCAGAAGCAATGGCAAGACCTCATCTAAATCCTAATGGTGATGGAATCCAACCAAATTATACCATCGAAAGTACCATTATTGGAGGCAAAATTTTTAAGCCTGTGGGGACTTTATTAGGAAGATTATGGGGTAGAGCGTTTGGTGCAAGAATTGGAGGAGCTTGGGTAACAACAAACGAAAGTATGAGTGCCGCCGCCGCTGAGTATCAATCTTTAATTACAGGCAGAGCCGCTAATGAATCTTACCTATTAAAGGGGGTTAAATTTGATGGACTAATTGATGATGTTTTAGTAGATGCTAAATCTGGATATGGTAATTTTGTAAATCCTGCAAATGGTAATTTTCATAAATGGTTTACAGGTAAAGAAGGTCTTTTAGACCAAGCAAGACGACAATTAATAGCATCAGAAGGTGTACAAATACAGTGGTACTTTCAAAATAATGCAGCTATGCAAGCGACTCAAAAATTATTCAATAAAGAAGGGATTAAGGGAATTGAGTTAATTTTTAAATCAAATTAATATTATGGATAGAAATATTAGGTTAAATGTTCCCAAAAAAAAGGAATACCCAGAAGAAATTGCAAAAAATGTATTAAAATTTTTAAATGGATTAAAAATTATAGATGAATCAGAGTTTTCAAGCTGGCATGAACAAGGCTGGTCAAAAAAAGAATCTCTATCAAAAAAAGTGTCTTTTGAAGAAGAATATTTACTTGGTATAGTGAATAAATGTTGGGATAAAATATTTCCAGAACTTGGTACACATTTTTCATTTTGGACAGGAAAGGATGATTTCGATAGTAGCTTAGTTTCTTTCAATTTGGGAATGACTACAAAAAATAAAAATTTAAGTGCAAATGTAAGAATAGAAATTCCCACTGAATTCAATGCTCCCACACTCAATGATGAAAAGGTAAAAGAAATAGTTGCTCTTATGCAGGAGATTTGGGGTAAGCATTCTTATGATATATTCTAATATTTTATTATTACATAAGTTTCATAGGAAGCCGACCACTTTTCAATGTGGTTGGCTTTTTACATTGGCTTAATTGATAATTTGAATTATACTTTACAACAATCATGATAAAAAGTGCCTCAATTTATAAAAAAGAGAATAAGTATGTGATACATTCTTATTCAATAACAACTATGGGATTAAGTATATCTTCTGAACCATATTTTATTTTAGTAGATAATCCATCTCTTGATGAGATTTGTAAAAGTATAATTTTAGCATTATCACAAAGTAAAAATGCTGTCAACCACCCCACAGATTGGAAAAGTCAGTCAAAATTATTTTTAGAAAATATGCAAGAGAAATCTAACAAAACTCTTCATTCTAATAATGCCGTAGCTTGTGATATTACTGAGGAAAATAATCTTATTACACTATATCCGATGATTAATTTAGGAATAAAAGAGGGTTTTATGCTTATCCCAAATTGTAAAATCACATTCCCTATTGAAGAATTAAGTGATAATGTTTACAAGGCTTTGGACCTTTGTAAATAGTAATATTTCGCTTTTATTTGTGTTCAATTAAAATCGAACACCTTAATCATATTTACAACACTACTTCCAACCGAATTTTAAAAGTAGATGATGCCAGTAGCGAAACGGCAAGTTTTAGAGACGTTACAGGGAATGATTACGATTATTGGTTAGACGGTAGTTTGAAAAAAGATGCAAACAAAGACATTACCCAAATTGACTATAATTATTTGAAATTACCCAAGCAAATAACTTTGAC
>JBBRMR010000170.1:0-2060 GCA_038230735.1 Cytophagales bacterium
CTCGTGAAACGTCCCAATATTTTATCGTATTGACGATTTATTAAATCTACTAAATCCGTCTGTGCAATGCTTTCACGTCCCAAAAATTTGAAATTGTCCTGATTCCATAAAGGTTTTGTATAGCTAAGTCCTTGCAATTCAGAACCATATACATCAAAATCTTGCTTTTGCGTTATTTTGTCAATACCCAAAGAATCTCTAAAACTTATCCGCAAATTACCTAAATAGTCTTTGATTTCATATTCATATTCTCCATTAATTACCCGCCCTTCATCGTATGAAATTTGATATAATACACCATTTTTGTAAATTACATTACCCACATAATCATAAGTTGTACCGTCAGAACTAATGGATTTTAGCTTCTTTCCTGTGGCAGTGTACTGATTTTCGAGGGTACTTCCATTAGCAAATGTGTATTTCTTAGGGCATTTCAAATAATTGTATTCAATGCTGGTAATTCCTTTATTAGCATCAGATTTCAAACTTCCATCGGCAGAATACGTATAATCATTTCCAGCAACGTCTTTGAAACTCGCATTTTCATTAGAAACATCATCAACTTTCAAGAGTTTATTTGAATTGATATTGTAGGTATAAGCCAAATTGTCAAATAAACCAAAAGAGTTATTTGACTTAAAGCCATTCCTACTCAAAGCTAAAATATTTCCATTGGCATCATAAGAAACAGAATTTAAAGAATATTTTCATTCGTATCTACTTCTGCAAAGCCTTATAAAACAACACGCCAAGCCTACCTATTTTTGATAGGCAAACTTGGCGTGTTGCTTTCGCAAGTGTTGTGGGACTGTGCGTCGCAGTGAAAAACACCGCACAACGGCATGGAGGCACTTTTTCTAAAATGGAATACCAGCAAGGACGAAAATTTTAATAATTGAGTTCAAATTTTATTGGCACTTCAACTTTCGAATCAACATTTTTATTATCTTTCTTTGCAGGTATCCAATTAGGCATGATTTTAATAAGCCTAAGTGCTTCTTTTTCAAAAGAATTAAAAAAGAGATTTTTGTTGATTTGTATATCTCTAATTTCTCCATTCTTTTTTACAGTAAAGCCAACAACAATATACCCTTTACCTGATGCTCTCCCATCAAACCATTGGATATTTTTATTCAGAAAGTTGATTAAACTATCTTGACCAAAAGGAAATCTGGCTACTTCATCTACTTCGCTCGTATTGTAATTCCTGTGCGAACAAGACAAAAAAATACCCAATATTAAAATTGAAAAACAACTATTTATTATTTTTCTTAAAATTTGTTTCTGTCTCATTGACTCTGTTTTTTATTTGATTTCTTAATTTCATATTTGTCTCAACCATACCCTTTCCCCTATGCTTTTCATCTTCACCTCTGGAATATAAATACCCATGACCATATGCCTCATGGGCAATATTCTTTGATTGGTCTAATGCGTTTAAACCCGAAGAAACAACTATTTTTACTTCTGAATCAGGAGAGTTAACAGGGTCTTTTGTTCCTGGCACAGCCGTATAACCTTGAGCCCCTTCAACTTGTGGTAGTTTTTCGCCAGTTAAAAAATCTGTATAAGAAACTTCCATTTTTTGGATTTTAGTTGCTCCATTTTCATCTTTATATGTTAGCTTATCTGTGACTTGAACATCATAAACTTTGGTATCATTTACTAATTGTTTCAAAGCATTAAAATTCCCACTTTCACTACTTGCTGAATTTATTAGCTTTTTATCAATAAACCCTTTTGAATCCAATTTTACATATTTAGCATCTGATGCCGATAATCCATTTTGTATAGCAACCAATGCTTTTTCATTAGGTCTAACGTCCAAAGCACCATCGGGGTCAATCCTCATAATCGGGTTATTTTGTGCATAATTATAGGGTGAAACCCACTCTCTTTTCTCCGCCATTGGGTCGATAGACCAAAAGCGTGGCGTAATTGGGTCAAAAACCCGTGCATGAGCATCAAAAACATTTATCCCAAAATCGTTCTCATTTTCATAAGTGGAGAGGGTAAAATTATTGATTTTGGGCGTATTTACAAGGCTTAAACTCGGCAAC
>JBBRMR010000171.1:0-2060 GCA_038230735.1 Cytophagales bacterium
ATTGCGGCAGCAAGAAGCTACGGAAGAAAACCGCCCTTACATTCCCAAAGGAGAATTGTATTATTCTCAATACTGCGGTTACGATAGTAAAGACATCGGTGAGCAGATGGAAAATTACAAAAAAGAAGTGAATCCCAAGTTAGAAAAATGTGCCTATACCCCTTCGATGAACTTTGCTCCCGAAGACAGAGGGAAGTTAAGCGAAGCACAGAAATTAGGGATTATTCATGAATTTGCGGAATATATGGGATTTGCACAAAACCAATATTGTGTCCATCGGCATGATGATAAAGCCCACGAGCATTTTCATTTTGTGGTGAACCGAATCGGCTTTGATGGGAAGACGTGGGATGATGGATTTAGCAAGCGAAGAGTGAATGAATTTTCAAGGAAAATGGAAATAAAACATGATTTACGGCAAGTCGTTGGCAAGTCAAGAGAGCGATTAAAACAGACAGGGAAAGATGAAAATTTTGTGAGTCAAAACCCTTATTTAGTCCCCTTGCGAAAAGATATAGATGAAGCCATTTTGAAAAACGATGATTTCAAAGGCTTTAAAAAAGCGATGGAAAGCAAAGGTTATAAAGTACAAACAGGCTTTGGATTAGGGTACACGAATGAGAAAGGCGTTAAAATTGGCAGTAAAGATTTAGGGGAAGGGTACAAGAAAAATGAAGTGGATAGCCGTATCGAAACTGGTCGATTGAGCCGAGAGCAGGAACGAGAAGCTATGCGAAAATTACAACTTCAACGAGGCATCGAAGAGCAGCAACGGATAATTGAAACCCAAGAGAAACAGCGATTAAAGGAATTGGTACAGGAGCAGGAGCGAGAAGCTATCCAACGAGAAAAAGCAGCCGAAGAGCAAGCCAAACAGGAAAAGCAAAAAGAGCAATTGCGAATTGTCACGATATTTCCCAAGCGAAGCGGTGGGAGAGGAATGTAAAAATTTCCTCAATTATCACAAATAATTTGAAAATAAAGAAAAGAGTTGTAACATTGCCAAAACAATAAACCATAGAAAAAGAGATAGTTTAATCAAAGAATAGATTGCGTTTTTACTGAAATTCCTGTACCCGAAAATCTGGTAAATTTTCAAAAAATGTTTACACAGGGAGTAAAGTCAAATCGCCACGTATGAAAGCGTGGCGTTACTTTACTTTTGTGTGTAGGTTTACCAGAGCCTCGGGTATGAAGTATAAGCTAACGTTCACGCTTTTTTTCATGCCCAAACGTCCACTTCATACTTTCCTTAATTTCTGAAAATTATTCAGAAAAATCCTTTCAGTTTCTTGCAATTAATCATTTTGAATTTTACAATTCAATCAAAGAAATATACACCCATGCCCGAGCATACTTTTTATTTGAATTTTGATAAAGCCGTTCAAATTATTTATGAATTAAAATCCATTCGCCTGAGTGAATTATTGAGTGAAGAAGCCGAAGTGAAAAAAGATTTTATTCGAGCGGAGTTGAGCCAATTAGATGAAGAGAAACGATTTTTATATTCTCTTGATATAGATGATATTGAGTTGTTTATTCAAAAATTAAGCGATAAATATCGTCTGATTCAATCCTAATTTTCAAAAAATATAATATACCGTAGAATTACCTAATATAAGTAAATGCGTAATTCTACGCTAAAACGAATAAAAATTTATATAGAGATTTGTGGTAGAACGTAAATTCACCATTACTTTCTCATCTGTAAGGAATAATTAGATTAAATCCAAACCGTTCACCGCCCCCTATTTAGAGGCTATTTATTAAATCAAACCATGAATAAAATTCTATTCAGAGTGCTGTGCTTAGTATGTATAAGCACCAGTTTCACTGTCTTTGCTCAAAAGCAAGATTCTACCAAACGGGATTCAGTCATTACCAATCTTGTAGTCCCACCTGCCAATAATCCCAACAAATACACGCCTAATCTGGTACTCCCGTCTCCCCATGCCGCAACGTTAGGAAATTATGGGAATGTTCCCGTTAATCTTAGTTCTGGCTTGCCTTCCCCTTCTATCGTCCTATTCGATTTGAAAGAAGGTGATATTGGTTTAGAC
>JBBRMR010000172.1:0-2028 GCA_038230735.1 Cytophagales bacterium
ATATTCTAACCTACCATTGGCAAAACGTCCTTCTTCATTTTGAGTTTCTGAAATCGTGAAATTACTTAAACTTGGGTCGCTTCCTGTGTAGGTATAAATCATTTCACCGTCAAAGAGTGTATAACTATCAGGTTGCCCTGCCCTAACCCATTTGGTTTCGCATTAAAAAAAATGGTCAGAGAGGACTCTGACCAAAGGTTTAAGACTTATGAAAATCTTTAATAATAAGACGAATCTTTTCGTTAAAAATTTGAGCCATAAAATAATTTTTTACTAATTTTTCTTTATGCTCGATAAATGTTTCTTTTCTTGATAGCCACTCAACAAACTGCAATAGATTTTCCATATCATCAAAGCATTTTTCTAACACATAAGGAACACTATTCTCAAACTCTTTAATGATAGAATTATTAAGTCCAATCACTCCATATTCATTATACATTGTACTAAAAAAGCATCCCCATTCCGCAGTTTCTCCAAAAACGATTTGTAGTCTGTTCCAATCATAGCAATTTCCATTCTCCCATTTAAATCCCCAAATATCATTTGGCGAATCCGTTTCATCACAATTTAACTCTAAACAAGGAGGGATAAAATCCTTAATGAATACTTCCGATTGCTCATCTTCCAATAGATAAGGTTCTATTGTGTGCAAGTATATTTTTTTGCCTCCAACTTTTTGTTCAAGAATTTTAAATTGTTGTAAAAATTCATTCGATTTAATATGCACATCCTCCATAAATATGTACATATCAAATTGCTTATTAAAAACCTGATTTGGCAAATTTTTATCACTAAATATATATTTATTACTTAATCGTAACATCTTTAAATCTTCATTCATTATTTGTTTCATGTTCTTATTTGTTTGTCCATCGCAACTTTAAATAAGGGTTTTTTACCCCAGGATTACTAAATGAAATACTATGATAACCATCATGAGAAATATATCTGGATATTGTCAAATATGGACTTTGAAAGGTATTATTATTGAGATAACGTCCACCACTTCTCGGGTCGGCTAAAAAATTCCAGACTTCATCTTGCGTATGGTTTTTTACATTCAATTGATCAAGACTATTACCAAATCCAAATTTATCTCCTTTAATTTTCATTCGTTCAATACCTTCTATACTACCCTTAGTCAAGACCACATTAGTTGGGGTTATATCAGCATCATAACTTCTTACTCCGTATGCTTTTCCAGTCCATGGATTTACACCTGCACCCTTTGCTTCATTAACTCCCTTAAAGATTCCGCCTACTGCTCCACCAATTGCTCCCGCAGTAACTCCTTGTCCTAATCCTTCTCCAAAACCACTTAAAAAATTACCCCCGCTCAAAGCACTCGTTGCTCCCTTGAAAAAGCCTCCTATTGCTCCACCAGTTATAGCACCTCCTACGGATTGTTGAATCGTGTTTTTTAGAATAGGACTCATGACATTTGAGGCAACTTTTGATAATAAAGGAGAAATAGCACTGTTTAATTTTCCCCCAGCAAAACTTGTTGCTGCACCCACTGCACCACCTAACGCTATTTGTCCTAAACTACCCCCTTGAATGGCAGCATTTCCTGCTCCTAATATTGCACCTGCAAGAAATGGACCTCCAAACTCTGGATGAGTAGCTACAACACCTGCCACAAAGCCAGTTCCTAAATAACTAAGAGCCTGTCCAAGACTTCCAGCATTCCCTGCATTAAAGGCAAGATTTAAAACACCCCCAATAACTCCTGCTACTAAATCATCAATCCCAAATAATCTTCCATCGGGGTCAATCATGCTAATTGGATTGTTCCCAACACAGGCATAAGTACTTACATTATCCATCTGGTCGGCTGGGTCAGGCGTGAACCAACGCCCCAAAGTTCTATCCTCAATTCGCCACCCAAAATCTGACCAATTATCTAAACCGTCCTCGCTTAAATCTTCTTTGCCTTGCCATGTGTATTTATCTGATAATGCCCCCGATAATCCATAACGAAGTGATTTAATCTCAAACCCCCAAGCATCGTAGGCATGGCTTTGC
>JBBRMR010000173.1:0-2000 GCA_038230735.1 Cytophagales bacterium
AGACTATCTATCATTTGATATACTAAATGAGGCTGTCGAAACAATTATGAATCAAATTGGAAAAAAACTTAACATTGATTTCAACGAACCTAAGCATTTCACAGAATTCAAAACGACGTTTAATTAGAAACAATTACTTAACAAGGAATCATTCATGTTTACCTCATAAATTTCTGAGTACGGATATGACCCTGAGCTAAATATCTTTGCTACTTTATAAAAAATGAGCATAACGATTATGGAGACTATTACGATTTTACTAATTTTAGAGTGTTGCATACCCATAATATTTATATTCGATTAGTCGCCGTTCAATCATAATCAGAACTCCCCCTCTAAACAGGGTTGAACGGCTATAATATTAATCTATCCACCTTTTGTTCTAAGAGCAAAATAAAGTCTTCTAACTTTTCGGGTGGAATGACCCCTTTATTATTTATTTTACCAACAAATTCATTGGATTTTTTCCTGAAAAAAATAATCTCATTTGAATTCGTACTAAAAACTAAATCTTCATTCTTTACTTTTTGGGAAGTAGCCATATTACTAAAATAAATAACTTGGCATTCACTTTCTTCCAAAAAAGTAAGGCATTTTATTTCTTTCTTAGCCCGTTTATAAACTTGAATTGTATGAATTAAGTAATAAATTGAAGAGTAAAGAAATATTATTTTTCCAACAGATAAATAATCTGGTTTAAAATACAAGGTTAATGCTAATAGAATGATTAGCACAAGAATTACAAAAGCATTATAGTTATGTACAAACTTAAAGTTATGTTTCATTATTTTTTTATTGGGGCTATGTATCTATTATTCACTCTTGTATTGTCTGTCGGAGTAACTCCTAATGGTCGCCCAGGTGAAATCATTGAAGGAGTATTAAAGACACTCTGTGTTGGATTCCATTGTGAAACATCATAGATAAGCATTGCTCCATCAAAAGAATTTTTTGGTAATCCTCCCGAAACGGCATCTCCCACCTGTCCGATAGTTCCATTACCCCCAAATCCTTTATCTAAGGCTTCAAAAATACCCCCTGGAATATCTGAACTATTTCCTTGAAATCCATCAATTATATTTGCTGTTCCAAATCCTACTGTTGGAATGCCTAATGTGATTCCTACTGCACCTGCTGGTGCACCAACTCCTGTTAAACAAGCTAAACATCCACCAACAGTTGCAGCTCCACCACCTACAACTGTAATTGTTCCATCAACAACTTTTGCCCAATTTATCGGTTTTTTAGGCTTTGGTTTGTCTGCTCCCTTATGAACCAAATGATTCAATCCAACAACTGCTGAACTATACGCTAAATTCTCCCAAAAATTACCACCATTTATTGCCGTTGAAATTCCTGCTCCTGATAATGCTGAAATTCCTAATTGCCCTGCCTTGCTCAAACCGTTGGCTGCCGAACCAATCCCCGAACCAAGAAAACTACTTAAAAAAGCACTTCCCACGTCACCGCCTGTAAAAGCTGCAACATTGGCTTGAACCATTCCATGCGTAAATGCTCTTGATAATTCTTTACTAAAATCTCCGACTCCACCAAATGCACCACCCACTGCTCCACTCAATGCTCCTGAAAGTCCTCCGACTCCTACTTGTTTAGCAAAACTTCCCCAATTCCAATTATTAAATCCTCCTTCGCTAAATGCCACACTTGCGGTATAAGTTAAAGCACTAATTCCTGCACCAATCAGAGCGGCAGCGGCTATTACTGGTAATGCTCTTCCATCTGGGTCAATATTACTTACAGGGTTGTTGGAACAATATCCGTAGGTACTGACAGATTCAAATTGGTCGGCTGGGTCAGGCGTAAACCAACGTCCCAACGCTCTATCCTCAATTCGCCAACCAAAATCTGACCAATTATCTAAACCGTCCTCGCTTAAATCTTCTTTGCCTTGCCATGTGTATTTATCTGATAATGCCCCCGATAATCCATAACGAAGTGATTTAATCTCAAACCCCCAAGCATCGTAGGCATGGCTTTGC
>JBBRMR010000174.1:0-1972 GCA_038230735.1 Cytophagales bacterium
AGTCCGTTGCATGACGGGTAAAGTGATAGACGTGGTAGTGGATATTCGTAAAGATTCACCTACGTATGGACAGCATGAAAAATTTGTATTGGATGCTGATATTGGCAATATGCTTTACGTTCCTGCGGGTTTTGCTCACGGATTTGTGGCTTTAGAAGAAACTATTTTCGTTTATAAATGTACCGATTATTGGCATAAAGCCTCAGAATCGGGCATTATTTACAACGATGCAGATTTGAATATTGATTGGGAAGAAGCCAATCCGATTGTTTCAAGTAAAGATTTACTATTGCCGAGGTTTCAAGATATATGAGTTATGAATTATGCGTTTTTGTTATCTCAATTCATAATTCATAACTAAAACCTACATCCTCAATTTCTCAATTTCCCGAATCACATTCACGATGCCTTTCAAGGGAATTTTTACCCAATCGGGGCGATAACTTATTTCGTAACCTAATTCATAAACGGCTTTTTCCAAGAGATAAATTAATAATAAAAAGTTGATTTCATTATTATTCTTAAATAATGGATGCGGATTGCCGAAAGTGTCTAAATATTTTTCCATGTACGTTTGCTGAATCAATTTATACCAACGGTCGGCGGCGGTTTGCACTCGAACGGGGTCAAACTTGGCGATTTGTGGGTCGTTAAACATCTTGGCAGAAATGGCATAATGATAACTCCGAATCATACCTGCCACATCCTTCAAGGGCGAATGTTTAATCTTGCGGTCGGTAATGGAACTTTCGGGTTCACCTTCAAAATCGATAATGATATAGTCATTTTTGGTGGCTAAAACTTGTCCTAAATGATAATCACCGTGAACTCTAATCCTTTGAGAATCAATCTCTCTGGTGAGAATATCCTTCGCAAATTCATCAATTAATTCCTTTGCTTCCATAAAATCCCACGCTAATTTTTGGGTTACGGGATCAGTAATTTTGGTATAATTATCAATCAAAAGAGTGTAACGTCTTTCCAGTAAATCCGTTAATCGTTTATGAAGAAATATTCTATAATCATCATTAAAATGCTCAGGAGCGAACATTTCGTTTGCATCGGGAGCGTAAAGGGCTAAGTGCATTTCGGCAGTTCGCTTCGCCAAAAGCTCCACTTGGTCGAAAACGGATTCTTTAATGCAAAATGTTTCATCCGTAAAACAATCCACAAATGCGTCAAGTTGCTCGCCCGTTTGCACCCAACTATCGGCTTCATTTTCCACCATTCTTTGCATCATACCCAGTGTAACATCGGACTTTCCTGCTCGCTTCCAGACTACGCTACCCGCAAAGGCAGGGATGTAGGCAAAATCAGAATTCTCGGTGATAAATTCCACCATATCCACTTCGGGATTAGTTTCTGCAAATAGTTTTCTATAAAGTTTCAGAAAATATTTATTGCCAAAAGTCATGGCAGAATTGGAAGAATCTACGGGCAGAACTCTGGAAGAAATGGTTGCTTTGATGTCTTCACCCGATAAACCTTTGCCCCGCATAAAGTCAATTTTGCCAGTTTCTTTGTGAATAATAGTATCACCATGAGCCACGTGTTGGAAGAGTGATTGCTGGAAACGTTCATCGTAAATGGCATCGATTACCAAACCCCGTTTTTCGTTGATATACGCCAACGTAATAATCCCTTTGGGAGCAATATCTTGATTCACTGACGAATCTATAAAAGATACAGGCAGTAAATAATTTTCCGTTTCACCATCAGCGTATTTTACTTCCACAATAAAAAGTAAAGCGATGGAGTCTTTGATAGGAATTTCAATTGAGAATTTTATTTTGAATTTGTCCTGTAAGCGAGCCTTTCCCGCAAACCAGCGGCAGGTATTCATGTAAGGCGGTAACACGCTCGTCTCGAATTCGTGCATCAATTCTTGGTCATACTGGATGTCTTTCCAAGCCTGTTTGGAGGTCAATGAGGTTGTGTTATCGGTCATATTTATTCAAATGGTATTATTCAG
>JBBRMR010000175.1:0-1970 GCA_038230735.1 Cytophagales bacterium
CCATGAGTATTCCATTAACCATAGAAAAGCTTTTAGCGGGCAAAGTAGTTGAGTCTGAACGCTTAGAATTTAAGAGAAGTTGGAATCCGTCCGCTATTCTGCGAACCATCACTGCCTTTGCCAATGATTTTGAAAATTTGGGCAGTGGCTATATTGTTGTGGGTATTGACGAAGAAAATGGAATGCCTAAACGCCCCGTTTTTGGTTTTGAGCCAGAAAATTTTGATAAAGTACAACGGGAAATGTTGGGCTATTGCAATCTAATTCGCCCGACTTATTTTCCACGTCTTTCCTTGGAAGAAATTGATGGTAAACACGTTTTATTGATTTGGGTAAATGCGGGTAGTAATCGCCCTTACGAAGTTCCGAGGGATGTAACCGCCAGCACGAAAGAATATCAATATTACATTCGTCGTTTTTCAAGCACTGTTATAGCCAACATTGAAGAAAAGAAAGAACTCATCAGTCTGACTGCCAATATTCCCTTTGACGATCGGGTAAATCATCGAGCCAATTTATCCGATATTTCGATAAGTTTAGTCCAACAGCACCTAAGAGCCATTGGCAGTAAACTTCAAGACGAACTCAATAATCTTAGTCATTTGGCATTGTGCCGACAAATGAATTTGGTGGAAGGCTCAGACGAACATATTTTACCCAAGAATGTGGCATTAATGATGTTTAATGCCAAGCCCTCAACGTTTTTTCCCGATACTGCCATCAATATTGTATAATTTCCTGACGGTGTGGCAGGGTCAAGTTTTATCGAAAAGAATTTTAATGGACCTATTCAACAACAATTAATGGATGCTTTGACCTATTTGAAAGCACAGATTGTCAAGTCAAAAACCATCAAAATTAAAGGAGAGGCTTTATCAAAAACCTTCAATAATTATCCATTTGAGGCACTTGAAGAAGCACTTGCCAATGCGGTATATCACAAAAACTACGAATTAAGAGAACCCATCGAAGTACGGATTCTGCCAGAAGCGATTGAAATTATAAGTTACGGCGGACCAGATCCTTCCATTCGTAAAGATGATCTCAATAATGGAATAGTCCGAGCCAGAAGATACAGAAACAGAAGAATTGGTGAATATTTAAAAGAACTCAATTTAACGGAGGGAAAAGGAACGGGTATTCCCACCATTAAGCGAGCCTTAACCTTGAATGGCTCTAAACCTGCGGTATATGATACTGACGGAGACGAAAGACGTTTTTTTGTGGTGATAATCCCAGTTCATGAGGTTTTTCTGTTGGAAGATAGTAACCAAGATAGTAACCAAGATGGACTAAAAAGTAACCAAGATAAAACAGAAAGTGTCATAGATAAATCAAAAAGTGTCATAGATAAACAAAAAAGTGTCATAGATAAACAAAAAAGTGTCATAGATAAACAAAAAAATGACACAGATAAACAAAAGAAATTATTAGAAAATTTGCACAAAATATTATTACTAAATTATAAAAAGGACTATAAAATACAAGCAGTAAATCGAATGATTGATATTTTAGTTTACTGCGATACAGCCAAAACAAGGGTAGAAATATTAAAACACATTGGTCTAATTAAGCATTCAAAAAACTTTAAAGAGTACATAGAGCCAATTGTAGAAATAGGATTTTTGAAAAGAACATTACCAGAAAACCCAACCAGTAGAAATCAAAGATATATTACTACTATTGAAGGCAATAAACTAATTACAAATGAATAACGTAACAGAAGCCTTGGCGGAAAGATTTGAGGAAAATCGGGTTATTTTTTGGTATGACGAAAAATCCTCTTTTACCGAAGATTTTCAACAATTCGAGGTTGAAAATGTGGAGAAAATCCACGTACAAGGCAATGAATTTGAAGTAAAATATCGTATTAATAAGGTATCACCCAAAGGTAAATTCTTACTGTATTTCACGGGCGAAAGACCCAAAAACGAAGACAATTGGTTGTTGGATATGGAACTGGCACATAA
>JBBRMR010000176.1:0-1950 GCA_038230735.1 Cytophagales bacterium
ATCAAAATTTTAGACATAAACCGGAAGTGAAATAGTAGGTAAAAGAACAAATTAATGATTTTATGTAGCGGATAAAAAAATATGAAATGTTTTTCCTAAATTGTCTTATCAAAGTGGAAGATGTAATAAAGCCAACCGCAACCATTTGTAAAAAGAAAGAGAAATTTATGACTAACATTGATGAAGAAATTAAGCCTTGTATGGATTGTTTAGCCCCAAATGATGTATCTGCAATTTTTTGTGAAGTATGCGGTTCGTCATTTGGCACACCGTCAATGATTTATCCTCAAAGAGTAATCCAAGCCAATGGAGTTTTTCGGCGAAAATTCCCATTCACCAAAATACTACAGAGAAAACCAAGATTCATTGTTTTATTTACTTGCTGGCTTTTAACTCCGCCAATGTGTTTGATATTGGCTCAATTGGCAATTTCAGAAATTCTTGATCGTGAAAACCATTACGGCAATTGGTTTATGAGTTTTTTCTTTTTCTGGTGCGAAATCGGTCTTTTATATACATGTTTAAGAATATTATACTTTGTGACAAAACATTATTTGAAAATGCGTAAGTTGCAACAGTCTAAAAATAATTAAAGTAAAAATAACAATTACTCTAAAACCCCAAATTATACTTTTAGAGTGAATGATGAATCGTAATCTGTAAAAGCGATAAAGCCTCAAGTTTCATTACCAATCGCCCAAAATATTCATATCAATTACCATAACTTTACCTTTAACTATTACATACTGATTCATTATTACTTTCTCAAAAAAAATCAATAAAATATGAAATGTTTTTCTTGAATTATCTTATCAATGTAGAAGGTCGAAGCCGATCTAATAAATGACCATTAAATTCATCGGAGTGTGAAAAGGAGAAAAATATGTCGAATTGGAGTAAAGAAATTAAAAATTGCAAAGACAATAAACTTTGTCTTTCAGAAGTGGATGCTAAAGTTCGCGGAAACTGGTTTTTTCAAATGGATGTTGTCAACGGCTTAGAGAGCAATGTGAGGGGGTTGACGACGGTGGGTTCATTTGAGGTTCTGGCGTTTGCGCCAACACTTTCCGAACTCAATTCGGATGAACAAATTGATATTAATGAATCAGAACCAGCAGAAATTTACGTAACCTTAAACCGCATCCACCGCAGCGAGGCAATGGCTTTTTTGAAATTGTCTGATTCATTCTCAACTGAGTTGGCTAATTCGTTTGCCACCAAGGGCGGCACGGATTATGACCGTTTTAGATTTACCCTGAGAAGATTTTCAAAAAGTGGAGGAATGACGTATGAATTTAAACTTGAGATGAAAAGCATCTTCATTCTTGATATTAAAAAAGACGGCATCGCCGAAAAGGTGCTGATTACTTACAGCAAAACTCAACTTGGCGCGTCTGTTCCGGGAAATGATGCGGAAATGAACGAGGCATTTAAAAATTCGATTGGCGGAAAATAAAGTCCCTGTGAATAAATTTAGTCGGAGAATAAAACTATGAAAACGCAATTATTTATAAACATGACAATCGCAATTTTGTTAGTCATATTGAGTCTGGCATCGGCTTGTAGCTTGGTTAAAACTGAGGCGAGTAGTCAGCCAAACGGTCAAACAGAAACAACCGAAGCGGCAAAAGATAAAGGAAAAGGTAAAGCGGCTGGCTCAAACTCAGTAAATAGTACTGCCAATCAAAACAAGGAAATATTGTGGGATTTTAGAAAAGACAAATCAGGCGAACGTCCCAAATTTTCCAAAGCGGAAACCAGAGCAGTTATGAAATATATATTTGGCGACCAAGCAAATCCAGATATAGAACTTACCAGTCGCGTTTCAGGCTCATTTACGAAACCAAATGCCAAAGAAACTCTTTATTATATCGGCGGTTGCAAGGATGCGGAAAGCGGCAAATTCACTGCCGATTGCCCCCATCCGATTGCGGACAGTGCGGGTTGGAT
>JBBRMR010000177.1:0-1815 GCA_038230735.1 Cytophagales bacterium
TGGCTTTTGCCATGACGATAACCATTTTCAAGTTCTTGAATTTGAACTTTACTAAATATTGGAATACGTATTTTACCCACAACTTTTTATGACAAATATAAATAATATTATACTAACTTAATTTGTCTAAACACTTATATACATATAATTTAGGTATTTGAATGTAAAATACATGTAGGGTAAATTACCCTGTGTGATTAACGAAAAATGTATTTGTAAAATTAAGTTTTATATCGGGAAAGTAAGATATTTGTCGAGAACATGACAAAAAAATGTCAATCCCAACAGTAGGATTGGCATTTTGTACTGGCAGGAGCCTTGAAATTAGTATTGGAAGACAGGCGTTTTTATTCATGGGAATAGGACGATTATTTTTGAATAAAACTCCTCTCATCAATAAATTCCTTAAAACTCTTTCTGTACGTATCACTGATTGGCAAAAAAGCCTCTCCAATCTGTACTTTTTCTTTGTCAATGGCATCAATAGCTTCAAAGGAGACGATAAAGGAATTATGAATACGGATGAATTCTGTTTCGGGCAGTTGGACTTCCAATGCCTTCATGGTCAAGAGCGATACTATTTTTTGGGCTTTTGTATAAATTCTGACGTAATCTTTTAGGGATTCAATGTATAAAATATCAACAAGTCTCACCTTTATTTGCTTCGTACCGTCTTTTACAAAAATGAAATTTTGTTTGGATTCAGTTTTTTCAGAAACGATTATTTCCGTTGCTGTTGTTGCTGAAATATTCATGCGTTGATTAGCTTTTTCAACGGCTTTTAAGAATCTCTCGAAGGTAATTGGTTTGAGCAGATAGTCCAAAATATCTAATTCGTACCCTTCGAGGGCGTATTCCGAATATGCCGTTGTGAGGATAACTAAGGGCTTTTTTTGTAAAACTTTCAATAAAGTAATACCCGTAATTTCGGGCATTTGAACATCCAGAAAAAGTAAATCCACGGCATTGTCCCGCAAAAAATCAATGGCATCCAATGGATTTGAACAGGCTTTGAGGAGGTATAAATACGGCACTTTCTCCACGTAAGCCACCATCAAATTACGAGCCAAAGGTTCATCTTCAACGATTAAACAAGTTATTTTCATGCGAGATTTATTACTAATTCAACTGAATATTTATCGGTTTCGTCTTCTACTTTTAGCTCGTAATTATCGGGATAACTCAACGCTAATCTACGTTGTAAGTTCTGCAAACCGATTCCAGATTTCTCTTCATTATTGGTATTCTTGGGTATTTTAGAGTTTTCTACTCGGTAAGTACATTGTTTTCCTTCCACCGTGATAAAAATATTTACCCAAGCATTTTCCGAATTATTACTCACTCCGTGTTTAAAAGCATTTTCCAGAAAAGTAATAAAAATCAAGGGTACAATCATCAAAGTATCAGTATTGCCTTTTACCGCAAAATTAATCGGAATTTGATTGTTCAAGCGTAATTTTTCCAGACTGATATAGTTTTCCATGTACTCAATTTCTTTACTCATGGGTACGGTTGAGTGATTTGAATCATAAATCATGTACCGCATCATCTGCGAAAGTTTGGCAATTACCTCCGTAGTGTTGGGCGAATTGGTAAAGGCTAAATAGTATAAATTGTTGAGGGTGTTGAACAAAAAATGAGGATTAATTTGAGCTTTCAAGAAGCGTAATTCCACCATTAATTTCTCATTTTCAATCTCTTTTCGTTTGGCTTCCAGTTCGAACCAGTCTTCAGCAAAACGCAACATTCCCACAAAAATCACGATAAAAAGTGAACTAAGATAGGCTTGTACGAAAAATTTTGTGGTATATAAAA
>JBBRMR010000178.1:0-1642 GCA_038230735.1 Cytophagales bacterium
CATTCTTGAAGCCAATTGCATATTGTTAGCCATATCAAGGGTAATTTCGGGTCACATAAATTTTATGGGGATTAACTAAAAAGTTTTTCCATTCTGAAGAGGAAAAATTTCACATCTACGACACCTCTTTGATTGGCTCTAAATAGCTTTACTTTTGAATTAAATGATTCAGCGTTTGCATTTGTATGTCGTTTGATAAAGAAGTTCAATATCGTTTCTAAATGATATTTCAAGCTATTTGCTGCGGTATTAAAATCATTTAACTGTAATGATTTCGTTTTCTCTATCCATGCTAAGATTTGTTGTTTGGCTATTTCTCTTGATGTTTGTTCATAAATATTTCTAAACTCAAGGGTATGTTTGTACCCTTGATGTAAAGATGGATAGTTTTTAAATAATAATTCAGCTCTTATCTTTTGATTATCTGTCCATTGATTTTGCTTTTTAGCAATGATGTAGCGACTTCTAGCCAACAATTGTTTTGGAGTATCGTCATTTTCTAAAGTAATTGGAATGTATTTTATTGCTTGCTCTTTTGCTTGTTTGATGGCTTGATTTTCTTTTTCAATTGCTTCCCATCTCAATTTGATTCTTTGATGTTGTAACGCATCTAATACTAACTTCACAACGTGGAACCGATCCGTTACTAGGCTACTTTCAGGGAAACACATTCTTGAAGCCAATTGCATATTGTTAGCCATATCAAGGGTAATTTCCTTGACTAATTTTCTTTTATCTAATGGAATTTTATTCAGTACATCAATAATATCTTGACTTTTAGTGCCTTTTATAACTGCTACTAATGTCTTTTTCTTTCCTTTTCCGCTTTTGTTGGTCACAAAGGTATAGAGTTCTCCTTTTGATAAACTTAACTCATCAATGCCCAAATTTGCTCCTATGTTCTGAGGATATATCAAATAGTTTTCAGCATGATTTAACTGCTCCCATTGTTTAAAACCACTGATTTTTTTCTTATAATGGCGCTGTAATAAATTAGCCTTAACACCATAATAACTGGCAATATTACTTATCGTATCTTCTCGGGTCTCGACCTGTATCTTTTAAAAAATCAGAAAGTTCAATGGTTAGTTTTGAACCTTCTGCTATAAATGAATAATCGCTTTTCACTTCTATTGATTTATCTGTTTTACTGCGCCATCTTCGCCTTCTGATACCTAAATAAACAGCTTTTCCTCGTATTGGGAAGTCTTGTATTAAAGTGCGTTGATAAAATCCTTTTGACTCAAAATCATTAGAATTAAAATCATTAGGAAGAGTGTTTTTCTCATCTAAATAGATGTAAAAACAGTCTTTCTTTGTTTGTAAATCACCCAGCTCCTTAAAACCAACAATATCAAAATGGGATAACAAACCGTCTGGTAGAAAGGAAGAAAATATACTAAAATCCATTTGCTTTTTTAGGCAAATTTATAACTTCTCCCCAACTTTTTTATGTGAGCCGAAATTACCCTTGATATGGCTAACAATATGCAATTGGCTTCAAGAATGTGTTTCCCTGAAAGTAGCCTAGTAACAGATCGGTTCCACGTTGTGAAGTTAGTATTAGATGCGTTACAACATCAAAGAATCAAATTGAGATGGGAAGCAATTGAAAAAGAAAATCAAGCCATCAAACAAGCAA
>JBBRMR010000179.1:0-1612 GCA_038230735.1 Cytophagales bacterium
AATTGACCCGCTTAGTGAGATTTCAAGGCGGTTTAGTCCATTTGTTTACAATAACAACAATCCGCTGAGATTTATTGACCCTGATGGAATGATGGTACGAGGTTTAATTGATGACCTTTGGGACAAATCAGGTGATAATACTACTTGGATGAATAACGGGAACGGCAGTTTTGAAGGAGATAATGGACAAACTGTTCAAGATGATAAAGGGAAAAAAGAAGAGGCTAATAAGATGCCATCGTTGAAAGAAGCCATGGCTCGCCCTCATCTTAACCCTAATGGTGATGGAATTCAACCAAATTATACAATTGAAAGCACCATTATTGGAGGTAAAATTTTCAAACCTGTGGGGACATTGTTTGGGAAACTATGGGGTGGAATATTTGGAAAAGCTTCGACTTCAATTTGGGATGACATTGTTGCTACGCAAGCGAATTATCCTGGTTCTGTTTTACCAAAATCTTTTGAATTAACCACTTCACAGGGAGTAAAAATTTGGGTTCATGGAAATGCAACCGAACATATTGCTGAATTTTTACAAATGAAAGTGATAAATTCAACCCCCGAGGTAGTACGCTTAGTGACACAAATAGAACTTCAAAGTTTACAAGGTGCAGTAAACTCGGCAATCAAAAATGGAATTCCATACAATCAGTTGATAAATATGGGAGGATGGGAACTTAAATTTGTCGCTCCAAGAGTGTCAGGGCAATTGCCTGCACTTATTCATGCTTTACCAAAATAAATTAAAAATATTATGTCAGAAATATCAATTTTAAGACCAATCTCTATCGAAATGGAGATAATAGAGACAGATTCTTATTTACCCTCATTTAAAACAAATATTGTACTAAGAATAAAGCACCCTACTGGTTTATTTTTATACCAAGCGGATGATATTTGGTTTGATTGCTCGTTATGGGATAAGTTTATTCTCGAAATAAGTAATGTTAATTATAAAACTGATATTAGCGTTAAACTATCAGATATAAGCGAGTATTTTAATATTGAGTTTGTCAAAGAGACATTAAATGAAGTATTATTTAAAGTTACAATCCATGAACCATTTTCTGGTGAAAATGGAGAAGGTTATATAAGTTATCAAAGCAAATTAGACATTGATACTATGAATATAATTAAAAATAATTTTGAATCATTTGATAAATGGTGGTAGTTTATTTATTTGCATTAGTTGGTGTTCCATTTGAGAAAAGTCTCTCCATGCCGTTGTGCAGTGTTTTCCACCCACAACCCGTGCGTTAGCACCTTTTGGAGAAAATTATGAATTGCTAAAAAAAGGGTCGTTGAAAGCAAATCAACGACCCTTTTTTGCCGATGCTACCACGAGTAACACAGATTTAGGAGATTTCAGAGACGGTACAAATACCGATGATGATTATGATTATTGGTTAGACGGTAGTTTGAAAAAGGATAAAAATAAAAAGATTACTTCAATCACTTACAACTATCTAAAATTAACGTGAACTTTTCATATTCTAAGCGGCAATCAGGCCATTATATTGTTTTAAGGCTTTGTGGGTTTGGATAGAAACTTTGGGTTTTCTCTGGTAAAAAGAGTAGGCACACATTGCTGCCAACATATGAGTAAAAG
>JBBRMR010000180.1:0-1611 GCA_038230735.1 Cytophagales bacterium
ATTTTTCCTGACTTGTCCAAATTAGGTCAGCACCTTTAAATTGTTCAACATTTTTATTATTTCAGGAGTTAAACTAGCTCTTATCAAATGTTCTTTCCCTGTTATTTTATTTATCAAGCGAGCATCGGTAATCTTTTTTCCTTCATGTATGAACTTTTTGATCGAGATGCTTGTCTGAAGTTCAATGTGTTTTGACACTACTAATGCAATGAAACAAACCAGTAGGTGTAATTTAATTGGCTCTTCTTTAAAATGGAATATGGGTCTTGTTTGTAGATCGCTTTTAGATATTCGGAAAGCTTGTTCTATTTTATAGAGTTCATGGTAACGATCTATTATTGTACGATTATCCACAATTCTTTCTTCTAAATCCGTGCAATATCCTTTAATTCCTAGTAGCTTCTGGGTTTTATTTATAAGTTTTTGGCTTAGCGTAATATTTTGCCCGTTTGCTTTTGTGAACTTGAGTTTTTTGTTTTTTGAAGGGTGGTTTACTACAGATTTTGCCTTTTCGATTTGTTTGTCCATCTCGTGTTTGTCTTTTCGATATCTTACCGAGGAGTAATTACAAATCAAGTATCCATTTTCTGTTTTTATACGAATGTTTTTCCCATCTTCCCTTATGATATTCTTATCAATTACAGTAATCACTTCATCCGATAAGTTGCCCAATCTTGCACCAACAATATAATTTATCGCATTGCTTTTTAATTCGATTATATTGTCTTTACTGAGCATAGCAGCATCTGCAATGATTGTAAATTTTTTCACACTATTTTTAGTGATGAAACTTTTAACAAAAGGAATGATAGTATGTCCTTCAAACGTATTTCCAGTAAACACTTCATAAGCTATTGGAAAGCCTTCTTTGGTTACCATTAAAGCAACAGGCACTTGCGGTTGTTGCGATTTACTGTCTTTAGAGAACCCATTTTTTCGTAATTCATCTTCTTTAAAGGATTCAAAATATAATGTGGTTACATCATAGAATAATAAATCGAAATTGAATTGATAATGTTGCTTTGAAAAATCTAAACTGATGGATTCTGTTTTTGTTTTTAAGTTCAACTATTGAGGAGCTGATTCATAGTAAATTTGTCTTCTGTGTTTTATTCCAAAATATTCTTCCAATAATTCGATTGACCGAAGCTTGGATGCTGGCTCTATCATCCGAAGAATAACTAAGTCTATCAATAGTTGGTTTTTGATTTTATCAAACCCTATTGTAATTACAATTTTTGATATTAACTCGTACAAAAAATTGTAGCGAATACCAATAAACTCTGTTTGATTGAGATTAAGAATAGTGTTAGCGGAATCATTATTAAATAAGCCAAGTTGTTTTGAAGCTTTTTTAATAAAATCATTTGCAAGTGCAAGCAGATTTTTATTCTCTTCTTCATTATGAGCAGTACCAATATGTCTGATGATAATCCTCTTCCTGTTCTCAATCTTATATACTTGTACAGAAGTTGAATTTTTAGCGTACTTAATTTGCCTGATTTTGTACATTTTCACCGATTAGGTCAGCAAAATACGAAAAATTAAAAGCTAACTATCATATTCTCTATTTGTTACGATTTTGGATTTTAAGTAACGGACAAGTCAGGA
>JBBRMR010000181.1:0-1581 GCA_038230735.1 Cytophagales bacterium
TAACATGTTTATTTGTATTTTTCTTTCCAACGTTTTTGCACAATTTTCGTGAAAATATATATTCTCAGGTTGGTATTGATAATCAGAGGTTTAGTAGGCTGAAAATTGCACAAAACTTCCCAAGTGGTTTGATTTTGGTGTCGCTATCGGGCAGTGCTTTTACCGGTGTGGTCTGCCCTGCCGGGAGCGTACTTTTCTTTTCTACAGCGAAAAGAAAAGTACCAAAAGAAAGCGCCGCCCTTTGTTCAATCGCTCCGCAGAACAAAGTGGTAGCTCTACGCTGTGGTTGTGGGGGAATGCTATTGGGGGTCGCCGGGAGACGGCACGATTGAGCTGTGGTAATTCTCTTTGGAATAACATGGCATGAGCAAATGAACTATTTCCGGTTGAAGCCGTGAGATTACAAATCCCGGTCAGCATTTTTTGTTTCAGAGTGTGTAAAGTGAATTTTATTGGTTTTCAGTATGTTATGTCAAAAAGAGGTTTACACTTGGTTTACAAAAGGTTTACACTTGGTTTACACTTTGTCATTACTTCGGCAAGTGTCTCGTCAGATAGATAATCCTGATTTTTGTTTACTGCCATTGTGTTTATAGTTGGCTGCTGTGGCGATGGGCAGATACTTCGGGAAGCTCAGTGCAGGCTATCGGGTCTGCCCCATATGTTTTCCGATTCTTACTCCGATTTATAGAAAAAGGTAAAAAATTGAAAATTTCGGATGTTTTTGCTTATTATTTTTGCTGAAAGCCGCGCTGGTAAATCATATTAATGGATAACAAAATGTAAATTAGGGTTAATTGACTACCATTGCAGGTAAAGAAAAGGTGCACTGTGCCTTGATAAATGTAAAGAAAGGTAAATTAGCCTTCCATTATTTAGCACAAAAAATGCTCTGTTCGGTCATTTATATAGTAATATTGCTTCGTTTTTTGAAGTAATTTGGAACAAAGGTATGTGGGACATTCGATATTTCCTAATTTTATGGCAGTTATTTTGAACTTGTTTTAGTGAATTGTTTGGGTGGGCAGCGCATTACCTAACGACAAGGCTTGCAGGGAGTATTTAGAGTTGCGCAGCTGGAATGGCGTTCCTACATGCCCACATTGCGGGGTGGTTGATGCAAACCATTATAAGCTAACTGTAAAGGGTGAATTTAAAGGTATGTACAAATGCAAGTCATGTAAGGAAAGATTTACAATAACCATTGGTACAATATTTGAAGGTTCAAACATCGGACTGCAAAAATGGTTGTTTGCTCTCTATATATTCTCTGCCCATAAGAAAGGAATCAGTTCACACCAGCTTGCAAGGGATTTGGGTGTTACCCAAAAAACAGCTTGGTTTATGTTGCATCGGTTGCGTACTACGTTTGCTGAAAATAACGATAGCCCGTTAGGTGGCGAAGGTATGATTGTGGAAACGGATACTACAATAGTGGGCGGCAAAACAAAGGGAATGAGCAATAAGAAGCGTAAATCATTTGTAGGTAATAGAGAGGCTGCAATGGCTAATAAAACCACTGTTACGGCTTATGTTGAGCGCGGTGGCAATATTCGTTTCGATGTAAAAGACGGCATGGAA
>JBBRMR010000182.1:0-1571 GCA_038230735.1 Cytophagales bacterium
CTAACACAGCGTGAAATAGCTTTGATTTATTGGTATGATAGGGATAGTTTGGGTATTGACTTAAATAGTTCTCAACAAATTGCAGAAGAAAACGGATACCAAAGCCCGACCAGTGGACGTAGCCTTTACAATGACCATTATGAGATGGTACCCAAAAACGGCACACTTTTTTGCATAAAAAATGCAGAAAATGATAAAGGTTAAAGCGGTTAAGTCACGTCGGAAATATGATGACGATTTGAAGGTAGAAATCCTTAGAATGATAAATTCGGGTAAAAATGTTAAGGAAATTTCAGAAACGTTTGACATTGGCGAAAATGTTTTGTATCGTTGGAAAACAGACCAGAATATGAAGACCAAAACCAAGACAAGTGAGGAACAGAGTAGTTTTACTTTGAAATTGATTGCTGAAAATGAATCTCTAAAAAAAGATAATAGTCGTCTTCAAACAGAGAAGGATATTTTAAAAAAAGCCTTGACACTCTTCTCAATGTCCAGTTAAGAGATGTCTATGAATTTATCAAAATACATTCATCAAAATACAAAATTAGTACCCTTTGTGAAGTGATGAAAGTGAGTCGGACAGCCTATTATCGTTATATTCGAGGTGATAGTTATGATTCTGATAGGAAATACTTGCGAGCTAAACATGAAATTCGGAAGGAGTTTTTAGTCAATAAGAAACGTTACGGCAGTAGACGGATTAAGGCAGCTATTTCAGAAAATGGGATAAACATTAGCCGTAAAACCGTGGCTAAATTAATGAGAGAGGATGAATTAAAGGCACTTCAACCCAAATCATTTGTTCCTAAAACTACGGATAGTAATCATGGAAAGCGAGTGGCTGAAAATTTACTCTTAGATAAGCCTAAGCCTGATGCTCCTGACCAAGTATGGGTTAGCGATATTACCTATATTGCGTTAAAGAGTGTTAAATGGGCGTACTTAGCTACCTATATGGATTTACACACTCGTAAAATCGTAGGCTGGAAAGTAGATGATAATATGAGAGAATCTTTGGTTCGTGAACCTCTTGAAACAGCTTTGATAAAGCGAAAAATAAAGGTGGGTTCATCGCTAATTATTCATTCAGACAGAGGTAGTCAGTATGTTTCTGACAATATGAACAAACTCATCAATAAGACCTTTAAAATCCGTCAAAGTATGAGCAGAAAATCAGAATGTTATGATAATGCCAATGCTGAATCGTTGTGGAGCAGATTGAAAACAGAACTGGAAATACCAAAAGATGGCTATGAAAATATCCAAGAATTAAAAACCGTTTTATTCGAATACATTGAGGGTTATTATAATCCCAAAAGATTACATTCTTCAATAGGGTATATGAGTCCAAATAAGTTTGAAATAATGTATCACAAAAATCAAGTTAAACAAGCAATAAAAGTGTAAACCAAAATTGCACCACCTCACATCGTCAAAAGTAGTTATTACACCACCCACATAATTTCCTTGATAAGTATTGGCAGGAACTAAGGTAATCAAGGTATTATCGGGAGCTTGTAAGATAAAACTCATTTCACTAAGTGAGGGATTGCCTCCGATGTGTGGTA
>JBBRMR010000183.1:0-1543 GCA_038230735.1 Cytophagales bacterium
AAAGTTGAAATTTGCGAATAAAGCTTGCAAAAAAATGTTAGGAAAAGGAGTCGAACAACGTCAAAAGAATTTATTTCAACCCTTACTGAAGGAGTTTGTGAATTTAAATCATGAACTTATTTTGTTAGGTGAAGAGATGGATTGGAAAGAAATAGAAAAAGAGTTTTCACCGCTGTATTCACGAACCGGAACCCCTTCAAAGCCGATCCGATTAATAACAGGGTTATTGATTTTAAAACAGCTTTATAATTTAGGAGATGAAACTTTAATGGAAGCATGGATACGTGATCCATACATGCAATATTTTTGTGGCGAAGCTCATTTTCAATGGAAGCAGCCTTGTGATCCAAGTGACTTGGTTCATTTTCGTAAACGTATTGGAGAAAAGGGAATAGAAAAGATTTTCTCACAGAGTATTCAAATACATGGAAAGGCAGGGAAAAGTGATCAACTAAATATTGATACTACTGCACAGGAAAAGAATATCACCTTTCCTACAGATAATAAACTCCGGATAAAAATCATTAATAAATGCATCAGGATTGCATCAAAAGAGCATATTGAATTGCGACAGAGTTATAAACGTGTGGTAAAAAAACATTTGTTACAAAGCCGTTTTGCCAATCACCCAAAAAGAAGGAAACAAGCCCGTTCTGCAATGCGCAAAATAAAAACCATTGCAACAAGATTAGTAAGAGAATTATACAGGAAATTACCAGAGGAAAAAGTAGCTCACTATCAAAAAGATTTAGCGCTTTTTGAGCGTGTACTGAATCAGGAAAGAGGAGATTCAAATAAAATTTATTCTTTGCACGAACAAGAAGTAAGTTGCATTGCTAAAGGTAAATCAGGGATACCCTATGAGTATGGAAATAAGGCGTCCATCGCCACAACACAAAACGGAAACATCATTGTAGCAGCAGTATCTTTTCAAGGCAATCCACATGACAGTAAAACACTCGACAAAACATTAGAACAACATCAACGCGTTACAGGAGTAGAAGCCGCCAGCGCAAATGTAGACAGAGGATATCCGGGAGTTAATAAAATAAGAAACACACAAATTATACGACCGGATAATGGAAAAAATAAAAGCCCTTATCAGAAACAAAAAATGAGAAAACGATTTAGACGAAGAGCATCTATTGAACCGGTTATCTCACACATGAAAAATCAATACAGAATGATTGTCAATTATCTAAAAGGTTCAATTGGTGATGCAATCAACATTTTAATGAGTGCTGCTGCATTCAACTTTAAAAGCTGGATGAACAAAAAGAAACAAAAATTATTTTTTGCCCTATTCCAAATTCAAATAATTCTTCGATTTGCTGCTTCCAATAATTATTATTTAACTCGAATTTGACTTGTTAAGGATTGACTATTTACATTTTTCACTATTCCCGAATATCTCGTTCGGAAGAAAAATGATTATTAACATTAGTTTTGGCCCTTCTTTAGGGTTTTTAATTCACTCTCAGATTAATGGTTTTTCAAGTATGTATTCAATGGGGGGAACTTCTTTTCATACTACTGATGATGG
>JBBRMR010000184.1:0-1542 GCA_038230735.1 Cytophagales bacterium
CAATTTAGATTTATTGAGCAATTACCCGATACCGATAAATCGGTGGTGAAGGTCTTTTTGGATGCCTTTATTACCAAAAGACAACTCAAAACACTCGCTTTATAAAATCAAAAAGCCCCTCAATCGAGGGGCTTTTTGATTTTTATTATCCTATTATTTTTGACGAGATATTCTCAGATGAAACAGGAATACTTCTTTGTATATCAAAAATATTAGGGTGTTCTAAATTGTCAGAATCATAATAGTTTACAGTAAAAAAATATTTGGATTCATAGTCTAAGATAAAACAAGTATTTTGATTATCCTCCTTTGCTAACAATAAAGCCCTCTCAAACGCAGTGGTAGCCTTGCATAAGAACATACCACAATACAAATAATCACCAGTGAATAAATAGCATTTAGAATTTGGTTCAAAAGCTAAATACTTTTCTCTCAGTAAATCGGATTCTATAAAAGTATCTTCCCCAGATATAAACTCTATTTCTCTTGATGAATTTAATAATACTATTTTCATTTCCGCAACAAGCACATCCGATTCTATTAATTCAACAAGTTGTAACTCATCATTTTGAAAACCTATCTTTAAAAATAATTGTAAATATGATGAAAGTCTCCCCTTTCCTTTTGATTTACGGAGTAAAAAATCAAGCCTGCTATTACTCATAGTATGCCTTAGATTTAGGTTTTCCCATTTGTGGCTTGTTATTGTTGCCACTCCTATTTAAGCCATCAGGTTTACTAAAATCAGGTTTTGTTGGTCCTGCTTCCCAATGCGGCTGTCCTTGATGGCTAATATCATTTTTAGCATCCTGTACAGTATGTTTCCCATCTCTTGTAAGAAAAATCTTATCACTTGATTTAGTAGCTTTATCGGGAAGAAGCGGTTGGCTTGTTGGAATACCTGCTTCCCTCATTGCTTCACGTCGTGCGGCTCTTGATGTTTCAAATGTCTTCTCACCACCTTTCGCCGCATCAATGGCATCAGAGATTTTATCAATACCTTTGGCAATTTTACCAGTTTTGGCTAAGTCGCCAGCGTAAGGCACTGCTGCACCTACAAGGCTTGCCCCTGCTCCCCAGTAGTCGCCATTATTGGCAGACATTTTTGCTCCAATTATATCTAAGGTTGGCGTAGGGTCAAAAATTCCGCCAATATCTACGGCAGCCTGTAAAATGTCATTGCCTGAGAGTGTATAGTTTCCACCAAAATCAACCCCTAAACCGCTGGCGTTAATTTTCAAATCTACCAAATCGGTTTTTACAGTTACGCTTGAATTATTTGCTCCTAATAGCGTTATATCCTGTGCTGCTGCTCCATCAGGGTCAATGAATCTAATGGGGTTGTTTAAGGCGTAATTGTATGGCGAATATGAATGAAACTCTTCTGCTAATGGGTCAACAGTAAACCAACGCCCTTCCGCAGCTCCATACATCCTTGCTCCAAAATCACTAAGACCAGTTGCTAAATCAATTTCTTTTCCGTTTAGTTGGAATTTATTAAAATTGCCTGTATTTCTTGAAATTTGCATACCTTTCATCGTC
>JBBRMR010000185.1:0-1529 GCA_038230735.1 Cytophagales bacterium
CATTTTGAATCCTATGCTATTTTTTATACTCGGAATCTGAAAAGTTCACGTTAAAATAGAACAAGGACGATAAGTAACGTTAATTTAATAAATTCATCCATTTTGTTTATTTTTGTACCCAAAAAGATATGGGTACATCAAAAGAGTTTTACGATAGTGCTTTTTTAGAAAAGCAAATCAAATATTATTTAAGTTTACCAGAAAAACAACGCAGACATTTCCTTTCAATGGAATATAAACGATTGGGTAATGGTAGTAAACGATATTTATCTCGTGTTTTTAAATGTGACCGTCAGACGATAAATAAAGGACTACAAGAGTTATCTGATAATGATTACCATTGTGATTATAGTCGTCAACGAGCCAAAGGCGGTGGGCGTAAAAAAAAGAACAATCCATTGAGCAATTAACCGATTGGGTCTTATTACATTTGGTAAATCATACGGCAGGAAGTCCAACAGATGAATCCCTACAATGGACTCATTTACGACCTTGTGATATTGCCCTTCATTTGGAAAGTACCTACCAAATAAAGGTTTCACATGGTTGTATTAAGCGAATTTTACGGTTAAATAATTACAAATATCGTAAACCTGGCAAAACATTAGCTATTGGAAAAAGCCCCGATAGAGCGGTACAATTTGAGATTATTTTCTTTATTGTAGCCTTATTTATGAACATGAATCATAATCCAATGATTTCGATTGATACCAAGAAAAAGGAGGTATTAGGTCAATTAACCCGTAATCAGCCAGTTTTATCCAAGGGTAATAAAGCACCTGATGTCTATGATCATGACTTTTCATTTTTGGCAACAGGTAAGGCAATTCCTCATGGTATTTTTGATACTAAACTTAACAAAGGTTATATCAGTATCGGAAACTCCCATGAAACAGCCCATTTTGTGATTGACAATTTGGACTGGTGGTGGCAAAACTTTGGAAAACATCTTTATCCAAAAGCAACTACTATACTCATCTTGTGTGATAGTGGCGGAGCAAATGGACATAGACATCATTTATTCAAAAGATGTCTTCAAGATTGGGCTAAAAAAATAGATAAAAAAATCGTTATTGCCCATTATCCACCTTATTGTTCTAAGTATAATCCCATTGAAAGAAAACTTTTTGCTCATGTTCACAGAACAATTAAAAATACTATTTTAACTAATGCTCAACAAGTCAAAATTCTAATTATGAAAACTTCTACCAAACAAGGACTCTCGGTTGAAGTTAGAATCAATGACCAATTTTACCCAATTAAAGAACTTTCTCGACCAGAGGATATTGACGAAAAAAGAATTTTAAGACATCCAACATTACCTAAATTATCTTACACAATATTACCATAGTGGATGATATTATTTAATTCCCGTTACTTATATAAATACAAAGTTTCTTTATAATAAACTTTGCATTCAATTTTCACTGTAATTTTCATAAAAATTATATAATTTTGTATTTATTCAAAGTTCTTTTTAAAAACTATCATTCAAATATCCAAAATATGAAAACCATCATAAACACTCA